>JABSPK010000004.1:339642-427351 GCA_013214065.1 Flavobacteriaceae bacterium
GCATCCTCATTGACATCGATACTGGTCAGGTCGAACTGAACGCCCAAAGAAGGATCGTTGTCGTTATCGATGATGTTTCCAGTCGCTTGATCGTCATTGATATTGATCAAGGTTGTCGATAGGTTGGATAGATCGACTACGAAATTTTCGAGGGTTTCAATCAAGGTGTCATCAATGATCGGAATGGTAATGTCATGGGTTTCGCCATCGGTACCCGCAAAAGTAATGGTGTTGCTTGTTGCGGTATAATCCTCGGTTGCCAAGGCCGTACCGTCATTGGTCGTGTAATCAAGGGTAAACCCTCCTTGTACACTTCCGGTCAAAACTACGGTAAACGTTAAGGTACCATCCGCTTCATTGACCGTAACATCATCATTTAAGAAATCAATTCCTACTCCTGCAATGTTGTCGTTATCGGTGATGGTCCCCGTTGCGTTACCGTCGACGATGTTGATCAGTCCACTGGTAAGCCCGGACAATGCGATGGCCAGGTCCTCGGTGCCTTCGATCAGGCTGTCGTCGATGATGGTGACGGTGACCTGTTGTACCTCGCCGCTGGTGCCCGTGAAGTTCAGGGTCCCTGAAGCGGTTGCGGTGTAGTCACCGGGTGCGACGGCCGATCCGTCCGTAATGTCATAGTCCACGGAGAACCCGCCCTGGACGTCTGCGTTTAGGCTGACGTCGAAGGTAGCGGTGCCCGCCGCCTCGTTGACGGTGAAGTCCGCCACGGAGACTCCGTTCCCGGCGCCCCCGTCGTTATCGGTGATGGTCCCCGTTGCGTTACCGTCGACGATGTTGATCAGTCCACTGGTAAGCCCGGACAATGCGATGGCCAGGTCCTCGGTGCCTTCGATCAGGCTGTCGTCGATGATGGTGACGGTGACCTGTTGTACCTCGCCGCTGGTGCCCGTGAAGTTCAGGGTCCCTGAAGCGGTTGCGGTGTAATCGCCGGGTGCGACGGCCGATCCGTCCGTAATGTCATAGTCCACGGAGAACCCGCCCTGGACGTCTGCGTTTAGGCTGACGTCGAAGGTAGCGGTGCCCGCCGCCTCGTTGACGGTGAAGTCCGCCACGGACACGCCGTTCCCGGCGCCCCCGTCGTTATCGGTGATGGTAACGATTCCTTCAGGAGATCCTAAGGAAACCCCATTATTTCCTACTAGGTTGTCAAGTTGTTGGATGAATTGTTCAGCAGGTTCTATGATTCCGTCGTCAACAATGGAAACCGGGATAAATAATTCGGTTCCGTCCGGAGAATTCGCAGGGAATGTCAAGGTTGTTGTAGTCGTTGCCGTGTAATCCGTTCCAGCGGTGGCCGGATCGCTCAACGAACCGTCGTTACCTAGTGTTACATCAACCGTAAAGGCGCTATCAACGCCAGCACCGACCAAACGTACACGAAGTTGCACATTGCCATCGGCCTCACTAAAGATATAATCTTCCGTAACGACAGAGGCGGTATCCGTATCATTGATGGTTCCGAGACCGGTATCATCGGTAAAAGTCACTAAGTCAGCCGGGTTGGTCAAAACGACCTCTAGGGTTTCGGTTCCTTCAATCCAGGCGTCATCCAAAGCAGCCACATTGAAGTTGACCGAGGAGGCATTAGCCGGAAGGGTTACCGTAGTCGGACCACTATAATCCGCGTTACTTGCAGAAATTTCGGTATAACCAATGTTGAAATCAACATCTTGACTCAGGGGCGTGGATATGGAAATGGTATAGGTTAAATTGTTGCCTTCGTCCGCGATGGCATCATTGATGCTCACTCCGGGTTTCACGTTCAAGGTGACCGTAGAGGTTTCGCAAATTCCAGTATTCGGGGCAGGCAAACAAACTTCGATAGTAAACGTGTCCTCCCCTACGAAATCAGGGTCGGGAACATATTCAAAAGTTCCATCACTATTTAAAGTAAGGGTACCGTTAGTGGGGTTCGTATCAACTACATAATTCGATCCGTCGGGAACATTGTCATTCGCACCGACATCGCCATTGAAAGTGGTTTCGAAATCGACATCGAAAATATCATCAACCGCGTAAGTCTGCATTAAAAGGAATTTACCATCACCGACATCATTAGTGGCCCCCATAAACTCAATGGACGTGATGGTCGACCCAATTGGAGCGATACTCGAAAGCTCAAAAAGTGCGATACCAATAATTTGGCCATTGTTGTTGTTTCTTCCACTCAGCCAATAATCGGTTCCTGCGGGTGGGGGACTTTGGGGCTGGATTCCCGTTGCATTCGGTCCATTTACCACGAAGGCCTGACCTAAAAGGACTTCGGTAGTTTCCCCAGGCAGTGTTCCATATAGTGCAATATAGTAACAGTTGTTACGTCCTCTTTCCGTTATTGCGATTACCCCATCCGGATTTGAAGGGATACCAGGACTGTAATAAATCTTTTGAAGCTGGCTATCGGAACCGGTAACAGAGCTGAAATCACCACAAATGTTATCACCGGTATTATCCGATTCGAAATAGTAATTCAAGTTTAAGGATTGATAGGCAAGCAGTGCCTCAGCGTCCCAGGTAGGTACGTTACTGCTGTTCAGTAAACGCGTACCGTTTTCCCATATATTGTTGGCGCCATGGCCACCCGGCCCCAAACGTGTCATTTCGTAAGCCGATGGGACAACGAAAGTATTGTAATCCACACCGTTGATCGTTATCGACTCCAAGGTGGCCGGATCGCTATAGCTGGTTTGGGTGTCGGCCCAATTAAAGGTCACCCCGGAAGTAATGGAATTGGCTTGGGCAAGAATCGTTTGAGTACAGAAAATTGACAAAAGGAAACCGCATAAGGTAGCTTTTGTCAAGCAGGTAATTGAAGTTGTGGTCTTCATATGTCTAGGTGCAAAAAATTACAATCCTAAAGACCTTATCCCATTAAATTAATTGTGGTTCAAAAAGTAGCAATCTTTAATAGGTCAAGGTTTTAGTTTTACGGTTTTGCATTGATTTGGGGTCAATTGCGCTATAAAAGTACCCCCAATACGCCGCCGGTGTAGAATTTCACGTTGTTAGCGTTGTTTTAATCGATTAATTACTTCAACATAGTTTAACGGCTATGTTTAATCGATATTTGTAATTTGTTGTGAAACAAGGGGTTTTGTATGTGAATTTCTTCTAAGACCACTTGTATGTAAGAATTGTAGGAAGATTTGTGAAAAGCTGGTCGTGCGCGAGTGGATTCGGTTATCATAGCTGCGATTAATTGGTTAATTTTGGAATTCAATCAGATTAGAAACAATGAGTTCGAAGAAAGGAAAAGTTCAAGAGTTGATTCATGAAAGATTATTGGAGGAACGCAAGGTGTTTCTATGGGGTATGGTCGACGACGATTCGGCCAAACATGTCATAGACCGTTTGCTTTACTTGGATCTTTTGTCAAATAAAGAGATACAGTTAATCATCAATAGTCCGGGGGGATATGTCACTTCGGGGTTTGCCATTTATGATACCATTAAACAAATCAAAAGTCCCGTATCTACGGTTTGCTCAGGTTTGGCCGCTTCTATGGGTTCGATTTTGTTATCGGTAGGCGAGAAGGGGAGGCGTTTTATCCAACCCCATGCCCGTGTAATGATCCACCAACCGAGTGGCGGGGCTCAAGGACAAGCCTCGAATATCGAAATCCAGGCCAAAGAGATTATCAAGACCAAAGAGTTGGGGGCCCGGATTTTGGCCGATAATTGTGGCCAGGACTTTGAAAAGGTCATGCGCGATTTCGATCGTGATTATTGGATGGGTGCCGAAGAATCGGTTGCCTACGGCATCGTCGACGACATTCTTTAATTTTGTAACAAACAAAAAAAGTCCTTCCGAATCAGGAGGGACTTTTTAATATATATGGACGCCTTAGGCGGAATGCTCGCGCGATTTCGTTTTAACTGTTATATTGGTCGGAATTCGCTGAAAGACCTTACATTACCCTCCGATTCGTCCCCACTGTATTTTTGACTACATTTATCATAGTCAAGCACTTGCCACCCCCATGAAGAAACAAAGCCCGAAAAATATCGCGATCATAGGATCTGGATTGGTCGGTTCCTTACTCGCTATTTATCTAAGGCGAAGAGGACATGCAGTGACCATATTCGACCGACGGCCCGATATTAGAACGGTCGAGTTTTCAGGACGTTCGATCAATCTTGCCATGAGTGATCGTGGTTGGAAAGCGATTCGGAACGTAGGTATCGAAGATGCCATTAAGGATATCGCGATACCCCTTTACCAAAGAGCTATCCACGTGCAGGATGAACCCTTGTTCCTGCAACCGTATGGTAAGGAAGGAGAAGCGATATGGTCGATTTCACGGGGTATATTGAACCGTAGGATGATCGATTTGGCCGAAGAAAGCGGCGCCGAATTCCGTTTTGACGAAAAGGTATGGGATGTCGATCTTCCGGAAGCCAAAATCTACACCGGCGCCTCCGAAAAAGCCAATTGGAAAGCGTACGCATTCGATCATGTTTTTGGTTGTGATGGGGCTTTTTCGCGGGTACGGCACAAAATGCAGCGTCGAAGCCGCTTCGATTATTCGCAAGACTTTATCGATGTGGGTTACAAGGAACTCAGCATACCGGCAAATCAGGATGGAAGCCATAAGCTCGATAAGCATTCCTTCCATATTTGGCCGCGTGGAAACTTCATGTTGATCGCCATGCCGAATACCGACGGTAGTTTTACCTGTACCTTGTTCATGCCTTTCGAAGGGACCGTTTCTTTTGAGAACATCACGAACGAGGCCGAAGCAAAAGCCTTTTTCGAGACCTATTTTCCGAATGTCAGAAAGGAAATCGAAAACTTGACCAAGGATTTCTTCAAAAACCCGACCAGTGCCATGGTGACCATGAAATGTTACCCATGGACGTATTGGGATAAGGTGGCCTTGGTGGGCGATTCGGCCCATGCAGTCGTGCCCTTTTACGGTCAGGGGATGAATGCCGGTTTTGAGGATATTTCGGAACTTGACAAGCTATTGGGGGAGTTCGGGGATGATTGGGAAGCGATATTCAAGAATTACCAAGAGCAGCGTAAACCGAATGCGGATGCCATTGCCGAATTGAGCTACCGCAATTTCATCGAAATGAGCAAAAAAACCGCAGAACCCGACTTTCAGCTCCAAAAGAAGATCGAGAAACGATTCGCGGCCAAGTATCCTGGGCAATGGGTTCCTGTATACAGTCGGGTGACCTTTTCAAGCCGCCCATATCGAGAGGCCCTTGAAATAGGCGATGCCCAAGAACGGATCATGCAAACGGTCATGCAACAACCTGATATCGATACCCGCTGGGATGCTCCGGAAATCGAAGCGTTGATGTTGGAATTGATCGAAAAACAATCCCAATAAAAAAGCCCCCGTATCGGAGGCTTTGTTTCTTAAAGCTTAGCGAAGAGCTTTTCCATTTTGCCTTGTTCCTCATCGGCCAAGACCGGGTCGACCAAAATTCGACCGCTGTGCTCGTCGGTAATGATTTTTTTTCGGGAAGCAATTTCCACTTGGATCTGTGGTGGAATGGTAAAGAACGATCCGCCTGAGGCTCCCCGTTCAACCGGAACAACCGCCAATCCGTTCTTGACACTACCGCGAATACGCTTGTAGGCTTTGACCAAACGCTCATCGATTTTCTCTTCGAACTCTTCCGATTTCTTCAATAAGGCCAATTCCTCTTTTTCTGTTTCGGCCAAAATCGCGTCAAGTTCCCCTTTTTTGTGCTTTAGGTGTGATTCGCGTTCCGAAAGGATTTCCTTGGTTTCCGAAATAACCTCTTTTTTCTGCTCGATCTGCGCTTTGAATTCCTTAATGTTCTTTTCGGCCAATTGGATTTCCAACTCCTGGAATTCGATTTCCTTGCTCAGGGAGTTGAATTCCCTGCTGTTGCGAACGTTTTTCTGTTGTTCGCTGTATTTTTTCATCAATGCCTTTGATTCCTCGATCAGGTTCTTTTTGGCAGTGACTTCGAAGTTTACGGTCTCCACATCCGATTTCAGCTTGTCCATGCGGGTTTTGAGTCCCAAGACCTCGTCTTCAAGGTCTTCAACTTCCAACGGCAATTCACCTCGTACATTCCTGATTTCATCAACCCTAGAATCGATCAATTGCAAATCATACAACGCCCTTAGTTTCTCTTCAACAGTTGTTTCCGTTTTGGTAGCCATACTTAAAAATACTTGATGGGATTAGTAATACTTTCCGATAAAGTGACCGCAAAATTAGGAATTTTTTTCTTAAGAAAATCCACTAAAAGATTTTTTGTAAACTGCTCAGTTTCATAGTGCCCGATATCGGCTATGATCATTTGGCCCTCAGCCTGATAGAACTGGTGGTATTTCACATCGGCGGTAACGAACACATCGGCCCCGGCACGAACGGCATCCGCTATCGCGAAGGCGCCACTACCGCCCAAAACCGCGACCTTTTCCACATCCTTACCCAACAAGGCCGAATGCCTGATTACGGAGGCGTTCATATGCGATTTGAGGTATTGAAAGAATTCGATTTCCTTAATAGGGGTTGCTAAGGTTCCGACCATACCCATGCCGATGTTTTGGTTGCTGTTTTCCAAGGTCTCCATCTCATAAGCCACTTCGTCGTAAGGATGGTTTTTAAAAAGTGCCGATAGGACCGCCTTTTCGAAGGCCGCGGGAAAGGTCAGGTTCAATTGGACTTCTTTTTCGAAATGGGTCACCCCTTCTTGCCCGATCGTCGGATTGGCATCGGTTCCTGGTTTGAAACTTCCGGTACCGACCACGCTAAAACTGCATTCGCTGTAATTTCCGATACTTCCGGCTCCAGCGCTGAACAATCCATCCCGTAAGGCATCGGCTTTATCGGCAGGTACATAGGTGGTCAATTTTTTAATGGTCCCTTCCTTGGGGCGTAAGATTTTGGTATTGCCCAGCCCCAATACCTCGCAAATTTTAGCATTGACCCCTAAGGGACTATTGTCCAAAGCGGTGTGCATACTGAAAATAGCGATATCGTTCTTAATGGCTTTCAAGAGTACGCGTTCAACATAATTCGCTCCGGTAATTTTTTTGATGCCGGTGAATAAAATCGGATGAAAGCTTACAATAAGATTACATTGTTTTTCAATGGCCTCATCAACCACGTTCTCGAGGGTGTCAAGCGTTACCAAGATGCCCTTGACCTCTTGTTCCCATTCGCCGACCAAAAGGCCAACGTTATCGAAATCCTCCGCATAATGCAGTGGGGCCAGTTCCTCAAGGATGGCGGCGATTTTCTTTACGGTCATAAACGGTGGTTTGATCCGTTAAAGATAAAATATTATAATTTCGTCCCCATGTTGACCCTTCTTCGCTATATCCTCTTTCCGTTTTCACTTTTGTATGCCCTGATCGTGGTGCTACGCAATTGGTGCTATGATTTCGGATTGTTCGAATCGAAGCGTTTTGAAACCCCGACTATCGTCGTGGGTAACCTAAGTGTCGGGGGAACCGGGAAAACCCCTATGATCGAATTCCTGGTCGCGGCCCTGATGCAAGATCGGAAGTTGGCCATACTCAGTCGTGGGTATCGTCGTAAATCGAAAGGCTTTGTGCTCGCGAACGCGGATTCCGATGTTTTGGATTTGGGGGATGAACCGTACCAAATGTCCCGGAAGTACCCAGAGGTTCCCTTGGCAGTCGACGGGGACCGCCGTCGCGGTATCGCCCGATTGGAAGGTGAGGTGGGGCCGGAGGTCATTCTTTTGGACGATGCGTTTCAGCATCGAAGGGTAGCAGCTTGTCTGTCGCTTTTGCTCACCACCTATGCCCGTCCTTTTCATCGCGATTGGTACGTGCCGACCGGATATCTTAGGGATGCCAAATCACAGGCGAAAAGGGCCTCGGCCATCGTGGTGACCAAATGCCCCAAAACTATGGGCATCAAGGAAATGGAAGAGCTTGGCAATCGATTGCGCAGGCATAGCGGTCAAGAGGTGTTGTTCGCAACCTTAGGATATGCCGCGGCGGTAAAGAACAAGGAGGGGGCCATGAATCTGGAACTTTTGCGGCATCGGACCATTGATTTGGTGACCGGAATCGCTGACCCAAGGCCTTTGGTTGAACATTTGCAAGCTTTGGATATCCAAGTCGTTCACCATGCCTATCCAGACCATCATTATTTCACTGCTAAGGAAATCGCCTTTTTCAATTCGATGGATTTTGTATTGACCACGGAAAAGGACTATGTCCGTTTACAAGGAAAAGTCGACAGGCTTTCTTACCTGCCGGTATATCATGATTTCTTACAAAGGGGAGACAAGAAATTAATGGAGCTCATCAATGCAGGTATCAAGCGTTGCTCCCCATCTTCGTCTTAAAGATATTTTCACCGATTTTCTGGTAAAACACCTCGGGTTTAAAGGGTTTGGTAACCACGGCGTTACACCCAGCGGCGTAGAACTCATCGAGACTGTCTTCCATGGAAATCGCGGTTAGGGCAATGATCGGAATGTCGGGATCGAACTTTCGGATTTGTTTGGTGGCTTCGGTACCACTGATGCCAGGCATATGGATATCCATTAAAATGGCGTCGTAGGTATTGGCTTTAGCGGCATCAATCGCCTCGTTACCGTTGTTGGCAATGTCGCAACTGATGTTTTTCTTGCTCAACATTTTCTTGGTAATGACTTGATTGATCTTGTTGTCCTCGACCACCAAAACATGAAGGCCTTCGAAGTCGAAATCCTCGACACTAAGTTCGAATGGGACTTCTTCCAAAGAGTTCTCCTCGACTTTCAGCCTGAGGTCGAAAAAGAAGGAACTACCCGTACCCAATTCACTTTTCAGGTGGATTTGACTGTCGAAAAGACCTAACAGGCTCTTCACTATGGTCAATCCGAGACCCGTACCCCCGTACTCCCGATTGATCTGGACGGAGCCTTGTTCGAAACTTTCGAAAATGTTCTTCTGCTGTTCTGCCGAAATACCGATACCGTTGTCCTTAACTTCGAAATACAGGTCGATTTCTTCCCCTTCGCGTTGTTTGACCTTGGTGATCACATCAACTTGCCCGTCCTTGGTGAATTTCAATGCATTTCCGACAAGGTTCATGAATATCTGCGAGATTTTCAAAGGGTCGCCGAGCAAATGCAACGGTATGTTGTTGTCGTAATCCAAAACGATTTTCGTATTGTTCTCATTCGCCGTTTGTTGCAAGGAATCGATAACATCGGTCAACACCTTCTTGAGTTTGAACTCGATGTTCAACGGTTCGAGTTTGTCGGCGTCGATCTTGTTGATCTGAAGAATGTCGTTAATGAAATTCAAAAGGTAGTCTCCTGAAAATTTCAATGATTTCAGGTGTTCCTTTTGGTGTTCTGCCGGATTTTCGTCCAAGAGCAAATGGGTCAGTCCCGTTACCGCATACAAAGGGGTTCGAAGTTCGTGGGTCACTGTTGAAAGGAAATTCGTCTTGGCCTCCATCGCGGATACCGCTGCGTCACGCGCCGTTTCCAACTCACGGTTCTTGGTGTGCAAAAGGTCGTTGGTTTTTAACTTGATCTGGTTATTGCGATACAACGAGACAGCCAAAAGGGAGATGATGATCAAAAAGGCGGAGGTCAAGATCGAGGTGATCTCAGATCGGTTGGCCGATTGGCTCAACTTTTCATTTTCGGCCTCCAAATCAGCGATGATCTTGGTCTGTCGGGCTTGCAATATCTTTTCGGATGTTTTCTGTTCGGTCTTTGTCTTTTCAATGGTAAAAATGGAATCCCTGAATTTCGTGACCTCCTTGTTATAGAAGAGTGATTTTTCAAATTCGCCGGTTACCTCATAGGCTTGTGTCAAAAAGAGGTTGGCGTTCAAGGCTTCAAGGCGATAGTCGTGTTTGAGGGCGAGCTGAAGGGCCGCCTCCCCATGTTTGGTCGCTTGTTCCAGCTTCCCAGTCTTCTGGTTCAACTGCGCCAACCCAAGATTCGCCTTGGTCGCCAAATAAGCCCGTTCCAATTCATCCGAATTCACCAATAGGGCATTGAAATTGGTCGATGCTTCCTCGAACTTGTCGATGTTCAAATAGGCATTGCCTTCGGCCAAAAGGATGTTGTTCAATAAGTTTTTATCGTTGTTGATCAGTTTGACCTCTTCCAACATGTTGATCGCCTGGTAGTTGTTTCCTTCACGGTAGAGCAGGTTGGCCTCGATAAAACGGTGTACGGCATCCCCATAAGGATATTCGAGGTCTTTGAGTAAAACACCTGCACGATCCCAATAGAATTCGGTTTTTTCTTTGTCTTCACGCTCAAGGAAGAGCATGGCATACCGATGGTAGGTATCCAATAGGGCTTTGAGGTTTTCTTCCTTTTCGGCAAGATCCGCTGCTAATTTCAGCGACTCGAGGGCGGCTTCGAGATTGTCTTGATGTCCATACGCCAAGGCTTCCCTAAAGCGTGATTCGAAACTTTCGGTAGTGGTCGATTCTTGTGTATGGGCTACCCATGAAAACAGCAGGCAAAGCAGCAATGCCGCAAGACCTGGTATGCCCTTGAAGTTCGACCGTTCAAACATTAAACGTAGTTCTTTTTGATAAGCAGTTTAATTACATCGATGATCCGTGAACAGTAGCCGGTCTCGTTATCGTACCAGCCGATGATTTTGATCATTTTTCCAATCACCGAAGTCATCTGAGAATCAAACGTACAAGAGTAACAACTATTGTTTATATCGATCGATACAATGGGGTCTTCGGTATAGAAAAGTACATTTTTTAGCTGATTTTCAGAAATATGCCTAAAAGTCTCGTTGATTTCTTGGATCGAGGTTTGTTTTTTGACATTGAACGTAATGTCGGTCAAGGACCCGTTTGGAACAGGTACACGAATACCGCATCCACCTATGACATCTGCCAAATCAGGGAAAATACGGGTTAGCGCTTTCGCTGCCCCTGTGGTGGTCGGAATAATCGACTGGCTTGCCGCACGTGCCCTTCGCAAATCGCGATGCGGGCGATCGTGCAAGCTTTGATCCGATGTGTACGAATGCACCGTGGTGATGTACGCTTGTTCGATGCCGCAAAGGTCTTGGATGACTTTGATCATCGGGGCGGCATTGTTCGTAGTGCAGGAGGCATTGGAAATGATGTGGTCATCAGCCCCAAGGTCCCCTTCATTGACCCCATAAACGACCATTTTGATATCGGTTTCTATGGGAGGAACCGTTAAGATCACTTTTTTAGCCCCATTCTTCAAATGGAAGTCAAGTTCTTTGCGGGTTTTGAATTTACCGGTGGCCTCAATGACCAAATCCGTTGCGTATTTGCCCCATTCGATAAGTTTCGGATGGTGTTCGTTCAATACCGGGATCTCTCTTCCTTCATAGACCAAATGTCCATCTTGCCCTGCTATGGAGGCGCTATGGGGGCCATGTATGCTGTCATATTTGACCAAATGGGCCAAGGTCTTGGCATCGCTAAGGTCATTGATCGCAACGACTTCCAATTCAGGATGGTTCTGGAGCAACCTAAAGAAAGTCCTACCGATCCTACCGAAACCGTTGATGCCGATGCGAATTTGGTTCAAAAGAATGGGGTTTAAGGGTTATGGCACTAGTGGATGTGCTTATGGGCTTTGTAAGAAGATCGGACCAATGCCCCACTTTCTACATGACGGAAACCCATCTCCAAACCTATAGTCTCATACTTTTTGAACTGCTCGGGCAGTATGAAGTTTTTGACCGGAAGATGTTTTTTCGAGGGTTGTAGGTATTGGCCGATGGTGACCACGTCGACTTCGGCCTTTCTCAAATCCTCCATGGTCTGAAGCACTTCGGCTTCTTCTTCACCCAATCCTAGCATGATGCCCGATTTGGTGCGATTGGCGCCATTTTGTTTCAAGTAGCGCAATACCTCGAGACTGCGATCGTATTTGGCCTGGATGCGGACCTCACGTGTTAATCGCCTTACGGTTTCCATATTGTGTGAAATCACCTCGGGGGCTACGGCGATCAAACGATCTAAGTGTTTTTCAATACCTTGGAAATCCGGAATCAAGGTTTCCATGGTGGTTTCAGGGTTCATGCGGCGCACCGCTTTTACCGTTTCGGCCCAAATGATGGATCCCATGTCTTTAAGGTCGTCTCGATCCACCGAAGTAAGCACGGCATGTTTGATGCCCATGATCTTTATCGAGCGTGCCACTTTTTCCGGTTCTTCCCAATCCACACTTTCGGGTCTTCCTGTCTTGACCCCGCAAAAACCGCAAGAACGGGTGCAAATGTTCCCCAAAATCATAAAAGTAGCGGTACCTTCACCCCAGCATTCGCCCATATTGGGGCAACTACCAGAGGTGCAAATGGTGTGCAGGTCGTATTTCTCGACCAATCCCCTGAGTTGGGTGTATTTTTTACCCGTAGGAAGCTTGACACGAAGCCATTTCGGCTTGCCCTTCGGCGGATGCACATGTGTAGCGGTTGCTGTAGACATACCTGGAATTTTGGACTACAAATATACGAATTGATGGACGGAATCCGGCTATCGGTTGGCGATCACCTCGGCCAACAATTTTTTGGCCCGCAAGAGCTTTACTTTGATGTTGTTGATGGGTTCTCCGAGTTCATTGGCGATTTCGGCATAACTCATTTCGTTGAAAAAGCGCAAGTTGATGACTTTTTGGTAGGTTGGCTTTAGTTTTTTGATGTCTGCCAACAAGGTGGCCAAATTTTGTTCGATGATCAGATTATCCTCAGCCGTAGGGCTTTCATCCAAGACTTTATTGACTTCTTCGGCCTTTCCTTGATCGGCATCGGCCATGACGTTCCGTTTGCGTTTCCGGATGAGGTCTACATGGAGGTTCTTTGAAATAGTGATCAGCCAGGTTGCGAACTCATAGGACTCGTCGAAGGTGTCGATCTTGTCGAATGCTTTTGAAAAGGTCTGGATGGTGATATCCTCGGCATCGTTTTCATTCTTGGTCCGGATGAGCTGAAAGCCGTAGACATCGTTCCAAAAACGATCCAATAAGGCGCTGAACGCGATTTGGTTGCCCGTTTTTGCCTTGGCGACCATATCATTGACGTTTAACTCCGTTTTACTCAAAAAAAGTGGTTTTGTCGTGAGGGTTAGGAGGGGTCGGTTACCATGTCTTTGCGACAATCCTGTTCGCTCGGCAATTTACCGCAGTAGCCACAGGCTTCCCCGTCTTTATTCAGGTACGGATTTTGACTGGCACAAGTGCCTGCGAACTTCCCGTCCTTTTTCGACCAGATCTTGATGGCGATACCGGCGAAGGCCAGTGCTAGGAGTCCTATGGTCAAAAGTATCAATTTCATGCCTGAAAGTTTTTGCAAAGGTACGAAATAGAACCACCCTGCATTCGCATTTAAGAGGACTTTATGCTTGGATCAATAGGTAATATTGGCCACGATGTTTTGTACGGTGGGTGCTTCATTGCCACCTTCGGGCTCGATGGTGATATAACTGATGGCATCATCCGCATAGGGCAGGGCCAAGAGCTTTTCCTTATCATCGAATTGTTTGATAATGCCCAGGTTGACCATCTCCCCATTGACTTCGGCCCACATTTGGAAACATTGGTCCTCGGGCAATTGGGGTAAATGACTGACGTTGATATACGACAATTTTTTCACTGGATTGATGTAGGCGACGGCCTTGAGTTCTTTCGCCTTTTGGTTCCCCATTACCGAAAACCGACGGGTGTTGGGGTTGTTCAAAACAATGTATTGGTTGCGAAGGTCTTCCAATTGCACCTTCATGTCCATCTCAAGGTTTTTGATCTTGTTGTTGACTATGGTGTTTTCTTGTTGAAGGGTCTTGTTCTGATTGTAGAAGAAGTAGGACGAACCTGCGAAAACACAGGCAACGATGCTAGCCGCGATGGCGTAGCGGTAAAATTTGAACCTGCTTTTTCGTTCTTGGCGGATGCTGGCCAGAATACGCTCTTTGAGTCCCTCTGGGGCCTTTAGGGCATGTAGCTTGGCGAATGCTTCCAGATTTTCCTGCAATTCGTTGTAGGTCTTGCGGACTTCGGGATACATTGCGATATACCGTTCGACCTGAAGACTTTCTTCAGTCGACGTACTGCCTAAAAGGTATTTTTCGAGCAGATCGGATTCTAAGAACATTTTTATTTTTTCTTTCATTGCAATAGGCTCATTAAAATGATTTGGGCCAAAAAGGCACCATAAATCTTCCGTAATTCGCGCAATCCGATCTTGAGCCTTGATTTAATGGTACCCAGCGGAATATCAAGCTCTTCACTGGCTTCTTGCTGTGTCATCCCCTCGAAAAACAGGGCCTCAAGCACTAATTTGTACTTCGGCTCGATTTTATCAAGGTGCTCTTTGATATCCAAAAGCTCAGGGCGGATCGCTGAAACGCCTACATTATATACGTCAGAGGCATCGATTTGGATTTCCTTGTCGGTTTTTTTGCTTGCACTTCGCAATTTGTCGATGGCCGTATTTCGGGTAATCCGAAAAAGCCAGGTGAACAATTTGGCTTTGGACGCATCATAGGAATCGGCTTTTTTCCAGATTTTGACAAAGCTTTCCTGTACGACATCTTGGGCAAGATCCTCGTCTTTGACCACTTTGTAGGCCACACCGAAGAGCGTATCGGCATAATTGTCGTAGAGCAATGAAATGGCTTTTTCGTCGCGTTCAGCCAACAATTCGACAATATGTTTTTCAAGTAATGTGCTCATGGAGAGGCCAATGGGTAAAATTGGGAAAACCTTAAGAATCCAAACTTTTTGTTCGCTCGTATATAGATAAACGCTAAAGTATAAAAATGATTATTACCGCGGTGTTTCAAAAGAATTACAATAAGAGTTTGGTTAGTTTGGTTTGGTTTAACCCCGGGAAATCACTAGGTTCCCGGGGTTAATTTATGATGTTCACTTCAGGCTCGATGTGTATTTTGAACCGGTCGTACACAGAGTTTTTGATAGTTTGGGCCAATTCGTACAATTCCATTCCGGTGGCTTGGCCGTGATTGACCAACACCAAGGCCTGTTTGGCATGTACACCGGCATCACCGAAACGTTTCCCTTTGAATCCGCATTGTTCGATCAGCCAACCGGCCGGTATTTTGAAGCGGTCGTTTTCCTGCGCATAATATGGGGCATCCGGAAATTTCTTATGGAAGTTTTCGAAGGTCTTTTTCGAAATCACGGGGTTCTTGAAAAAACTGCCACTATTTCCGATTTCCTTGGGATCGGGCAACTTCTCCTGACGGATTTTGATCACTGCCTCCGACACGTCTTTGATCGTTGGGTGCACAACGCCTTTTGCCGCCAATTCGCTTTCAATGGCTCCATAGAGCGTGTGGATCTTATGGTCGGTTTTGCTCAGTCGTAATTTGACCGATGTAATGATATAGCGGTCTTTGGCCTTGTTCTTGAAAATCGAGTCGCGATAACCAAAAGCGCATTCCTCTTTGGTGATTTCCTCGAGCTCATTGGTTTCAAGGTTCATAGCCTCGCAAGAAACGAAAACGTCCTGCAATTCGACCCCATAGGCCCCGATGTTCTGAATAGGCGCCGTTCCGACATTTCCAGGAATGAGTGAGAGGTTTTCCAATCCGCCATAATCCCGTTCCAACGTCCAGAGCACCAATTCATGCCAGTTCTCACCTGCCATGGCCTTGATGATCACCGAATCGTCGGATTCCGAAACCTTATGGATTCCTTTGAGGTTGATAAAGAGGACCAAGGCATCGATATCCTTGGTCAGTAGCATATTGCTCCCACCGCTGATGATGAACCGGTTCGGATAGGCCGACAATTGCAAGATGCGTTGCAATTGCAACAGACCGGTGATTTCGACAAAGAAACGCGCCTTGACGTCCATGCCGAAGGTGTTATAGGGTTTGAGCGATATGTTTTCTTGGATGTTCACGCTGTGCGATAGGCTTGGAGACCGGTACGTAAGATCTCGACGGCTTTCACCAGCGATTCCTTTTGGAGTACATAGGCGATCCTAATTTGGTTATTACCCATTCCCGGAGTGGCGTAAAAACCGGCTGCCGGGGCCACCATCACGGTCTGTCCATCAAGTTGGTACGACTCCAACAGCCATTGTGCGAAATCGTCCGCATCGGCAATCGGTAGTTCGACCACGCAATAAAAGGCGCCATTGGGTCTGGCGATCTTTACCTGTTCGATTTTCGCCAATTCTTGTAAGAGCAGGTCACGTCGTTCAACATATTCTTCAATGACCGCTTCGAAATAGGATTGTGGGGTTTCTAAAGCCGCTTCACCCGCGATTTGTGCCAATGTCGGCGGTGATAGCCTCGCTTGGGCGAATTTCAGGGCCGTAGCGATGACTTCTTTGTTTTTGCTGACCAAACATCCGATTCGAGCACCACACATGCTGTAACGCTTTGAGACCGAATCGACGACGATCGCATGTTGTTCGATTTCACGTTCCCGCAATATCGAATGGTGCCGCTTGCCGTCATAGGCGAATTCACGGTACACTTCGTCGGCAATCAAAAAAAGGTCATGCTGCTTCACCAATCGGACCAATTCCTTGATTTCCTCGTGGGTGTAGAGGTATCCGGTCGGATTACCGGGGTTACAGATCAAAATGGCTTTGGTCTTATCCGTAATGCGCTTTTCGAATTCGGATATCGGGGGCAAAGCGAAGTTCCGATCGATCGAAGAGGCGATAGGTACGACATTGATCCCGTTGGCCGTTGCAAATCCGTTGTAATTGGCATAGAACGGTTCCGGTATGATGATTTCATCCCCGGGATCCAATACCGACCCCATGGCGAAGGTCAAGGCCTCCGAGCCGCCGGTAGTGACGATGATATCGTCGGCGTCCAATTGGATATCGTGCTTGGCGTAATACCCTGAAATTTTACTTCGGTAGGTTTCCGATCCCTCGGTCTGGCTATAGGCCAATACCTCGATATCGGCATTTTTGACTGCCTCTAAGGCCGCTCTCGGGGTCTTGATATCGGGTTGGCCGATGTTCAAATGGATGACTTCCACTCCCTTTTTTTTGGCAGCTTCGGCATAGGGCACCAATTTCCGTATGGGTGAAGGGGGCATCAACGCCCCTTTTTTTGAAATCGCTGGCATTACCGTTTATTTTCGACAAAAATGGTGAAACCTAGGAAGCAAAGCAATTATTGCCCGAGGATTTCGCAGTCTTCCCCTTTGAAAAGGCTGGTATAATTCATCCGTTTTTCGTAACTTTAAGACAGTCAATCAATTCTCTTTTAACGGTTTGAACAAGAAATCCGCCCTTTTGCTGCTTTTTCTATCGACCCTTTCCTTTAGTGGTATCGGCCAGCGGTTTCATATTTCCAATCAAAAAAAATTCGAAAAGATCAATTTTGAATTGATCAACAACCTCATGGTCGTACCTGTCGAATTGAATGGTGCGAAGCTCTCTTTTATCCTTGATACCGGGGTAAGTAATCCGATCTTGTTCAACCTTACCGATCAAGATTCGGTGCAAATCAATGATGTCACGGAGATCACCCTACGGGGTCTTGGCGAGGGTGAACCCATGAAAGCCTTGAAATCGCGACACAACAACTTCGCTATCGGAAATGCGAAAAGTTTCGACCAATCGATGTATGTGGTCCTTGATAAGGATTTGAACTTTTCCACTTCCTTGGGAGTGCCCGTCCATGGGATCATCGGCTATGATCTGTTCAAGAGTTTTGTGGTCGAGGTCAACTACACGGCAGGACACCTCAAGTTGTACCGACCTGAGAACTACACCTACAAGCCATCAAAAAAGAAACAGACCCTACCGCTGACCGTCATTGATAAAAAAGCCTATGTCGATGGGATGATCATTAAAGCCGATGATGCCGAAGTACCTGTAAAATTACTCGTGGATACAGGGAGTAGCGATGCCTTATGGTTGTTCCACAATCCGGAGAAGGGGTTGGATATCCCGGAAGCGAACTATGAGGATTTCCTAGGCAAGGGTTTGAGCGGTAATATTTTCGGAAAGCGGACCAAGTTAAAGGGCATGAAGATCGGCGATTTCCATTTACTCGGGGCCAAGGCCGCTTTTCCCCATCGGGAATCCTTCGATGCCATCAAAGACCTTGGAGACCGCAATGGTAGTGTAGGAGGGGAGGTCTTAAAACGTTTTAGCATTGTTTTCGACTACCCGAATAATAAGATTACCTTATCGAAGAACGCCAGGTTCAACGATCCATTTCGGTACAATTTGGCCGGGATCGAGTTACAGCATAACGGGGTTCGTTACATATCGCAACGGATCGCCGATGTGAATGGTTTCGTGACCAAAGACGAAAAAAGCTTTGGCAATGTGCAGATTTTGATGCAGAACCGCACCCGATTGAGTTTGGTGCCCGAAATCATCGTATCAGGAATCCGGGCAGGTAGTCCGGCAGAAGAAGCGGGCTTGCAGGAGGGTGATATTATTTTGGCGGTCAACGGTAAGGAAGTACACAATTACAAATTGCAGGAAATACTCGAGCTGCTCAACCATCGCAAGGGCAAACGTGTTCGGGTCTTGATCGAGCGCTACAACAAAGACCTGCTCTTTACCTTCGTCCTAAAGGATCTATTCGAAACAAAAAAGCCCTGATGTTTCCATCAAGGCTTTAGCTTTATAATTTTTCTTCGGTTACTTCGCTCCTTCCGCTTTCACCGTACCTTTTATTTTCAAGATTTTCGTAGGCGTATCGGCATTCGAACTTACCGTAATCGCTTTCCGGATAGGTCCGACACGCTTCGTGTCATACTTGACTTGGATCTCTCCGGTAGCTCCTGGTAGAATAGGGGCATCCGGTTTTTTCGGGATCGTACATCCACAGCTTGATCGTACATCGCTGATCACCAAAGGTGCATCACCGGTGTTGGTAAATTCAAAAACGCGAACCCCATCACTTCCCTTGTCGATTTCACCATAGTCGATGGTCTCACTCTTAAACTCGATTTTAGCGGTTTTGTCCTGCGCTTTCACGCTGAAGGCCAAAAGCCCTACGAATAATACAAGTACTGTTCTTTTCATTTTTCTAGTTTTGGGTCATTTCAAAAGTAGCCCATTTCAACCTACCTCCAAAATTCTTTTGTTATCTTATAACGTTACTTATTTTTGTTTCGTATTTCAAGGATTGGCCAATCGCCGACGGATAGCGCAAATTTAACAAAGCGCCATTCCTTACGATTTCCCAGTCCATCCCTAATTAGACAAAAACTGTACCGAAAATGGAGATTCCATCTAAATATGAACCTAGAACGGTTGAAGGGCGATGGTATGATTACTGGATGAAACAAGGGTTTTTCAACTCGGTACCCGACGATCGGGAGCCCTATACGATCGTAATCCCACCACCCAATGTGACCGGAATCCTCCATATGGGGCACATGCTCAACAATACCATTCAGGATGTTTTGATCCGCAAGGCCCGTTTGGAAGGGAAGAACGCCTGTTGGGTTCCCGGAATGGACCATGCTTCCATAGCTACCGAAGCCAAGGTCGTGGCCAAATTAAAAGCCGACGGAATCGATAAGAACGATCTGACCCGGGAGGAGTTTTTGAAACATGCTTGGGAATGGACCGACACCTATGGCGGGGTCATCTTGGAGCAATTAAAAAAACTGGGTTGTTCTTGCGATTGGAATCGGACGAAGTTCACCTTAGATGACGATATGTCGGCTTCGGTCATCAAAGTTTTCGTTGATCTTTATCGTAAAGGATTGATATATAGGGGTTTTCGTATGGTAAACTGGGATCCGGAGGCCAAAACCACCCTTTCGGATGAAGAAGTAATCTACGAAGAACGGCAAGGTTCCTTGTATTATTTGGCCTATCAGATCGAGGGGTCTGAAGAAACCGTTACGATTGCAACGACGCGCCCCGAGACCATTCTAGGCGATACGGCGATCTGTATCAACCCCAATGACGAACGGTACCAGCATCTCAAAGGGAAAAAAGCCATCGTACCGATATGCAATCGCGTCATTCCTATTATCATAGATGAATATGTGACCATGGAGTTCGGTACCGGTTGTCTTAAAGTGACTCCGGCCCACGATGAGAACGACAAGGTCTTGGGTGAAAGGCACGGGTTGGAAATCATCGATATCTTCAATGAAGACGCCACGCTAAACGATTATGGCTTGCACTACAAAGGTCGTGACCGGTTTGATGTGCGCAAAGCGATTTCCAAGGAATTGGATGCCGCCGGGGTTTTGGTGAAGACCGAACAGCACATGAACAAGGTGGGTACTTCAGAGCGCACCAAAGCGGTAATCGAACCCCGATTGTCGGATCAATGGTTCTTGAATATGGAAGATTTGGCCAAACCGGCACTAAAAGCGGTCTTGGAAAGCGGAGAGGTCAAGTTGTTTCCCAAAAAATTTGAAAATATTTACCGGCATTGGATGGAAAACATCCGCGATTGGAACATCTCTAGGCAGCTTTGGTGGGGGCAACAGATACCCGCCTATTACTACGGTAGCGGGACCGAGGATTTCGTCGTAGCCGAATCTCCTGAAGAGGCGTTGCAATTGGCGAGAACGGCAAGTGGTAATCCTGATTTGGATGAAGCGACCCTTCGACAAGATCCCGATGTACTCGATACCTGGTTTTCATCCTGGTTGTGGCCCATCAGTGTTTTCGGGGGCATTTTGGAGCCCGATAATGACGAAGTATCGTACTATTACCCGACCAATGATTTGGTCACCGGTCCTGATATCCTGTTTTTCTGGGTGGCACGTATGATCGTTGCCGGCTATGAATTTAGGGATGAACGTCCTTATGAAAACGTGTATCTAACAGGTCTGGTTCGCGACAAGCAACGTAGGAAAATGTCAAAACAGCTCGGAAATTCACCCGATGCCTTGGCGCTTATCGACGAGTTCGGTGCAGATGGGGTACGGGTTGGACTGTTGTTGAGTTCAGCGGCGGGGAACGATTTGCTTTTTGATGAGGCCTTGTGCCAACAGGGCAAGAATTTCGCCAATAAAATCTGGAATGCTTTTCGCTTGGTCAAGGGCTGGGAAACCGCGGTGATCGACCAACCTGAAGCCGCCCGCATCGGCATCGACTGGTATACGGCACGCTTCGATCAAGTGTTGGCCGAAATCGAAGATCATTTCAGTAAATACCGTATTTCGGATGCACTGATGGCTTTGTATAAATTGGTTTGGGATGATTTCTGTTCTTGGCTTTTGGAAATCGTCAAACCGGGCTACCAGCAACCCATAGATCGCACTACTTATGATGCGGTTATCGATTTGTTCGAGCATAACATCCGCTTGTTGCATCCTTTCATGCCTTTTTTGACGGAAGAGGTATGGCAGCATATCGCCGAAAGAAATCCTGAAGAATCACTCTGTGTCGCCGAATGGCCCAAACAAAACGGTTTTGATGCTCAAATCATCGCTGATTTCGAATTCGCTTCTGAAGTTATCTCAGGAGTCCGCACCATACGAAAAGAGAAGAATATCCCCCAAAAAGAAGCATTGCAGCTTTCTGAACTCAACAAAGAAGGGGTTTCTTCGGTCATGGATGCGATCATCCTTAAGCTGGGTAATGTTTCCGAGATAGAAACGGTTACCGATTCCGTTGAAGGTGCACTGAGCTTCAGGGTAAAGAGCAATGAATACTTCATACCGATCGGTGGTGCCATTGACGTTGAGGCCGAAATCAAGAAAATCAACGAAGAGCTTCAATATACCCGTGGATTTCTGCAGTCGGTACAAAAGAAATTGGGTAACGAACGCTTCGTGAACAACGCTCCGGCCCAGGTTGTCGATTTGGAACGTAAGAAAGCTGCCGATGCGGAAGCCAAAATCGATACCTTGGAGAAGAGCTTGGCGAGTTTAGGCTAAAAGGGATTGGGGAAAGGGCCTCGGATAGTGGTTCCTGACTCACGCTTTGGTGCTAATCCGCATGCAGATACAACACTAAAAACGCTAGCAATTGAAAGGCACGGCTTATTTGGTACAAAGCGCCCTGATTTCCATTTGGTGGGTCGCTTTGGCATTGAGTGATACGTTTTTTGAGGCTTTCCAATTCCCGGGTATCCCCAAGGTGGCGTTTTATTCCTTTTTATTGCCGGATGTGGTTTTGGTGGCGGTCTTATCGGTTATTCGGGCCTATGTGCCCAAGAGGGGCCTTGAATTTCTTATTCTAGGTGCATTCGCCTATGCCTGTCTGTACTGTATCAATGCTTCCCTGCTGACTTCAGGAGGGTACCTATCGACAACTTTGATGCTGCTTGGGTTGCTGTACAATGTGTTTTTGGTTTTTCAATTTAAGGTGTTCAAAACTTCAAATACCGTCGGTTTTCTTGGAAACGCACTTAAGACCTTGTTGCAGATCGTCAGCGTCTGGAGCATTACCCTAGTTTTGTTCCCATACATTATCATGGATGCGTTCCACATCGAGGTGACCTCTTCCGACGCACAACGACTTGTAGCCTTGTTCGGTTTTGTACTTTCGAGTCTACTGGGCCTTTCAAGTGCTTATGTCTTGGTCGCTTTTGGAAATGGGACCCCCTTACCGGCAGACCAGACCAATGATCTGGTGGTAAGCGGACCTTATCGATGGATTCGCAATCCCATGGCCTTGGCCGGTATGGGACAAGGACTCTCCATTGCCCTATATGTCGGGTCACTACACCTTGCTATTTATACGATTCTTGGTGGACTGATATGGCATTTCGCCGTGCGTCCTATTGAGGAACGGAATATGGTTTCGAGATTCGGCGAAGCATACCGTGCGTATCGTGATCAAGTCGGGTTATGGCTTCCAAAAAGGGGACATCAGTGAAAGACACCCATGATTGGGTTCCTTAGGGATTTCTTTTTTCGCCGGCTATGTTCCTTTAAATAATTGGTATTTTTAAGGGATGACTACTTTCCTACCTATGAAAATCACTACTTTTTTCTGTAGTCTGTGCTTCACGCTAATTACCCAGGCTCAGCGCGATTACAGTAAGGTATGGATCACTTGCGAATGCCTGGCCGACAATGTCTATGGATTGTTAGGCAGTGGGGGCAATATCGGGCTGGCCATTGGTCAGACCGAAGCCTTTGTAAACAAAGCCGATCGCATCGTTGAATTCATTTATTAATCCTCAGACTAAAACCGAATAGCATGAAAGAACTACGCAAAGAAGACATTGGGCAAGAAGTATTCGACCTTTATGATGACTACGCCCATAACAAATTGGACCGCCGGGAATTTTTGGAAAAACTATCGGTCTATGCCGTTGGGGGCATTACCATCAGCGGATTGATGGGTTTTATGTTACCCAATTACGTCGATACCCTGTTGGTCGATCCCAATGATCCCAACCTCGATTCGCAGGTGGTTACTTATGATTCCCCCAAGGGAGGTGGTACCATTAACGGGCTGTTATCGAAACCTAAAACGCATGATGGCAAGCTTGGTGGTATCGTGGTCGTACATGAGAATAGGGGGTTGAACCCTTATATCGAAGATACCGCGAGACGGGCGGCCCTGGCGGGTTTTATTACCTTGGCACCTGACGCACTTAGCCCTTTGGGCGGGTATCCGGGAAATGATGACGAGGGTCGGGCCATGCAACGCAAGCGCGACCGAAACGAAATGCTCGAGGACTTTATAGCGGCCTACGATTATTTGAAAAACCATGCGGATTGTTCGGGAAAAATCGGGGTAGTCGGATTCTGCTTCGGGGGATGGATTTCGAATATGATGGCAGTTCGTGTGTCCGACCTTGCAGCCGCTGTTCCCTTTTATGGAAGTCAGCCCAAATCGGACATCGAAAACATCAATGCGCCCTTGATGTTGCAGTTCGCCGGGCTGGATCAGCGGGTCAATGCAGGATGGCAAGCTTACGAAACTGCCTTGAAGGCCCATGGTAAGACCTATGAGGCCTACACCTATCCTGATGTAAACCACGGTTTCCACAATACCTCCACACCGCGCTACGACGAAGCTGCGGCCGAATTGGCATGGAAACGTACCATGGATTTTTTCAATAAACACTTACGCTAATGAAGTCGATCGATCGAAGGGCATTTTTAAAGAAATCATCCATTGCCGGCGCCGCGTTGGGTACGGCCGGCCTGTTCCCTGAATTTGTTTACGGTCAAGCGGAACGACCCGCTAAGGCTCAGTATATGGGTGGTTTTGCCGCCCCTAAATTGGATACGGTCAGGGCCGCTTTCATTGGCGTCGGCGCGCGCGGAGGCTATCATTTGAAGTTTTTGGCAGCGCTGCCCGGTACCGAGGTTGTCGCTATTTGTGATGTATACGAGGATTTGGTCAAGGAAAAGGAGGGCTGGGTCCGGGAAGTCTCCGGTAGTGATCGGCATACCGATATCAAATTGTATTCGGGTGATGAAAACCAATGGCGTACCATGCTCAAGGAAGTGCGGCCTGATGTGGTGTTCATTGCCACGAATTGGACGAACCATGCCCCAATGGCCATAGCCAGCATGGAAGCTGGGGCCCATGCCTTCGTTGAGGTACCCATGGCCGTGACCTTATCGGAACTATGGGATATCGTCGATGCCAGCGAACGCACCCAAAGACATTGTATGATGTTGGAGAACGTTAATTACAGCCGCGATGAACTTCTTTTTTTGAATTTATGCAGAAAAGGACTGATCGGCGAACTTTTGCATGGTGAGGCCGCCTACATCCATGAATTGCGTTGGCAAATGGAAGAACAGCACCGGGGAACGGGTTCATGGCGTACCCATCATTACGCCAAAAGGAACGGCAATTTGTATCCTACCCATGGTTTGGGCCCCGTAGCCCAATACATGAACTTGGGCCGTGGTGAGGATACATTCGGTAGCTTGGTCTCCTTTTCGACCCCGGCTGTGGGCAGACAAGCCTATGCCCGTAAGAACTATCCGGAAAACCATCAATGGAATGCCTTGGAATTCAAAGGGGGGGACTTGAATACCACGATCATTAAAACCCAACAAGGACGAACGATCATGGTGCAATGGGATGAAACCAGCCCGCGACCCTATTCCCGACTCAACCTCATTCAAGGGACCAAAGGTACCCTCGCCGGATTCCCGACCCGGGTCGCATTTGAAGGCGGGTTTGAAGGATTGACCAAAGACCATCATTCTTGGGTACAAGGAGAGCAATTGCAGGCCCTGTACGAGAAATACGACCATCCACTTTATACACGACTGAACCAAGCGGCCAAAGGTAGCGGGCACGGTGGTATGGATGGTATCATGGTGTATCGCATCGTCGAATGCCTGCAAAAAGGATTGCCTTTGGATCAAAATGTTTACGAAGGATGCTTTTGGAGTGCGGTAGCCCCTTTGAGTGAGCGATCGGTGGCCAGCGGTGGATACCCGCAGCCATTCCCGGATTTTACCCGTGGCAATTGGATGACCACGGCCCCTTTGGGAATTGTAAGTTAACACGACCATGTTGCATTGCAAAGCCCCTGCTAGAATCTGTTTTTTCGGCGATCACCAAGACTATTTGGCATTGCCGGTCATCGCCGGTGCCATAGATCGGTATTTCCATATCAAAGGAAGGGGGAACACCCTTGGGGTTTTTCGAATCGAATTCAAAGATCTGGGTCAGCGACGAACTATCGATCCGAATTCGGACGAAAGCGTCGAATCCGGCGATTTTTTGAGGGCCGCACTCGTCATTCTCGCAGAAAAGGGATGTGTGTTCAATACGGGATATGATCTGGTATTTCACAGCACCATTCCGATCAATGCCGGCCTTTCGAGTTCTTCGGCCATGATCGTGGCTTGGATCCGTTTTTTAGTAGCCATACAAGAAGAAGCCCTTGTGCTTTCGGATGCCGAAATCGGCCGTTTGGCTTATGCTACCGAAGTAGGGTTTTTCGAAGGCCCTGGTGGATTGATGGATCAATTTTCCATTGCGCAAAAAGGGTTGCTGTTCATTGATACTGAAAGTGGTGATACAAAGCGTTTGACCGCTGATTTAGGGGGTTTGATCGTAGCGGAATCCGGAATGGCCAAAAAGACCTTGAAAGTGTTGCAAAAAGCGAGGGAATATGCTGAAAAGGCAGTGGCACAGGTGAAGTCTAAGCATCCTGATTTTCAGTTGAAACATTCAGAGGAAAGCGATTATGATCGCTACCTGCCCTATGTGTCCAAGGAATACCATGATTACTGGTACGCTGCCATTCATAATTTGAACATCACCCGGAAAGCCGGGGAACAATTGCAGGGACCAACGCCCGATATCATTTTATTGGGTCGGTTGATGAACGCCCATCAGACCATTTTGGAGCAACGGATCAAGAATACACCCATGGCCATGTCTAGCATGATGCGCGCGGCGATTGACGCTGGTGCAGTAGGCTCTAAAATCATCGGATCGGGTGGCGGGGGATGCATGCTCGCCCTAACGTCACCCTCGCTCAAAACTGGCGTAATCGATGCTTTTTTAGCGCATGGAGCCGTAAGCGCTTATGAAGTTAACTTATGCTATTAATGCTATGAAGAACGATAGCCTACTAATTATGGTCGCCGGGGCCTCTTCACGGATGAAGAAGAGCCTGGAAAAGGCGCAACTGTCAAAAACCGCTTTCGAAATCGCCAAGCAGCAGCACAAAAGCCTGATACCTCTTGGAGCAGCGCAACGCCCTATGCTGTATCATCTGTTGAAAAACGCCATGGATGCCGGTATTCGCGAAATCTACTTGATTACTTCGGAATCCAACCAAGGGTTCAAGGAGTTTGTCAATACCTATCAAGCGGATTTCGCATCGCTTCAGTTCCGTTTCGCGATTCAATATCTTCCCAAAGGGAGGACGAAAGCGATTGGTACGGCCGATGCGGTGATCCAATGTCTAGCGCAGTATCCTGAACTTCTCGAACAACGTTTTACAGTCTGCAATGGTGACAACCTGTACTCGGTATCCGCTCTTTTGGCTCTGAGGGAACACCGCGAGGCAGACCATGCCCTGATTGCTTATGATCGCGATGCCCTAAAGTTCCCAGATGAAAAGATCGCGAGGTTCGCCTTGTTGGTTTTGTCACATGAAGGGTACCTAAACGGGATCGTAGAAAAACCTGAACCGGATACGATCGGTCAGTATCGTGATCCAAGGGGGAAACTACGGGTGAGTATGAATATTTACAACTTTTACGGGAAGACCTTACTTCCTTTTTTGGAAAGCTGTCCCTTCCATCCCGTGCGCGACGAGAAAGAATTGCCAAAAGCTGTAGCAACCATGGCCCAAACCAAACAGAAAAGCGTTCTCGGCACCTTGAGGGCCGAGCATGTGCCCGACATAACCAATGCCGATGACATAAAAGATTTTTATCTTTAGCGTTATGGAAACCTATGCGAACGCCTTGCTTTATGCCATTCCCTTTTTCGTCGGGTTGGTGCTCATCGAGATTTTGTACGGCCATTTCGTCAAAGATCAAAAGCACAATGTAATGGACACGGTCAGTAGCTTGAGTTCAGGCCTGACCAACATCATCAAGGATTCTTTGGGGCTTGCCGTCGTATTGGTGAGTTATCCGGTATTGTTGGAATATTTGGCTTTGACCGAGATCAAAGCGACATGGGCCGTATGGGTCATCGCTTTTATCGTAATTGATTTTGCAGGCTATTGGAACCATCGATTGAGTCATCATATCAATATTTTTTGGAATCAACATGTCATCCATCATAGCAGTGAGGAATTCAATTTGGCCTGCGCCTTAAGACAATCGATTTCGAATCTTATCGGTTATTTTGCCATTCTCATGTTACCTGCGGCCCTACTAGGGGTGCCCAATGAGGTCATTGCGATTTTGGCCCCGATCCACCTCTTTGCACAGTTTTGGTACCACACCCAGCATATCGGAAAATTGGGTTGGTTGGAGTATGTCATCGTGACCCCTTCGCAGCACCGGGTACACCATGCCATCAATCCGGAATATATCGACAAGAACCTCGGCCAGATCTTATGCATTTGGGATCGCTGGTTCGGGACTTTTCAAGAGGAATTGGATACGGTACCACCCCAATACGGGGTTTTGAAGCCTGCGGAAACATGGAATCCGGTCTTGATCAACTTCCAACATCTTTGGCGATTGGCCCAAGATGCTTGGCGCAGTGAACGCTGGGTCGATAAATTCAGGATTTGGTTCATGCCCACTGGTTGGCGCCCAGCCGATGTCGCCGAAAAGTATCCGATTTCAAAAATCGAAGACGTTTACGACTTTGAAAAGTACCGCCCAAAGGTTACCCATGGCCTCAAGGTATACTCGATTTTCCAGTTGTTGGCCAATACGGCCCTAATGCTGTTCATGTTCTATAATTTCTCCAATATCGGATATGAGGGACTTTTGGTCTACGGCGCCTTTATTTTTGTGGGAATCTATGGGTATACCACTCTTATGGACGGTAAGTTCCATGCTTTTTGGATCGAATTGATCCGGGCGATAGCAGGCCTAGCGGTATTATATCTGACCGGTGATTGGTTCGGATTGAACGGTGTTTTGAATTGGGGAAGCCTTGTAGTCGCTGTCTATTTCGTTATCACCGGTCTCGGTGGGGCGTATTTCAGCTTTAATCGAATACCTATTACGACTGTTTCGAAGTCTTAAGAGCTTTCACCGATTTCCGATTGTACCAAATCGATGTACCGCTGCATGGCTTCGTTAATGGTGATGTGCTGTGCCTGGATCAAGGCATTGGCTTTGAAGGCATTGATCAGTGGTGTTTTACTTCCTGGGTTGTTGAAGTTCTTATTGGCTATTTTGAAGTAAGCGTATAATTTAAGCAACAAGTCAGCGGGTAAGGGGTCGGTGTAGGCGTTGACCAAGGCGACTGCCTTTTCGAATTCCTTATGTAAGGCCTCGTCACGCATCGTCTTCTGGAAGAACCGCTATACAGGTTTTGGCACCTACGACTTTTTGGTCCAGTTTAACGGCGATTTCAGCTTCAAGTGGAAGGAAAAGATCGACACGCGAGCCAAATTTGATGAACCCGGCATCCTGTCCTTGTACCACTTGTTCGCCTTCTTCGGCGTAGTTGACGATCCGTCGGGCCAATGCACCGGCAATCTGACGGTAAAGGATTTCCCCGAATTTCGGGGTATGCACGACTACGGTCGTGCGTTCGTTTTCAGTGCTCGATTTCGGATGCCACGCGACCAAATATTTGCCAGGGTGGTATTTTGAATAGGTGATGGTGCCGCTGGCCGCATAGCGGGTGACGTGGACGTTCAAGGGCGACATGAAAATCGAGACTTGCTTGCGTTTTCCATTGAAATACTCGGTTTCCTCCACTTCTTCGATAACAACTACCTTGCCGTCGACCGGAGCTAAAATTTCATCGAAATTCGGGGTGACCACCCTTTTCGGATTCCGGAAAAACTGTAAGATCAAAACCAAAACTACCAAGGCCGTGAGCTGCAAAGCCCAGCGCAACCAATCGATGGTGATGTAGTATTCCGTGGCCAAAAGGGCCGCAACGACCAAAAAAAAGGTAATCAGAATGATTTGCTTTCCTTCTTTATGAAACATAAGAGAAAATATTGAGTGTCAAATACGCAAATGGTGCAGCAAAAACCAAACTATCAAGGCGGTCGTAAATCCCACCGTGTCCAGGTAATATCGCACCACTGTCTTTGACCCCCGCAATACGTTTGAACTTCGATTCCAATAGGTCTCCCAAGTTTCCGGCGATGACGATGACCGAGGCGAGCACCATCCATTGCATGGTATCCAACCGAGGTTCGTATTCCGCTAAAAAGTACGCGGCGATCAATGCAAAAATAAACCCTCCCAGTGAACCTTCAATGGTTTTTTTAGGAGAAACGGAAGGAAATAATTTCGTACGACCAAGGGTACGTCCTACGAGATAGGCAAAACTGTCGTTTACCCAGACCAACACGAATATTCCCATAATAAGGAATTTGGCAAAAGAATTGCCTTCGTATGGAATCATGGTCAAAAAGATGCAGCCGCCCCCGATATAGAGTAAGGCGATTAAAAATTTTTGAAAAGCGGTGAAGTTGTGGGCTTTTTTAGAAAAGAGAAAAGCCAATAAAGCCAAATTGACGGTCAAGGTCAACAGCAACAAAATACGGATCGGCATTTGGCTTTTGATCAAGTAGATATAGGCCCACCAAAGCCCTAAATAGGCTAAGAAGACATAGTATCCCTTGATTTTGACGATGCGCTTGAATTCGTACAAACACCCCAACCCGAAGACCATAAAAAGAAAATCAAAAGCGTCGGCACTTAAAAATACCGCTGACAGGAGGAGTACGACATAAACAATCCCGGTAAGTGACCGTCGTAACAGTTCTTTCATAAATTCAGTAGTCTTCTAAAAGCAAAAGATATACATTTTTTGAAGTACTACCGTATGAAAGAAAGTCGTTTTTGTTTTCTTGGGTCAGCTGGAAATGTTTCAGCGTTGTGATATTATCGGGAATTTTCTTTTGATATTTCTTTTTGATCACCTTAAGGGCCTCGCTGATCGAATCGACCAATTGGCTTGTGGTGGCGAAAATGATCAGGTTATGGGGCAGCTCGTTCAATTTTTTTTCTTTGATCTGATTCGAGCAAACCAATACCGAACCATTGTGGGCGACCAAATGTTCGCAGGTGGTAAAGAAAATATCACTTTCGTTGCGCTTTGAGGTGAACGTTACGCCATTGGAGGCGAATCGTTCGTTCAACCGCTTGTCAAGGGTGTAGAATGGATGTGAGGTCCAGTTGTTCTCAGAAACGATGTTCTGGAGGCTTTCGGTAACTTCGGAAAAGTCTTCGCAATAAATGAACTTTCCGCCGTTCTTTTTAAAATAGATGGTGAACTTCTCATCGACGGGGATTTTAAGGTCGGGCATGTGCTCACCGCGGGTTTCCAAGGTTTCCTTGGAAACTTTCTTACCACCACCGAAAAGTTTGTCAAATAGGCCCATCAAAGGTTATGTCAACCCTCGTACCGCAACAAAAAGCATGCTTATTTGGCCTCGCCGCCTACCTCTTCACCAGTAGGTTGGTCGACCGAAACGGATGCTTCCTCCTCCTCTTTTTCAAAAGGACGCTTGCCAAAGATCTTTTCAAGGTCATCCTTGAAAATCACTTCTTTTTCCAACAAGCGGTCTGCGAGTTCCGATAATTTATCTTTATTGTTTTCTAAAAGCTCAATCGCCCTTTGGTACTGCTTTTCAATGATCTTGGAGATTTCCTCATCGATTTTCTGTGCGGTCTCCTCACTGTAGGGTTTCGAGAACCCATATTCGTTTTGACCCGATGAATCGTAATAGGTTATGTTGCCCAACTCGTCGTTCAACCCATAGATCGTCACCATGGCCCGTGCCTGTTTGGTCACCTTTTCCAGATCGCTTAGGGCGCCTGTGGAAATTTTATTAAAGATCACTTTTTCAGCAGCCCGTCCGCCCATCGTTGCACACATCTCATCGAGCATTTGATCGGGCCTTACGATCAATCGTTCTTCGGGCAGGTACCAAGCCGCACCCAAAGATTGGCCACGTGGCACGATGGTCACTTTGACCAATGGCGCCGCATGTTCAAGCATCCAGCTCACCGTAGCATGCCCGGCTTCGTGAAAGGCAATGGTCCGTTTTTCTTCTTGTGTAATGATCTTATTTTTCTTTTCAAGTCCGCCGACGATGCGGTCAACAGCATCTAAAAAGTCTTGTTTCGTTACTGCCTTGCGTTCTTTTCGAGCAGCGATCAAAGCGGCTTCATTACAGACGTTCGCAATATCGGCACCTGAAAAACCAGGTGTTTGTTTGGCCAGGAAATCAAGATCTAAGGTTTCGGCCGTTTTGATGGGCCTCAGGTGTACATCGAAAATTTCCTTTCGCTCCCTGATATCGGGTAGATCAACATAAATCTGACGGTCGAATCGACCGGCCCGCATAAGGGCCTTGTCGAGCACGTCTGCACGGTTGGTTGCAGCCAATACGATGACGTTCGTATTGGTTCCGAAACCGTCCATTTCGGTCAACAATTGGTTCAAGGTATTTTCACGTTCATCGTTCGAACCGGTGAAGTTGTTTTTACCACGGGCACGCCCAATCGCATCGATTTCGTCAATGAAAATGATGGCTGGTGATTTGTCTTTGGCCTGCTTGAACAGGTCGCGCACCCTTGAGGCACCGACACCGACGAACATTTCAACGAAATCGGAACCGGAGAGTGAAAAGAACGGTACTTTGGCTTCACCTGCGACTGCTTTGGCCAATAAGGTCTTACCTGTACCGGGAGGACCGACCAATAGCGCACCTTTCGGAATCTTACCACCCAAAGAGGTGTATTTATCCGGATTCTTCAAGAATTCCACGATTTCCTGCACCTCTTCTTTAGCCCCTTCCAATCCGGCTACATCCTTGAATGAGGTTCTGGTATCCGTCTTTTCGTCGAATAGCTTGGCTTTCGATTTTCCAATGTTGAAAATCTGACCGCCGGCTCCTCCGCCAGCTCCACCTGACATTCTTCGCATGAGGAAAATCCAAATCCCAATGATAAGGGCAAAGGGTAAAAGGGATAGCAACAAGTCACCGAATACGTTGTTTTCGGTATCGAAATCGACTATGGTATCGAGGTTGTTCTCTTTTTTGATGTTTTTGATCTCGTCTTCGAAGTTCTGGAGGTCCCCATAATCCAATACGTATTGCGGGATGATACCTGAAGAAGGGATCAGGGGTTTGTCGGCTACATTTTTGTGCACGTCCTTTTTCATGGCTTCATCGGTCAAAAAGACCTTGGCCTGGCGCGTGTTCGTAATAATCAGGATTTCTTTGATGTCACCGTTCCTCAAAAACTCCTGCAACTCGGAAGTCGTGGTCTTTTCGGTACTGGAGAAGGCACTGCTGCCGAAGAATTGAAACCCTAAAATCAGGGCGATGATCACACCATAGATCCACCATGAGTTAAACCGTGGTTTCTTGGGGGTATTCGCATTGTTGTCTTTTGCCATTTCGTTTTAATTATAGCTGCTCTCCACCATAGTGACCTTGGCATCACCCCAAAGTCCTTCAATGTCATAAAACTCCCGAACATGCTTTTGAAACACATGGACCACTACATTGACATAATCCATTAAGACCCATTCCGCGTTGTCAGAGCCTTCGATATGCCAAGGTTTGTCTTTGATTGATTTGCTTACTGTCTTTTGTATAGAGGAAACAATGGCGTTGACATGGGTGTTCGATGTGCCGTTGCAAATAATAAAGTAGTCGCAGACCGTATTTTCAATTTCCCTCAAATCAAGTAGGTTGATGTCTATCCCCTTGACTTCTTCAATTCCATGTAGTATTAAAGCAATGAGTTCATCTGCGCTAGCTTTGTTTTTCTGCATTCAAAAATTTTAGTTTCTACAAAGTTATTACTTTTTTGTTTTGACCCCTTGGGATTTTAACATTACATTGAAAACCAAGCAAGAGCTGTATGATGCAGATAATCAAACTTGATGCCACGCCCTCGACCAATACCTTTCTCAAAGAACTCTCGGCCAATCAGACCCTGAACGACTATACGGTTGTCGTGACCGAATCCCAGACCCAAGGGCGCGGTCAACAAGGGGCCATATGGCAATCTGAAGGCGGCAAAAACCTGACTATGAGCGTGTTGAAAACCGGTGTCGATCTACAGGCTTCCGAACACTTTCTTTTGAACATCCTTGTCTCACTTGCCGTGAAGGTTGTTTTAGACGAACTGTCAGTGCCCGATATCAAGGTGAAATGGCCTAACGACATAATGTCAGGAAACCGAAAGGTTTGTGGCATTCTTATCGAGAACGTCCTTCGTGGTGACCATATCGCGCGATCGGTCATCGGAATCGGACTCAATGTAAACCAAACTGCATTCAAAGGGTTGGAGCGGGCATCGTCGGTACGGCTTTTAACCGGCAAAACCCACGATTTGGTGATGGTACGCGAAAAGTTACTCGACGCATTGAAATCCAGTTTCGCTTCTTGGGAGGAAAAGGGGGGCGAAACCCTACGGATGCGCTATGGTCAGGCCCTTTTTAGAACTGGGCGCCCGAGCACTTTTGAAAACCGAAACGGTCAGCGTTTCAATGCCGTGATAGTCGGGGTTTCGAATCAGGGTTTGCTGCAGTTGCAGACCGAAACGGAATCCGTCGTGGAATTCGGATTCAAAGAGGTCAAGCTTTGTTATTGACCGATACGGTCGAAATTGGAGGCAAGGGTCTCCATAAAGTTGGTGATCGGTCTTTTGATCATCATGGCCATCATGGCGTTGAATTTACCCTCGAAACCTAAACTTACCTCACTTTCAGTATCCGACACCGACGCAATATCCATATTCAGTCGAAAAGGGAGTTTGTCGCTTGCCGCACCATAGACGACATGCGAGTTCGGGGTCTGCTCTTTCAAACGGAGGATGATCTCTGGCATTCCGGAGAGGGCGAAACGAAAGGTGCGTTCGTCCAAAATTTCGAATTTCTCGGTGTTTTCGGGCATGAGTATCTCAAAATTCTTGATGTCGGTCAAAAATTCGAAGACTTCCGCGCTGCTCTTGGCAACCGCCTTTTTTGGGATTTCAATATGCATGATCTATGGATTCCATTGTTGCGGGGCTTGACGCCATTGCAACAGGGTTTGTAACTGTTCTTCTTTGATATAATCGGTCTTTGAGGCCCTGTCGATCAAATGACCGTAATCACTTAGGGTATGCAGGGTAACCCCGGCCTCCGAAAAATTCGTTTCGGCCAGTTCGAACCCGTAGGAGAAAATTCCTAGCATTCCTTTGACGTTCGCAGACGCATCGCGCAATGCTTTGACGGCGTTCAGACTACTTTTTCCGGTACTGATAAGGTCTTCGATGACCACGACCGACTGACCGGCTTCCAACTTTCCTTCGATTTGGTTTTGACGGCCGTGCGATTTCGGTTCAGGGCGCACGTAAACAAAAGGGAGCCCCATGGCTTCCGCCACCAATATACCGATACCGATAGCCCCGGTGGCCACCCCGGCAATGACTTCGGGTTTTCCGTAGATGTGATCAACTTGCTTTGCCATTTCCTCACGGATGAAATTCCGGATCTGGGGGAAGGAAAGCACGATCCTGTTGTCACAATATATGGGTGATTTCCAGCCTGAAGCCCAAGTGAACGGATTTTCAGGTCTCAACTTAATTGCATTAATTTGCAGCAATAGCTCAGCTGTTTTCTCTGCGCTGTTCTTATCAAAAATCATTGGGCAAATGTATAAAGTTTTTGTTAATGAGTCCCCGCTAATCTTAACAAACGAAAAGCCTTCGAGCAATAGTGGTCATGTTTTTTTGATGGAAGACGATGCGATAAAATACGCTATTGAGTCCTTGTCAAAGAAGCTTTTGGACCATGCGTATATCTATGATCCCGGAGACGATATCCTAGAACAATTTTCGAGTAAAATCCCTATTGTGGTCGCTGCAGGAGGCTTGGTCACCAACAAGAAGGGAAAAGTCTTGTTCATCTATCGAAACGATAAATGGGACCTTCCTAAGGGGAAGCTCGATAAAGGGGAATCCATTGAAAAGGCCGCCGTTCGTGAGGTCGAAGAGGAGACAGGTGTCAAAGATCTTGTGGTTGAGGGCTTTCTTCGAAAAACCTACCATATTTTCAAAAGGGGAGGAAAATTCCAATTGAAACAGGTGTACTGGTTCTCCATGACCACCACTTATGAAGGCAAGCTAGTGGGGCAGCTCGATGAGGGCATTACCAAAGTTAAATGGTTGGGCCCCAAAAAAATGGCCAAGGCCTTGACCAACTCTTATTTCAATATCAAACTGTTGTTCAATGAAGCGACCATTTCGATAAAAGCCCAGCAGTAAGATCTTTATCGACAATGCGGTAAATGGGGTATTGCAAATGGGCACTTTCATAGTGTTTCGATCGTTTGAACAAGTAATCCAATTGGGCATACCAATTCGCCGCGAATTCCGGTTCAGTGGCCCGCTTTGCCGAGAATGCGGCCTGGAGTTCCGGGTCGGCTTCAAGCATGGCTGCTGCCACATCTTCGAAAACATAGGGTGAAAAGCCTTCTTTTTGTTGAAGGATCGTATCAAAGAAATTCCAGTTGAAGAACGAATCGGGTGCGTTGGGTTCCAAGGTTTCCAAAAGGTACCGGGCTCCCTCTTGATCCAAAGGTACCAAGATATCCCCCGCTTCGAAGAATACCGATTTTTCATTGGTCTCAACCTTAGTGTTGTAGTGCAAGTAGTGTCCTTCATAGGCCCGCGATGATGTTCCGTAATCGGCAATGCGATATGATTCGACCCTTAGACTGGTATCTTGTGGGATCGGGTAAAACGAAATGGCATTGGCCGATAGCCGTTCGATGATACCCGACCATGCTTTTTTGATGACATATGCGGCAGGAACCTCAATGGTATCGGACGGGATTTCATAATTATCGTACCGTACGGTTTTGGTGAACGGCTTATCGCGATCATATTTCAATCGGGGCAAGCCGGTGACCTTGCTGGTCAGGGTGTCGACTTTGAAGCCCTTGAATTGCAAGCTGCTGTGACGGGTGGTATCCTTTTGCCAATTCAAGTGGTATTGTGTTAATGCAAGATTACGCTTGCGGTCTTCTTCCTGGTTGCCCACGATGGTCTCATGATCTTCCTCGACGATATCCAACATGATCTTCATCAAAGCATAGGTGCCTTCAACCCTTTGTTTGTAGGGTTTGAGCATATGGGTTTCGACCATCATCCCCAAGGTGTTCCAAAGCGTGGTATAGCCGGTTGAATAGCGGGGATGATCGTGAAATTGGCTAAAACCCGATTCGGGAGAACGGTTGAAAACGTTAACATAGGGGGTTATGTCCCATTCCGCCTTGGCCAGGCCCGCCTCTAATTTTGGCACAAGGCTATTGTGGAGGTAGGCTCCCGAAGCGCCTCCCAATTTGTTATGCTGCGTAAAAAGATGGGTCAAGGTATATTGATAGTCCGCGCCATTGCTTACATGGTTGTCGATAAAAACCGCAGGTTTGACCAAATGGAAAATCTGGGCAAAAGTTTTGGCGTTTTCCGAATCCATTTTGATAAAATCACGATTCAAGTCATAATTCCTCGCATTGCCTCTAAACCCATATTCCAACGGTCCGTTTTGATTTGCGCGACTTGTAGCGTTGCGATTACGCATTCCACCGACGTTATAGACCGGAATGGTCGCTAGGACGACGTTTTCGGGGGACTCTATGTCGGCTGTGGCCAGATCCCTGAACAGCATCATGGTGGCATCTATGCCATCGCTTTCACCAGGATGGATGCCATTGTTGATCAGCAAGACGGATTTTGACTCCCTGATTATCGAAAAGTTGAATTCCCCATCCGGATTATAAGTCACCAAATGAAGAGGGAACCCGCTGTCGGTCTGCCCAATGGTCTGTACATTGATTGACGAGAACGATCGGGACAGCGCTAGGTAAAAGTCGATTACCTCTTCGTAGGTAGCGGTCTCAATACCTTTTGAAGTCTCGAAGGTCGTGTCGAAACGCAGCGATTCAGAGGTTTCGGATGTATTACACGCCCAAAAGAACGATGCGGTTAATAGGAAACGGGAAAGATTGGAAAATGTCACTTCTGATGGCTTGATAATGAGCCCCAAAAGTATAGAATATCCCTTTAAGATGCCATTTCCATGCCCACCAATAAATCGTTGAGTTGGAGGTCGTAAATGGGTTTGGTGATGAAATCGATTTGAAAACTGGCCTTATTCGAGAAATATTCCCACTTTTTTCGATCACTGACATCGATCGAAGAGGTAATAATCTTTATCCTGATTTTTGCGTCGATGTCCATGGCCATGAACTTTTCGAGAAACGTCCAGCCATCCATGACCGGCATATTGATGTCAAGAAAGATTACCGAAGGTAGTGGTATACCTTGAATATGCTGTAATTCAATGGCATCCAAGGCGTCTTTTCCGTTATGGAATTCCTTGATGGGGATATCCATCGGTATCCGCCCGAGGATTTTCTTAAGTCCGAAAATGGTGATCAGATCGTCGTCTACTATGTAAATCGAATTAATCGTCATGGAAGTATACGTTAAAGGTTGATCCCTGCTGTGGTTCGCTGCATGCCATGATGCTTCCGCCCATGGCCTCAATTTGGTTTTTCGTAATGTACAACCCGATACCCCGGGCATCGACATTATTATGAAAGGTCTTATACATACCGAACAATTTCTTGCCGTATTTGTTCAAATCGATTCCCAACCCATTATCACCGATACTGAAAAGGATATGCCCGTCTTGCTTACGGCATTCAAGTCGTATTTGGGGTTGCCGATCCGGATGCCTGTATTTTACGGCATTGGTCAGCAAGTTGAGGATGATGCTTTCCAAGTAAGCCGGAACCGCTTTGATGTTCATGCCGTCGGAGATCGTATTGGTGATCTCGACCTGGTTCTTTTGAAGGAAACCTGCCAGGTTTTGTTGCACCCGGGTGATGTATTCGTTCAAATTCAATGATTTTTTCTCAAGGCTAACATTCGTACTGATATCAACGACTTCGTTCAGGTTCTCCAAGGTATCCATGAGGTTGTCTGAAGCGTGCAATAGCATATCCAAAATGCGTTTTTTCTCGCTGTCGTCTTTTTCATTGACCAAAAAGTCGAGCAGCATGGAGAAATTCGCGGTATGTGATCTTAGATTATGGGAAACGATATGGGCGAAGTTGATCAGTTTTTTGTTCTGAATCGAGGTCACATTGATCAAGTCGCGCAATTGATCTTCTTTTTGTTTGATATTGGTAATGTCGACGCTGATGCCAATAATACCTTTGGCCTGCCCTTCGATATTGACCAATGGAATTTTGGAAGTTAGAAAGGTCGTTGCCTCCCCGTCTTTTTTCAGACCGATGGTTTCTTTGCCGATGATCGGTTTTAGGGTCTTCATGACCTGCAGGTCCTCTTCTCTAGACAATTCGGCGCAATGGGTATCGAACAGGTCGAAATCGGTCTTACCGAGAATTTCTTCTTGGGTAGCTTCTAGATATTCGCATTCGGCATTGTTGACCAGGGTTTTGCGCGATTCTTTGTCTTTGACGAAAACGTTCAATGGCAGGTTGTCGATGATCGAACGCAAGAGCTGTTCACTTTCAAAGGTCTTGATGGTGGCGACCACCTCTTCGGTGATGTCTTGGATGGTGCCGATCAATCGGGTGACCCTTCCTTCTTTGTATAAGGCTTTACCCGCTGCGATAACCCAACGTTCATTGCCGTTGGCGGTGACCAATTGCACTTTCTCAGACCAGGCCTCCCCCTTATGGATGCCATTGTGTACCAACATGGCAATGGTGTTTCTATCATGACCCCTTTTGTAAAAGTTGATAGCCGTTTCGACACTAGGTATGTATGAAGGAGCTACTTCATGAATGCGTTTGGTCATTTCGGACCATTCCAGTTGTTCAGTGTTCACATTGTACTCCCAAGTGCCTACACTCGAAATTTCAGACTGGTCACGGAGTAGGTTTTCAAGTTTTTCAAACTTGATCTCATCTTCCATTTTCTTGGTCACATCCTGTACCTGTACCATGACCCCAATGATGTTCTCCGATGCATCATACCAAGGCGAATTCGACCATTCGAACCATTTTTCGGTACCATCTTCCAACAGTTTGTTCTGCAGTCCGTATTCGGTGCTCCCTTGCAAGCATCGCTCTAGGCATTGCTGCCATGTGTCGGTATCGCTGTCCGGAAACAACGAACATATGTTTTTTGCGACCACCTCATGCAAATCATATTCAAAATAGGACAACCAGCTATTGGAAGCGGTGACCAAATCGAAATTGGTATCGATCAGTGCGATAGGTTGTGGCAATTGTTTGACCAAATAGGTGTGGTCGTAGGTTTTGACGGTTTTCAAAATGTAGTGTTTAAGATTTGGGATCTTGACGTAATACGTAATTTCTTACAATATTATAAGTATATAACTACAAATAGAAGATAATGTTGTGTAGGGTATGAAAGCTGTGGTGAGCCAAGTTCCGGGCGTTTGGAACCATGACATGTTCGTTCAAGCCTGATTACCGGGCTTTGTCGACAATGACCGTGTCAGGAACGAGACCGGTATAATCGCCACCATTCCGGATAACGTCCCTAACGATGGAGGAACTGATGTAGGACTTGCCAGAAGAAGTCAATAAGAAAACCGTTTCGATTTCCGATAATTTTCGGTTGGTGTGGGCGATCGCTTTTTCGAATTCGAAATCCCCCGGATTGCGCAACCCCCTTAAGATGAAATCCGCTTCGATCTCCTTGCAGAAGTCGACCGTCAAACCCTCATAGGTAACCACCTTGATCTTGGGTTCGTTCGCAAAGGCCCCGGCAATGAATTGCTGTCGTTGTTCTAAGGAGAACATGTATTTTTTATCGGCGTTGATGCCAATGGCGATGACCAGTTCGTCGAACAAGGTAATGCCTCTTTTGATGATGTCGTAATGCCCTAGGGTCAAAGGGTCGAACGATCCCGGAAATACCGCTTTTCTCATGCCGAATTGTTTTCTTAAAAGTACGTATTATTTGATTTTCAAGGCCTCGGTAATCGAACTTTCGAAGAGTTGTGACAAGCTGATACCGGCCTCCTTGGCTTGCTGCGGTAAGATACTTTCCTCGGTCAACCCAGGAGTGGTATTCATTTCAAGAAGGTAGGGTTGATCTTCGACAAAAATGAATTCGCTTCGGGTATATCCGGTCATTTTCAAAAGCTCATATAGGTACTTTGCTACCCGCTCCACTTTTTCCCGTTGTGCGTCACTGATTCCGGCCGGAGTGATTTCCTTGGACTTGCCCTCATACTTCGCCGCATAATCAAAAAAGTCGTTTTCGCTGACGATTTCGGTAATCGGAAGCACTTTGGTCTTGCCTTGGTAGGTGATGACGCCGACCGAAACTTCGGTACCGTCCAAAAAAGACTCGATAATTATCTCATCATCTTCATTAAAGGCATGTTCGATAGCCGCTCCCATGGCCGTTTCCTCGTACACTTTGCTGATACCGAAGCTGCTTCCTGCCTTATTGGCCTTAACAAAACAGGGAAGCCCGACTTTATCGATGATGCGTTTGGTGTCGATAGCATCCCCTTTATTAAGGTAAAACGACTCGGCACAATGGATGCCGAAGGGTTTGAGGGTACTCAAAAAATCACGCTTGTTGAACGTTAGCGCGGCTTGATAGTGGCTACAAGAAGTCTGGACAAGACCTATGAGTTCGAAATACGCTTGCATCAGTCCGTCTTCACCCGGAGTGCCGTGTATGGCATTGAACACACAATCGAAGCGAATCTTGCTTTCATCCAAAGTGAGGCTGAAATCGTTTTTGTCAACGGGGTGTCGGGTTCCGTCTTCAGCTAGATGGTACCATCCATCCGTTTCGATAAGGATGCGAAAAATGTTGAATTTCGTTCGGTCAAGGTGCGCGTAAACCACGTTGCCACTTTTAATGGAAATCGCGTGTTCACTGGAATACCCCCCCATGATAATGGCGATGTTTTTCTTCATTGCTCAAATATGCGTGCACCAAAGTAATTAAAAATTACCCTTTTTCTATATTTGTTGTCAGAAGTACTTACGATGCGCAATTTTGTTGATTTTTTAAAGAGTAAAACGTTTTTGATCCAATTGGGCCTGGCCTTGGTGGTAGTGTTACTTTTCGTTTTCATCGGTTTGGGCTGGTTGAAAAGTACCACCAACCATGGGGAGTTTGTCGAGGTTCCGGATTTTTCAAAAATGTCGGTGCAGGAAATGCGTGATTTGGCGGAAGCTAGGGGCTTACGTTATGAAGTGCTCGATTCGACCAACTATAATCCCGATTACCCGCGCTTTTCCATTTTGGAGCAAGACCCTGTTGCGGGAACTAAGGTTAAAGACAATCGAAAGATCTACTTTACGGTCAACCCTTCCGGATACAAAAAGGTCACAGTGCCCGATATCGTGCAGGTTACCCAGCGCAATGCGACTTCGATGTTGCGTGCCGTCGGTCTTGACGTGCAACGCATAACCTATATCGATGAACTCGGTAAGGACATGGTGTATCAAATGAAATACAAGGGCAAATACGTCAGCCCGGGCGATAAGTTGCCGAAGACCTCCAAGATCGAATTGATCTGCGGCAATGGCACCATACCCAATAGTGCGATCATTCGTGCCCAATCCGAAGACTAATGGGTGACAACGACCCTTCCGAAATCCAACAAGACGAACTTTTCGAGCATTATCGTTTTGAAGCATCTAAAGGCCAAGAGCCCCTTCGGGTCGACAAGTTTTTGATGAACTTCATCGAGAACGCCACCCGCAACAAAATCCAACAGGCCGCAAAACAAGGGCATATCTGGGTCAATGGTCAACAGGTGAAACAAAATTACAGGGTCAAGGCGGGCGATGAGGTCAAGGTTCTTTTCGAGCATCCTCCTTATGAGTTTTTGCTGGTGGGTGAAAATATTCCACTTACTATCGTTTATGAGGATGAAAGCCTATTGGTGGTCAATAAAGAAGCTGGAATGGTGGTGCATCCCGGCCATGGCAATTACGAACATACCCTAATCAATGCCTTGGTCTATCATTTCGAGAATTTGCCCAATAATAGCTCCAACAGGCCCGGATTGGTGCACCGGATCGACAAGGATACTTCGGGCTTATTGGTGGTCGCGAAAACCGAAACCGCGATGACCCATTTGGCCCAACAATTTTTTGAAAAAACCAGTGAGCGTGAATACCTGGCCTTGGTTTGGGGAAATGTGGAAGAAGAGGAAGGCACCATCATTGGAAATTTAGGCCGCAACCCGAAAAACAGGCTTCAAATGGTGGTTTTTCCTGAAGGAGATCAAGGAAAGGAAGCGGTTACCCATTTCAAGGTGGTCGAACGTTTTGGGTATGTTACCCTGGTCTCATGCCGACTCGAGACCGGTCGTACCCATCAGATCAGGGCGCATATGAAGTATATCGGCCATACCCTTTTCAATGATGCCCGCTATGGGGGAGACAAGATTTTGAAAGGGACCACCTTTACCAAATACCGGCAATTCGTCGATAATACCTTCAAGGTTTTACCGCGACAGGCTTTGCACGCCAAGACCTTGGGCTTCGAACATCCCGTCAGTGGTGAGTTCATGCGTTTTGATTCCGACCTTCCAGATGATATGCAGCAATGCTTGGTGAAATGGCGTAATTATGCCAAACACCTCGGTGGCTCAGCGGAATAGGTTTTGCCGATGCGCCTATTGAAAAGTCCTTGGTCCCAAAATTCCATCTTTGACCAATAGAGGTTATTTTTGGGGAAATTCACGATCGCATGAAAATCGTTATTTCCCCAGCCAAGTCCTTGGATTTTGAAAGCCGGTTACCCACCGACAGGTTCAGTCAACCTGCATTCGTTGAACAAGCCCGGAAAATCAACACGGTATTGGCCAAAAAAAAGCCGAAAGCCTTGTCGAAATTGATGTCGATATCCGAGAAATTGGCCGAATTGAATTGGGAACGAAACCAATCGTTCGCCCCACCGTTTACTTCGGCAAACGCGCGACCAGCCGTCTATGCTTTCAATGGGGACGTGTACCAAGGTTTGGACGTCCATTCTCTTGAAGAAAGCCAGTTGGATAGCTTGCAGGATTCTTTACGGATCTTATCAGGACTTTACGGTCTGCTCAAGCCTTTGGACCTCATTCAACCGTACCGACTTGAAATGGGGACCCAATTACGCATCGGAAGAAAAAAGAACCTGTATGAATTTTGGCGCAAACAACTCACCGCCCAGCTCAACGGGGAGTTGGCCGATGATGAACTGTTCATCAATCTGGCGAGCAATGAGTATTTCAGTGCCCTAGACGCCAAATCTTTAAAGGTTCCGGTGATAAGCCCAATTTTCAAGGATTGGAAGAACGACAGGCTAAAGGTCATCAGTTTCTTCGCTAAAAAGGCTAGGGGGGCCATGGTACGCTATATCATCGATAAAGACGCCCAGACCCTTGATGCCATCAAAGGCTTCGATTATCTAGACTATCATTTCAGCCCTGAACATACCTTGAACGAGAACCAACCTGTTTTCGTTCGATAGAATATTTTGGTGAAGCGGGCGTTCTTGTTTTATAAAGAATGCTCCCATGAAAAAGCTAGTATACAGCCTTGCGGTATTGGCCGCGGTCCTTTTCTCCTGTCAAGATCGCGACGATGAGCTGACCGCAGCGAACATCCGCATCAATAACCTAACGAACAGTACCTTCAACTTGCTTGAGATCGTTCCTGATAGTCCCTTTTACGAGGCGGTGCCCGCCGACGGATTTTCGGAATATCTTCCTTTCGATACCGCCTTTGAGGCCATGAGGTTCACTATTGAAACCGATTCGGCGAACTTCACCTATACCCCACCCGATCAGGTTTTCGACCCATTACCCATAGGATTGTATACGTATCAGGTCAGTATAGATACCGATGGGGAAGTGGTATTGACTTTTCGGATCGATTGACCCTTATTTTTTCTTGCTGGATTTTTTGGCAGTAGCAGGTGCGACCTTTTTCTTTTTGCGTTTTCTTCTCGCTCCATAAGTGCCGTTGATGATTTTACCACGCTTGGTCTTGATGTCTCCTTTGCCCATAATTCTGAATTTTGTAACCCCTTAAACTACCAAAAATTCCATAGGGTTCAAAATCCGAACAGAAACGTACCTTCGTCCTCATGTTCGTGCATCAGCATCCATATGCGCCATTTTTGTTCGAAGGGGTCGAAAAATTGATCGTTGGTACGTTGCCACCACCACGGTTTACTTCCCGTGAGTTGAAACCTGGCGACGTCGATTTTTGTTATGGTAGCCGCGATGGGCAGTTATGGCCCATCCTAGATCGGATTTTCGATCTTGGGTTGGTTTTTGAGACCAGTGAAAAGGCTATTACCCAGCGCAAAGCCTTTCTAAAGCGGCGCAAGATAGGGATTTGTGATATTGTGGTATCGGCCAAAAGGGACAAGGTCGATGCTTCCGATATTGGGATGCAGCAGGTCGAACTTCGAGATCTGCTGGCATACCTCGAGCACTATCCGAGCGTGCATACCCTATTGTTCACCGGGGGAAATAGCAAAAATGGACCGGAGTATTTTTTTAGGAAGCAATTGAAACCGCTCGACCTTAAGCTTGAAACGGTTGATGATCAAGTACCGCGAAGGTACCGTTTCATCCATCCGGTGACCCAAAGGACCATTACCACCGTTTCATTGATCGCCCCCTCAGGAGCTGCGAATCGGGCTGTAGGAAGTTTGGAAGAATACAAGCAGATCAAGGCTAAGGACCCTAACTTCAACACCTTTGATTACAGGGTAAGGCAGTATCGAAAGTTTTTTTGACAAAGCCCTACTGCTTTGTTAGGTTTGCAAGGTCGGACCGAATTTTTGTGACATCGGTACATGCGGTTCGGATATCGCCCTTTTATGGCGAACTTTGCACAACACTTAAATCACCTACGGATGAATGCCATGCAACGATCGAAGCGGTTGGACGAATTCAAAAAGTCGGTCACCAATAAATTCAATATCTACAACAGCCTTTTTCTCAGTTTGCCCTATGCCGACATGGAAAATGTAGGCATGTTGGTGCCCTTGTTGTTCGAACAATGTGAGAAGGGCTTGAATGCCGGCAAGAAACCCCAAGACATCCTTTCGCATTTCTTCGATAATTTCACGGAGCTTGAAAGCGAACAGCAACGTGTTGATTTCATGTTTCGGATCATCCAGTACGTCGAACGTCAAGTGGTATTGTTCGACAGTGTCGAAGATGCCGCATTCCCGAAGCTCCAAGAATATACCGAATCCTTGTCGATCAACGATTATTTCGAGTTGGTGAACCGTTCGAAGAATTGGGACAAGATCGGAAAAAAGCTGGGTTCGTTCAGCGCTCGAATCGTGTTGACTGCGCATCCCACGCAATTTTATACCCCGGCCGTCCTCGACATCATTTCCGAACTACGGGATCTCATCGATGAAAACCGTGTCGACGATATCGACCAGACACTCCAGCAATTAGGGCTCACTTCCTTGATCAATACCAAAAAACCAACACCCTTGGATGAGGCCAAAAACATCATCCATATCTTGAGGTATACCTATTACGATGCTATTGGCGATCTGTTCGAATATGTCAAAAGTAACATCCGCAATGAACGATTCGATAACTATGACATCATCAAATTGGGGTTCTGGCCCGGAGGGGACCGTGATGGCAATCCGTTCGTGACCGCCGACATGACCAAAAGTGTTGCCGATGAGCTCCGTATTACCTTGATGAAGTGCTACTATAATGAATTGAAGGCATTGCGCAAAAAGTTGACTTTCAAAGGCCTGCAGCAACCATTGAATACTTTGAACCAAAGTCTCTATCGCGCGATGTTCCAAGAAAACTATGTCATCCCATATGCTGAGATCGTAGGGAAATTGGAAGAGATCAAAGCCATTTTGATTGCCGATTACCATTCGCTCTACCTGGATGAACTCAACTTTTTATTGGACAAAGTCCACATTTTCAAAACCCATTTCGCGACCCTTGATATACGTCAAGACCATAGCAAGCACTATGTAGCGGTCGAAACGATTCTAAAGCGACAAGGAAAGATCAAAAACGACTTGAACGAACTGTCCGAATCCGAATTGGTCGATCTTTTGTTGAAAGAACGATTCGCCTTAAAGGCTTCCGACTATACCGAAGATATCGTCAAGGATACCATTGCCAATATTTCGCAACTCCGTGAAATCCAACGTACCAATGGACAGGATGGATGTAACCGCTATATTATAAGCAACTCAGAGGATATCTTTTCGGTTTTGTTCGTTTTCGGACTGTTCCGTTGGTGTGGATGGAAGGAAGAGGAGATCAGTTTTGACATCATTCCACTGTTCGAGACCATGAAGGGAATGGAAGCCTCCGAATCGGTCATGCAAACCTTGTTCGATATCCCACAATACCGTTCGCATTTGGCCCGACGACAGGAAACACATACCATCATGCTCGGTTTTTCGGACGGTACGAAGGATGGGGGATACCTTAAGGCCAATTGGAGCATTTTAAAGACCAAAGAAACCTTGAGTAAGGTCTGCAAGAAAAATGGGATAAAAGCCATTTTCTTTGATGGCCGTGGTGGGCCACCAGCCCGTGGTGGTGGAAAGACACACCGTTTCTATGCGGCCCAAACCAAGGATGTGGCCAATCACGAAATACAGTTGACCATTCAAGGGCAGACCATCACCAGTACCTATGGTACCAAAGCCCAGTTCATCCATAATGCCGAACAATTGTTGACAGCCGGTCTGAGCAACAACCTTTTCGGTAAGGAACATTCGATCAGTGCGGCCCAACGTAAATTGATCGAAGAATTGTCCGAATTGAGTTTCGAAAAATACGATGCACTCAAACAGCATCCGAATTTCATACCTTATCTCGAACATCGAAGTACGTTGAAGTATTATTCGAACGCCAATATCGGTAGTCGGCCTGGCAAACGTGGAAACAAGAAACAGCTTACCCTGTCAGACCTGCGGGCCATTTCATTCGTGGGTTCATGGAGCCAATTGAAACAGAACGTACCCGGGTACTTCGGTCTCGGAAGCGCCATTGCCCAATTGAAGGAACAAGGTCGAATGCCGGAAATTAAAAAGCTGTATAAAGAGGTGCCTTTCTTTAGGGCCTTGATGCATAACAGCATGATGTCGTTGGCCAAGACCAATTTCAATTTGACCAGCTACATGAAGGAAGATCCCGAGTTCGGTGAGTTTTGGAACATCCTATATGATGAATACAGGCTTTCGGAAAAGATGTTGCTCGCCATATCGGGTTACAAGATTTTGATGGAAGATGAGGCCATTTCAAGGGAGTCGGTCAAGATCCGTGAGAAAATCGTGCTACCCCTGCTGGTCATCCAACAGAACGCCTTGTACCATATTACCCAAAATTCACCTTTCAAGGATGATTACGGTAAAATCGTGACGCGCTCTCTATACGGCAATATCAACGCCAGCAGGAATTCGGCCTAAGCAAAGCATTAGCGATACCATGGATTGGTGTAACTGAACCTGGTTGATCCTGCAGTTAGCAGTATTGCATCCCGATAAAACCTCCCATTAGGGCAACCATTTGCTGCGATCGACCGTCTTGGTTATAGAACCATTGGATTACCGACCTATGACGGAACGCTTGCACTACATTGATTGGTTGCGGGTATTGGCTTTTTCTACTTTGATAGTATTTCATTGTGCCGTACCCTTCGTTGAAGATTACAGTTGGGAGATCAATAATGATCGGACATCCCCTACGATCACCAGGATCATTTGGTGGGTACACCAATGGCGATTGCCCCTTTTGTTCTTTATTTCAGGGGTATGCGTACGGTTCTCCTTGAGAAAGCGGAGCTTGGGTCGCTTTTTGGGTGAACGGATCATACGTCTTTTTATTCCGTTGGTGTTTGCCATCTTTTTTATTACCCCGATCCAGGTGTATTTTGAATGGCTTCAAAAGGGAAAGATCAGTATGGGATATTCAGAATTCTACCCTTCCGTTTTTGAGATCGTACCCTATCCTGAGGGTTCGTTTACTTGGAGCCATATGTGGTTCGTCGCCTATCTTTTCGTTTTCACCTTGATTCTGATGCCCGTTTTTGCCACGGCAAAAATTCCTTGGTTCCGTTCAAAAGCGACTGCGATCGCCAAGCTTTTTAGCAGCTGGTTCGTACTCTTGTTGCTCGGACTGCCTTTTGTGGGGATTATTTTCGGATGGTATATCGAATGGCCTGAACAAGGCAGTTTGATCGATGATTGGTATGTATTCCTATCTTCCATGACTTTCTATGTCTTGGGATTTTTGCTCAGTGCGTTTCCAACCTTTTGGGAAGCTTGTTTGCGGTATCGAAAACGCTTTCTACTGATCGCTTTGGTACTGGCTTCCTTCTTAATGGGACTTTATTTTTGGGATTGGTCGGCCAATAAACCCAGCATACAAGATGGCAATCTCTATCGTTTTGGGGTTTTGAACGGCTTCCTTATTTGGACCATCATATTGGCCGCCATAGGATATTCGATGCGCTACCTTAATGTCGCGAATAAACGGCTTTCTTATTTGAACCAAGCGGTGTACCCGTTTTACATCATGCACCAGGCCGTAATCGTCGCATCCGGGTATTACATCTTACAATGGGAAATCGGCATTTTACCAAAGCTCTTGTTGCTGGTTTTGATCTGTATTTCGGTTATCGGTCTAGTCTACCATTTTGTTATCAAGCGGACCAAGGTGACACGGCTCCTGTTCGGAATGCGATGGAAAACAAAAGTCTAAGGCTGTACCGGATTGCTCAACATGCTGTAGAATGCCTGAATGCCATAGGCCAACTGTCCGATTTTCAGATTCTCGTTTGGGCTGTGTTGGTTGTTGTCGGGGTTGACCATGGTCACGATAAAGGCCGGTATGTCCAGTTCATTGATAAACGGGGCGATCGGTACCGTGCCACCCATAATGCGGATTTGTACGACATCCTCATTGAAAGTGGACCCTAAGGTGTTCACCAAGAATTGTCCGAAAGGATGATCGAAATCGGTTCGGAAGGCATCTGTTACGCTTCCTTCGGTAACTGTGATCAAACGATCATGGGCCAAGCGTTCTTCTTTGGTCGGGGCGTGATCGATGAGGTGAAAGCCTTGTTCGGTAATGTGGTTTTTCACCAACTGTTTTAGTCGATTGCCATCGGTCTCGGGTACGAGTCGAAGATCTAGTTCGGCCGTGGCACTTTCAGGAACGATGGTACGGACCTCGTTGCCGACCCATCCCGAATTGAGACCTCGAATGTTCAAGCTTGGGTATTGCAAAGCCTCTTGATAAAACCCACCGACTTTTTCAGCGGTTTTGAATTGGAGTTTATCGGCGAAATCATCGGCATTTTCAGGAACACTGCGAAGTAGGGCCATGGCCTTTTCATCTATAGAGATGCCATCGTAATAGCCTGAAACCGTCACTTTACCCTGAGTATCCTTCATGGTGGCCAACAATTGCGCCAACTGAAATCCCGGATTCGGGGCATAGTTGCCATAGTGCCCGCTGTGTTGGTGTTTGACCGGGCCATAGGTCGTCAAGGTCATGGTAGTGATGCCTCGACATCCGAACACCACCGTAGGTTTGCCCGTGCTGTGCATCGGTCCATCATTGATGAGTAAATAGTCGGCTTCCAATAATTCTCTATAGACTTTTACTGCTTTCGGTAGTGGTTTGCTTCCACGTTCTTCTTCCCCATCCAAAATCACTTTGATGTTGAACGGAATGGTCTTGCCCTCTTTTTTGAGCAAGTCGATGGCGTTGAGGAACATGATGATCGGGCCTTTGTCATCGGCGGTCGAACGCCCGAAGAGGCGCCATTCGTAATCGATATCTTCATCCAAAGCACTGAATTCTATGGTTTCAAACCCTTTCGGACCCTGTTTTTTCAAAACCGTGCGGTACGGACTCGGTTGATCCCATTTCGAAGCATCTACCGATTGCCCGTCAAAATGCATGTAGATCAAAATGGTGGGTTTGCCATCTTCCATGGGCATGGTGGCAAAGAACAAAGGATGGTTGTCAGTCTCCAATTCCGTGGTGTTGAAGCCCCGTTCACTGAATTTTTTCTTGAGCCAAAACAGATTGTCGGATATGGCATCGGAATTTAGGGCATCGTTCGGAATGGCCACGAAATCGCGAAGATCGGTGATGGCTTCGGCAACCTTTGATTTTAAGGCGATGCTATCGATACGTTGCGCCAAAACGGAACTGGCAACCAAGAAAAAAACTATAAAAAACCTGCGTTTCATCTAATAATAATTCAAAAATGTAAGAAAATACATCGTTTATCGTTGTTGGTTTCACAAACCACCCATTTTGGATACGACGTTCAGTTCTCCGGTTAAAGATAAAAAAGTGTTTGTTGCCATACACCGCTCCAGCATAATTTTTCATGTATTGATCCTCTTGGTGCTTGCAGGATTGGCGACTAACTTTTTTACCGAATATGGTTTGGGTGGATTCACTAAATACGCCATTAAGCACTTTACGGTATTTTCCATTATTCTGGTTTCGGCCGTCGCCTGGAAATTAAAGCTGATGGGCACCCATACGCTTTTCATCATCATGGTGTATATCAACATCGTTTCGTCAACGATTTATTTGCCATTTCGCATCGAGGACCCCCAATTGAATTTCGAAGGCTACTTTTCACGGGTCGAGATGATCATTTTCGTTATGGGGTTGCTGTTGGCCGTTTTTGAGCGACCATGGCACCAATTGGTGGTTATCGGCTACAATACGGTATTCATCATTGCCTGTGCCTTGTTGTATCCTGAAATGGCCCTAGGCAAATACATTTTAGCCTTCATCTTGATTTCTTCGGTAGCAGGGATCAGTTATTTTATTTTCAATAAGGTCATCAAATTGCAAAACGATTTGACCGAACAACATCAATTGGTCAGTTTACAAAACGAGGAACTTGTTGAGTTGACGAATTTCAGGAAGGATATCATGAAGATCATTGCCCATGATCTAAAGACCCCGATACATCAAATCTCCATGCTGACGACGGTAATCAGAAACTCAAAATCGAGCGAAGATCGAAACACCTATCTAGAACTGCTACAGCAGTCCATTGACAAGACTTACGGGATGTTGGACAATCTGTTGAATTGGTCAATGCAGAACGATGATGCCTTGAAATCCTATATGGATGTCAACGTCCATGAATTGGTTGAGGGTATTAGGGCACAGTACGAACAGAACCTTTCGGGGAAAAACCTGAAATTGGTCAATGAGGTCGCGACGGATTTCAACTTGTTTTATTCCAGAGAAGTCTTTCAGACGGTCATCCGTAACCTTTTGACCAACGCCATTAAATTTTCCCCTCCGGATCGTGAAATCCTAATCGATAATTTCGAAGATGAAAACCAATTCAATTTGCGCGTCCACAACGCAGCGGTCGATATCGATGAATCCAAGTTTTCCAAGATAAACTCCGGTCAGATGGTCACTAGTTCTCCGGGTACGCGTAAGGAGAGCGGTTCCGGCAAAGGCCTCTTCATTTGCAAAAGGATGCTGAAAAACAACAATGCCAGTCTGCGCTTATCAAAGACGAGTAAAGGGGTCATGGCCGAAATCCGAATATTCAAATCGGTCTCGATCAATCGCCCGGTCGCTTTGTCTTAGTCGCGTATCGCGCTTATGAAATCAGCGATTTTCCCTGTTCCATCGGTACGAAGGTGTTTGATAAAGGCCGAGCCGATAATGGCGCCTTTGGCCTGTTGGGTCGCCGCTTGAAAAGTCTCCGCATTGCTAATACCGAAACCTACGATCTGCGGATGTTGTAATCCCATACCCGCGATCCGTTCGAAATAGGCTTCCTGCTCGGATCCGAATCCTGATTTTGCCCCTGTGGTACTGGCCGAACTCACCATATAAATGAACCCTTCCGAAGCGGCATCGATCTGGGCGATGCGTTCATCGCTGGTTTGCGGTGTGATCAAAAAGACATTGATCAAGCCGTATTTTTCGAACAGTGCCCGGTATTCTTCTTGGTACACGTCCAATGGCAGGTCGGGCATAATAAGCCCGTCGATACCGATTTCTTGACAGCGTTTGCAAAATGCTTCGACACCATATTGTAACATGGGGTTGAAATAACCCATAACGATCAAGGGGATCGAAACGGTCTTGCGAATGTCTTTCAGCTGTTCGAACAGCAATTCGGTATGCATGCCGTTACGAAGGGCATCGGTCGAACTTTCCTGAATGGTAGGGCCGTCGGCCAAGGGGTCGCTGAACGGCAACCCGATCTCGATCATATCGACCCCGGCGCGTTCCAAGGATTCGATAATCCCGACCGTATCGGAAAGTTGCGGAAATCCGGCCGTGAAATAAATGGACAATAACTTGTGATCCTTCTGAAGTGCGGAATTGATACGGTTCATAGTTTAAAATAATCAATATAGGTCTGCAGGTCTTTATCGCCCCGCCCTGATAAGTTGATGACCACGATATCACTGGCCTTGAATTGTTTGTAATTGAAAATCGCGAACGCATGGCTGGTTTCGATTGCGGGTATGATGCCTTCCAATTGGGAAACTTCCAATCCGGCCGTCATGGCCTCGTCATCGGTAATCGATACGAATTCACCTCTACCGCTTCGGTACAAATGGGCATGCATCGGTCCGACCCCAGGGTAATCCAATCCTGCCGAAATCGAATAAGGTTCGGTAATCTGGCCGTCAGGCGTCTGCATGAGCAGGGTCTTGCTGCCGTGTATGATGCCGACCTTTCCTAAGGCTGAAGTCGCGGCACTTTCGCCCGAATCAATACCCTTGCCGGCCGCCTCGACCGCGATGATGCCTATCGATTCCTCATCGAGATAATGGTAGTAGGCCCCTGCGGCGTTGCTGCCACCACCCACACAGGCGACCACAAAATCAGGATGTTCACGTCCCTCTTTTTCGAGCAATTGCCATTTGATCTCTTCCGAGATGACCGATTGAAAACGGGCTACCATGTCCGGATACGGATGGGGCCCCACCACGGAACCGATAATGTAGTGGGTATCGACCGGATTGTTGATCCAATCGCGGATCGCTTCGTTGGTCGCATCTTTTAGGGTACGGCTGCCCGATTTGGCCGGGCGTACCTCGGCCCCCAACATCTTCATGCGGGCCACGTTCGGGGCCTGGCGGGCAATATCGATCTCACCCATATAGACCACGCATTGCATGCCCATCAAGGCGCAGACCGTTGCTGTGGCGACCCCATGCTGGCCGGCCCCGGTTTCGGCGATGATGCGCGATTTGCCCAATTTCTTCGCCATCAAGATCTGGCCAATGGTGTTATTGACCTTGTGGGCCCCGGTATGGCAAAGATCCTCGCGTTTCAAATAGACCTTGCAACCGTATTTTTTAGAAAGGCGATCGGCAAAGTACAATGGGGTCGGGCGACCGACATAGTCTTTCAAAAGTTGGTCGAACTCTTCTTGGAATTCGGCAGACTCCATGATCCGAACATAATTTAGTCGTAGCTCTTCGCAATTCGGATAGAGCATTTCAGGGATAAAGGCCCCGCCGAACTCGCCGTAGTACCCTTTTTCGTTAGCGTGATAACTCATTTTCAAGCAATTTTTTAAAATCGTTCAGTTTTTCGATATCCTTGAGACCCGGTTCGGTTTCGAACCGGCTATTGACGTCAATGGCATGGCAATATCGGGCGGCATCCGAAGCGAGAAAACCCTTGAGGGCTTCCTCTTCTTCCAATCCGATACCACCACTTAAGAAATAGGGTTTGGTCGATGGATAGTCGTTCAAGACCTTCCAATCGAAACGATATCCATTGCCCCCCGGTAACTTTCCTTTGGTGTCGAAGAGGTAATAATCGCATACCCCTTCATACGGGCCGAGCGTATCGAAATCGAAATCATTCTTGATCGAAAAGACCTTGATGACCTTAACTCCTGATTTCCGTAGCTCTCGACAATATTCGACGGTCTCCGATCCATGCAATTGCACCCCGTATAGGTCCATATCGGTGATGGCCTCGCGTACTTGCACGATGGGTGCGTCAACGAAAACCCCGATTTTTTTGATCGAATCGGGCAGCTGCGGTATGCTGCGGTCGAAAAAGCGCGACGAAGGCTCCCAAAAGATGAACCCAAGGTAGTCGAATCGCAATTCGGCAACCGCCTCACTATTGTATTTCATACCACAGACCTTCAGTTTCATGCGTCTAGCTTTTCGATGAACTCCCTTGCCGCGGCTCCGGGGTCTTCGGTTTTCATAAAGTGTTCGCCCACCAAGAACCCTTGGTAGCCATAAGGTCGCAATCGCTGTATGGCCGAAATGGAACTGATGCCACTTTCGGAAACTTTGACGAAGTCGGCCGGAATCTTTTCGGAAAGGGCCATACTGGTCTCCAGGGACACCTCGAAGGTTTTCAAGTTGCGATTGTTCACCCCCAGCATATTCAGACTGGGCATCAAGGCTTTCTGCAATTCGGCTTCATTGTGCACCTCGAGCAAAACTTCCAAGCCAAGGCTTTGGGCCAATTCGGATAGGGTCTTGATCTCTTGCCGTGTCAATACCGCCGCGATCAATAGGATCACATCGGCGCCATGGGCTTTGGCTTCGAAAACTTGGTAGGGGTCGATCATGAATTCTTTTCGCAACAACGGAAATTGGGCCGAAGCCCTTGCCAAAACCAAGTCTTCTAAAGATCCCCCAAAATATTTGATATCGGTAAGCACGCTCATACCGCAGACCCCTGCTTGTTGATACCCTTGGGCGACTTGGCCGACATTGGTATCTTGGTTGATCGTTTGCTTGGATGGGGAACGGCGCTTGTGTTCTGCGATGATCCCGGTCGATGATTCGCGAAGGGCTGCGGAAAGCGAAGGTCCTTCACGTTCGAATAGGGGGGAAGCCTCGAACTGTGTTTGGGGTATCAAACGTTTCTTTAAGGTAACTTCCTTACGCTTGTCTGAAATGATATGGTCTAAGATGTTCTTCATGCGCTGAGCTCCTGTAGTTTTTTCAATGCGGCCAAACCTTTTCCTCCTTGTAAGGATTCCATGGCTTTTTCAAAACCGGTCTTCACCGACACCTTCTGGGCCGTGGCAATAGCGACCCCTGCATTGGCACAGACCACGTGGTTTTGTGCCTCGCTGCCCTTGCCTTGGAGGATATCCATAAAGATCCGGGCTGAATCACTCACGTCATCACCCCCGACGATGGCTTCGGCCTTGACGGCATCGACACCAAAATCGGAAGGCGATAGCATGCCCTCCGACCCGTTTGAAATGGTCTTTGTAGCCCCGGTCAGACTGATCTCGTCATACCCGTCCAAAGCATGGAGCACCGTGAAGTTTTTGTCGGTATTCTGATAGAGATAGCCGTACATGCGGGCCAGTTCCAAATTGAAGACCCCGACCATTTGGTTTTTTGGAAATGCCGGATTCACCATGGGGCCCAACATATTAAAGAAGGTCTTCACCGCCAACTCCCTTCGTATCGGGGCGACGTTTTTCATGGCCGGATGGAACAAAGGCGCGTGCAACACACAAATGCCCGCTTCGTCAATAGATCGTTCAAGGAAGTCGGCCTCATTGCTGAACCGGATACCCAAAAACTCCATGACATTGCTGCTGCCGCATTTGGAGGAAACCCCGTAGTTGCCGTGTTTGGTGACCTTTACACCGGCACCGGCCGTCACGAAAGAGGCCAGGGTCGAGATGTTGAAGGTGTCTTTGCCATCACCTCCGGTACCGCAAAGGTCGATGGGGTCATAGGCGCTGAGGTCGACCGCTAGGCAGAGCTCCAACAGGGCGTCACGAAAGCCTTCCAATTCGTCAATGGTGATGCTCCGCATCATATAAACGGTCAGAAAGGCGGCAATTTGACTGGTATTGTATTCGCCTTTGGCGATGTTCACCAATATTTGCTTGGCGTCTTCTTTGGCCAAGATCTCATGATTGATCAGTTTGTTCAAGGTCTCTTTCATCGTTCCAACCAGTTTTTTAAGATTTGTTTGCCGTGTGGGGTCAGGACCGATTCGGGGTGGAATTGGACCGCCCTGATATCGTATTCGGCATGGCGTAATGACATGATCTGTCCGTTTTCATCGGTCGATGTGGCCACAATGGCATCCGGAAGATGCGTATCGACCACCCAAGAGTGGTAGCGCCCTACTTCGATTTCTTTGGGTAAACCCTTGAAAATCGGATCTTTCTCGGTTATCGTTACGGTAGTAGCTACGCCATGGTAGACTTGATCCAAATTGACCAAGCTGCCCCCATAGACCTCCGCGATGGCCTGTTGGCCCAAACAGACCCCGAAGATGCGTTTGCTCGGTCCGTATTTGGCGATAATGGGCTTCAGCAAACCGGCTTCATCCGGAATTCCGGGTCCGGGTGAGAGTACGATTTCATCAAAGGCATCCACTTCCTCGAGGTCCAATTCGTCGTTGCGTTTGACGACCACCTCACAGTCCAAATCCTCAAGATAGTGTACCAGATTGTAGGTGAAACTATCGTAGTTGTCGATCATCAGTATCCGTCTTCCCATCTTAGATCTTTTCCGCGATTTCAAGGGCCTTGTTCAAGGCACCGAGTTTGTTATAGGTCTCTTGTAATTCGGTTTCGGGATCGGAGGCCGCTACCAAGCCCGCACCAGCTTGAAAATGGAGCTGGTGGTTTTTGCTCAAGAAGGTACGGATCATAATGGCGTGGTTGAAATTGCCTTTAAAGTCCATAAACCCGATGGCCCCTCCATAATAAGCCCGACTGGTTTTTTCATATTGTTCGATCAATTGCATGGCCCGATGTTTAGGGGCTCCGCTCAGCGTTCCTGCCGGAAAGGTATCGGCGACGATCTTCAGGGTCGAAATGGAATCCTTTTTTTGACCGGTCACCTTGGAGACCAGGTGGATGACATGTGAGAAGTACTGAACCTCGCGATAGGTCTCGACATCGACCAGATTGCCATTGCGACTGAGGTCGTTTCGGGCCAGGTCGACCAACATCACATGTTCGCTGTTCTCCTTCTCATCGGCAGCGAGCTTTTTGGCCAAAGCAGCGTCTTGTTCGTCATTACCGGTGCGCTTATAGGTGCCTGCGATAGGGTGGATCTCGGCCTTACCGTCTTTCACGATAAGCTGCGCTTCAGGCGAACTGCCGAATATCTTGAAATCGCCATAATCGAAATAAAAGAGATAGGGCGACGGGTTGATCGATCGCAGGGCCCGGTATACATTGAATTCATCTCCTTTGAACCCTTGCGAAAACCGTCGTGAAAGTACCAATTGGAAGACATCGCCACGTTGGCAATGCTTTTTCGCGAAGGCTACATGCTCACGGTATTCGGCATCTTGGAGATTCGACTCCGCCTCACCGTCCTTACTGAACCCATAGGTGGCGAAACTGCGTACTTTGAGCAGTTGCTCCAATTCGGCGGTATTGTCTTCCGAATCATAACAATGGGCGAAGAGGTAGGCCTCGTTCTTAAAATGGTTGATGGCGATGATGTTCTGATAGACCGCATAAAAGATATCGGGGATGTCGATCGAATCCGGCTTTTTGGTAAGGGTTACCGATTCGAAATAGCGAACGGCATCATAGGCGATATAGCCGAAGAGGCCGTTGGTAATGAACTTGAAGTCGTGTTGGTCGATTTCGAAACGCTTCGAAAAACCATCGATGAGGGCGGTCACATCGCTTTTGTCGTCTAAGGGCACCGTTTCGATCGAACCGTCGGGAAACCGCTGCTCCATGCGCTCATTGGCCACCTTTAAAGAAGCGATCGGGTTGCAACAGATGTACGAAAAACTGTTGTCGTTGGCATGGTAATCACTACTCTCCAACAGAATACTATTAGGGAATCTATCGCGGACCTTCAAGTACACACTGACCGGTGTGATGGTATCGGCGAGGATCTGCTTGTGATGGGTCTTTAATTTGAAATTCATGTTCGACTTTATTCAAAAAATTAAGGCTTGTCGTGATGACAAGCCTTTGATATTATTATTTGGATAGCAGGACTAGCTCACGAAATCTGACGTAAGTTCTTCCACCACCAAGATGTATTGCGTAATTGCATAGGGTCAAATATAGAAATCAATTTGATGAATCCCAATAAAAAAATGAAAATCCCGCAGCGGCATTACCACGGCAGGATTTCCAAACACTCAAACTAATTTCCTTTTTCTATGTTGGGTCTTAAAATTCCAAATCGACGACCAAATCGAACTCGTCATAAATGGTCTTGTCACCTAAGTTGTCGAAAAAACTTCCCGAACCATACTTTACGTCGTATTGGGCGCGATCAACTTTCATCGTAGCAGTGGCTTTGCTGCCGTAAACCGAAACATCGAAGGTTACCGGTTTTGTGATTCCTTTGATCGTGAGGTCGCCGGTCACTTTATACGAGTTCTTTCCTGAGCTTTCGACTTTGGTAAATACCAAATTTGAAGTCGGATGGGAGGCTGTCGAAAAGAAATCGTCGGAATGGAGGTGCCCATCCAACTTCGCTTTGTAATCACCGCTTAAATCGGTGGTGTTGATGGTGGTCATATCGACGGTAAACTCGCCGCCGGTCAATTTGCCTTGGTCGAATACCAGCGCGCCTGCCTTAAGGCTGATGGTGCCCGTATGCGAGCCTGTAACTTTGTAGGCTTTCCAGGTGACCGTACTGGCGTCGGCTTTCACTTCTTTCTTTTCACCATCGACAGGGTTGGCGAGGGCAAGTCCGAATACAAGGGTCAATGCAATGCTTAATAGATTCTTTTTCATGATTTTCAAATTATGGATTGTTTTAAAATTTATAGATGTGTGAATAATTCCGAGGTTGATTTGCGCACTTTGGCGTAGTGCTGGGTATCATCTTCTGAAGATCGGTACCCAACGGCCAAGACAACGGCTGCGTTTTGGTTTTTTTTCGATAACCCCAATATCTCGTTGTACTTTTCCGGTTCGAAACCTTCCATGGCACAAGTGTCGATATGGAGTTCCGCGGCGGCTTGCATTGCGTTGCCCAGTGCCAAGTACACCTGTTTGGCGGTCCAAGTGCTTTTCACTTCTTTGGGCAACTCCAATAATTTTGATTTCATGAAGTCACCGTATCCTTTCAATCCCTCCGCGGGAATATTCCGTGTTTCCGAAACATTGGTCAAATAGTCATCGATGAGTTCATCGGCAAAATCGGTGGCATTGGCAAAAACCAGGATATGTGAGGCATCGGTCAATTGCGATTGCCCCCAGCTGACCGGTTTTAACCGTTCCCTGATGTCTTGGTCGGTGATGATATAGATATGATAGGGTTGCAAGCCATACGAGGAGGCACTTAAGCGAGTGGCTTCCAGTAGGGTTTCCAAGTCTTCATCCGACACTTTTTTAGTGGCATCGAATTTTTTGGTGGCGTAGCGCCAATTTCTGTTTTTCAGTGTATTGTCCATATTAAAATTTATCCAATAAGAGGTTTAATTGTTCCAGTTCTTTGTCGTTGAATTTTTGCAGAAGCTGCATTTCGGTCGCCTCCATAACGCTGTCCAATTCGGTCAAAATGGTGTTGCCCTTGTTCGTTATGGTGATCTCGACTTTTCTGCGGTTGTTGGCACAAACGGCCCGATCTACATAACCTTTCAATAATAATTTATCGACCAATCGGGTGGTATTGCTCATTTTGGTTACCATGCGTTCATTGATGGTCGAGAGGTTGGCCGGTGCGCCTTTTTGTCCGCGCAGTATACGTAGTACGTTGAATTGTTGCTCCGAAACCTCATAGGGTTTAAGGGCAGCTGCAAAGGCTTCACTGATCTTATTACCTACCAAGGCGAAGTGGATCATGGTCCGCATTCGAAGTGGCAACCGTTTTTCCGTTTTTATTATCGCTTCTACATTCATGTCATTACAACAATTGTATATACAAATGTATAATGGTTTGCAGGGGAATAAAAATTTTTCATCGATAAAATTTTGTTAAAAAAATAACGGTGGCTTGGGCATTGGCTAATTTTAACCTTAAATCATTTGCCATGAGGTCGATGTTCCCTGTTTTGGTGCTAGCTGTTTTGCTTACCCAAGCTTGTGTCGAGAAGAAGAAAGAGTCGCAGACCGCCAGTGTATCCGAAACCGAGACCCCTGCGACCTCCGATAACGACAGCTTGCCATTTCCTGTTTATGACTATGCAGGCCTAGAACCACTGCTTCGGCAAGAGAACGATACCACCTACATCGTTAACTTCTGGGCTACTTGGTGCAAACCTTGTATCGAAGAAATGCCCCATTTCGAAAAAACGTATGCCGAACGCAAATCGGAGAAGCTCGCCCTGGTTTTCGTGAGTCTCGATATGCCCTCGATGTGGCAGAAACGATTAGTGCCCTTTGTTGAGAAAAAAGGTCTGAAAGGCCAAGTAGTGATTTTGGATGACACCAAAATGAACGACTGGATACCCAAGATAGCTCCCGATTGGGGTGGGGGAATCCCGGCAACCTTGATTTACAATCGCGACCAGCGGCAATTCTATGAACAGGGCTTTACCTATGAAACACTAAACACTGAACTTGAAAAATTTATACGATGAAACTTAAAAAATATTTCTCCCCACTACTCTTGATCATGGTCCTCATTGGGGCTGTTGCTTTTACGACAAATCCTTATCAAGGGTATTCGATCGGGGATGCGGCTACGGATTTTTCTTTGCAAAATGTGGATGGGAATAGGGTGTCACTATCCGATTTCGATACCGCCAAAGGCTTTTTGGTCATTTTTACCTGTAATACCTGTCCGTATGCGGTGGCCTACGAAGACAGGATCATTGCCCTTGATGCCAAATACGAACCGATGGGGGTTCCGGTAATCGCCATTAATCCGAATAATCCGGCGGCAAAGCCCGGCGATAGTTTCGAAGCCATGAAGGTCAGGGCCCAAGAAAAAGGGTTCACCTTTCCCTACCTCCTTGATGACGGTCAAACCATTTATCCACAATACGGTGCCACCCGCACGCCACATGGCTATTTATTGGAACGTACGGACGAAGGAAATATAGTGCGGTACATCGGCGCCATCGATGACAACTATCAAGATGCCGCACAGGTCGAAGAGAAATATGTAGAAAACGCGGTCGATGCCATGCTGGCCGGTGAAGAAATCGAGCTTACGACCACAAGGGCCATCGGATGTTCGATAAAAGTATAATACGAAAAATACGTAGTTTTAGGTCCGGGGTCATGCTCCGGACTTTTATTTTGAGCAAATTAAATTTGACGAAACACATGGATTTAAGCCAAGAAGAATGGGCGGCCCAATTAGCCGATGATCAAAACGCGGTCATTCTCGATGTCCGCACTGCCGATGAAGTGGAAGAAGGATACATCCCAGGGTCACAAAACATAGACATTTATATGGGTCAAGGGTTCCTTGATGCCCTTGCCGAATTGGATACGTCTAAGAACTATTACGTCTATTGCCGTTCAGGAAACCGGAGCAGTCAGGCTTGCGCCATCATGAACAGCCAAGGTTTCGGGCAAACGTTCAATTTGGAAGGGGGCTTTATGGCCTGGGAGGGCGAAGTAGCCGAATAAACTTACTGCTCGCACCCGTTGCGGTTATCTCGGTTTATTTTGGTCTTTTGACGTAATCGAATCGAGATGCCACCATGAAAGAAGCGCTACTCCATTATGTATGGGCTTCCCACCGTATTCCCAAGAAGGAACTGTTCACTACTGAAAACGAGGTGCTGGAAATCCGCAATGCGGGTCAGCACAATCATGCCAGTGGTCCTGACTTTTTCAATGCCCGGGTAAGCATCGATGGTCAGGAATGGGGTGGAAACGTGGAAATTCATCGAAATGCCTCCGATTGGTATGCCCACGGCCATGAAAAAGACCCCAACTATGATAATGTGGTCCTGCATGTCGTCTGGGTTGATGACGTCGCCATATTCCGAAGGGATGGCAGCCGCATCCCGACACTGGAATTAAAGCGATTTGTGGGATCCGATCTGTTATCGCGTTATCAAAGGTTATTCGAAAACCAACAGGTTCGGTTCATTCCCTGTGAACGTAATCTGAAAGCCGTTCCCGATGATGTGGTATCGATATGGCAACAACGGCTTTATGTCGCCCGCCTTTTAACGAAATCGAAGGAGATCAAAACCTCGATGGAGGCGACCCAAAACCATTGGGAGGCGATTTTGTTCCGTTCCTTGATGAAAGGGTTCGGTCTGAATAAGAACGGGGGGGCTTTTAAGGCCCTTGCCGAACATCTTGATTTTTCACTGATCAAGAAGTTGTCCCGTCGTCCCTTTTCTTTGGAAACGCTTTTGTTCGGTTTGGCCGGTTTTTTGGAAAATGAAAAGGCGCATGATCCTTATTTTTTAAAACAGCTGGCCCATTACCGCTTTTTGAAAAACACTTATCGTATACGGCCTTATCTGGGTCCACGGCCTGAGTTCTTTGGATTGCGACCCGCCAACTTTCCGACCATACGCTTGGCACAGCTGGTACAGCTCTATGCCCTTCGGTCCGATTTGTTCCAAAAGGTGATGCGAATGGACAACCTAAACGATTTTTACGACTTGTTTCGGGTGTCGGTATCCGACTATTGGAAAACCCACTTCACTTTTGGCAAGCTTTCGGCCAAAAGGAACAAGCAGGTTTCTAAAACCACCGTCCATTTGTTGATCAGCAATACCATAGTACCCCTCAAGTTGATGTATGCCCAATCTAGGGGAAACGATATCGCTGAAGAGGTGATCGGGTTAATGCGGACCTTACCTCGTGAAAGGAACGGTATTCTCGATCAATTCGAAACCTTTGGGCTTTCGGCTAGCAATGCCTTCGAAAGTCAGGCGAATTTGGGCCTTTACCATGACTACTGTTCCAAAGGGCGGTGTTTGCAATGCAGCATCGGAATTCATTTACTAGGAAGAAAACGCTAATTTTGGGTATGCGATGGTTTTATGATCTACTCTATTATTTGCAGAAACGCGGTTTTGAAGTGTGTGAGCGCATTGCCGAACGGTTCGGGATCCGGGCTAGGGTAGTGCGAACTACCTTCATCTATTTGACGTTCGCCACCCTGGGTTTCGGTTTTGCACTTTATTTGTTTATCGCATTTTGGCTGCGCATCAAGGATTTGATTTATACTAAACGGACTTCCGTATTCGATTTATGACCATACTGAGACTTTTCCGATCTAAAATTGCCTTGGCCTTGACCCTCATGGTCATGGTTTTTTTGATCGGGGTAGTGGGTTATCGGCTAGTGGCTGATTTTTCGTGGGTCGAGGCGGTGTATATGACCATTATTACGGTAACGACGGTCGGTTTTTCAGAAGTGCGCCCACTTGATGCCGACGCCCAAGTGTTTACCATATTCTTAATCGTCAGCAGCGTTTTTATTTTCGGATTCGCCATTTCGGTGGTCACCGAGTATTTATTGGGTAGAAACTCCCTACAGAATTTAAAGCAGAAAAAGGTGAAAAAAGCAATTGAAAACCTCAGTGAACATGTGGTGGTCTGCGGCTATGGCCGGAATGGCCGACAAGCGGCCGAAAAACTGAATGCCTACAAAAAACCGTTTGTAGTGATCGAAAAGAACAAAGAGATCATTGAAAAGAACGAAGACGAGGTGCTTTTTATCGAAGGGGATGCCAATGAGGACGAAGTCTTACTCGCCGCGGGTATCGATAGGGCCAACTTTTTGATTACTGCGGTACCAGATGATGCAGCTAACCTTTTCGTAGTTTTATCGGCTAGGCAATTGAATAAAGACCTGTTTATCATAAGCCGTGCTTCGCAGGTGACCTCACAACACAAGTTGATGTTGGCCGGGGCCGACAAGGTCATCATGCCCGACAAGATAGGTGGTGATCATATGGCTTCTTTGGTAGTTATGCCCGATTTGGTCACCTTCATTAATAAGTTGTCTACCGAAGTTGATAGTACCACTAACTTGGAAGAGGTTGAAATCGAGGATTTTCAAGATCAGGTCGACTGCAGTTCGATACGGGATCTGGATCTGAGAAGGCGCACCGGCTGTACCATTATCGGCTATATCGAACCGAACGGGAACTACATCATCAACCCTGAGGCCAACCAACAACTGGAGCCCAAAAGTAAGGTCATCGTACTAGGGCGACCCGAACAAATCCAAAAGCTGAACCAGATGTTCAAAATCGGTTAGTTTAACTTTTTCAATTTTGATTCTGAAGTTTTTTTTTAGGATATTGTCAGCTTTACAAGTAACCAAACTAACAAAAACCATATGATGAAGTATAGACTTCTTAGCGCGATGGCCCTGTTTTTACCGTTGTTCGCAAATGCCCAGGAAGTGGGCTTGGACCAACAGATCGATCAGGCCTTCCAACCGGTTTCCGATTTTTTCAATAAGGTCATTTTCTTCGAAATCATGGGCACGCCCTTTGTTTTGATCCTCTTGGTAGGAAGTGCCTTGTTTTTTACATTGTATTTCGGTTTTCCGAACGTCCGTCATTTCTGGACGGCCATAAATGTCGTTCGTGGAAAATACGATGATCTTGAGGTGGCTGCAGGACCCGGGGTAGAAAAGGCGGAAGTCAATATCGTTGACGGTGATTTGCCAGATACGATCCGTGACGAAAGCAAAGAGGGGGAAGTCAGTCACTTCCAAGCACTGGCGACCGCGGTATCCGGAACGGTAGGAAACGGGAATATCGCTGGGGTAGCCTTGGCAATCGCCCTTGGCGGACCCGGAGCCACGTTTTGGATGATCGTTTGTGGACTCTTGGGGATGTCGACCAAATTTGTCGAATGTACCTTAGGCGTGCAATACCGCGATGTAGATGAGAACGGCACCGTATATGGTGGCCCGATGTACTACATCAGTCGTGGTCTGAAGGACAAAGGGTTCAAGACCCTTGGTAAAATCGCTGCGGCCCTATTCGCGGTCTTCTGTATCGGAGGATCCTTTGGGGGTGGTAATGCCGCGCAATCGAACCAGGCTACCATTGTTATCAAAGAATTGTTCGGATGGGACAGTACCGCAGCTGGTGCCATAGTAGGGTTGGTCTTGGCCGTTTTGGTGGCCATTATCATTATCGGAGGGATCAAAAGGATCGCTTCGGTGACCGAAAAAGTAGTACCCTTTATGGCGGTCATGTATATTGTTTGCTGTCTATACATCATTTTTAGCAATTTCTCATTGATCGACGATGCAATCGGCTTGATCGTATCCGAAGCTTTCAATCCAACGGCCATGGGTGTCGGTGGTGTGATCGGGGTTTTGTTGGTAGGTTTCCGTAGAGCGGCCTTTTCCAACGAAGCCGGTGCCGGTTCCGCTTCGATCGCGCACTCTGCGGTAAAAACGAAATATTCGGCTTCAGAAGGCTTGGTGGCCTTGTTGGAACCTTTTATCGATACGGTAGTGATTTGCACCATGACTGCCTTGGTCATAGTCATCTTTAACTTTGGAGGGTTCTTCGATTACGGAGGAGACGGTTCTGGTGCGGTCCTTATCGATGGCATTGCCTACGAAGGCGCAGGGATCACTTCGAAAGCCTTTGGGGCTTACATTCCATTCTCGAATATCTTCTTGACCATTGCGGTGGTGTTGTTCGCCGTTTCGACCATGATCTCATGGTCTTATTACGGTTTGCAATCATGGAAGTATCTTTTTGGACGTGGAAAGAAAATGGATTTGGCATACAAGCTGTTGTTCTGTGTGTTCGTCGTTATCGGTGCGGCCGCCAGTATGGATTCGATATGGGCCTTTTCGGATGCCATGATCTTTGCCATGGTATTCCCGAACATGGTCGGGTTGTATTTCTTGTTCCCGGTCGTAAAAAAACAATTGAACCGCTATATGGAAGCCATTAAGGCCAGCAAATAAGAACATACATTTGAAACGTTTAAGACCTCATTTCAATCTCGACAAAAGGGAACGGAATGGGGTCTTTTTTTTGTTGTTGCTCTTGTTCCTTTTCCAAGGGGTTTGGTTCGGTACCCGGTCCAAGCCCAAACAAAGCGATCATTCCCTCTTGTATCTCGATACGGTTGCACAAGCCCGATATGACAGCCTATCTGTATTCCTTTTAAAAAAGCGGGAGCCCTATCGATTGAATCCGAATTTCTTGACCGATGCGAAAGGCTATGCGCTCGGCATTCCCGTTACGGCCATGGACAAACTCCTAGCATTCCGCAAAACAGGCGGTTTTGTGAATTCCCTCGAGGGGTTCCAAGCGCTTACTGGGGTTTCCGATGAGTTGTTGGAAACCTTAGCGGTGCACTTCAGGTTTCCGGAGTTTACCTCTAAAAACCCAAGACGAAATGGGAAAGCTTCAAGGTCGGAAAAAATTGGGCCTTCCGATCTAAACCTAGCGACCCCAGAGGCTTTGACCAGCATCCGGGGAATTGGGAAGGTCTTATCGCAGCGAATCGTCAAGTACCGTGAACTATTGGGTGGATTTTTGGTCAATGCACAGTTGTATGAAGTGTATGGTCTTGAACCCGAGGTGGTCGAACGATGCCTCGTCAGGTTTCAGGTATTGCAAGCGCCCCAAATCGAAAAAATACCGCTTAATGAAGCAACAGTGAAAGAACTTTCCCGTTTGGTATATATCGACTATGGGTTGGCCCGTCGTATGGTCGCCTACCGTCGAGCACGCGGACGCATCGGATCTTTCGAAGAATTGTTTGATCTTGAAGGGTTTCCGGTAAACAAAATCGACATAATTCAATTATATTTGTCCCTTTAAAATGCCTGAAATGATTACGGATACCTTATCCACCATTAACTTCGATTATTCAGAGACCCAAAAGATGGTCGCGGAATCCGCCAAGGAATTCGCAGAGCAGTACATCCGTCCGTTCGTGATGGAGTGGGACGAGGCCCAGACCTTTCCGGTCGAGGTCTTTAAAAAAGCCGGCGAAATGGGCTTTATGGGAGTGCTGGTTCCCGAATCCCTGGGGGGTTCCGGACTGGGATACCATGAATACATCGCCATTATTGAAGAAATTTCAAAGGTCGATCCATCGATAGGCCTTTCCGTAGCGGCACACAATTCGCTTTGTACCAATCACATCCTTTCTTTCGGCAATGAAGAACAACGACAACGCTGGGTACCCAAATTGGCGACAGCCGAATGGATCGGTGCTTGGGGGCTTACCGAACATAATACCGGTTCTGATGCAGGGGGTATGAACACCACCGCCGTTAAAGATGGGGACCATTGGATCCTTAATGGGGCTAAAAATTTTATCACCCACGGTAAATCAGGTGACATCGCCGTCGTAATCGCCAGGACGGGTGAGAAGGGTGACAGCCACGGCATGACCGCTTTTGCCATTGAAAAAGGTACTCCTGGGTTTTCAAGCGGTAAGAAAGAGGATAAATTAGGGATGCGGGCCAGTGAGACCGCTGAGTTGATTTTTTCGGATTGCCGGATCTCTGACGATAATCGTTTGGGAGCGGTCGGGGATGGTTTCATCCAATCCATGAAAATTTTGGACGGTGGCCGGATTTCCATCGGTGCCCTTTCCTTGGGTATTGCCAAAGGGGCGTATTCGGCAGCTTTGAAATATGCCAAGGAACGCGTACAGTTCGGAAAACCGATCAGTGCGTTTCAAGGGGTTTCCTTTAAATTGGCCGATATGGCTACCGAAATCGAAGCTTCGGAGCTGTTGTTGCACAAGGCGGCCTTTTTGAAAAATCAAGGAAGAAAAGTGACCACCATGGGAGCGATGTCGAAGATGTATGCCTCTGAGGTCTGTGTCAAGATAGCCAACGATGCCGTTCAAATTCACGGTGGATATGGATATACCAAGGATTTTCCGGTCGAGAAGTTTTACCGGGATAGCAAGTTGTGCACCATTGGTGAAGGCACCACCGAAATACAGAAAGTTGTGATTTCAAAAAATATTTTAAAGTAATGCTTTCATTGCGATACTAGATTTGTATATTTGCACACCAAAATTTTAAAGAAAGGAGGTTGTAGTCCATGTTAATTATACCAGTAAAAGAAGGAGAGAACATCGATAGGGCCCTGAAGCGGTTCAAACGTAAATTTGATAAAACAGGTACGATGCGTCAGTTGCGAAGCCGACAGCAATTCACCAAACCTTCTGTGAAGCGACGTGCCGAAATACAAAAAGCACAGTACATCCAACACTTGAGGGACGGAGAGGAAATCTAGTCCCCTAGCGTTCAATCATACAATCAAAGCCTTGCGATAGCAAGGCTTTTTTTCGTCCATACCGTTCCATTGCCTTTTATGTACCTTTGGGTTATGGACTTGGATGCCTTTATAGCGTACCTGCAGCATGAGAAGAAGTATTCGATGCATACGGTCAAGGCCTACAAGGGCGATATAGACGCTTTTATGGCCTTTGGCCTTGATAGGTTCCAATTGAATGATGCCACTGAGATCAACTACCCTATGATACGCAGCTGGGTCGTCGAATTGGTCGGACAAGGAAGGACCAACCGTTCGATCAATCGAAAAGTAGCCTCTTTAAAAGCCTATTTCAAGTTTCTTTTGGCCATAGGCACCCTGACTGCCGACCCTTTGGCCAAACACAAAGCCTTAAAGACCAAAAAGCAGGTGCAGGTGCCTTTTTCCGAAGCGGAGCTTAAGGAAGTTTTGGAGCAGCTCCCTTTCGAAGCCTCGTTCGAAGGCATGCGTGATAGGGCGATGATCGAGTTGCTCTATGCAACAGGTATGCGAAGGGCCGAAATGATCGCCCTGAAGATGTCCGACATCGATATGGAAAGACAAATGGTCAAGGTATTGGGAAAACGGAACAAAGAGCGCATCATACCGGTTTTGGACACCACGAAAACGACCTTGAAGGAGTATCTGGATGCGCGCGAACTACTGCCCGAAATCGCTGATCCAAGCTATTTGTTTTTAACCAAAACGGGTCACAAAATCTATGAAACACTTGTTTATAGGGTTATAAATAAGTATTTTAGTATGGTCTCCCCCAAGGCAAAAAGGAGTCCGCATATCGTTAGACACACCTTCGCGACCCATTTGCTCAATGAGGGAGCCGACCTGAATACGGTCAAGGAATTACTGGGCCATTCAAGCTTGGCGTCAACACAAGTCTATACCCACAATAGTATTGCCGAGCTAAAAAAAGCACATCTAGCTGCCCATCCTAGGAGTAAGGAATAGACCCTCCTTACCGAAGTTTAACCCGGTCCGTCCCAAACGGATCCCAAAATTCAAAGTACTATGAAGGTAAACGCACAATCCGTAAACTTTGATGCCGATAGGAAGTTGATCGATTTCATCCAAAACCGGATGGATAAGCTCGATCTTTTCTACGATAAGGTGATCAGTTCCGACGTGTATATGAAGGTCGAGAACACCAGCGCAAAGGAAAATAAGATTGTGGAAATCAAAGTACATGTTCCGCGCGACAAATTCATTGTCAAAAAGCAATGCAAAAGCTTCGAGGAAGCCATCGATTCGGCATGCAGTTCACTCGAACGCAAATTGGTCAAAAAGAAAGAGAAAATGCGGGCTCACGCCTAGTCAAAATTTTTCTCAAATTATTTTGAATACAAAAATAAATCTCTACATTTGCAGTCCGTTAGGAATAACGGGCTTTTTTTGTGTAAAAAAGGGCTGTAAAAGCCGGTATAGCTCAGCTGGCTAGAGCAGCTGATTTGTAATCAGCAGGTCGTGGGTTCGAGTCCCTCTACCGGCTCGTAAAGTGCTAAAATAAAGGCGGGGAGATACTCAAGCGGCCAACGAGGACAGACTGTAAATCTGTTGGTTTTTACCTTCGCAGGTTCGAATCCTGCTCTCCCCACAACACAAAAAACAACGTTCCGTCCTAAAGTGTTAAAATTTAGGGCTTTTAAGTGAAATATTGAAAATAACAATGCGGGAGTAGCTCAGTTGGTAGAGCGTCAGCCTTCCAAGCTGAATGTCGCCGGTTCGAACCCGGTCTCCCGCTCAAAGAAAAGATGTCATTCCTGCGAAGGCAGGAGTCTCGGCAGTAACGTCGAAGATTCAACACTTTACGCCGGTGTAGCTCAGGGGTAGAGCGTTTCCTTGGTAAGGAAGAGGTCACGGGTTCAAATCCCGTCATTGGCTCAAAACGATTTGTACACTAATATAAACTAAGATTAAAATTAATTAAAATGGCAAAGGAAACTTTTGATCGTTCCAAACCGCACCTTAATATCGGTACTATTGGACACGTTGATCATGGTAAAACTACATTGACTGCCGCTATTACTACTGTATTGGCGAACGCAGGGTTGTCTGAACTTAGAAGCTTCGATTCTATTGACAATGCTCCTGAAGAAAAAGAACGGGGTATTACCATTAATACGTCGCACGTAGAGTACCAGACTCAAAACCGTCACTACGCACACGTTGACTGTCCTGGTCACGCCGATTACGTGAAGAACATGGTTACAGGTGCCGCACAGATGGACGGTGCTATCTTGGTTGTTGCCGCTACTGATGGTCCTATGCCTCAGACTCGTGAGCACATCCTATTGGGTCGTCAGGTCGGTATTCCAAGAATCGTCGTTTTCTTGAACAAAGTCGACATGGTCGATGACGAGGAGTTGTTGGAATTGGTGGAAATGGAAGTAAGGGAATTGCTTTCTTTCTATGAGTACGATGGTGACAATGGTCCTGTTGTTTCAGGTTCTGCCTTGGGTGCGTTGAACGGTGAGCAGAAATGGGTCGATACCGTAATGGAATTGATGGCTGCAGTTGATGAGTGGATCGAGCTTCCTGAAAGGGATGTTGAGAAAGACTTCTTGATGCCTGTAGAAGACGTATTCACCATTACTGGTCGTGGTACCGTTGCTACCGGTCGTATCGAAACTGGAGTTGCCAACACTGGTGATGCCGTTGATATCATCGGTATGGGTGCTGAGAAATTGGCTTCAACCATTACCGGGGTTGAGATGTTCCGTAAGATTTTGGATCGTGGAGAAGCAGGTGATAACGTAGGTATCCTATTGAGAGGTATCGAGAAAAGCGATATCAAAAGAGGTATGGTTATCTGTAAGCCTGGTTCCGTTAAGCCGCACGCCAAATTCAAAGCTGAGGTCTATATCCTTAAGAAAGAAGAAGGTGGTCGTCACACCCCATTCCACAACAACTACCGTCCACAGTTCTACGTTAGGACTACTGACGTAACAGGTAACATCAACTTGCCTGACGGTGTTGAAATGGTAATGCCAGGTGATAACTTGACCATTACAGTTGATTTGATCCAGCCTATCGCATTGAGCGTAGGTCTTCGTTTCGCTATCCGTGAGGGTGGTAGAACCGTAGGTGCCGGTCAGGTTACTGAAATTTTAGATTAATCATTTTATATCATAGTTTACACTAAAAGGTGTTCCGCTTTTGCGGAATACCTTTAAGTGTAATTATAAACGGGTGTAGCTCAGTTGGTAGAGCACTGGTCTCCAAAACCAGGTGTCGGGAGTTCGAGTCTCTCCTCCCGTGCCAGTAAAGAAAAGTAGTAATATGTTGACTTACGTAAAGGAATCTTGGGAAGAATTGAAGAACAATGTGACTTGGTTGAACAGGGAACAGGCATCGAATCTCATGGTTGTGGTAGCGGTCTTCTCCATTTTGTTCGCCTTGGCGACCTGGGGTGTTGATACCGTTTTCAGTAAGTTGATCAAGTTGTACTTTGATAATCTAATCGGTTAGGCCATGTCGGAAGTGTTGGAAAAGAAATGGTATGTAGTCCGAGCGGTCAGTGGTCAAGAAAACAAGATCAAAGGCTATATCGAAAGTGAGGTAGAACGTCATGGTTTTGCCGATTACTTGGAAGAAGTCTTGGTTCCGACCGAGAAGGTCGTTCAGATCCGAAACGGTAAGAAGATCAATAAAGAGCGTACCTACTTTCCTGGTTACATTATGATCAAGGCCAATTTGGGCGGCGAAATGATCCACATTATCCGATCGATTACCAACGTGATCGGGTTTTTGGGTGAGACCAAAGGTGGGGATCCCGTGCCATTGCGCAAGGCCGAGGTCAATAGGATGTTAGGTAAGGTCGATGAGTTGGCGGTCAATACCGACAATGTGGCCATACCGTTCGTCTTGGGCGAAACGGTCAAGGTCATCGACGGACCTTTCAACGGATTCAATGGTTCCGTTGAGAAAATCAATGAAGAAAAGCGTAAGCTCGAGGTCATGGTGAAGATCTTCGGTAGAAAGACCCCATTGGAGTTGAGCTATATGCAAGTAGAAAAAGTTTAAGAAGAGCTGTTACATATATCGAAATTGTGTTGCTTCCACTTGATACAATTTCACATTAATTAGAAACAATGGCAAAAGAAGTAGATAAGGTAGTTAAATTACAAGTTAGGGGAGGTGCTGCGAATCCATCGCCACCGGTCGGACCCGCCTTAGGTGCTGCCGGTGTCAACATCATGGAGTTCTGTAAGCAATTCAATGCCAGGACCCAAGACAAGCAAGGTAAAGTCTTGCCTGTAGTGATCACCGTGTACAAAGACAAATCGTTTGAATTTGTCGTCAAAACACCTCCGGCGGCCGTGCAATTGATGGAAGCAGCAAAGATCAAGAAAGGATCGGGCGAACCTAACCGTGTGAAATCAGGATCGGTTTCCTGGGATCAAGTCAAGCAGATCGCCGAAGACAAAATGGTCGATTTGAATGCCTTTACCGTCGAGTCGGCAATGAGCATGGTTGCTGGTACGGCGAGATCCATGGGATTGAAAGTCGCTGGTAAAAGACCTTTTTAAGAATCTTAAAGCAATTTCAAATGGCAAGATTGACTAAAAAGCAAAAGGAGGCGAACGCCAAGATAGATAGGAATAAACTGTATTCCTTAGACGAGGCCTCTGCACTAGTTAAAGAAATAACCAACGTAAAATTCGATGCATCGATCGATTTGGCCGTTCGTTTGGGGGTTGACCCGCGAAAAGCCAATCAAATGGTCCGTGGTGTAGTGACCCTACCCCATGGTACCGGTAAGGATGTAAAGGTTTTGGCCTTGGTGACCCCAGACAAAGAAGCGGAAGCCAAGGAGGCCGGAGCTGATTTCGTCGGGTTGGATGAATATTTGGATAAGATCAAAGGCGGTTGGACCGATGTTGACGTTATCGTCACCATGCCAAGCGTTATGGGGAAATTAGGTCCCCTAGGTCGGATTTTGGGTCCGCGTGGTCTGATGCCAAACCCAAAAACAGGAACGGTAACCATGGAAGTGGGCAAAGCTGTCGCCGATGTTAAAGGAGGTAAAATCGATTTCAAAGTCGACAAGACCGGAATCGTTCACGCCGCTATCGGAAAAGCGTCTTTTTCGGCCGATAAAATCGCCGGAAACGCCAAGGAGCTTATCGATACATTGGTAAAGATGAAGCCTGCCGCCGCCAAAGGGGTGTATATGAAGAGCATCTATTTGAGCAGCACCATGAGTCCTAGCGTTCCATTGGATCCGAAAGCAGTTTAATAACGGATAGTCCAAAATTGAAACAATGACAAGAGAAGAAAAAGCAACTGTAATTGAAGATTTGACTGTCCAATTGGCCGATAATACCAATATTTATCTGGCCGATATCTCTGGCTTGGACGCCGTGTCCACTTCCGATTTGAGAAGGGCATGCTTCAAGGCCAACATTAAACTGGCAGTAGTTAAGAACACCTTGCTTGCAAAAGCAATGGAAGCTTCTGATAAGGAATTCGGGGATCTTCCTGAAGTATTGAAGGGGAATACCTCCTTGATGCTTTCAGAAACAGGAAACGCCCCCGCGAAACTTATCAAGAACTTTAGAAAGAAATCGGATAAGCCCGTATTGAAAGGGGCCTTTATCGAAGAAGCCGTCTACATCGGTGACGAAAACCTTGAGGCACTTGTGAACATCAAGTCCAAAGAGGAGGTCATCGGCGATATCATCGGCCTACTTCAATCTCCGGCGAAAAACGTTATCTCCGGCTTGAAGTCCGGTGGTGGCAAGATCGCGGGTATCCTTAAGACCTTGTCCGAGAAATAATCGCGTACGCACTAAATAAATTATAATTTAAGAATTTCATTAAACGATAGAAAAATGGCAGATTTAAAAGATTTTGCAGAACAGTTGGTCAACCTTACCGTAAAAGAGGTGAATGAATTGGCCGACATATTGAAAGAAGAATACGGTATCGAGCCTGCAGCCGCTGCAGTAGCCGTTGCTGGTGGCGGTGCCGCTGCCGGTGGTGGTGAAGACGCTGCTGAGGAGAAAACCGAGTTCGATGTTATTTTGAAAGCGGCCGGTGCTTCGAAATTGGCTGTTGTTAAATTGGTGAAGGAATTGACCGGTCTTGGCTTGAAAGATGCCAAAGAGATCGTTGACAGCGCACCAAAAGCAGTGAAGGAAGCTGTTTCCAAAGATGAAGCTGAAGGTATCAAAAAATCATTGGAAGAAGCAGGAGCGGAAGTTGAGCTTAAATAATAGCATCCATTGATACATTAGGGTTAAGGTCTTTTCCACCATTGGTGGGTTAGACCTTAGCCTGTTTATATAGCAGCATGTTTCGGCGCATGCCACCCCTAGAGAATTCACTATCAAAAATTGTCCATAGATGTTCACAAAACAGACTGAAAGAGTAAATTTTGCATCCGCTAAGAACATACCGGAATACCCGGATTTCTTGGACATTCAGATTAAGTCCTTTCAAGACTTTTTCCAACTTGAGACAAAATCTGACGAAAGAGGCAACGAAGGTTTGTACAATACCTTCATGGAAAACTTTCCGATTACCGATACCAGAAACCAATTCGTACTAGAGTTTCTGGATTATTTCATCGATCCACCACGATATACCATCCAAGAATGTATCGAAAGGGGATTGACCTATAGCGTTCCGCTCAAGGCACGTTTGAAATTATACTGTACCGATCCAGAGCACGAAGATTTCGAGACCATCGTACAGGATGTGTATTTGGGGACCATTCCTTACATGACCCCAAGCGGTACCTTCGTCATCAATGGTGCCGAACGTGTCGTCGTTTCACAGTTGCACCGTTCCCCTGGGGTTTTCTTCGGTCAATCGTTCCACGCGAACGGGACCAAGTTATACTCTGCACGGGTCATTCCTTTCAAAGGGTCATGGATCGAATTCGCGACCGATATCAACTCGGTGATGTACGCCTATATCGATCGAAAGAAAAAATTACCGGTGACCACCTTGTTCCGGGCCATTGGCTTCGAACGCGACAAGGACATCTTGGAGATCTTCGACCTTTCTGAGGAAGTCAAGGTTTCCAAAGCCGGATTGAAGAAAGTTTTGGGCCGAAAATTGGCCGCAAGGGTATTGAACACTTGGCATGAGGATTTTGTGGACGAAGATACCGGTGAGGTCGTTTCCATCGAAAGGAACGAAATCATCTTGGATCGTGACACTGTACTCGAAAAAGAACACATCGATGAGATCATCGATGCGGATGTAAAGACGGTGTTGTTGCACAAAGAAAACAATTCACAGTCTGATTACGCGATCATCCACAATACGCTACAGAAAGACCCGACCAACTCCGAAAAAGAAGCGGTCGAGCACATCTACCGTCAATTGCGTAACGCCGAGCCGCCCGATGAGGAAACCGCAAGGGGTATCATCGACAAGCTCTTCTTCTCTGACCAACGCTACAGCCTTGGAGAAGTAGGACGTTACCGGATGAACAAAAAATTGGGATTGGATATCGGAATGGACAAGGAAGTCTTGACCAAGGAAGATATCATCACCATTATCAAATACTTGATCGAACTGATCAACTCCAAAGCGGAGATCGATGATATCGATCACTTGTCGAACCGACGTGTTCGTACCGTAGGAGAGCAATTGTCACAGCAGTTCGGTGTCGGTTTGGCCCGTATGGCAAGAACCATCCGTGAGCGTATGAACGTTCGTGATAACGAAGTATTTACCCCGATCGATTTGATTAATGCGAAGACCTTGTCTTCGGTCATCAATTCGTTCTTCGGTACCAACCAGTTGTCGCAGTTCATGGATCAGACCAACCCCTTGGCCGAGATCACGCACAAGCGAAGACTATCGGCATTGGGCCCTGGTGGGTTGTCACGTGAGCGGGCTGGTTTCGAGGTTCGTGACGTACACTACACCCACTACGGTAGGCTGTGTCCGATCGAGACCCCTGAAGGTCCGAATATCGGTTTGATATCCTCACTTTCGGTATTTGCCAAGGTGAACCCTATGGGCTTCTTGGAAACGCCATACCGCAAGGTGGAATCCGGTAAGGTCGATACGAAGGAATTTACCTATTTGAGCGCTGAGGAAGAAGAAGGAATGAAAATCGCCCAAGCGAACATACCGTTGAAGAAAGATGGCGCCATCGATAGGGACAAGGTCATTGCTCGTGAAGAAGGCGATTTCCCGGTAGTGGATCCTTCAGAAGTGAATTACACCGACGTCGCACCGAACCAAATCGCATCGATTTCAGCCTCCTTGATCCCGTTCTTGGAGCATGATGATGCGAACCGGGCATTGATGGGATCGAACATGATGCGTCAGGCCGTTCCGTTGTTGCGTCCACAATCGCCAATCGTCGGTACCGGATTGGAGCGTCAAGTGGCGACCGATTCAAGGGTATTGATCAATGCAGAGGAAGATGGTGTGGTCGAGTACGTTGATGCCGAAAAGATCACCATCAAATACACCCGAACCGAAGAAGAGAAATTGATCAGTTTCGAGGAAGATTTCAAAACCTACAACCTGATCAAGTTCCGTAAGACGAACCAAGGAACCAGCATCAATCTGAAGCCGATAGTCAGAAAAGGCGATAAGGTAAAGAAAGGACAGGTCCTTTGTGAAGGCTATGCGACCGAAAAAGGCGAATTGGCCTTAGGCCGGAATATGAAGGTGGCCTTCATGCCATGGAAAGGATACAACTTCGAGGATGCGATCGTGATTTCCGAAAAGGTAGTACGTGAAGATATCTTCACCTCGATCCATATCGATGAATACGCCTTGGAAGTTCGTGATACCAAACTAGGGGCCGAGGAGTTGACCAATGACATCCCCAACGTTTCCGAAGAAGCGACCAAGGATCTCGATGAGTACGGTATGATCCGTATCGGGGCCGAAGTCAAGCCGGGTGATATCTTGATCGGTAAGATCACTCCGAAAGGGGAATCAGACCCGACACCGGAAGAAAAACTCCTTCGCGCCATTTTCGGTGATAAGGCCGGTGATGTGAAAGATGCCTCGCTAAAGGCCTCACCTTCACTTCGCGGGGTGGTCATCGACAAGAAATTGTTCTCTAGGTCGATCAAGGATAAGCGCAAGCGCTCCGAAGACAAAGAGGCGATCTCGAAATTGGAGATGGAATACGAGGTGAAATTCCAACAACTCAAGGATGTCTTGATCGAGAAACTCTTTGCCATTATCAATGGCAAGACCTCACAAGGAGTGATCAATGACCTTGGGGAGGAAGTATTGCCAAAAGGTAAGAAGTATACGATAAAAATGTTGAACGCGGTCGACGATTTCGCCCACTTGGTAGGCGGAAGCTGGACGACCGATGACGGCACCAACAGCATGGTGGCCGACTTGTTGCACAACTATAAGATCAAATTGAACGACCTTCAAGGAAACTTGCGTCGCGATAAGTTCACGATTTCGGTCGGTGACGAACTGCCCGCCGGGATCATGAAGTTGGCGAAAGTGTATATCGCCAAGAAGCGCAAGCTGAAGGTCGGTGATAAAATGGCAGGCCGCCACGGTAACAAAGGTATCGTAGCGCGTATCGTCAGACAAGAAGATATGCCTTTCTTGGAAGACGGTACCCCGGTCGATATCGTGTTGAACCCACTAGGGGTACCATCACGGATGAACATCGGGCAGATCTATGAGACCGTTCTCGGTTGGGCCGGTCAAAACCTAGGGAAGAAATTCGCCACCCCGATTTTCGATGGGGCGACCTTGGATGAGATCAATTCCTTCACCGATGAAGCCGGTGTACCGCGATTCGGCCATACCCACCTATACGACGGTGGTACCGGAGAGCGTTTCGACCAGGCCGCGACGGTAGGGGTGATCTACATGCTTAAATTGGGCCACATGGTCGATGATAAGATGCACGCCAGATCGATCGGACCGTACTCATTGATCACGCAACAGCCACTTGGTGGTAAAGCGCAGTTCGGTGGACAGCGATTCGGTGAGATGGAAGTGTGGGCATTGGAGGCCTATGGGGCGTCTTCTACCCTCCGTGAGATCTTGACCGTGAAATCCGATGACGTGATCGGTAGGGCGAAGACCTACGAATCGATCGTCAAGGGAGAGACCATGCCAGAACCTGGTTTGCCAGAATCTTTCAACGTATTGATGCACGAACTGAAAGGTTTGGGCTTGGATATCCGATTGGAAGAGTAAGTTATAGTTGCAAGACTATTTGTAAGAGAACATATTTAACATTTTCATCTTTATAGCATCATGGCTAGATTAAAAGATAACAACACACCAAAAAGGTTCAACCAGATTTCAATAGGCCTTGCCTCTCCTGAAGCCATTCTAGGAGAATCAAGGGGTGAAGTCTTGAAACCTGAAACAATCAATTACCGAACGCACAAACCTGAGCGTGACGGGCTGTTCTGCGAGCGTATTTTCGGTCCTGTCAAGGATTACGAATGTGCCTGCGGAAAGTATAAACGTATCCGCTATCGCGGTATCGTTTGTGATCGTTGTGGTGTGGAAGTGACCGAAAAGAAAGTACGACGCGATCGTGTAGGTCACATCAACTTGGTCGTTCCGGTGGCCCATATCTGGTATTTCCGTTCGCTTCCGAACAAGATCGGGTACCTTCTTGGTCTTCCATCCAAGAAATTGGACATGATCATCTATTACGAACGTTATGTGGTCATCCAACCCGGTATCGCCAAAGGCGCTGAAGGGGAAGAGATCAACAAAATGGATTTCTTGACCGAAGAGGAGTACCTGAACATCATGGAGACCCTTCCGGCCGAGAACCAATACTTGGAAGATTCCGATCCCAACAAGTTCATCGCGAAAATGGGAGCGGAGTGTTTGATCGACCTATTGGGCCGTATCGATTTGGAGCAGCTTTCTTACGAATTGCGCCACAAAGCGAATACCGAAACTTCAAAACAACGTAAGACCGAAGCCTTGAAAAGACTTCAAGTAGTCGAGGCCTTGCGCGAATCACAAGACAATAGGGAAAACAGGCCCGAGTGGATGATCATGAAGGTCATTCCGGTCATTCCACCGGAATTGCGCCCATTGGTGCCATTGGATGGGGGCCGTTTCGCGACTTCCGATTTGAACGACCTTTACCGAAGGGTGATTATCCGAAACAACCGTTTGAAGCGTTTAATGGAGATCAAGGCGCCTGAGGTGATCTTGAGGAACGAAAAGCGGATGTTGCAAGAATCGGTCGATTCATTGTTCGATAATACCAGAAAGGCTTCTGCCGTTAAAACGGAATCGAACCGACCGTTGAAATCACTTTCCGATTCCCTTAAAGGAAAACAAGGACGTTTCCGTCAAAACCTATTGGGGAAACGGGTCGATTACTCGGCACGTTCGGTCATCGTCGTCGGTCCGGAAATGAACCTATACGAATGTGGTCTGCCAAAAGATATGGCCGCCGAGCTCTACAAGCCTTTCGTCATCAGGAAACTGATCGAGAGGGGAATCGTGAAAACGGTGAAATCGGCCAAAAAGATCATCGATAAGAAAGAGCCCGTAGTTTGGGACATCCTTGATAACGTGATCAAGGGCCATCCGGTCTTATTGAACCGGGCCCCCACGCTACACCGATTGGGAATCCAGGCTTTCCAGCCGAAATTGATCGAAGGAAAGGCGATACGCCTTCACCCATTGGCCTGTACCGCATTCAATGCGGATTTCGATGGAGATCAGATGGCGGTGCACCTTCCATTGGGACCTGAGGCGATTTTGGAAGCCCAGTTGTTGATGCTCGCTTCACAGAACATTTTGAACCCGGCCAACGGGTCACCGATTACCGTACCTTCACAAGATATGGTCTTGGGCTTGTACTACATGACCAAGAAACGTGTGTCGACCGAAGAGGTCAAGGTAAAAGGTGAAGGCTTGACGTTCTACTCCCCTGAGGAAGTACAGATCGCCTTCAACGAAAAACAAGTTGAATTGAATGCCGGTATCAAGGTCCGTGTGAAGGATTTCAATGAGGCCGGTGAATTAGTATACCAAATCATCGACACTACCGTCGGTAGGGTATTGTTCAACACCGTGGTGCCGGAAGAAGCCGGTTACATCAACACCGTATTGAACAAAAAGGCCTTGCGGAACATCATCGGCGATATTCTGGCCGTAACCGACGTACCGCGAACCGCAGCCTTCTTGGATAAGATCAAGACCATGGGGTACCAGTTCGCTTTCAAAGGCGGCTTGTCGTTCAGTTTAGGGGATATCATCATCCCACAAGAAAAGCATGAAATGATCGCTGACGCCAACGAACAGGTCGATGGGATCATGATGAACTATAACATGGGATTGATCACCAACAACGAACGGTACAACCAGGTCATCGATGTTTGGACATCGACCAATGCCATGTTGACCGAATTGGCCATGAAGCGGATCCGTGAAGACCAACAGGGCTTCAACTCCGTGTACATGATGTTGGATTCCGGTGCGAGGGGTTCGAAAGAACAGATCCGTCAGTTGACCGGTATGCGTGGTTTGATGGCCAAACCGAAAAAATCAACAGCCGGAGGGGGTGAGATCATCGAAAACCCGATCCTTTCGAACTTTAAGGAAGGACTTTCGATCTTGGAATACTTTATCTCGACCCACGGTGCCCGTAAAGGTCTTGCCGATACGGCTTTGAAAACCGCTGATGCAGGTTACCTGACCCGTCGTTTGGTCGATGTTTCGCAAGATGTGATCATCAATATCGAAGATTGCGGCACCTTGCGTGGTATCGAGGTACAAGCCTTGAAGAAGAACGAAGAGGTGGTAGAGACCCTAGGAGAGCGAATTTTAGGTCGTGTATCCTTACATGATGTCTACAATCCGTTGAACGAAGAATTGTTGTTGGCCGCAGGTCAGCACATCACTGAGGCAGAGGTCAAGAAAGTCGAGGCCGCTCCGATCGATAAGATCGAAGTACGCTCGCCATTGACCTGTGAGGCCCCGAAAGGAATCTGTGCCAAGTGTTACGGTCGTAACCTTGCTACCAATAAAATGGTACAACGAGGGGAAGCCGTCGGTGTGGTCGCAGCCCAGTCCATCGGTGAGCCAGGAACCCAGCTGACGCTGCGTACCTTCCACGTTGGGGGTATCGCCGGTAACATCTCTGAAGAAAACCGCTTGGAAGCCAAGTTCGACGGTGTCGCCGAAATCGAAGATTTGCGCACCGTAGTCGGTGAAGACGGCGAAGGTGGTAAGGCCAATATCGTCATCTCAAGGACTTCGGAAATCAAAGTTGTCGATGAGAAGACCGGTATTACATTGAGTACCAATAACATTCCTTACGGTTCACAACTGTTCATCAAGAACGGCGCCAAGATCAAGAAAGGCGATGTGATCTGTAAATGGGATCCATACAATGGGGTCATCGTTTCCGAATTTACCGGAAAGATCGCCTATGAGAATATCGAGCAAGGGGTGACCTATCAGGTTGAAATCGACGAACAGACCGGTTTCCAAGAGAAGGTAATTTCCGAATCAAGGAACAAGAAGTTGATCCCGACCCTATTGATCAAAGACGGTAAAGGAGAGACCTTGCGTTCGTACAACCTACCTGTCGGATCGCACATCATGGTCGATGACAATGAGAAGATCAAAGAAGGTAAGACGCTGGTCAAGATCCCAAGAAAATCGGCCAAGGCCGGTGATATTACAGGGGGTCTTCCAAGGGTGACCGAGCTTTTCGAAGCCCGTAACCCATCGAACCCCGCGGTCGTTTCCGAAATCGACGGTGTAGTTTCTTTCGGGAAGATCAAAAGAGGTAACCGAGAGATCATCATCGAGTCGAAATTGGGTGAGATCAAGAAGTATTTGGTGAAATTGTCAAACCAGATCTTGGTTCAGGAGAACGATTACGTTCGTGCCGGTATGCCATTGTCTGACGGTTCGATCACACCTGAGGACATCTTGGCGATCAAAGGACCTTCAGCCGTTCAACAATACTTGGTGAACGAAGTACAGGAAGTATACCGTTTGCAAGGGGTGAAGATCAATGACAAGCACTTTGAAGTGGTCGTTCGCCAGATGATGCGTAAAGTACGTATCCAAGATGCGGGTGATACCATTTTCTTGGAGAACCAATTGGTGCATAAAGACGACTTCATCCGTGAGAACGATGAGATCTACGGAAAGAAAGTGGTCGAAGATGCCGGTGAATCCGATAACTTGAAAGCAGGTCAGATCATTACCGCCCGTGAACTTCGTGATGAAAACTCACTGTTGAAGCGTGCCGACAAGAACCTGGTTACCGCCAGGGATGCGGTGGCCGCTACGGCAACCCCGATCCTTCAAGGGATCACCAGGGCGTCGTTGCAGACCAAATCGTTCATTTCGGCGGCTTCCTTCCAAGAGACGACCAAAGTATTGAACGAAGCTGCGGTAAGCGGTAAAGTGGATACACTAGAAGGTCTCAAGGAAAATGTGATCGTCGGACACAAAATCCCAGCAGGAACCGGGATGCGTGATTACGACAACATCATTGTGGGCTCGAAAGAGGAGTATGATGAAATCATGGCCCGCAAAGAGGAGTTTAAGTTTTAATACCGAAACATAGTGAAAAGCCCTGACCCTGGTCAGGGCTTTTTTAATGCCTTTTATCATCATGTCAGAAGAGAAAAAACAGAAATCGATCAATATCGAACTTGATGAAAAGACCGCTGAAGGAACCTATTCCAATTTGGCGATCATCAACCATTCGGTTTCCGAATTCGTGGTCGATTTCATCAGTATGATGCCCGGTGCACCCAAAGCCAAGGTGAAGAGCCGCATCGTTTTGACCCCCCAACACGCCAAAAAGTTCTTGAAGGCCTTGAACGACAATGTGAGCCGTTTCGAAAAGGCGCACGGCACCATCAAGGATTACGAGCAACCTCCCATCCCTTTGAATTTCGGTCCGACCGGCGAAGCCTGAACCGAATCGGGTTCCTAGTCGAACTCTGAGGTAAAATGTAGGGTGACCGAAGGGTACTTTTGCTGGGTCATCTGTAATGAAAATGAGGAATCGGCCAAAAAGACCAATTGGCCTTGCTTATCGGTCGCTAGGAATTTTTGTTTGACCCGCTTGAATTCCTTGAACTCTTCCTCATTGTCCCCGGGCTCGACCCAACAGGCCTTATACACCGGAAAGTTTTCATAGGTGCACTTTGCCCCGTATTCGTGTTCAAGTCGGTATTGGATGACTTCGTATTGCAAGGCACCGACGGTTCCGATGATTTTCCTCCCATTCAATTCTAAGGTAAAAAGCTGGGCCACACCCTCGTCCATCAACTGATAGATACCCTTTGCCAACTGTTTCGCTTTCATCGGGTCGGCATTATTGATATAACGGAAATGTTCAGGTGAAAAACTAGGGATACCCTTATAGTTCAATTGCTCCCCTTTGGTAAGCGTGTCACCGATTTTGAAGTTGCCGGTATCGTGTAGCCCGACGATATCACCAGGATAGGAGACATCCACGATTTCCTTTTTTTCGGCAAAGAACGCATTCGGACTCGAAAACTTCAATTTTTTGGCATGCCTGACATGCAGGTAAGGCACGTTTCTTTCAAAGGTTCCCGATACGATTTTTATAAAGGCCAGGCGATCCCGGTGTTTGGGGTCCATATTGGCGTGGATCTTGAATACGAATCCTGAAAAGTCGGGCTCGTCGGCTTTGACCAAACGCTCTTCAGCCATTTTAGGCCGGGGCGGAGGGGCGATATCGATGAAACAATCCAACAATTCGCGTACACCGAAATTGTTCAGGGCAGATCCGAAAAATACAGGTTGTTGGCTGCCCTCGAGATAGGCTTGCTTATCGAATTCCGGATAAACGCCTGAGACGAGCTCTAGGTTTTCACGAAGCGATTCGGCCGCATCGTCTCCAATGATCGAATCCAACTTCGGATCGTCAAGATTATCGAAGGCGATGGCTTCCTCGATCTGCTGTTTGTTGTTGCCGCTGAAAAGATTGATGTTCTTTTCGTAAATATTGTAGATTCCTTTGAAGTCATAGCCCATCCCGATAGGAAAACTCAAGGGAACGACCGAAAGCGAAAGTTTCTGCTCGACTTCATCCAAAAGGTCGAAAGCGTCTTTCCCTTCCCGGTCCAATTTGTTGATAAAGACAATGATCGGAATGTTGCGCATCCGGCAAACCTCGACCAGTTTTTCGGTTTGTTCCTCAACCCCTTTGGCGACATCGATGACCACGATCACACTGTCGACCGCGGTTAAGGTGCGAAAGGTGTCCTCAGCGAAATCCTTGTGTCCCGGCGTATCCAGGATGTTGATTTTCTTGTCCTTATAAATAAAGGCCAGTACCGAAGTGGCTACTGAGATACCACGCTGGCGTTCGATCTCCATAAAATCACTGGTAGCTGATTTTTTGATCTTATTGCTTTTTACCGCACCTGCCTCTTGGATCGCCCCACCGAAAAGCAATAGCTTTTCCGTTAAGGTCGTTTTTCCGGCATCCGGGTGTGAGATAATACCAAAGGTCCTGCGACGCGCGATTTCCGCTTCAAAATCCATCTACTAAAAAAATTTGAGCAAAAATAAGAGATCTTGACCTGTCGTCATCCTTGATTCTTGAAAGGGAAGTTGTTAACAGTATTCCGATTTATTTTCGGTCGAATAACAACTTTTACAATTTGGCTGTACTATTTTTCATGTTAATATGCCCCGTGAACTGTCAATTCCTGCAAGTGAATGGGAAAGCTGTTCAGAACAGCATTGAAAAGCCGACACTTAATCGATTAAAATGGGATGTTATGTGAATAAAACCTAATTATGCACAGCACGATATCGCCCAAAATATGGATATCTTGCAATTTTGCGATTGATCCCAAATCGATCTAATTTCCCTGCTACTGCAATGGTGATATGTTTAATGAAAAACTATCATTTATGCGAATGCTCAGTAGTGTTTCGACGTTGAAGTTGGTATTATGCTTTTTTGCCCTTGGAGCAACTTGCCTTTTTTCTAGTGCTTCCCATTTGGGAAATCCTGTGACTGACTTCCATTTCTTTTCAACCGACCTCGATGCCGATAATGATGGGATATTGGATACTGATGAGGATGCCAATGCCGATGGGGATAACAATCCCGCGACTAATCCAACGGATACGGATGGGGATGGAATCCCAAACTATTTGGATATTGATTCAGACAATGACGGTATTTTGGACAATGTAGAAGCGCAGTTGGCTTCGGACTATGTGCCACCTTCCAGTATGGATGACAATATGAATGGTTTGGATGATGCCTATGAAGGAAGTTTCGGTTTTGGAATCGACCCCGTGGATACCGATTCCGATAGCTTTGGGGACCATGTTGACATCGATTCGGATAATGATGGCATTTTGGATCAAAACGAATCGAGTGTGGTCACTGGAACTTTCGATTGTTCGAGTATTCCTAACCTTGATTTTTCCGCAGAACCGGTTTTGGAATCCGGAAATGCCTTTGAGGAGGGAGCGGTATATAGAATTAGTGGTGTATATAATGATACGGATGCGCTGGTTTCTGTTGTGGAAATCAACAATGGCCGTATCGATGTTTTAGATCAAAATCAAAGCGACCCTGAATTTTTTAAACCCGAGATTCAATTCACGTTTACTAGTGAAGAGCGGCGACCTTTTGTAGATTTACGGATTTCCTTGGTCGAATCGGGTTCGGTTACGCCTGTCTTTCTTGAAGAGTTGATTGCTAATTTCATTGATATCGATGGGAATCCACGTTATCAAGAATTCAACCGTTTCGATACTCCTATCAGTTTTACCTTGGATAACCCTACCGATGTTTCGGTCAATACGACCTCGGGAGGACTCTTAGTCAATGGAGGGATGGGAGAGTTCAATGGTATTTCGAATCAAAATCCTTCTGTAAACGTTGCGGTGGAATTTGTGAATATATCGACCTTTGTTTTCCGATTTGGCGTCCAGACTACAACGGATGAAAACTTTTCTACAATCGTACGTCAATCGGGAATTCAGTTCTCTTGTTTAGACAACTTTTTAGACCCCCAGACGACCAATTTTGGAGAAGATATTGATTCGGATGGCGATGGTCGACCTGATAGAACGGATATCGACAGTGACAATGACGGTATCCCGGACAATGTCGAGGGCCAACCCACCGAGGGATACGTCCCCCCGTCGGGCAACGACAGCGACAACGACGGTTTGGACGATGCTTATGATAATGGGGATATAGAAGGGATAGACCCCGAGGATACCGATGGCGACCTGACCCCTGATTATCTTGACGAAGACAGTGACAACGATTTGGTTCCGGACAACAACGAGGGGAACGACTTCAACTTCGATGGTGAGCCCGACCAGTCCTTCACGGGAGTGGATACGGACAACGACGGATTGGACGACGGTTATGAGGGCAGCGATGTTGATGACGGCTATGACGTGAACGACGAGATCGACGACCCTGCGAACGACCTACCGGATACCGATGGTACTGAGGACGTGAACTATCGTGACTTCGACGATGACGGAGACGGCATCGACACCCCTGATGAGGATGCGGATGGTGATGGCGACCCTACGGACGACGATACGGACGATGACGGTACGCCCGATTACCTGGATCCGGACGACGGTCCCGACACGGACGGAGACGGTGTTCCGGATGTAGTGGACATCGACGACGATAACGATGGGATACTTGACGTCGTGGAAGGTGACGGAACGATCGACAGCGATGGTGACGGCCGCCCCGACAGTTTGGATATCGACAGTGACAACGACGGCATCCCTGACAATATCGAAGGCCAGCCCACGGAGGGTTATGTTCCCCCGACGGGCAACGACAGCGACAACGACGGATTGGACGATGCCTATGAGGGCAGCGGGGACGAAGGGGTGACCCCCGAGGATACCGATGGCGACCTGACCCCTGATTATCTTGACGAAGACAGTGACAACGATTTGGTTCCGGACAACAACGAGGGGAACGACTTCAACTTCGATGGTGAGCCCGACCAGTCCTTCACGGGAGTGGATACGGACAACGACGGATTGGACGACGGTTATGAGGGCAGCGATGTTGATGACGGCTATGACGTGAACGACGAGATCGACGACCCTGCGAACGACCTTCCCGATACCGATGGTAC
>JABSPK010000005.1 GCA_013214065.1 Flavobacteriaceae bacterium
TCCGAACCCAAAACGAGAGGACCTTAATCCATGTCGATGCTCTTGGGTTCGTGTTACATCGTTCAACCCGCCCCAGTTGTTCCATTCCGGTCTTCCATTCAAAAGTTTGTTCATCGAAATCCCATTGATTCGAAGGACCCCTTCACTCGAATCATAACCGCGGACCCGAAAAAAAGCTTGACCGAAATCGAAAGCTGCCTTTCTCAAGTATACATCCTTGGTGGCTTGTAATAAACCAACGGCCGCCTCAGGCGATTCCCCATCACCTGATAAATCGCTATCGGTCAACGATACGATGTTGTCCGTGTTCGCTATAGGAAGAAGGCGTTGAAGCCTAATGACGCCTAGAGCCAAGGGTTTGCCTTCAAGGACCAAGGCGATACTTTGGGTTGCGTAGTTGTCGGCCTCAATCACCAATACCTGATTGCCTTGCCATGTTGACCGAATCTCGAAGCGCCCCTGTTCGTTGGTGGGGATGTAGGCGGTGCTCCCCAATAATGATACTTCCGCGAACGATATGTTAGTTCCTTGAAAATCCCGTATGGTTCCGGTAATCACTGTTTCACTTTGGCCGTAGATAGGAAAATACCCACCGAGAAAAATTACAACGAAGAGCAGTGTTTTCATTACGATTTTTTGAATGGAGAATATAGGATGGCCATGTCGCAATTAATGCGAACGGTTCATGCTAAACTTCGGCATGAAGCGCATGCTTGGTAAGGGAATGTTACTGTGGCCCATTTTAGGGATCTCCGCGTTATGGGGCCAAGTGGATAAGGAATATCAACTGCGCTCGGTGGCTTTTTATAATGTCGAAAACCTCTTCGACACCATCAACGACCCATTGACCCAAGATGATGCCCGAACACCAAAGGGGCGGTATCGATGGACGAAATCCAGATATGACCTCAAAATTAAGAACCTGGCCAGGGTAATATCCCAAATTGGAGCAGACACGCGAGGCACTCCTCCTGATATTATAGGCCTATGCGAGGTTGAGAACAGTGAGGTGCTCCAGGACCTGATTGCCGACTCCCAACTTGCGCCGTTTAGGTACCGGGCCATACATTTGGATGGAACCGATGAGCGGGGTATCGAAACGGCATTGCTCTATAAGAACGATAGTTTTTTGCCATTGACGATCAAATCCATACCCTTAAAACTATTCAACGAAAAAGGGTTTCGTGACCATACGAGAGATCAGCTTGTAGTCGAAGGACTTTTGGATACTGAACGGTTCTATTTTATCGTAAACCACTGGCCTTCCCGAAGTGGGGGAGAGTTGCGAAGCAAACCCTATCGTATACAAGCGGCCCGATTGAATCGAAAACTAATCGATTCCATTCAAATCCGGGATCCAAGAGCGAAGATCATCAGTATGGGGGATTTTAATGATAATCCGTTGGACGACAGTTTCAAAAAGGTTTTAGGTACGTTGTCAAAACGGGGTGAGGCACAGGGGAAATCCTTGTACAATCCGATGGAATTGCTATATCGAAAAGGGATTGGATCCTTAGCGTATCGCGACCAATGGCACCTCTTCGACCAGTTCTTTATGACAGCTCCCCTTGACACGATCGATCGATCGTCCTATTCTTTTTGGAAAGCCTTCGTTTTCCAATCACGGAATTTGTCGACTTCTTCGGGTAACTATAAAGGCTATCCGTTTCGCACTTTTGTAGGAACGACCTATCAAGGCGGCTATTCAGATCATTTCCCTATCGGTCTTTTTTTGATCAAAACCGCGGAATAGGAAGCAGGAAGGGATCGTATTGAACTACCCGAACCACTGCCCCCAAGGGATCCGGCTGAGGATCAAGACCAGCCCGAGCAGATAGAAGATGGCGATGCTCTTGAACTTCGCCTTGTCGGTGGTCTTCTTTTTATGGCGTGACCAGCCCACGGTGATCAGGGCGATGGCCAATATATTGGTCAAAGGGTGTTCTAAGGCCAACAAGCGCGATGCGGCGTTCATGCCACCCATACCCAATTCTTGGATCGCGTTGAACCCGTTCGAAGAAACGAAATACACGATCAGCCCGATGACCAACTGCAAATGGCTCAAAATAAGCGCGAACAGACTGACCCGAAGGTCTTTTTCGAACTTGAACTCGCGATTGCCCAACCAGCCCATCAAGGCGTTCGAGGTGGCGACGAATAAAATAAAGAGCACGGCATAAGCCATGTACGAGTGTAAGTTGGTCAAAATTTCCATGGGTATTCGCGTTTGATGCCCCAATGTACAATTTTTGGGAGCAAAAAAAAACCCCGCCATTGGCGGGGTTTTACTGGTATTGAACTATTAACCAAACTTAATTAAAGATATATCGAATACCTAGTTGTGCTTGCCATCTTGACGATTGGATACCGAAGTCATCCAATTGTTCGAAATCAGGGTTGCCATTGGCATCCATAACCCCATCATTGATAGCGAATACCGGAGTATCACCGGTCGATACGGTCGTCAAAGGACTGACCTCGCTGCTGACGAACTTCAATTGACCCCACTCTTTGTTCAACAAGTTGGTGAAGTTGAAGATATCGGCAGACAACTGGAAAGTGTGCTTCTTGTTACCGAAGTCGATCGTGAAGTCTTGAAGAACTTTCAAGTCGACGATATGGCTCCAAGGTCCGCGAACGGCGTTACGCTCGGCATAGTTACCACGGTTTTCACGTAGGTAATCGATGCTGTTGATGAAGGTATCCAAACGTTCCCATTGTGCAGCTTGCTCAGCGGCATCACCTGAGAATTGGATCTCAGCAGCGTTTCTTGGGATGTAGATCAAGGCGTTGTCACGTGAATCGTCGTTCAACAAATCACGGCCCTCACGGTAGCTAAAGCTGTAAGGGGTGCCTTGGAAACCTTGATAGAACAAGGCAACGGTTGTCTTAACGTTTTCGTTCCAAGTCAATTGGTATGACGCATCAGCAGTGATACGGTTACCGATGGCGAAATCGGAACGGGAAACAGGAATGTTAGAGTTCTTACCGTTAACGGTCAAGATGTTTCTCCATTGTGAACTGTTCTGTGAAGACGTACCGTCAAAGATTTTGTTCGACTCCCCATAGGTGTACGATACAGAACCTGCAAATCCGTTTTCGAATGGCTTTCTCAAGGTGAAGGTCACGTTGGTCGCATCACCACCACCGGTGTTCGAAGCCAAGATGATCCTACCGTAAGTATCATCGATCTCGGCCCTTCTGTCATAGAACGGACGGTTATCGGCACCTTGATAGAAACCGGTAGGGCCTCCAAGGTTCAAGTTTTCGTAATAGATATCTTGTACAACGTCGGTGTACAAGAAATCAACCGTACCGATCAAGCCCCACCAAGGGAGTTTTTGGTCGATAGCGATGTTGTATTTCATCACCTGTGGCAATTGGAAGTCCTCAGCGACCAAGTCGATGTTACCACCCAAACCACCTGAACCAGGGGCTGGATCTTCGAACTGGTTGTTTACATCAGCAACGAAAGGCTGGCCGAACTCGAAATTGAATCCACCGGTAACCCCGTTGTTGTTGTAAGTACCTCCAGGCCATACCAATGGCAAACGAGAGGTGAAGATACCAAGACCACCACGGATCTGGGTAGAACTCTCACCGTTAACGTCCCAGTTGAACCCAAGACGAGGTGAGAATACGGCCGTACTGACCTGTTGGCCCACACGGGCACCTTGAAGGTCTTTTCCGTTGGCTTCCAAAAGCGCGACCGTTCTGGTGTTGAAATCTTCGTTTTCAGTACCGCTCTTCCAAACCGGAATATCGATACGTGCACCAAGACTAACCCTGAAGTTATCGGTAACGTCGATCTCGTCTTGAACGTAGAAACCGTATTGTTCGGTCTTGAAGTCGGCAGAACCGTCAGAATCATCACCGTTCAAACCATTACCGACCAATGAGTAGCCGTGTTGGTAAACGTCGGCATCCTGACCGGTCAAGAATTGGTTCAAACCTGAAGAAAGCAAGTTTCCTTCATCGTCGAATTGATCTTCAAAGGTGTAGTCACCGAAGTTAAAGGCAAAGAACAAGTTCTTTACGGTAGCGAATTCAAGGTTGGCCCCTAAGGTCACCGTGTGACGCCCTGCGTAGATGTTGAAGTTGTTCGTAATGGTCAAGTAATCGGTATTCAACAAGTTGGCCGTTGAGAAAGGCTCTGAACCAAAAGAGATCGTACCGTTACCGTCTTGGATATCGACAGTTGGGAACGGATCGCCAGAAGGATCCCTATCATCACGTACGGCAGTGTAACCGATAACCAAGTTGTTGCTGAATTTGTTTCCGAATCGGGAGTTCAATTCCAAAGCGGTAGAATTGGTGTTCGACTCGAAGAACTCAGAACCGTTGATGAACCCGATGTTGTTGTTTCCTGAACTACGGGCTTCAAGGTTTTCAGCACCAACATAACTGTGACGCAATGAAAGCTTGTGGTTGTCATCGATGTTCCAGTCCAATTTGGCAACAAGGGTGTTGCTTTCCAAAGTCCTGGTGTTGTTGTCGAAGATACCGGTGTTGTACCCGTAAGTGCTCTGTAAGAAGCTGCTCAAGTTATCCAAATCGGCCTGTGAGGCACGACCGGTATAGTTACTGAAATTGAACGGCTGTGGAATCTCGGTCTCCCCTCTTTCGTAGTTCACGAAGAAGAACAGTTTGTCTTTGACCAATGGGCCTCCGATACGAACACCATAGGTATTCGCTGAAAAGTCGGCCAATTTCTCACGCTCTTCACCGTCACCGACCAAGCTTGGTGGTGTTTTACCGGCCAAAGATTCGCCACGGGTAAAGTAGTAGGCAGAACCTTCGAACTCATTCGAACCGGAACGGGTGATCGCGTTGATCGAACCACCGGAGAAACCGGATTGACGCACGTCAAAAGGCGCGATGTTGATCTGGAAGGTTTCGATCGCATCGACAGAAAGTGGGTTGACCCCAGTCTGACCACCGTTGGTACCTGAGCCTGCAAGTCCGAAAACGTCATTGTTTACGGCACCATCGATGTAAATCGCGTTATACCTGTTGTTCTGACCTGCCAAAGAAATCGAGAATCCGTCATCACCCTCGCTCAACTGTGCTTGAGGGGTAAGACGTACGAAATCCGCCAACGAACGTGAAGCGGCAGGAGTGGTAGCGACCTGACGTTGCGAGATCGTGGTTTCAGTACCGGTCTTGCTCGATCCGAAAACCCCGTTTGAAACGGCAGTAACAACGACTTCGTCAAGTGCCGTAGCCGATTCTACCAATTGTACATTGATCCTTTGGGTCGAACCAAGGTTCAAGAAAATACCTTCTCTAAGGTCATCGTTGAAACCGATGTACGAATAGGTGATTTGGTAAGGACCACCAGAACGCATACCGGAAATACGGTAGTAACCGTCAAAGTCGGTAGCTGCACCATAAGTTGTTCCGGTAGGAACGTGAACAGCTACTACAGTTGCTCCGGGCAAAGGCTCCCCGTTGTTGTCGGTAACCTTTCCACCCAATGAAGAGGTGGTAACCCCTTGCGAGAACGCCGTAGCCGAAACTACCAACGCCAAAACTAACAAGTAGATTTTTTTCATTTTAACAGTGTTTTAAGTGTTCGGCAAAAGTCTTGCATTCACTCCTGTTATATGTTAACTAAACGTTAAGAATAACGAAGGGCAGGTGTGCCGGCTGTTTGAAAACCCGATGATTCCCAATGGGTTAAGAAAGCCCGAATCTTACAAAATCGTAAATTAAGCTTTAAAAAATTGTATAAGATTCAAAGTCGACGAGTCGTGCTTGCCGATTTCGGAATTTTCAAGGTCGCCGAGTATGTTTTTGGCAAGTAATTTTCCTAATTCGACCCCCCATTGGTCGTAGCTGAAAATGTTCCAAACCACCCCTTGAACGAAAATCTTATGCTCGTAAAGTGCGATCAGGCTTCCAAGGCTTTCTGGGGTTAGCGAATCAATGAGTAAGGTATTGGTCGGTTTGTTGCCCTCGAACACCTTATACGGCAACAAAGCTTCCATTTCGGAAGCCGATAATCCGCTGCCCTTGAGGTCGAGACGCACTTCGTCGGCGTCTTTACCGTTCATCAGGGCTTCGGTCTGGGCAAAGAAATTGGCCATCAACTTATTGTGATGGTCTTGTTCTCCGTGCAAAGGCTTCTTGAAGCCGATGAAATCGGCCGGGATCAATTTGGTGCCCTGATGGATCAATTGAAAGAACGCATGCTGCGAATTGGTGCCGGGTTCGCCCCAAATGATCGTTCCGGTCTCATGGCCTACCCGTTGGCCGTTTCGATCGACGCTTTTTCCGTTACTTTCCATAATACCCTGTTGCAAATAAGCCGATAGGCGATGCAAGTATTGGCTGTATGGAATCACGGCCTCGGTTTCAGCGCCGTAAAAGTTGTTGTACCACACACTGATCATGGCCAACACCACCGGAATGTTCGTTTCGAAGGCTTCGTTTTTGAAGTGGGTGTCCATCCGGTTCGCGCCGCTCAGCAACTTTTCGAAGTTGGCATACCCAACGGCGATGGCTATCGATAGGCCGACAGCACTCCAAAGTGAAAAACGGCCGCCTACCCAATCCCACATCGGGAAAACGTTGGCTTCCGCGATACCGAATTCCTCGATTTTCGGTAGGTTGGTCGAAACCGCTGCGAAATGGGTCGCGATATCTTTCTCGGCGGCATGCTCCAGAAACCACTTTTTGATGGTCAGGGCGTTGCTCAAGGTCTCTTGGGTGGTGAACGATTTCGAAACAACGATGAACAAAGTCGTTTCCGGATCCAATGTTTTCAATACTTCATGTACATGATCCCCATCGACATTGCTCACAAAGTGGATGCCGAGATGGTTGCGGTAATAGCGTAGGGCTTCCGTGACCATGACCGGACCGAGATCCGAACCCCCGATACCGATATTGACCACATCGTTAAAGGCCTTGCCGGTATACCCTTTTTTCTCGCCTGAAATGACGGCGTCGGTAAAATTTTTGATCTGTTCGCGTACCGCGAACACCTCAGGTACCACATTGCTTCCTTCTACCAAGACCTCATCGTTTCGATTGGCGCGTAAAGCGGTATGTAACACCGCCCGATTTTCAGTGGCATTGATTTTATCACCCCCAAAATAGGTTTCGATGGCTTGGGGCAGACCTACTTCATTGGCCAAGTCGATCAACAAGTCTAGGGTGGTCTTCGAAATCCGGTTTTTCGAATAATCGACCAAAAAGTCCTCCCAATGGATGGTGAAATCACGCCCCCGATTAGGGTCGTTTTCGAATAATGCTTTTAAGGTGTGTGATCGTGTTTCGGTAAAATGGGCTTCAAGCTTGTTCCAGGCTTCGGTCGATTTAGGGTCGATTTTGGGTAGTGCCATTAGGTTCGTTGAGGGTTAGTAAGTCTTCTTCGTCTGTGGTTGACTTTTCGAATTCGATACAATCCAATTGTTGTTTGATCGATGCGATATGATTGAGATAATCCGTTTTCAATGAATCGACTATGGGTTCGGCCGCAGGTAGTTTTTCGCGTAGGGGATCCACCTGTCGTCCATTTTTCCAGAAGCGGTAACAGACGTGGGGCCCTCCGGTATTTCCGGTCATTCCTACCCAACCGATCACATCGCCTTGGCGAACGAACTCGCCTTTCTTTACCTTTTGCTTGCGCATGTGCAGGTATTGGGTGCTATAAGTGCCGTTGTGTCTGATCTTTACGTATTTGCCGTTACCACCTCGACGTGTCGATTCGGTGACCGTGCCGTCTGCGGTAGCGATGATCGGGGTACCTACCGGAGCCGCGTAGTCAGTACCCTTGTGTGGCCTGACTTTGTACCCGTAATAGGCGATCCGTCGTTTCAAATTGTAGCGTGATGAGAGGCGATAGCCGAATTTGATCGGGGCCCTTAGAAAGGTACTGCGCAGGTTATTGCCCGCTTCATCAAAGTAATCCAAGATCGCTTTTTCGGGATCTACGGTATACGGGAAGGCATAAACGGGTTTGCCCTTGTGCTCAAAAAACGCCGCTTCAATGGGTTCGACCCCGGCGTAAATCGAGTCGTTGATATACCGTTCCTTGAAGAGGATCTTAAAGCGGTCCCCTTTTTCCAGTTTGAAGAAATCGATGGTCCACGCATAAATCTCACTCAGATTGATGGTGACCAGGTAATCGACACCCAAGCTGTCAAGGGTCATAGAGAGTGAGCTGTTGATGATCCCCGAAACCTCACGCTGTCGAAACGTAACCGCTTTCTTGCTTTTATAAGCCCGTACCGAATCACGAAGATCGACCACGGTGTAATTGATGCGGTCGTTTTCATAAATGAAGATCTGTGCCGCTTCGGCCGAATCCTTTGATTTCAATATGGTGTAAGGCTTGCCGATCTTGATGCGCTTGACATCGAAGGTGTCTTTGTATTCTTCGGCGATCTTGGCGATTTTCGGATAGTCTACCTTATTGGCCAACATCAATTGACCAAAGCTATCGCCATTTTTGATGGTGTCGTTGACAACGAGGAAATCGTCAAGGTTGAAACCGTATTTTTTGGGGGAAGGCGTAGCGATCGGAATTTGGGCGATTTCTTCCTCCGTGGTTTTCTTCTCCTCCTTGCATGAAATGATAAGCAGGCTACATGCCAAAATAGCGCCCCAGTATTTCCCCATTGAAATTATGTGTTATCCGGATTGAACATGTGGTCGACCCACTGTTTTCCCCAAGTATCCAGTTCGTTTTCTGAATACAAAGTTGGGAAAAATATTATTTTTTGAAAACTCGGGGGGAGATAGTCTTTCCAATTCGTGCCTCCGGTAGCATCGACCGCCTCTTTTTCCTTGGCCAAATAGCGGTAAGCGGAGCCCATATGCATCAAGGGCCAGTTCACATTGGCATTGACATCGAGATGCTTCAAAGAGCTGATCAGGGTCTCGTCATTTCGCGCCGCTTCCGGAAGTGAAAGGTATTTGTGGTATATGGTACGGTTTTCGACCTGTTTCGCGATTCGGATCAATCGAGGGGTGTAGCGGTATTCGAATTGCTTCAAGGTGAGGGTCTTTTCACCGGTCTGCAAATCGGTCGCCCCTTTTTTCCAATAGATATGTTCGTACAGCTCCTCGATACCATCTTCGGCGGTGTATTGCCCCCGCTCGGTATGGTGCACTAAGTTTTCCATGGGCGTGGCATAGATCTCGATCATTCGGTACTGTGCCGATTGAAAACCACTGGCTGGCAATAGGGCCATGCGGTATCTCAAGAACTGCTCCCTTTCCATACCCTTGATCATTATGCTGAACGAAGAGATCAGAGCCTTGTAATAGCTGTTGATCCGGTTCACCCGATCGACGAAAAAATCAAGTCGTTGTGATTTGTCATCGACCAGTTGTTTTTGTTCGTGCAAGATCAGCTTGAAGAACAACTCCGTGATCTGATGGTACATGATGAAAATCTCTTCATCCGGAAAATGGGTCCGGGGTACCTGAATGCTCAATAGGGTGTCGAGGTGGATATAATCCCAATAGGTGAGGTAACGTTGGTATAATAAACCGTCGAGATAGGAACCCAGGTCTTGCCCTGAGTTTTTGAACTTCTCTTCAAGCTTGTTGATTTGGGACTCAATCCGCTTGTCTTCTTCCATTGATCGTCAATCCATGATTATCTTGAACTGATTGCGAAGGCCGTTGTATCCATCCAAATCGGCTTTGATGGAACCTACGGCCAAATCGGCCTTGATACGCACGGGAATTTTGTTCAGGTCGTTCGAAACCCAAAGGGTGAGGCTTTCCTGCTCTTTGAATACCCTTCCCGATTGTACGTAGGGTCTAAATTTAAGACATTCTACCTTACCGTATTTCGTCTTTAGGATTTCTTTACCTAGATATTTTAGTTTGAATTGGTAAACGCCATCGTCATCATAAAGCATGTTGAGCACGATACTTTCGCCCACGGTCAGGTCGTTTTCATGGTAATGGCTTCGCAGATAATACGAGGCCGAGAGCAGATCCTGGATTTCATTGTCTATGGGGATGTCGTATACCTTTTTATTCTTGTTATCAACCAGTTTCGCAAGGTCTTGGTTGTAATTGAAATCGATTTCTATGTCTTTGGTATACCCACCTTCGTCGATTTTTCGAATAAAGCGATAGGGTTTGTTGTCGGTCTTTCCGAAATAACTTTCGTAGGTATCGTCGACCTTGAAGAACAATCGGGCCAAACCCGTGGTGCGGCCCTTGCCGACTACATGGTAAACCGGAATGCTATCGAGTTGTTCCGAAGTGAGTTTCAAGGTGGCGAAACTGGCATTGAATATTCCGTAGTGGATTCGGAACTTCAGCCATTCACCCGCTTTGTAGGCCGCGGTACCTTGACCGTTGGCCAGAGCGCTGAACAACATTAAACCTATGATAATGAGCTTTTTCATGCAATCGTAATCAATTTAAAATTACCAAAACCGATTATTTTGTCGGCCGTTTTACATTAACTTAAACAAAAGTTATTCCAAAGTATTGTATAAAAAAAGCCCCGATGGAGACATCGGAGCTTTTTCTAAATAACCAACCAAACTTTAAATTATGAAAAACCAATACTTAAAGTAATGAGGGAACCACCCCTCGTCACCCCAAAGATAAGCTAAGGGGCTAGCAAAAAATGGGGTTTTAACCAACTTTAACTTTGCGGCTCGGATATTTAGAACGTCTTAATAAAACGGGGTCGTTTTTTAAGAAATTTTTGGCTTTAAAACCAGTATCCCACACTGAAAAACACGCTTCCCTCATCGATTTGGGGCGACCATGAATAGTAGACCTGTATCGGACCGAGAAACGACTCTAGGCCATACCCTATGCCATAACCCGAAAAGGAGGGTTCGGTAAACCAATCCCCGGTACGGAATAGATCATCGGCCACGTTGGCCACATTGGCCGAAAACAGCAAATGATTCTTTTTGGCAATCAGATAATCTAGGCGGGCGTAGGCCTTGACATAGCTATTACCCGGTAGACTGAGAAAATCATAGCCAAAGAAGGGGATGAAATTGTTGATGGGGTCGTTTCCGAATCCACCGAGAACGAAATCAAAGGAGGTCACTCCAGAGGTGCCCAGTTTGAAACCACCTTCGGTCTCTATGTTCAGGCTGAGGTTGGGAAAAAGGCCAAAGGCTGTACCCATACGGGCCTGGGCAATCGAAAATTCCTTGAAGTTCTCATTGAAATCCGATGAGAGTAGGTAAAAATGGAAATCCCCGTCGAAATACAATCCTTTGGTCGGAAAGTACTTGTCATCATAGGTATCAAAAGTCAGCCTTCCGTAGGTGCTAAAGTAATTGCTGTTCTCGAAAAAAGTTCGGTTATTCGGAGTGGCCATCAAGTTCTCGAGCTGGTCTTGAGGGAGGTCGTTCAAGGTCTTTGAGCTGTACTTCAATAGCTTGTGTTCCAAACCGATACTAAAGGCGAATTCTTCCCGTAACACCGTCTGTAAATAAAACTGATTCGTTAGATCGGTAACGTCAAGACGGATCTCGCCGATATTGGGGTCGTCGATCGCATTGAAGTTTTGGCGTATGAGGTCGTAATCGATTTCGGCATCGAAACTGGTAAAATTCGAGTTGATGCCGAAACTCCAATACGAACCGCGATCGACGTAATATTCCAGGTTGTATCGCACATGGTCGCCCAAGATGAGGTCGAACGAAGCGACATCGTCATTGACGAACAGGTTTTTTCGCGTCAGATTGATCAGGGCGGCACTTTCATATAGATCGTCGTAATGGGCGGCCATTTTGATATACATTTTGGTCGGGTCCTCTTTCAATTTCAAAATCAGATCCGTACCCAGGCCGTTTGAGGATAGTTCGTAGCGTATGGCCTTGAAGTTCCCGGTCGCCGCCAAATTACTGAGGCCTTGTTTCAATTTTTCGAAAGGTATTTTTTCAGCCAGGTTGAATCGCAGTTTTCCTTTGATATAGCCCCGTGTGTAGTTGTTGTTGCCCTCAATGAGCAATCGATTGATGACCAGGCTATCGGGCATGATGACCGGCATCCGATGCTTACGCTCCGAGTTTTGTTCTCCTGCGAGCTGTCGTAGCGCTTCGAGTTGTTCTTGGGCGCCGGCGATGCCGCTGTCGATGATTTCATCACCACGCTCGAAGTCGATGACCGAAAAGTCTTCGATATTGGGTTTGATATATACATCGGTCTTTCCGATCTTTTCGACCATATCATTGACCGTTCGATAGTTGTTGATCTGTAATAAGATCTCTGTGGCCGAAGAAAGCGATTCGCGATCGGTCAAGGCATCTTGAACGTCGACACCGATGATCAGGTCGGCGCCCAATTCCTTTACCTCGTCAATGGGATAATTGTTCACCACCCCACCATCGATCAACAGGTCACCATCCAACTCCGCGGGTTCGAACAAAGATGGAAACGTGCCACTTGCCATGATCGCTTCAGGAAGGTACCCCTGATCGAGTAACACGGGTTTTCCTGTTTCGACATTGGTCGCGATGCACAGAAACGGGATGGGGAGTTTGTTGAAGTCGCGCACGTCCTTGACGTGGTATAACAGCCGAACCAATTCGATATAGATATTCTGGCCTCCGGATATCGCTTGGGGGAAAGACACCTTGAAATCATCAAAGGGCAGCCCGAGGGCATAACGCTCCGAATCTTCTTTTTCGTAAAAAGTCTTTGCGCCCCTTGGCACATTATCTTGGATCAGGGCAGCGAAATTGGTCGATCGAAAAATCGAATCGAGCTGATGGGCCGAATATCCAGAGGCGTAAAGTGCCCCTACAATGGCCCCCATACTGGTACCGCCGATATAGTCGACCTTTACCCCGGCTTCTTCGATGATCTTTAAGGCCCCGATGTGGGCCATTCCTTTGGCACCACCCCCACTCAAGACCAAACCGACCTTAACGTCTTCTTTTTGGGCTTGACCGAAAGCGCACAGGAACAATAGGAAATAGATGATCGATCGATGCATAACGAGGTTCAATGAAAACTTTCGAAGACTTTTTTGGCTTTGGCCATTCCGATGGCTTGCGCTAGACTTTCTATCGAAGCTTCTTTTATTTTTTTTACTGATTTGAAGGTTTTTAAAAGGGTTTCGGTCGTTTTTTCGCCGATACCGTCAATCGTGCCAAGTTCAGACCCGATGGCCGCCTTGCTTCGTTTGTTCCTATGGAATGTGATGCCGAAACGGTGGGCTTCGTTGCGTAATTGTTGGATAATTTTTAGGGTTTCCGATTTTTTATCCAGATACAAGGGGATCGGATCGTCAGGAAAATAGATTTCTTCTAGGCGTTTGGCGATTCCGATGATGGCGATCTTGCCACGTAACCCCAAGATGTCAAGACTTTTAAGTGCTGAAGACAATTGTCCCTTACCGCCATCGATAACAATGAGTTGGGGCAGGGGTTCTGCTTCGTTCAACAGCCGTTTGTAGCGTCTAAAGACCACTTCTTCCATAGAAGCGAAATCATCGGGCCCCTCAACGGTCTTGATATTGAAATGGCGGTATTCTTTTTTTGCCGGCTTGGCGTTTTTGAATACGACGCAGGCCGCCACCGGATTGCTCCCTTGAATATTCGAATTATCGAAGCACTCGATATGGGAGGGTTCTTTGGTCAAACGCAGATCGGACTTCATTTGCGAAAGGATACGCTTCGAATGCCTGTCTGGGTCGGTGATCTTGATCTGTTTGAAACGCTCTTGCCTAAAGAACTTGGCATTTCGCAATGAAAGATCGATGAGTTTCTTCTTTTCGCCCAATTTCGGAACGGTTACTTTCAGAGTATCGGGCACTTCGACCGGAAACGGAAGGTATACTTCCTTTGAAGATGCGTCAAAACGCTGTCGCAATTCAACAATGGCCAGGCTTAAAAGGGCTTCATCACTTTCGTTCAATTTCTTTTTGATCTCAAGGGTGTGCGATCGTATGATGGCCCCATGTGAAACTTGTAGATAATTGACATAGCCGTAAGACTCGTCAGAAAAGACCGAGAAAACATCGACATTGTCGATTTTCGGATTGACCACCGTCGATTTGACTTGATAGTTTTCCAGGATATCCAATTTCTCTTTGACCCGCTGCGCTTTCTCGAACTCCAAATCAGCCGCATGTTGTTTCATTTGACGCTTGAAATAGGTCAATGAGCTTTTGAAATTGCCTTTGATGATTTGGCGGATGTCTTGGATCTGTTGATGGTATTCTTCGGCCGATTGATACCCTTCACACGGACCTTTGCAGTTTCCCAAATGGTATTCCAAACACACTTTGAACTTGTGGTCATCGATTTTCGTTTGGGCCAGGTCGTAATTGCAAGTGCGGATCGGATAGACGCTTTTGATCAAATCCAACAAGGTTTTCACGGTCTTCATGCTGGTATACGGGCCGAAGTATTCCGATCCGTCTTTGATCAACTTTCGGGTCGGGAAGATCCTCGGAAAGCGTTCGTTTTTGATACATATCCATGGATATGATTTGTCATCCCGCAATAGGACATTGTAGCGCGGTTGGTATTTTTTGATGAGGTTGTTCTCGAGCAAAAGGGCATCCGATTCCGTAGCGACCACGATATGTCTGATGTAACTGATCTTCGAGACCAAGACCCTCGTCTTTCCGTATTCGTGTTTTTTGGTGAAATACGAAGCGACCCTTTTCTTGAGGTTTTTTGCCTTGCCCACATACAGGATGGTATCGTCCTTATTGTAAAATTGATAGACGCCCGGACTATCAGGTAGGCTGCTCAATTGAACTTCTATGGGTACCTCGGACATGCTATTCGGATGGAAATGGGTTAGCGCTTAAAGCACGTTAAATTACTACGTTTTTTTTACAAGACCGGAAGCCAAGCAGGGTTTTGTCGAGCTAGATTTACAGATGGTGCCGGGGGAGCCCAAGAGACCGGCCAAAAACGGAGAAGAAACACCTGCGTTGTTAAAAATTCATTAAAATGAGTGCATTTCACCGATAAAAAAATGCCTTTCATAGGATTTTAAAGAAAAAAATCTTTATTTTTATACCAAATTAAGGTTAACAAATGGAAAACTATTTAATCGTACTGGGCATGTACCTCATCTTGATGATTTTCTTCAAGATTTACGTTGCCGTTTCCACTAGGGATTAACCCCCTTTTCACAGCACAGCTGTTCCCCAAGCACACCCATTTCAACGTCTACCATCCTGTAGATGCACAAATCCGAATTAAGAACGATTTATAAAGCGAAGAGATTACAATTCTCCGCCGAATCCATTGCTGATTTTAGCATCCAAATTGCGAACCAAGCACTCGAAATCCCCATTTGGAACCTTTCCTTTTATCATTTATTTCTGTCAATTGCCAAAAACAAAGAAGTGGATACCGCCCCCTTGCTATCTGTTTTGCAAGGCAAGGATAAACATGTAGTGGTTTCGAAAACCCTAGCCCAAGGTGAACTGGATCATTATTTATTGACCGATCAGACCCGCTTGGTGCTGAACCGATTGCATATACCTGAACCTGAAAACGGTATTGGCATCGAAGAGTCCAAAATCGATGTGGTGTTCGTTCCCCTCTTGGCTTTTGATAAGCGCGGCAACCGCGTCGGCTATGGTCAAGGATATTACGATCGGTTTTTGGCCAAATGCCGTGCGGACGTGGTCAAAATCGGTCTTTCATTTTTTGATGCCGAAGAGGTCATTTCAGGGCTGAACGAAGATGATATCGCCCTCGATTACTGCATTACCCCCAAGAAGGTCTATTCGTTTTGATCCGCAGGTTTGGCGAATGCCTTTTTGTTGAAGACGATCAAAATGCCTACCCCGGTACTGATCGCCGTATCGGCGATGTTGAAGATGGGGTCGAAAAAGGAAAAGTGCTTTCCACCAACAAATGGCATCCAATCGGGGAGGGTCGTATCAATGATCGGAAAATAGAGCATATCGACCACTTTGCCGTAGAACAACTTGCCGTACGGTTCATCAGTGAACATGGTGGCGACTTGTGAACTGCTATGGTCGAACAACAACCCATAAAACACCGAATCGATAATGTTGCCGAACGCCCCTGCGAAAATCAGGGAAACCGCCAAAATGAGCACTTTGGGCGCCTTCTTCTTAATGATATCGTAGAGCCAATATCCGATACCGACAATGGCAAAAAGACGGAAAATAGTTAAGACCAGTTTGCCTGTCGATTCTGAAATAGGGAGGATGTCGCTGAGTTTGGTACCCCAGGCGGCACCTTCATTCTCGATGAACAAAATCCTGAACCAACCGAAGACCTCAGTAACCGGGCCCAACGGAAAATGCGTCTTAACGTAGATCTTGCTGACCTGATCGACGATCAATACTGCGATAATAAGGATAAGGGAACGCTTCAAACTCATTTCATGCCTTATAAACTGCGCAAAATTAGCTATATTATTCGGTTCTGGTGACAGAAATGTTCCCTTGTATCGAATTTAATCGAAAAGTCGATGGCCCTTGTGGAATGCTATCGAACGAAGTCGTACCATAATCCGAATGGGTATCGAAGTTGCCCGATTCGGCCGACACTGAAATATGTCCTTGGGCGGTCTTCACGATCACCGCTCCCCGGACATCCGTCAAACGACAATTTCCATCTGAAAGAAGCACGTTCAGGGTATTGAATGTACCCGATGCCGTTAAGTCGCTGGTCGTTCCGTATACGGAAACGTTGGAGTGAAGTGGTACCAAAATCCGCAAGGCGATCGAAATCACCTTGTGGGCACTGAGTTTGTCGTTCGGGGCGACGAAATTAGGTAAGAACGAGGCACTTACCTTGATGTTCGGGCCGTCTTCCTCAAGCTTAACCGCCAAGTCGTTTTGGTATTCGCCTTCGATGGCCGCTTCGATTCGAAGTGCTTGGGTATCGGCTGTAACCAGCTCGACCTTATAACAGTTTTCGGAGTCAATGGCAATGTACCTGGTCTGCGGATTAAGAAGGGTCTTTTCGACTACTTTTTGGCTGAAACACCAACTGGTCGAAAGCAGCAGACCTAATAAAAAGAGTGCACGTCCCACATCAAAAAAACGCCCGAAGGCGTTTCCTTATTTTTGCATGTTCTTAGCTTCGATACTGAGCGTGGCGTGCGGTACCAGTTTCAATCGTTCCTTATTGATCAACTTGCCGGTAACACGGCAAATGCCGTAGGTTTTATTCTCGATCCGCAAGATGGCGTTCTTCAAATCGCGGATGAATTTTTCTTGTCGAATGGCCAATTGGGTATTCGCTTCCTTACTCATGGTTTCGGACCCCTCTTCGAAAGCCTTGAAGGTCGGTGAGGTGTCGTCAGTACCGTTATTGCCATCGTTCATGTACGAGCTCTTCAAAAGCTCAAGGTGTTTTTGGGCTTTTTCGATTTTCTCTTCGATCAGCGTTTTGAATTCCGCTAGGTCCTTGTCGGAGTACCGTACTTTAATATCTTGGGCCATTTTTCTAGTGTTTTTTGATGAATAATTTTGTTTTTACGTCATCGAATACAATCGGTGTGCCATCTTCCAATTGCTCTTCGATATCGAGATCTTCGGTCAAGGTCTCACTTTTGATATAGGCTACGTTGCTTTCTATCGCCCGTTCAACTTTGCCGTCTTTCAAAATCTTCAAATCGATTTTGTCGGTCACATCGAATCCGGACTCTTTGCGTAAGTTCTGGATGCGATTTACCAGCTCCCTTGCGATACCTTCGTTTTTCAGGGCATCATCGATGGTAATGTCGAGGGCGACCGTTAAGGGTCCGGCACTCGCTACCAACCATCCTTCGATATCCTGAGAGGTTATCTCTACATCGGAGAACTGTAATTTAATGTTTTTATTTTCCAAATCAAGCGATATTTCGCCCTCTTGCTCTATTTTTTGAATGTCTTCTTGACCCAATGCTCCGATAGCGGCCGCTACCGATTTCATGTCTTTGCCGAATTTAGGCCCCAATACCTTGAAATTGGGTTTGATCTGTTTGACCAAAATACCTGATGCATCGTCCATCAGTTCGATTTCCTTGACATTGACCTCCGATTTGATCAATTCCGAAACCGCTTCGATTTCAAGGCGTTGGGCGTCGTTCAAGACCGGCACCATGATTTTTTTCAAGGGCTGGCGTACTTTGATTTTTTCCTTTTGTCGGATGGACAGCACCAGTGATGCGATTTTCTGCGCGGTTTGCATTTTCCCTTCCAACGCGGCGTTGACCTTGCCGGGATCGAAACTCGGAAAATCGGCCAGATGCACGCTTTCGAAAGCTTCTTGGCCCGTAACCCGATTCAAATCACTGTAAAGGCGATCCATAAAGAACGGGGCGATCGGTGCCGATAATTTGGCCACCGTGACCAGACAGGAATAGAGCGTCTGATAGGCCGATATTTTATCTTGTTCGTAATTGCCTTTCCAAAAACGCCTTCGGCTCAAACGAACGAACCAATTGCTGAGGTTCTCTTGTACGAAATCCGAAATTGCCCTTGCGGCCTTGGTCGGTTCGTAATCGTCATAGGCCTGGTCTACTTTTTCGATCAAGGAATGCAATTCTGACAAGATCCATTGGTCCAATTCAGGGCGTTCGGACAAGGCGATTTCTTCTTCAGAAAAATCGAATCCATCGATGTTCGCATAAAGGGCGAAAAAGGAATAGGTATTATACAATGTTCCGAAGAACTTCCGTTTCACCTCGACCACCCCATCGATATCGAATTTTAGATTGTCCCATGGGTTGGCATTCGATATCATATACCATCGGGTGGCATCGGCCCCATGCTCGGGAAGGGTGACAAAGGGGTCGACGGCATTGCCCAATCGCTTTGACATTTTTTTGCCTTCCTTATCGAGTACCAAGCCGTTCGAAACGACATTTTTATAGGCTACGGAATCAAAAACCATCGTTGCAATGGCATGCAAGGTGTAGAACCATCCCCGGGTCTGATCGACCCCTTCAGCGATGAAATCCGCAGGGAAGGTCTTTCCTTCATCAATGAAATCTTTGTTTTCAAAAGGGTAGTGCCATTGGGCATAGGGCATCGAGCCGCTATCGAACCAAACGTCGATAAGGTCGCTTTCACGGCGCATCGGCAACCCTGATGGCGATACCAAGATGATTTGGTCAACGATGTTCTTGTGAAGATCGACGGTATCGTAATTGGTATCGGTCATATCACCGACCACGAAATCAGCGAAGATGTCCTTTTCCATGAAACCGGCAGCGATCGCTTTTTCCATTTCCGTTTTCAACTCTTCAATCGAGCCAATGATGCGTTCCTCAGCACCGTTCTCGGTGCGCCAAATCGGTAGTGGGATACCCCAGTAGCGAGATCGTGAAAGGTTCCAGTCGTTGGCATTGGCCAACCAATTGCCGAATCGGCCTTCACCGGTCGATTTCGGTTTCCAGTTGATGCTTTGGTTCAAATCGAACATGCGGTCCCTGATGTCGGTGACTTTGATGAACCACGAATCCAAGGGGTAATACAATATCGGTTTATCGGTACGCCAACAATTCGGATAGCTGTGTAGGTATTTTTCAACCTTGAAAGCTTTGTTTTCCTCTTTCAGTTTGATGGCTATTTCGACATCGACCGAGCGTTCGGGTGCTTCGCCCTCATCATAATATTCGTTTTTGACATACTTATGTCCGAATTCCTTCAATTCAGGACGAAAACGGCCTTGAAGGTCGACTAGGGGAACTGGGTTATTGTGCTCATCCATGACCAGCATTGGTGGCACTTCAGGTTCCGCTTGCTTGGCAACAAAGGCATCATCGGCACCGAAAGTGGGGGCGGTATGAACGATACCCGTACCGTCTTCGGTAGTCACGAAATCCCCCGAAATCACCCGAAACGCATGCTCAGGATTTTGGTAAGGTTGTACGTAATCGATCAACTGCTCGTAACGGATTCCGACAAGATCGGTTCCTTTAAAGGCGGTGAGCACTTCGAAGGGTATTTTTTTGTCGCCCGGTTTAAAAGTGGTGAACGCTTCCGGTGATTCGGCGGCAACATATTTTCCGGAGAACTGTTTGTTGACCAGATTTTGGGCCAAAACCACATGGATGGGCTCAAAAGTATATTGGTTGAATGTCTTGACCAAGACGTAATCGATCTTCGGGCCCACGGTCAAGGCGGTGTTCGATGGCAGGGTCCATGGGGTGGTCGTCCATGCCAGCAAGTAAACCCCGTCGCCATAGGGTTTGAGAAAATCCGGAAGACTATCGGTATTCGCCTTGAATTGGGCAGTTACCGTGGTATCGGTCACATCTTGATAGGTGCCGGGTTGGTTCAACTCATGCGAGCTGAGACCCGTTCCTGCTTTCGGTGAATAGGGTTGTATGGTGTACCCCTTGTATATCAGTCCTTTATCATAAATCTGCTTCAACAGCCACCAGACCGATTCCATGTATTTTGATTCGTAGGTGACGTAAGGGTCGTCCATATCGACCCAATACCCCACTTTTTCGGTCATTTCGTTCCATACATCCGTATATCGCATGACCGCTTTTCTACAGGCCTCATTGTATGCTTCGACGGTGATTTTCTTTCCGATGTCCTCTTTGGTAATGCCCAACTCCTTTTCGACGCCAAGCTCGATGGGAAGTCCATGGGTATCCCAACCGGCTTTCCTTTTCACCTGATAGCCCTTCATGGTCTTATATCGAGGAAAGATATCCTTGATCGTTCGAGCCATCACGTGGTGGATGCCCGGCATACCATTGGCCGATGGGGGACCTTCATAAAAGACATAGTTCGGCCCACCTTCGCGTGATGAAACACTTTTTTCGAAAATGTGGTGTTCTTTCCAATGGGCCAATACTTCATCGGCGATGTGGGGAAGATCCAATCCTTTGTATTCCGCAAACTTCATATAGGGCGCTTCTTCTCAAATTACAAGGTTGCAAAATTAAAAATTTAGATGGAATAAACGGCTAAGAATCAAGTAGCAACAATACCTTAGAAGCGATACCCCAAGGTAAAGATCAAATTTCTGCCCGGGGCAACGATTCCTGAAGAGTAGGTACGGTAGCGTTGGTCGGTCAGGTTTTCAAGGGCCAAGCTTACCTTGACACTGTTCGAAACCTGGTATTGTGATCTGAAATTTAGGGTATACCAAGAGGGTGAAAACGGGTTTCCATTGGCATCGGTGGCATATATGAACGGTTTGTTCCGTTCCGAAAGCGTAAGGTTGTCAAAGCTGATCTCGCCATTATAATTTACGAACAGGTCGGTCTTAAGCTTTTGGTTCTTCCAAATAAGATGAAAATCGGCAAAGGTCGGGGCAACATGGCGTGCTGGGGTGTCGGTACCGTCATCGTCTTCTTCGGTTCCATCAGCAACGGTTAGGTTGCCCATGAACGACCAATGATCATCGATAAAAGCCTGTACGCCCAATTCAAAACCATAGACATAGGCCCTAGCGGCGTTTTGAATGGCCTGCACATTGCTAAGCTCCCCATTGTATTGGATTTCGGTCTGCCCGTTGAACGCAAAGTCACGCCGTACCAGGGCATCAACGAGATAGGTGTAAAAGGCGGCGCCTTTCAAGACCACTTTGTCGTTGAAGTTCTTGCGAATTCCAAAATCGATGTTATAAGCGTATTCGGGCTCAAGGTCAGGGTTGGGCACGACCACCGATCCGGGTTCAGAATCGAATACCTTGCCCACATCATCGATATTGGGTGCCCTAAATCCGGTCGAACCGTTCAAAGTGAACTGCAGGTTCGCCTTCGGAAACCAACTCAAACCGATACTGCCCGTCAAGGCCCCGGTAATCAAATCGGCTTCCTCGAACGGAAACGGGAAAAAGGTCGTGTCGAATTGGGCATCTACCCAGACTTGGCTGTAGCGCAGCCCTGACAACAAGGTGAAATTCGGTTTCAATTGGTATTCGCCATTGACATAGCCCGCAAACGTCTGCCAGGTCGAACCATCAGGATACCTGGTTGACCAGGCCGCTACCGTTTCGGTATCGATGTCTTCGACCGAACCTTGCGAACCGATTTTGTTGAAAAGGTACTCGGCCCCATAATACAAACGTAAATCACCGATTTTTTTGTTTTCGAAATCGAGGTTGACCGAAAGCGCATTTACCTGTTCGGTATTGCGAAAGAGGTTGGGGTCGTTGAAATCACGGCTGTTCCGGCTCTCTTCGAAAAACTGATAGGCAGTCGTCAATTTGACCCCGTCATAGAATTTGTTCTGTCCTTGTTTGGTGATCTGTAAATTGCCCATGAACCATTTCTGGGGGCCATAATACCATTCGGCCGAACGCAGGCCTTCACCGCTTTCGTCGGGTCGAATCAAACGATCGTAGCGCGAATAGCTCGAGGTTTCCGAATAATGTAACCCCAAATCATACGTCCAGATCGCACTGGGGCGGTAGGTGAATTTCTGTAAGAGATTGATTTGGTCATACCCTGTAGGCACTTGTCGCTCCGGATCCGGATTTACCACAAGGACATCCTGTCCGTTTTCGCGGGTCACATAACGGTCGCGCAAATAGGAATCCCTACCATGACCACCCATGGTCAGATCACCGAAGTTATTGTAGCTGACACTGGTAAAAGATGCCCATTTTCGTTCACCCAGGTTTAAGTCGAAATGCACCGTGTTCTCGTTGGTGGCCGACCCGAAACGGTAAAGTGCATTTCCAGAAACGGTCAGACTATCGGTATATGAAAATCGCGGTGACTTGGTGAAAAAGTTCATGACCCCTCCGATGGCATCACTACCATAAATGACCGAACCTGGTCCGAAGATCACCTCGGTATTCTTGACGTTGAAAGGGTCGATCGAAATAACGTTCTGGACATTGCCACCCCTGAATATCGCATTGTTCATGCGCACCCCGTCTACCGACAGCAAAACCCTATTCGTCGCGAAACCGCGTATCATGGGGCTTCCGCCTCCCAATTGGCTTTTTTGAACGAAGACCTTTCCTGAATTCGCTAAAAGATCGGCCGAAGTCTGCGGGTTGGTAAAGGCGATGGTCTGGGCATCGATCGATTCTATTTTTTGGGGGATGTCTTTCTTCTGCTGCTCCCATTTCGAAACCGACATGACCACCTCTTCAAGTTGTTCCGGGCTTTGTTCGAGGTATACCCGATTGCCTTTTTTCGCGATTTGCGACTTGGTCGAAATAAAGGTTTGATAACTGAGGTGCCGAAAAATGATTTTCTCGTTGGTATCGAATTGGGTAAGATCGGCCCTGCCGTCAAAATCGGTCAAGGTCGATTTGGTCCGCGACGGATTGAACAAGGCGGCATTCACGACCGGGTTACCGGCATCACTGTCGAGAACCAACACTTTTTGGGCCCAAAGGGTGGTCGAAACCCCAAACAAGCATAGCAGTACAACAAGGATTCGCATACTAATCAAAAACGGCATTTAAAACGGCCAAGGACCTGGGCTTTCTGAATCCGTGCAAATGTAATTCAAAATAGAGAACCATCAATTTCAATAGTTCTTGACGCGCTTTCCTTGGGATTTTCATTCCCGGTACCGCATCAAAATTTATGCCCAAAAAGGGTTTGAACCGATTTAAAAGATCCCCTTGGATCAGGGGGTTCAATGTAGGGGATGCAACGAAGCACCCATCCAAAAGATCAAAATACGGATTTTCAATACCTGAGGTGTCCGGGTAAAAGCCGAGATATTTCGAGAGGTTCAATAAAAAAAGGATGTGGAAATTGGCTACCGCATCGTGATTGTCAAGCCAAAAGAGGGCATATTCCAAATAGTGATACAGCGATTCATCTTGTTCTTGTTCTTGGATGGAATTCACCAACAGCTCGGCCACGAAAAGCACGATGCTGTTTTTTTCGATCTGGGTATGCAAGCTGGTGTAGGGGTTGATGACCTTCGCCTCCCGGATGCGTTCCAAGGTACCCTTGTTCTTATGGGTGGCAACGAGTTCGAGTTGGGTCAAGGGCATGAACTGGGCGGCCTTTAACTTTCCCCTTTTGGAGGTCAATACCCCTTTCAACAAGTACGATTTCAAACCATCTGAGACGGTAAACGCCTTGACGATAAGGCTGGTATCACCATATTTTAAGGAAGAAAGTACAATGGCCTTGGTCGTCAGTTGCATGCATCAAATATAAAGACCCATCCACTATTGCAGCGGATGGGTCTTGAATTTAGGGTTTTTCAATATCAAATAACGCCCTGGGCGAGCATGGCATCGGCGACTTTGACAAAACCGGCGATGTTGGCCCCTTTGACGTAGTTGCAATAGCCATCCCCTTCTTGACCATAGGCGATACAAGAATCGTGGATGTCTTCCATAATCCCTTTAAGACGCTCATCGACTTCTTCCCTGGTCCAACTGATACGCAACGAATTTTGCGACATTTCGAGACCTGAGGTGGCTACACCCCCTGCATTCGACGCCTTACCAGGGGCGAATAGGATCTTGGCCTCATGAAAAGCGTGTATCGCTTCGGGTGTCGAGGGCATGTTGGCGCCTTCTGCCACGGCGATACATCCGTTTTTGATCAAGGAAGCGGCATCGTCACCGTTCAACTCGTTTTGCGTGGCACATGGCAACGCGATATCACAGGCTACCTGCCAAGGGGTCTTGCCAGCCTGGTATTCAGCTGACGGATAGGTATCCGCATATTCCGAGATCCTTCCCCTTCTATTGTTTTTCAAATCCATGACAAAGGCCAGTTTTTCCGCATCGATACCGTCTTTGTCAAGAATGTACCCCCCTGAATCGGAAAGGGTCAATACCTTACCTCCCAATTGCAGTACTTTTTCGGCTGCGAACTGGGCCACATTGCCCGACCCGGAAATAACGACCCGTTTGCCTTCGAAAGAACTGCCCGAGGTTTTCAGCATGCTGTTGGCAAAATACACGGTACCGTAACCGGTAGCCTCCGGACGGATCAACGATCCACCCCATGACATACCCTTACCGGTCAATACCCCGGTAAACTCGTTGCGGATCTTCTTGTACATCCCGAAGAGGAACCCGATTTCACGGGCACCGACCCCGATATCACCGGCAGGGACATCGGTATTCGGACCGATATGCCTACAGAGTTCCGTCATAAAGGCATGGCAAAAACGCATGACTTCATCGTCCGATTTTCCTTTGGGATCAAAATCGGAACCCCCTTTACCACCGCCCATGGGCAAAGTGGTCAAACTGTTTTTGAATACTTGCTCGAAAGCCAAGAATTTCAACACACTGGCATTGACCGTTGGGTGAAAACGAAGTCCCCCCTTGTACGGGCCAATAGCCGAATTCATTTGGATGCGATACCCACGGTTGACATGGATCTCACCTTGGTCATCGACCCAGGCTACCCTGAACGAAAGCAATCGTTCGGGCTCGACCATACGTAGCAAGATGTTCTTACCATGGTAGATGTCATGCTGTACGATATACGGGATAACGGTTTCGGCAACTTCTTGGACTGCCTGTATAAACTCAGGTTCATGGCCGTTCCGGGCCTTGACCTCATCCATAAATGCTTTGATCTTTGCTTCCATAAAAGGATTGGTAAATTGTTAGTTTTAGGGCGCTTTAAGCGTCCATATTTATCAAATTAGGAATATAACGGCAAAATTATGCCATTTATATAATTTGAAGCGCTTATTTTAAAAATATTTCAATTGCCTAAGAAATGGCCTGTTCAAGGTCGGCGATCAGGTCATCGACATCCTCGATTCCGACACTCAATCTGATCAAAGAATCGACAACCCCGCTTTTTTCCCTTTCTTCTTTCGGGATGCTTGCATGGGTCATGCTTGCCGGGTGGCCAGCCAAGCTTTCGACCCCGCCCAGTGATTCCGCTAAGGTGAATACTTTTAACCTCTCGACGATTTTGACGGCTTCTTCGAAATTGCTCCCTTCCGGAATGAACGAGATCATACCGCCGAACCCGTGCATTTGCGCTTTGGCCACATCGTGGTTCGGATGATCTTCAAAGCCGGGCCAGTACACCTTTTCGATTTTCGGATGGTTTCGAAGGTAATTGGCGATCGCTTCACCGTTCTCACAATGGCGTTGCATGCGCACGTGCAGGGTTTTGATGCCACGAAGGGTCAGGAAACTGTCCATGGGTCCGCAGACCGCACCGCTGGCGTTCTGGATAAAATAAAGTTTGTCGGCCAACGCTTGGTCATTGACGATCAACGCGCCGACAACAATATCGCTATGCCCACCCAAATATTTGGTGGCCGAATGCATGACGATGTCTGCCCCCAACTCTAAAGGACGCTGTAAATAAGGAGATGCGAAGGTATTGTCTACCGCCAACAAGAGGTCGTGCTTTTTGGCCAAATCGGAAACGGCCTTAATATCGATGACATTCATCATCGGATTCGTTGGGGTTTCGACCCAAATCAATTTCGTATTATCGTTGATTTTCGCCGCGATGGAAGACACATCTTGCATGCCGGTGAAATGGAAGGTAATGCCGTACTTTTCGAAAATTTTGCGAAAGAGTCGGTAGCTTCCTCCATAGAGATCATTGGTCGAGACCACTTCGTCACCGGGTTCCAATAATTTTATCACTGCGTCAATAGCAGATAACCCACTGGCGAATGCCAGGCCAAACGTGCCGCTCTCGATACTGGCCAAGGCATTTTCAAGGGCCGTTCGCGTCGGGTTACCACTTCGTGAATATTCGAAACCCTGATGCCCACCCGGAGTGGTCTGGGCATAGGTCGAGGTTTGATAAATCGGGGGCATCACGGCGCCATAAGCTTTGTCAGGTGCTTGTCCTCCGTGAATGGTCTTGCTGTTAAATTTCAATGCGTTGTTATCCATAGACAGTATGTTCGTGAATTGCCTGCAAAATTACATTTTTGTCGCTCTGACCAAGGCCATGATCGATCCTAAATGCAGTCCTTCATGAAAAACATTGAAGGCCAAGGCATCTTCGACACTGTTCAGGGGTACCTTGGGTGTGGTCATGTAAGGGTTGAAATCGGTGAACAACCCCTTGGCAAAATCCGATTCGGTACGCTCGGGCAATTCGAAAAGCAGTTTTTTTACCGTTTCGATTTCGGTGGCGTCGGGGCGCTCCCCAGGGAAGGTCCCTTTTTGGTATTTTTCGACCAGTTCCTGCCCGATGTTCAATGGTAGTCCGCTCAACCCATAAACCAATTTTTGCTGGGTGACCACCACATGGGCGATGTTCCACCATATATTATTGTTGAATGCTTTCGGCACGGTATACAATGTTTCCTCGGGGAGGTCATTGAGGAATTTGTAAAGGATCTTCCGATTTTGTCGGGTAATGGTAAAGAGGTTTTCCATAGGATATCGTTAAAACATATCTATTTTTCTAGATATGTAAATATAATTGTTTATTTTTACAACGTGAATATAGTTGAAATCAACAAAGTGTTGGCCAACGATACCCGGGTGGCCATTTTGAAATGGTTGAAAGAACCCGAGCGCAATTTTCCGCCCCACAAAGACATCGATCATTTTGATGACGGGGTTTGTGTGGGGTACATCCAAGACAAGGCCGGATTGTCACAATCGACGATCTCAACCTATTTGTTGGCCATGCAGAACGCCGATTTGGTGATACCCACGCGGCATGGTAAATGGACCTATTACCGAAGGAATGAAAAGGTCATCAAGGCCTATATTCAAACCCTTCGCGATGAACTGTGATTTTTTGATATACATATCTAGATATAGCGAAATATAAATGGATTATGGAATGTACAATGGAATGCCGACAGGCAACTGTTTACCAGAGGAGAAGCTACCTTTCAAGGGTTTTGGATTGGTTGGGCAACCTCAAGATCGAAGGGGCCGAGGGGCTCTCTAAAGTAAAATAAGGACTATGAAGACCATTGGAGTTATCGGAGGCATGAGTTGGCAATCCTCCAAAGTGTATTATGAATATCTGAACGAATTGGTCGCTGGGCGACTGGGAGGGGCGCATTCCGCCAAGATCTTGATGAGTTCGGTCGATTTTGCCGAAATCGAACGCTTGACCTTTGAAGATGATTGGGATGCAATCGGCGATTTGATGGCCGAACATGCGCGATTGTTGGAGCGGGCAGGGGCCGATGTGGTCATCTTGGCCACCAATACGATCCACTTGGTCAGTCAGGCCATACGGCGGGTTTTGAACGTCCCGTTTCTCCATATCGCCGAGGCCACAGGAGCGGCAATTGCCGAAAAGGGAATTGGTAAAATCGCTTTATTGGGCACCCGCTTCACTATGGAAAAGGACTTTTATACCGATATTTTGGAACAGCGCTTCGGTCTAGAGGTATTGATTCCCGACCTTGCGGCCCGCGAGCGCTTGCAACACATCATCTATAAAGAACTCGTTACCGGTACGTTTACCGAAGCCGCTAAGCAGGAATGCCTGCTCATGATCGATGCCCTGATCGCCAAAGGGGCCGAAGGGGTCATTTTAGGATGTACGGAACTTCCTATATTGATTCCTGCCAATGAAGTGGCGATACCATCATTCGATACGACCATGATCCATGCCCGATCGGCGGTCGATTTCGCCTTGAAATGATTTTCTTTGTGCAGCGACCGAAAACCGGCCGCACTGAAATAAAAATCCATTCTTATGAAAAAATTATTCCATTTGGAGACCTGTAAGACCTGTCAAAAGATTTTAGCTGTATTGCAACCTTTGGACGGGGTCGAACTGCGAGAGATCAAGTCGAAAGGGATTACCCCTGATGAATTGCAAGAAATGCGCGACCGTACCGATTCTTACGAATCGTTGTTCAGCAGACGGGCCATGTTGTTTCGACAACGGGGCTTAAATGACAAAGTGCTTGATGAGGCGGATTATAAAAACCTGATTTTGGAACACTACACCTTTTTGAAAAGACCGGTGGTCATGGTCGATGATGCCATATTCATCGGTAATGCGAAAAAGCAGGTCGAAGGGGCGAAGGCCGCATTGCATTGATGGGAAAACGAACACTTGCTTTTTTGGCGGCCATCGGTGCCACGACCATTTACGGGATCAATCATACCATCGCGAAGGGCGTGATGCCCGACTACGTTACCCCTTTTGGCTTCATTTTTTTGCGTGTCGTAGGGGCAAGTATCCTGTTCTGGGCCATTTCGTTCTTAGGACCCAAAGAATCGATTGACAAAAAAGATTGGCCGCGACTGGTACTGGCGGCGCTTTTGGGGATGGTCATCAACATGTTGTCGTTTTTCAAAGGACTTGAATTATCAACACCCATCAACAGTTCGGTCTTAGTAACGATCAGCCCGATAATCGTGGTCGTCCTTTCGGCCTTTTTCTTGAAAGAACGGATTACCCTCAATAAGGGCTTGGGGATATTTTTAGGCTTTGTCGGCGCCTTGGCCCTAATCCTGTTCGGTGCCGAATTGCGTCAAGATGCCCCGAACATCCCCTTGGGTAATACCTTGTTCATTGTCAATGCCACTGCCTATGGGGCCTATTTGATCGTAGCCAAAAGCTTAGTGGCCAAGTACCACCCGTTTACCTTGATGCGCTGGTTGTTCACCATCGCGATGATCATCAATTTCCCCATTACCTTCGGCGATTTCATGCTGATCGAGTGGGCGACGATGCCGCTTTGGGTTTGGGGTGTGGTCGTATTCGTGATCATCGGAACCACCTTTTGTACCTACCTGTTCAATATTTTCGCCATGACCGAATTGAAGGCGAGTACGATCGGTGCCTTCATCTACATCCAACCCGTCTTCGGCATCCTCTTCGCCTTGCTTACCGGAAAAGACAGTTTGACCGTAACCAAGATATCGGCTACGGTTTTGGTATTGGTCGGGGTGTATTTGGCTAGTAAAAAGGTGAAACAGCTTGGTTAAAAGAATTTATAGCCAAGCATCACGTTCAAGGTCGAATAATCGGTTTCGTAATCAAAGGCGTTTTCTACGAACAAATCTTTATTCGGGCTGAATCTGGCCTCAACGGTAAACCTACCGATTTGAACCCCGCCACCGAAAAACGTGCTGCTACTTGCCCGATCATCGTCAAGATCTTCTGAAAACTCATAGTCAAGCACGAACTCTTGCAATCGGTCTTGGGCAAGTCCCGCATGAAAGTGTATTTTGACCAATTCGGATACCGGAATATAGTAGCGTATGCCGAAGTAAAATTGGCTTGTTTGCAATTGAAGATCGACCGTTTGTGAATCGATTGTCGTTACTTCAGGAGGTGTGGAAATCGAAATATTCTCTTCAATGGCACTATCGAAGGCGAGTCCTAAAAAGACACCGAGATGGATTGTTTTTACCACGATTTCGCCTTCAACACCGAAACGTAAGGCACTGATACCATCAAATTCCGGATTTAAATCATCCCTTGTCCTTTCCTGAAAAGTGAGACTACTTGATTGGAAACCGATCATTGGGGTTAGATGGAAATCAACGGGATTTTCCTTTGTATTGTTTGCGGTCAGGTCTTCGTAATCCGAATCCAAGCATTTGTTGAAAGAGGAAACCAAGCGAACCAATTCCTTTCTCTTATACCCGACATTGGCCAATTTTCCCTTGATTTCTTCGCAGCTTGAAAATATGTTGAAGAGTTGTTGTTTGTAATAATCGTTGACCGCGACGACATTCTGTTCAACATAGTACCGCTTGTAAACCAATGTGGTGAAAACACCTTCTTGGTTTTGGATGAAGAACTGTACACGTTTGGAACTGCTATATTCGAAAATGGATAAGCTTCCATTGAGCAATTGCTTCAGAAAGAGTGTCTTGGTCTCAAATTGCGGAACTTTGCTGTAATTCAGCTCCCGGGCATTGTCTGCCGAAGTTTGGATTTCCACTTCCGCACTGAGGTATCGATTCCCATCCAAAAGGCCGAATCCCTTGATATCGACTGGGGAATACGTTCGGTACTTTTCATCTTTTTCCGTTTGGAAAGCAATGAGATCAGGGGTGTTGAGCCAATCATCGGTTTTAAATGATCCCTCTAGTTTTTGATTGTTGGCCGTGATGATGTACCCCTTGACTTCCTTGGTTTGGGAATACATCAAGCCAAAAGAAAGGAGTATAGAAAGGATAAAGAGATTTTTCAATGGAAGTAGTTGTAATTGCCTTCCAAAGAACGCTATTTTGAAATAGGTATCCTATGCTTTTATTCCAATAGTTCAAATATCTTTCGGCACCTTGGCGAACGTTCGGGTATCGGCCTTGGTGAGATACTTGAAATCTGGGGAGCGCTCCATTTTTTCGAAGGCCTCGAGAAATTGATCGGGTAGGCCCGATAGTTTCCTGGTGGTCAGGTCCATCCATCCCCCCATCATTTCACATCGGGCGAAATTCTTTCCATTGGCATCGAAGAAATCATGCTGGAACTCGAAGAACATCCCATCTTCACTGATTCCTTTGAGATCAAGCGAAACCTTGACAGGTTTCCCTACGAATACCTCCTTGAAATAGTACATGTGCTCGTAGAAAACCACGGGCCCGATCTGAAATTGGGCCATTGATTTCTGGTTAAAGCCCAGGATGCCCAAATAGGCCATGCGGGTGTGGCTCATAAAGTTGATGTAGGCCGAATTGGCCAGGTGCCGGTTGGCATCCAAATCACTCCATCTGATATCGAATTCCTTGAAAAACATAGCTTTGATTTGTTATGCATGCATAATAGTTGTCAAAAATAGCATAGATTTGAAGACGGTTCGCAAAAAACCTTAGATTTATCCATAACTTATAGTTTCACCATGAGTCAAAAAGCCAGTTTTATTCCAGAATTGTCCCTTCCTGCCATCGCTGCCCCTATGTTCTTGATTTCGGGTCCGAAGTTGGTCATCGAATGTTGCAAGAACGGCATCGTCGGCACTTTTCCCGCCTTGAACCAGCGAACCAGTGAGGGTTTTGAAGAATGGCTGATCGAAATCAAGACCACCTTGGCCGAATGGGAAAAAGAAACCGGAAAAAAGGCGGCGCCTTTTGGGGTCAACATCGTGGTGCACCCGACGAACCCAAGGGTCGAGGCCGATGTGAAACTTTGCGTCAAACACCAAGTACCATTGGTAATTACCTCACTAGGGGCGGTACGCATGGTCGTCGATGCGATCCATAGTTATGGTGGACTGGTCTTTCACGACGTGATCAAAAAACGACATGCGCAAAAAGCGGCAGGGGCCGGTGTCGACGGTCTGATTTTGGTGGCCGCAGGGGCAGGGGGCCATGCAGGAACGATCAATCCGATGACCTTGGTTTCCGAAACCCGGCAGTTCTTCGACAAAAACATCATCCTTTCAGGATGCATCAGTACGGGTAGGGATATCGCTTCCGCCCTTCAAATGGGGGCCGATCTCGCCTATATGGGAACCCGCTTCATTAATGTGGAGGAAAGTCGCGCCCCGGAAGAGTATCGTCAAATGATTATCGATTCGGGAGCTAGTGACGTTACGTATACGGCTGCAATTTCTGGGGTTCATGCCAATTTTTTGACCAAAAGCCTCGAAGCGGCTGGACTCACCGCCGAAGATTTGAAGAAAGATCAAAAAGTGGATTTCGGCAAAGAACTCGATACCGAGCACAAGGCTTGGAAAACCATTTGGTCTGCCGGTCAGGGATCGGCACTGATCGATGATAGTCCATCGGTGGCCGAATTGACGGCACAGCTCAAAACCGAGTTCAAAGAAGCCATCGAAGCACAATACAAGTATTTGGAGCGCTATCCTAAGTAGCCCCGATCAATTCGTAATCCGGAACTGCCATGCCTCTTGTACCGTCAGATTACAAACCTCCATTTCTTTTCAGAAACGGACATTTCTCGACCATTTTCGCGGGGGTTATCCGTCGAGTGAACGGCCTGGTACAACAAAGGGAGCGCCTCGAATTGGACGATGGTGATTTTATGGACCTCGATTGGAGCGAGTCGGTTTTGCCGACCAAGAAACTCGTTATCATCTTGCATGGCCTCGAAGGGGATGCCCAGCGACACTACATCATCGGCAGCGCACAAAAATTGAACTTGAACGGGTTCGATGCCTGTGCGGTTAATTTTCGTGGATGCAGCGGTGAAGACAACAGACACTATAAATCATACCATTCCGGGGCCACTGACGATCTCGCTCGGGTGGTCGACCATGTCAATGCAATCGGTAAATACGAGGAGTTGTATCTATTGGGCTTCAGCCTTGGGGGGAATATGAGCTTGAAATTCGTCGGGGAAAGTCATGCGGGCACGGAAACACTGAAGGCAGTCGTCGCGGTTTCGGTTCCTTGCGACCTGAAAGATGCCTGTGATCAACTCCTGCAATCAAAGAACGTTTTGTACTCGGCCCGCTTCAAAAAACACTTATTGGCCAAATTGCGTAAAAAGCAAGAACGGTTTCCCGATATGATCTCCAAGGAAGCGATCAAACGCATTCGTACATTAAAGGACTTCGATGACACCTATACCGCCCCAGCCCATGGGTTCGAAAATGCGCTCGATTACTATGCGAAATGCAGTAGCAATCAATTCTTGCCACATATCAAGGTGCCTTCTTTGATATTGAATGCTAAAAACGACAGCTTTCTAGGTGAAAAATGCTATCCGTATGAAATATCGGAAGCCAACACCATGGTGCATCTTGAAGTACCTGAATTCGGTGGGCATGTAGGTTTTTGGGGCAAAAAGAACATCAGTTACGCAGAGGAGCGCGCACTTCAGTTTTTTGAAAGCGTGAATCCATAGCTTGGTCGGTCAATCCGCCTTGTTATGCGCTTTTTCTTCTTCTTAATGGCCTCTTTCGGCTTTTTAGCCTGCCATCCGCCTCGTGAATTCGATCAGCTCGAACCGAATTGTGAGACTGCCCTGTCAGCGAACGTTTCTTATGCCGAAGTACATGCCCTTTATCAAGATGGATTGTTACAGATCCAAAATGACTGGATCATCGAGGGGTATGTGAATTCATCGGATCGCAGCGGTAACTTTTTCAGCATCCTCCACTTTCAAGATACCCCGGAAAACCCGACCATGGGCTTTCAAATCGAAATCGACCTGAGGGACAGTTACCTGCAATATCCAAGGGGAAGTAAGATCTACATTAAATTGAAGGGGTTGTTTCTGGGAAAGCGCAATGGTGTCTTCACCTTGGGCGGTACTTTTGAGGCCTTTGGTACGACTTCGGTCGGAAGGTTGCCGGCCTTGCAATTGCAAGACCATATCGTTCTCGACTGTGGGGCGCCGGTCGAATTGCGTGCCGTACCCGTAAGTATTGGGGGGTTGGATATGGGTTTGACGAATACCTTGGTCACCTTTTCGCAATTGGAATTCGAACTTGATGCGCTAGGGCAGCCCATTGCATTGGAATTCGAGTCGACAGAGCGCGTTTTAATCGATTGTCTCGACGACCGACTTGGTATGGTGAACAGTGGATTTTCGGATTTCCATCAAACCCCAGTACCCGAAGGAAGTGGGTCGATTACCGGGGTGTTGTTGCGCGACGGTGACGACCTGCAATTGGCCATACGAGATCTTGAGGATATTCGTTTCGGTGAAGACCGTTGTGCGGAACTCATCACCGAATACACATCGACCGAATTGTTCTTTTCTGAATTGGCCGATCCCGATAACGATGCGGATGCCCGCTTTATTGAGTTGTACAACGCGGCGGATACCCCATTGGATTTGAATGGATGGAGCATTCGAAGATATACCAATGCGAATCTTGAAGTAGGATCTACGACGGATCTTTCGGGGCTTACCATAGCTGCCAAGGGCAGCCTTGTTATTTCACCCAATGCGGTGGTTTTTGAACAGGTATATGGGTTTAGCCCTGATTTGGGGGTGGGTTCGAATAGCCCTGCTGATTCCAATGGCAACGATAATCTCGAATTGGTCGACCCTTTTGGCAGCGTGATCGATACCTTCGGGGTCATTGGCGAAGACGGTTCGGGTACCGATCATGAATTCGAAGACGGCAAAGCCGTTCGCAAGCCCGAAGTGATTCGGGGCAATCCGGTATATGATTTTTCGGAATGGACGGTTTTCAACGATACCGGGGGAGCCATGACCATTGACCAACCACAAAACGCCCCGGAAGATTTTACACCAGGTCGTCGCGATTGAGGTTGCTTCGGGGCTTATTCCGGTTTGATCGGAAAACCTTCACTGGCCAAGATTTGTTCCATTTGCAAGACGTGTCGCTCGCAATGGGCCGACATAAAAAGCAAGAGCTGTACCCCATCGACCGTCCCGAAAGGCAAATCGCTATTGAAGCGGTTTCGCAGGTCATCGGTCGTTTCCATGATATATTCGATCTGCTCTTCCCTTTTTTCGCGAAAGGCCCTGACCGTTTCCCTATGTGAACCGAACTTGCCGCTAGGTTCGAACCGCTCAGAGGTCTTGACTTTCCGATTTCTTTGGGTGATGGCTTCAACAAGCTGTTCATCGGTCAAGGAGACCTCCGATTTTTTAGAGGGATCCTCACCTTCTGCGATCGTTTTGCGCAATAGCTCCTGAAACGCCGTTTCAGACAAGGTGATATGTTCGGCACAGTTCGCGATCGACCAGCTATCGGGCGTTGGTTTAAAATGCAATTGTAGTGAATCAAGGCCGTCGAGTACGCTCATCATATGGGCCATGGTCTTTTTCAAATGCATGCTGGCCGTTTTACGATCTGAATCGGAGGGCCCGTTTTGTCCATAGGAAAATCCGAAAAGGAAGATCAGGGCAGCGAAAGGGATATGGTTTTTCTTCATTGGTAATTGTTTAACCGGTCAAGGCCACCTCGAGGCCATGATCCGTAGCCCATAAAATTAAGAATTGGATCGATTCATACGATAGCGCATGGCCTTTTTTAGTACCTTCACTTGCCTATGGAAACCCAACAACTTTTCTTCAACACCATACGCGAAGGCAATCTCGAGAGTATACGGACCTTTTTGGACGAAACCCCTGGATTTATTGAGATAAAAGACGCCCGGGGATCGACGGCTTTGTTGTTGGCCACCTATTACGGACATGGTGATTTGGCTGATTTTCTAATTGCGAAAGGGGCTGAGGTCGATGCGCAGGACGGTTCGGGCAATACCGCTTTAATGGGGGTCTGTTTCAAAGGCTACCTCGAATTGGCCGAAACGCTCATCAAGGCAGGGGCCGATGTCAACCATATCAATGCCATGGGGGCGACCTGTTTGATCTATGCCGTAACGTTCAACAAGGCCGATATCGTGACCCTCCTCTTACAGTACGGCGCGCGAACCGACATCAAAGACCCTCGGGGCATGACCGCTTTGGATCATGCGAAAATGCAGGAACATAGGGCGATGATCGAAATGCTCGAAAAATCGTAATAACCGATGGATAGTAAGGAACAATTGAACTTGGTCAAACGGATCAAGGCAATCGCCGACACTGGGTTGGTTTATGCTGAGTCTGGCTATGACTTGGAGCGTTATGAAGAATTAAAGCGTATTAGTTTGGCCTTGATGGGCCATTTGTCGAACGAACCGTTTTCCGTAATTGCTTCTTTTTTTCTTCCTCCAAAAGACTACCCCACCCCTAAGGTCGATGTGCGTGGTTTCGTTGTAAATGCGGATAATGAGATATTAATGGCCAAAGAAAGTGTCGATGACAAATGGACCATCCCAGGAGGATGGGCTGACATCGGCCATTCCCCCTCTGAAGTGGTGGTCCGTGAAATCAAGGAAGAGACCGGAATCGACGCCAAAGTGGTCCGACTGATGGCAGTATATGACAAGCAGCGTCATGACCATCCGCCCGAACCCTATTATATCTACAAATTAATGTATCTATGTGAGGCTGTCGGAGGCACCTTGGAGGCCGGTTTCGATATGAAGGGTGCAGCGTATTTTTCACTTGACGCGCTTCCCGAATTGTCAGAGGATCGAGTTTTGAAGAGCCAATTACAGCACTTATTCCGGATGTATCAAGAAAACTCCAAAGATGTCTATTCCGATTGAAAAAGACGAACGCTTAACGGTCGCTCTGATCCAGTCCCATTTGTTTTGGGAAAACCCAACAGGCAATCGAAAGCTATTCGAGGAAAAAATCGAAGCGATTTCCAAACCCGTTGATTTGATCGTTCTACCCGAAATGTTCACTACGGGTTTTACCATGACACCGGATCATATCCCTGCCACTGATGGCGAGGCCACGCTTTTGTGGATGCAACGAATGTCAGGGATGAAGCAAGCCGCCATCATGGGCAGCACGGTCTTTCATGAAGCCGGAAAATGGTACAATCGGATGTTATTCGTTTTTCCGGATGGCAGCTTTACGAGCTACGATAAGAAACACACCTTTACCCTTGCCGCAGAGCACGAGGTCTATGAGAACGGAACCGAAAAAGGACTGATCTCTTATAAAGGATTCAAAATCAGGCCATTGATCTGTTATGACCTGCGGTTTCCGGTCTGGGCGCGAAATGTTGACGATTACGATCTCTTGGTCGTCGTGGCCAACTGGCCAAAACCGAGGATCACTGCCTGGGACACTTTACTCAAGGCACGGGCTATCGAAAACATGGCCTATTGTATCGGGGTAAACCGGGTAGGCATAGATGGCACTGGGCTTGAATATGTGGGTCATTCGGCAGTGTACGACACCCTAGGAGCGGAACTTTGCTTTACGACCACCGAATCAATTGAATTCGCCACCCTTACCAAATCCCATATAGAAGGTACTCGGGGGAAATTGCGGTTTTTGAACGATCGGGATTCTTTTAATTTGGTGCAATGATGAAGGTTTCGACCTGCTCCCAGTTAGCACGGATATTGACAAAATCAGGGTAATAACTGATGCGTTCGGGCTGTTTCTTTTGCAAGTAGTTTCCGGTATCCCACTTCCCATTCCCATTGGTGTCGAAGATGACCCTAATGCCATAATTGCCAGGGCTGAGGTTGTTGAAGGTGAACCCTTTTGGGGCATCCGCAAGGAGTTCACGGACCAGCTCGCCCTTATCGGTGGTCAATTGAACGATGATCGGATAGGCATCTACGCCCGAGATGTTGACCTCCAAATTGCCGTATTCTGAATATTTGCCTGTGGAAACCGTATAAAACACCGTATCGTTTTCCGTTCCGAAAAAGTCCGAAATAGCTCCGGGTAAGGCACGGACCGTGTACTTTTGGTCTTCGGTCAATTCGAAATCGAAGGCGATCTTGTTTTCGATCGAATCCTTCGAAGCGGTAAAAGTAACCGCTAGCGAGTCTTTGTCGATCACGTTGATTTTTGAAGTATCAAGACCGGTTATCGGTGTATTGGCCAAAATTTCAAAGCGTTCATTGAAATTGATACTCCGCGAATGGCTCGGGCTGAGCATCAGGGTGTCGAGCCCTAATTTTCGGGTCTTGACCGTGAAGGTATCCTTGGTATCCACTTGGCTATTGGTGACCACAAAAATGATCGAATCGATATCGGTAGGGGTCAACCAATAATTCAGACTGTCTTTTTCACGCTCTTTGGTAATTCGTGTACGTACCGAATCAGGTAAAACGGTCAAGGGTTCGATATTGACGGTACCCCTGCCCTGATAGCCAAAAATGATTTTGTTCTTTGCGACATAACTGGGTACCGAGGCACTGTAATCCGGTTCTTCTTTGAACAGGTTCATCAAGAACAATGAATCACTGGGTACGGTGATCGTGTCACCAAAGGCGATCTTATCGCTTCGTTGGTCAAAAAGGTTGTTCTTTCCTTCGTCCTTGATGGCAAAAAGCGCGTAACGGCCGGCTTTGAGGTTTTTAAGCTCGAATAAGGGAAGGCTGTCGAGGGTATTGGTGATATAATTCGGCGGTCTCTTATAAATGGATGAATCGGTGTAGGCCGTGTCAAGCTCATAGAGCATCACACTTACGAATTCATCGGCTTTGCGGTTGAAGGCATCCTTTACGGCACCACTGATACTCAGAGAATCGAGATAATCGCCGGTCGAAAAGACATAGGTCAGGAAACTTGTAGGGTTGCCTTCGTTATTGTCGACGATGCTTTGGCCAAAATTGATCGTATACGTCGTGTTCTCTTGAAGCGTATCTTTCAAGTTGATCTCGATAAATTTGCTCGCTCCTCCCAGGGGTTTGATTTCCGGAGTGTATTTCAAAGGAGGCGAAACGATGAGTTGGTTTTGGGCATCCTGCAATTTGATGTACTCATCGAAATACAGTTTGATTTGATTCCCCCTAAAATTTACAGTGAGGTTTTCCGGTTCGGATCTCAACAAAACCGGAGGGGTTTCGTCTTTCGGACCGCCCGATGGATTGCCCCTTCTGGCGCACTGCCAAGAGGCCAGTAAGACCAAGGCTAAAAAAAGAACGCTTAACGATCGCTTGAGTACCGGCATTGCATGGGTTTCTTGAACAAAGAAACGACTTATTCGCTCATAAAAGAAGTCATTGCCCCAATTTGGGAACCATGGCTATGGTCGCAATGTAAAGGGTCACCTTATCGGCGGTTTGCAGGGCTTGGGCGCAGCGTTCCAGGGTAGCCCCTGTCGTGATGACATCGTCGACCAATAAAATGTGCATTCCGCTATAAGATGCGGGATCTTTCAATCGAAATTGCCCCTGTCTGTCGTTCCATCGCCCGATACGCCCTTTTTGGGTCTGGGAGCTTCCCCTTGAAGTCCGGATCAAATTACCGCCGTCATAGGTTGAGTTGAGATGCTGGGCGAGGCGACGGGCGAACCGTTCGACCTGGTTGTAGCCGCGTTTTTTCAATTTTCGGGGGTGTAAGGGAACCGGTACCACCAAATCGAAAGGGGGTATTTTGTCGGATGCGGCCAGTTGTGTTCCGAACCAATTGCCCAAAAAGTCACCAATGACCTCCTGTTTTCGGTATTTCAGATGATGGAGGAGGTTTTTCACGATGCCTTGATGGTGAAAAAAGAGAAAGGAAGCGGCTTTTTCAATCCGAACACGACCGAAAAAAGTGCGGTCAACTGCATTTTCACGGGTAAAATCATGATCGGTCATCGGCATTTCATGTCGACAAACGGTACAAAGCAGGTGCTCTCCTCTAGATAATCGCGCATTACATCCAAAACAGAGCAATGGCAATAGGATGGAGTTAATCTCGTTTAGTATATTTGATATCTTGTACACAATCAAATCTTAGACCTACAGTTTCAGCTACTTAACCCATGGAATCCCAAGATACCACTTTCAACTATAAGATTATCCTTGCGGCTTTGGTGGCAGTGATCATAGCCATTTTGATCGCCTTTTACTACAGCTATGCGCAATCACAGCGTCAAATGGGTTTATTGGAAGATGAAAAGAAGTTGTTGGTCAAAGATATTACCCTAATGCGTGTCGAGGTCGATCGCCTGTCGGGCTTGAACGAGGTCAATGATATCGAGTTACAGACTTCCCGGTTTCGCATCCAACAATTGTTGGATTCCGTCGGCCAACTGAATTTCAATATTACAAAGCTTAAGGAAGACCGTAGGGCACTACGTATTTTAGAGGCAAGTTTCGACAGTTTGAAACTGAAGAACAATTTTTTACGATACAACAATAGTTTGCTTACCGAACGTTATGAAAAAGCAAGGCGCCGGATCGAAGAACTTCGAGGGCGTACCAGTTCTTTGGAGCAGGCAGAGGCATTGGTCCGACAGAAAAACGAAGAATTGGCCAAAGAGTTGAAGGTCAAGAGTTATTTGAAAATGGACAATGCCGAGGGAAGCGGATTCCGTTTACGGGCCGGCCGACCCCTAAAGACCAACAAGGCTTCGGTCATCGAGAAACTTCGGGGATGCGTGACCGTTTTGGGCAACCCGAATGAAGAACGTGAGGTAAAGGTGGTGTATCTGCAGTTTTTGGATCCCGACATGAGGGTCATTGAAGACAATGCAACCGTGGTCAATGTCAGCGGCAATACCTACAGCAAACGGGTCGAGATCATCTACCTTGGTGATGAATTGAGTTTCTGTGATGCCATTACCGTACCTGAAGGTTCATTGGAACCGGGTATCTACACACTCAATATCTTCGAAGACGAGCGATTATTGGCTTCAAGCGAATTTCAGCTCAAATAAGATTTCCTTTTTTTAGCCATTGTTTTACTTTTGCCGAATGGCAAAACAAGAAGACGTTTTCAAGAAGGTGATCGCACATGCCAAAGAGTACGGCTATGTGTTCCAATCCAGCGAGATATATGATGGTCTAAGTGCCGTTTATGATTATGGTCAAAACGGGGCCCAACTGAAAAAGAACATTAGGGAATACTGGTGGCGCGCCATGGTGCAACTCAATGACAACATCGTGGGCATCGATGCCGCTATTTTTATGCATCCTACCACCTGGAAGGCATCCGGTCACGTTGATGCCTTTAATGATCCCTTGATCGACAATAAAGATTCGAAGAAGCGCTACCGGGCCGATGTCTTGGTCGAGGATCATGTCGCCAAAATCGAAGCTAAGATCGAAAAAGAAGTGACCAAGGCCGGCAAACGTTTTGGAGACGCTTTTGATAAGACCCAGTTCTTGGCCACCAACCCTAGGGTACTCGGTTATCAAGAAAAAGCCGATACCATCTTAAAACGGTTGGGGAAATCACTGGAAAATGAAGATTTGGCCGATGTGAAGGCCCTGATCGAGGAATTGGGAATCGTTTGTCCGATATCGGGATCCAAAAATTGGACCGATGTCAAACAGTTCAACCTTATGTTCGGAACGAAATTGGGATCCACCGCCGAAAGTGCGATGGACCTATACCTTCGTCCGGAAACCGCCCAAGGGATTTTCGTGAATTTCCTGAATGTGCAGAAAACCGGACGCATGAAGATCCCTTTCGGAATCGCACAAACAGGAAAAGCTTTTCGGAATGAGATCGTTGCGAGACAATTCATTTTCAGAATGCGCGAATTCGAACAGTTGGAGATGCAGTTTTTCATTAAACCGGGCACCCAGAAGGAATGGTATGATACCTGGAAGGAACGCCGTATGAAATGGCATCTTTCATTGGGCATGGGAGCCGATAATTACCGTTTCCACGACCACGAGAAACTGGCCCACTACGCCGATGCCGCCGCCGATATCGAGTTCAGGTTCCCATTCGGCTTCAAGGAATTGGAGGGGATCCATTCCCGTACCGACTTCGATTTGGCCAACCATGAAAAGTATTCGGGTAAGAAACTACAGTATTTCGACCCGGAAGAAAATAAGAGCTATGTGCCCTATGTGCTGGAAACTTCGATCGGTTTGGATCGGATGTTCCTCGCTATTTTCTCCAATTCACTGGAAGAAGAGGTACTTGAAAACGACACCACAAGAACGGTTTTGAAATTACCCGCGGTACTCGCACCGACGAAAGCCGCGATACTGCCCTTGCTCAAACGCGATGGGTTGCCTGAAATGGCCAAAAAATTGGTCGACGACCTCCAATGGGATTTCGATGTGGCCTACGACGAGAAAGATGCGGTCGGTCGACGTTATAGGAGACAGGATGCCGTCGGAACCCCGTTCTGTATCACGGTAGATCATCAGACCCTTGAAGACGAGACCGTAACGATCCGCCATCGCGATACCATGGCGCAAGAGCGTGTACCCATGGGCGATGTAAAATCGATGATCACCAAGGAAGTAGCCATGAAAGAGTGGCTTAAAAAAATCTAATTCTCTATTTTGGCCGGTGCACTAGCGCTTCCGCTGGCATTGATGGCCCTTACTTCATAGGCCCCATCGGAGGAATCGAGTACATACCGGGTTCCAAAAGCCCGATGTATGAGGTTTCCATCCTTATAGACATCATAGGCCACTACCCAACTGCCGGGATCGGGATCGTTGGAGTGGTTCCAGGTCAATACCCGTTTTCCATGTTCGGTAACGATCTTGGGTTGTTGGGGTACCGTTGGCGGTGATGCATCGAATACCGGGGTGGCTCCCATCATAAGGCTTTCGATTTCACTCGCGATCAGGGCGTCTTCACGTTTTTTTTGGATATGGCCATGTAGGCCATTCGGGATCGCCTCCCAATGGCATTCGCCCGACTCCGTTAGCGTGATTTTCCCTTCGAGAAATGCCGTGTAGTTGTTTTCTTCACCTCGTATGGCATAGTGCAAGGCGATTTGATCATTACTGTGCCGCGTGATGCTTTCGGCCCCTCCTCGATATTCGAAATGCTTTTCATAGCTGACCCTGGCGATATGGTCAGCGGCCAATTTTTTTAGTCCCTGTCCTGACATGACGTTGCCATTTTCCGCATTGAAATAATCGCCGTTGCCGTTCTCCCATCCGGAAGCGATGAAGGGGGCGGGGAAATTTTCGATGACGTAGCGGCACATACGGTTGCGCTCTTCGTTCAGACAAGACCATTCGGTATAGGCGCACAGTTCGTCCGATCCTCCCCAATTGGTCCGATCCAATCCTTCGTTGTTGAGAAAGTTGCCTCCCATGGTGACTACTTTTTTCACCTTCCGTTGTACCAAATCGGGGCCGTTCTGCGGACTCCAACGATCAGGACCGGATTTCAATAAGCCGTAAAAGTTATGCATGGTGCCTATGATGACCACGGTGATGCTGGTGTCTTGGGCACTGGCCAAAACTTCGCGATAAAGTTGGACCCCATCGAGCGAGGCTTCCCAATTTTTTAGGGCCCTAGGATAGTCTTTTGCTATATGGTAATCATAGGTTCCTTCCGTCGCATGTATTTTTTCGGTATACCCTTTATAATCACCCACCGGAATGGCCAATCGATTGTAAAATTGATTGATCGCACTGATACAAAGGGCCGATTCTTTCTGGTTGGTCGAATTGACGACGGCCAAGATATCGCACTCCCCCTGGGTCGCCATCGTATGCAGCATGGCCATACAGCCGACATCGTCGGGATCAAAGGACGGGTCGGTATCCAAAATGACCTTTTGTTGGGCCGATACACCCAAAACAAAGACCAATACACAAAAAATAAAACCGCAGTTCTTTTTCATAGTTTAAAATTTACCTAACATAAAGTTTTCCAATGCTTCTTCCATTCGTGCCTTCGGCCAATCCAAGACCAAGTAGGACTGTTGGGCCGAAGGATCGTTTTTCCAAGTGTTCCTTCCTTCATGGTCCGGCACACAAATACCATTTCCGATGCGACTCCAATAGGTGTCGACCCCTCCTCGAACGGCGTATAGAACCGCCGTTTGATCATAGGTGGCATTATCATAAATCTCACCCTTGAATTGATGTTTCATCCATGGGGCGTATTTACTGAAGTGGTAGAAGCCTAAATAAAGCGGCGAGTTTTTGTCCAGTGAATTGAATACCTCACCGGTCCGCAGATTCACCCCGATTTCATAGCCCAAATACGTTATCGGAACAGGAATTTCGGCCAGCACGAATTGGGTAACACCGGGCATGTTGCCATCAAAGTTCCACTCTTTACGACTACCTTCAGGAAACTGACCGCCCATGATGATGAATTCTTGCACTTTTTGGGCTACTAATTCCTTGCCGTTTAAAGGACTGTGATCGTCGGCTTCCGACTCCAATAAGTTCTTGATGTTGAGCAATGGGCCGACGGTAACGATTTTTACGCTGTGATCATCGGCTTCGCTTAGTAGCTTTCGATACAATTCGGTACTATTGGGCACCGCTTCATAAGAGGCATCGTACGGCAAATTTTCGGCCAAGACCTTGTTATGGTTCCAATCGGTATGGGTGACCGCGCCACCGACAAAACCAATAGGCACATCCGGATTGCCATAGTAGGTGTTAACGGCGTCAATGGCACTGACCGCGTAGGTTTCCCGGTTCCAGCACATGATGGCTAAGAGGTCGATTTCCTTTTTGTTCTGAAAGTGGTTCAGCATGGCCAAGGCACCCAGATCATCCGCATCGCCTCCGAAATCGGTGTCGAAGATGATCGGGGTCTGTGCGATGCCCTGTTGGATGCCCAAGGATAGGGTGATCGCAAGAACTGTTTTGTATTCGGTTTTCAAGAGATATTTAATCATGGCTGGGTGTATAATGGGGCAACGGATTGCCGTTCTATGAATTCAGGTTTCAACATGTGGACGACCGGCTTTTCGTTTTCCAAAAGCCCCAATAAGCTGCGTACGGCGACGGACCCAATTTGCGCCATGGGCTGCTTGATGGCTGTCAAGGGCGGTGATAAAAGATCGAAAAACGGCTGGTCGTCGAAAGAGATCAACGAGAGCTGCCCGGGGATATCGATGCGATGTTCCTTTAGGGCCTTCATACACCCCATAGCGATTTGGTTGTTCAAGGCAAAGAGGCTTGTGGGTTTGTCTTTTTTAGCCAAAAGGGTTTGGGCACATTGATAACCGTTCTGCATGCTAAAATCATCTCCCGACACTTGGATGTGGTCTGAGAAGCCATGGTCTTTCATGGCCTTCACATAACCTTCGACGCGCTTGTCGTTCGAAGTCGTGCCTACGATCCCTTGAATGCAAGAAATTGCCCGATGGCCCTTTTGTATCAAATAGGAAGTCGCTTCATAGGCCCCGGCAAAGTTATCAGTGGTCACGTAAGGAAGCTTACCCGTTTCGGAAAAGCGATCGATCAAAACCATGGGTACCTCTGAGATCGAGTGGAGATGGTCCCATTGTTTGCCCACTGGGGCCACCAATAAGCCGTCGACCTTACGGGCCAACAACAAGGAAAGTGATTCCTTTTCGATGTCGGTGTCATCTTTAGTGTCGCTCAGCAACACCATTTTACCGAATTTGCGGAGTTCCAATTCGATGGTCCTGGCCAGGTTGGCAAAAAAAGGATTCGAGATATCAGGAATGGCCAGCCCGATGGTGTTGGTCGTTTGTAAGCGCAGGTTACGCGCGACCTGGTTCGGGGTAAATTGTTGGTCTTTGGCCAAAGCCCTGACTTTCATGGCGGTCTTTTCACTGATCCGGTATTTTTTTTCCTGCCCGTTCAATACCCGTGAAACCGTTGTGGTCGACATATTGAGGGCTTCGGCAAGTTCTTTGAGAGTCATTCGTGATTCTTGTTTTCAGCCTACCGAATTCTAAAAATTTGGTCGGTAAGCTGGAGTTTACTAAATTGCGCAATCGATTGTGCAATATTAAACATTTTTTTATAAATCAACATGGACCACCAAAATATCACTGTTATCGGAAGCTCGAATACCGACATGGTCTTACAGACCGAACACCTGCCGGCCCCGGGGGAAACCTTAATCGGCGGGCAATTCGAAATGAAAGCAGGAGGTAAAGGGGCCAACCAAGCCGTTGCCGCGGCCAAGCTAGGGGGTCAAGTCACTTTCATCGCCAAAGTAGGCGACGACCCGTTCGGACAACAGGCGATATCCGATCTATCACGACACGGAATCGATACCTCCTATATCACCACGGATCCCAATGCTCCCTCAGGGGTGGCGTTGATCATGGTCGATGCTAAAGGTGAAAATTCCATTGGAGTGGCCCTTGGCGCTAATGACCGACTGTTCGAGTCGGATTTGGAACCGGCTTTGAATCGAATTAAATCGAGTGCATTCGTACTCATGCAGCTAGAGAGCCCAATGGCGCTGATCGAGCATTTCGCCCGATTGCGAAACGACTTGGGATTCCGATTCGTCTTGAACCCCGCCCCGGCCAAACCACTATCGAAAACCGTTTTGGAAGCGTTGTTTTTGATCACACCCAACGCCATCGAGGCCGAGTCGCTGACCGGTATCAAAGTCTCCGATAGTGCAAGTGCTTCCAAAGCGGCGCACCACCTACGAGAAGCAGGGGTTGCGAATGTCATCATCACCATGGGTGGGCAGGGGGCCTTTGTCTGTACCTCGGATTGGGAAGGATTGATTCCTTGCCCAAAAGTCAAAGTGGTCGATACCACTGCTGCAGGTGACACCTTCAATGGGGCCTTGATGGTTGCCTTGGCCGAGGGCAAATCCATGCAGGATGCCGTTGTTTTCGCCAATGCCGCCGCGGCATTCGCTGTGGGGATTTTAGGGGCCCAAAATTCGGCTCCTACCCGTAATGATCTTGTAATGACCGATTAAAACAAAACCATATGTTCATTCCATCAACCTATGCCCTAGCCGTTCTTTTATGCGTGGTTACCATGTTGTGTTGGGGCTCCTGGGCCAACACCCAAAAACTAGCGTCGAAATCGTGGGGTTTCCCATTGTTTTATTGGGATTATGTACTCGGTATCGTATTACTGACCCTGCTATTCGGGCTGACTTTGGGGAGTCAAGGTGAGGCGGGTCGACCTTTTTTGCACGACCTGCAACAAGCCGACACATCGAGTTATCTCTCGGCATTTATTGGAGGGGTCCTATTTAATCTAGCCAATTTGTTGATCGTGGCGGCAATTGCCATCGCAGGCATGGCGGTAGCCTTTCCGGTCGGAATCGGTATCGCGTTAGTGTTGGGCGTGGTGGTGAATTATGTCGCCAATCCCGTCGGAGATCCTTTTTGGTTGTTCTTAGGGGTTTTTTTGGTGGTATTGGCCATTGTTATCGACGCCCTGATCTACCGCCGCATTGCCGATCAAAAGGCAAAAGCGACGACCAAAGGGCTGTTACTTGCGATTTCAGGAGGGGTGTTGATGGGGTTCTTTTTCCGGTTCGTGGCGGCATCGACCTCAATTGATTTCGTGAATCCCGAAGTCGGATTGTTTACCCCCTATAGCTCGGTATTCGTTTTTTCATTGGGGATATTGGTTTCGAATTTTTTGTGGAATAGCTGGTTCATGTACCGACCGATAACAGGCTCCAAAGTGACTTATCGGGATTATCTCGCCAAAGGAAGCCCGAAGTTGCACTTGATCGGTATTTTAGGAGGGTTGATTTGGGGTATCGGTATGGCCTTCAGTTTGATCGCTTCCGAAAAAGCCGGATTCGCCATTTCCTACGGTCTTGGACAAGGAGCGACCATGGTCGCCGCGGCCTGGGGGGTATTTATCTGGAAAGAATTCAAAGGGGCCCCCAAAGGCACAGACCCTTTGATAGCCTTGATGTTCCTTTGTTTTATCTCCGGATTGGCGATGATCGTCTTTTCAAGACTCTCCGGATAATCCCATTCAAAAAAGACCTCCCTTGAAGGGAGGCCTATCTTTTCTATATACATCCCAACTATTGAGCAAAGCGGTAGGCCGTCAATTTGTTTTCTAGCATTTCCGGGATCAAAAGCACCCCCCTTTCGGCATCGTAAAGTATATCGGCAGATCCCGGATTAAGGTCCAAAACCATTTGACTGCCACCGTTCCGGTCTACCGATTGCACATTCCCCGCAATCCAATCAGAAACATAGTACCGATTTTGGAACTTGAACAAACCATCCAGATTACCGATAGATCCCGTAATCGGTTTCAAGGTATTTTCTTTCATATCATACCGAAGTATTTTGCCCGGCACTTCGGTTTCAAAAGTTTCGGGATTGGTGACCACACCCCAAGTCGATATGACAAGGGCCGTACCTTCGATCCAAAGCCCATTCGGGTAGTTGAGTTCTTCGGAACGCAATAAGACGGATACCTTCCCTTCCTTGATCTGATAAATGGTATTGCCGCCGAACGTATCACTGACGAAGATGGTGCCCTTATCGGAAACGGCAATATCGTTGAGAAAGGTTGCTCCCTCGATTTCAATACGTTTTTTAATGGATCCATCATTCAAATCAACCATGACCACGGCATCGATATCTGCCACATATAGTTCTGTTCCATAGATGCCCAAGCCTTTCGGAGCGTTGAAACCGACGGCCCATTTTTGGGTAAGGATGCGCCCGTTCCTATCCAATTTGGCGATGTAGCCCTTCCCGTTTTTCGCTGTGGGTTGTCCTGCAACGTTCGACACATAAAAATGGTCGCCGAACGCGATAACCGACTCGGGTGCTTCGAGTCCGGGTCGTTCCCAGATTTTGTCCAATGACTGTGCATGGATACTTGAGGTGATCGACAACACCAACACTACATGTAAAAGCTGTTTCATAGTTCTAGTTTTAATGATGCAAAACTAGATGGACGTAGTGGGCCAAAAATTGACCTATGGTAAGAAATCAGGTGGCTAAGAGGTAAAGCGCAGTTTCCTCAAGCGACTCAAACTCTCTGGGGTGATACCCAAAAAAGAAGCGATTTGGTAATTCTTTACGCGTTTATCGATATCTGGATACATGGCAACGAAGTTCAAATACCTGGTTTCGGCCGATTCTTGCAAGTTGGCAAGGATCCTGGTTTGATAGGCAACGAAGGCGTTTTCGAGTTGAAGCCTGAAAAAACGCTCAATCAGCGGAAACTCATCGAACAGCTCGAATAGGGCATCCTTCGAAACCTTAAGCAACTCGCACGTTTCCAAACACTCTACCGTCAAAACTGCCGGTGAGGAGCGGTAATAAGCGATATAGTCGCTGACCCACCAGTTTTCAATAGCGAATTGGATGGTATGTTCCTTACCATCGGCCCCCAACAAAAATGTCCTTAGGCAACCTTTGGCCACGAAGTATTGATGATGGGTTGCTTGACCAGGGGTAATGATCCGCTCCCCCTTTTCGAATCGCAAAGTTTGGAAACAGGAAAAAAATCGATCGAAAGCGACGGCATCAAGTAAAATTTGCTTGTTGATATGTCGATGTAGCGTTTGCTTGTTCGCTTCCATGGCCAATCACTTGTTTGATTTGGACATATTTTCAAGTGTCCTTATTGATAAACCCTAATATAGTCGACCACCATCTCGCTTTCAGTGAAATCATCGGTGATTTCAGGAAGGATGGCAATGTTCAAGATCAAGTAGTAGTCGCTATTATAGGGCCAGGTATTCTGGTTTTTCTCTTCAGGACGATAGGTGTAGTGTACAATGCCATCGATGCCGAAAAGCATGCGGTCTTCGTTCCAATCGAGTGAATAGGTATGGAAGGTATCCGAAACCGCTTCAACCTGTCTTCCTCCGACATTTTTGACCTGATCGCCGAAACTGGCTCCGTTGTGTACCGCACTTGAAACCTGGTTTTGATTGCGCCCCCAGTGTTCGAGAATATCGATCTCACCGCAATACGGCCACTTTACGGTTCCCAAACCTTGATTGTCCCAATAGGCCCCATCTTCGTCGATATTGGTATTCAACATCCAAATAGCAGGCCAAGTACCCACTCCTTTCGGCAATTTCGCTCGAATCTCGACCCGACCGTGGGTAAAGGCGAATTTTGAATTCAAACGCGCCGCTGTGTAATTTTTGGTATTTCCCTGATCCGTAAATCGTTCTCTTTTGGCAACTAGGTGCAGTTGCCCACCGGCTTGGAACGAATTCTCGACTCGATCGGTGTAATGTTGTATGAGTCCACCCCACCAATTCCCTCCCGGGGGCAATTGGGTCTGGTGAAACCATTTCTCGGCATCTAAGGCCCCTTTGCCATCGAATTCATCGGCCCAAACCAAGGTTTGGAACTGGGATGTGGTGCTGTTTTGGGCGAACACGGTCGTACCCATTAAAAGAATCCATAACAACAGGCGGCCATAAGTCGGTATGTGGTACATTGTCATTCGTTCGTTAGGGAATATTGGTTCCTTTCTTCAGCTACCTCACTAAGATACTGCACGAATTCAAATTGATTGCCATCGGCATCGGCAAAATAATCACGGATTCGGAATTCTTCTTCCGCTTTCGGATAATCCCTTTTGTACCCTTTGCGCAATAGGTTTTCGGCAATTTCAGCTACGTTGGGCACCACGAATCCGATGTGGTTGATCCCTGATTTATCATAGTTTTTCGCTACTTGGGTAGGGGTATCGGCTTGGTTGATGGCGATGTAGGTATGGTCGTCGCCGAGATGCACCCATTCCCTAAGCTCCTGGCCCGCTCCACGGATCTTAAAATGCGGAAAGGCGGTTTGAAAAAAGTCAATGGCTTGTTGAAGGTCACTCACGGTGATGTTTACATGTTCCAAATAGATGTTCGTTTTCATAAGCTACTGTTTTGAAGTTGACCACAAAGTTCTGCTGGCATGAGGCTCGTTCAAACGATCTTAAGTACAGAAAATAACCTGTACTTTAGTTCAGGTCAATTACTAAGTAGCCCACGGCGAAGTCCGATATCGACCGCTTCGGTGCGGTTCTTGGCATTTAATTTGGATAGGATGGAGGTGATATGGAATTTGACGGTTCTTTCCGTTATGAACAATTGCTGGCCGATTTGCTCATTGGTCAGGCCCGTTCTAATGAGCTCCAAAACCTGAAGTTCACGTTTCGTTATCGGCAATTCAGGATAGTTGAAGGTGCTGTCAGCGAATCCCTCGCGACCCAGGTTTTCGGTTTCCTTTAAAATGCCCATGAGTTGCGCTTTCAAGGTCTTGACCTGTTGCAAAGGATCGGCCTGCCCTCCATCTGGGGATTCCAAAGCTTCGATAATGGCCGTCAGGCGCGGAAGGATCACTTTATGTGATACCGTTTGTATCGGAGTATCGCCTTGTGCTCGGTCGGGGTTATGGGATCCATAAAGACGGCTACGTTGAATGGCCGTGCCCACCAACTCGCTAATGGTATTGAGCAAGGTCAGTTCGTTTTCGCTCAATTTTCGCGTTTCCTTGCTCAGTAAATTGATCAACCCGACTTTTTGGTTGTTGCTGATGATCGGAATGGTGGCATGAAATTTCAGGTCATTCGTTCCTGACTTGATATCTTCCAAGCGCGAGCAAGCGATCTCACTGATGTTCATCGCCTGATCGATTTCGTCTGAGAAATAGTGTTTGATGCAATAGCACCAACCGGAAAGCCGTTCGGGATGATTGCCAAGCGCAGGGGGAAGATTATGCGAAACAGCCAAATACACCGAGCGGTTGTCGGCTTCGGTCAGCCAGATCCAACCGGTTTCCATATGCAGGAGTTCCGCCGTTTTTTCTAAGGACTTACGCAAGATGGCATGCAACGAAAATTCCTTGTTCAACAAACTGGCAATGCTGTACAAATAGGTGAGATAATCGTTGTTGTTAAGTATGCTCATGAGGCAAATAATAAGGGCAATACTACTCAAACATAATCAAAACCAATGATTTTTGACTGAAGCATAGCCAATATCGATATGCACATAATACAATTAGATGGGGGCTCCCACTTTTTTAAGCCTTGTCTGTGTACTTTTAGTTCGGAATTTAATTAAAACACTATACACATGGATCCTAATCACAACGGTAGTGGCGATGCTAGCCAATGTCCATTTTTGAATGGCGAATTGCAACAAGCCGCCGGAGGGGGAACGACCAATCGCGATTGGTGGCCGAACTCCCTGAACCTAAACATCCTTCGTCAGCACTCGAACCTGGCAGATCCCATGGATGAAGACTTCGATTATGCGGAAGCATTTAAGAACTTGGACCTAGCGGCCGTCAAAAAAGATTTGACCGATTTGATGACCGATAGTAAGGACTGGTGGCCGGCCGATTACGGTCACTATGGACCTTTTTTCATCCGAATGGCGTGGCATGCTGCCGGAACATATCGCATTTCGGATGGCCGTGGAGGTGGGGGAACCGGAGCACAACGTTTCGCACCCTTGAACAGTTGGCCTGACAACGCCAACCTTGATAAGGCACGACTGCTGTTGTGGCCTATCAAGCAAAAGTATGGGAAGCAGATTTCGTGGGCCGATCTTTTGATCTTGGCCGGAAACGTTGCCCACGAAAGTATGGGCTTACCCATGTTCGCTTTCGCCGGAGGACGTGAAGATATATGGCAACCTGAAGAAGATATCTATTGGGGTGTCGAAAAAGAGTGGTTGGGCAACAAAGAGCGTTATGCCGAGAATGGCGAATTGGAACGTACCGTCGGTGCTGCCCATATGGGGTTGATCTACGTCAACCCAGAGGGCCCGAACGCGAATCCGGATCCTCTTGCCGCAGCGCATGATATCCGTGAGACGTTCGGTCGAATGGCCATGAACGATTATGAAACCGTCGCCTTGATCGCCGGGGGACACACTTTTGGAAAAACCCACGGTGCGGCCAGCGATGCCGAATTCATCGAAGCGGAGCCTGCAGGAGCCTCGATCGAAATGCAGAGTATGGGTTGGAAAAACAATTTCGGATCCGGTAAAGGGGCCGATACCATTACCTCTGGATTGGAAGGTGCTTGGACGGAAACCCCGACACAATGGAGCCACCGCTTTTTCGAAAACCTCTTCAAATACGACTGGGAGTTGACCAAAAGTCCAGCAGGCGCGCATCAATGGAAGCCGAAGAACGGCGCCGGAGCCGGAACGTTCCCTGATGCCCACGATCCAGCGAAGAAGAACGATCCCTTTATGTTGACCACCGATCTTTCATTGCGCTTCGATCCCGAGTATGAGAAAATCTCAAGACACTTTTTGGAAAACCCTGCGGAGTTCCAAAAGGCCTATCAGCACGCTTGGTTCAAATTGACCCACCGTGACATGGGACCGATCCAACGGTATTTGGGAGCGGAAGCACCGAAAGAACCATTGATCTGGATGGATCCCGTACCTGAGGTCAGCCATGAACTGATCAACGATTCGGATATCACGACCTTGAAAGACCAGCTGTTGTCTTCAGGACTTTCAGTATCGCAATTGGTCAGTACGGCCTGGGCCTCTGCTTCGACCTTTAGGGGTTCCGATTTCAGGGGTGGGGCCAATGGAGCCCGTGTTCGCTTGGCACCACAGAACAATTGGGCGGTCAATAACCCAGCACAATTGGCGAAAGTTTTGGAAACCTTAGAAGGCATCAAAGCCGATTTTGGAAAAGAAGTTTCCATGGCCGATTTGATCGTCCTTGGAGGTTGCGCTGCCGTTGAAAAAGCCGCGGCCGATGCCGGTTTTGAAGTTAACGTGCCCTTTACTCCGGGTAGGACCGATGCCACGGATGCCATGACCGATGCCGAATCTTTCGATGTATTGGAGCCAGTGGCCGATGGGTTCAGGAATTACCTGAAAGGTTCGTATAGCGTTAAGACCGAGGAATTGTTGGTCGATAAGGCCCAATTATTGACCTTGACCGTGCCTGAAATGACCGTTTTGGTCGGGGGTATGCGCGTTCTTGATACGAATGCCGACAAATCACATAATGGGGTATTCACCCACAAACCGGAAACCTTGTCGAACGATTTCTTCGTGAATTTGTTGGATTTGGAAACGGAGTGGAAAGCTGTTGACGCTACAGAGGAAGTGTTCGAGGGTGTTGATCGTACTTCAGGTGATCTGAAATGGAAGGCCACCCGCGTCGATTTGATTTTTGGATCGAACACCGAACTACGTGCCATTGCCGAAGTCTATGGTGCCGGTGACGCGAAGCAAAAATTCGTTAATGATTTCGTCAAAGCTTGGAACAAGGTGATGAATCTTGATCGCTTTGATTTGAACTGATCATTGCTATGGATCAGAAAAAGGAATGGCGCCTATTGGCGCCATTTTTTTATTCCGCTAACAAGCTTATGGCCAAACCGCCCCCTTCCTTGAGACGGAACGTTTTGGAAGTCGAGGCGTCGATATCCATATTCTCTATGATCAGGGCATCGGGTTTATCGCGAAAATGGGCGTCATCGGCATCGCGATAAATTAGGGCCTTATAGGTTTTACCAGCTTCTAGAAAATCAAAATCAACAGTAATTTCACGGGCATTTTCATCGGTGATCGCCCCCAAAAACCAATTTCCGGTTTCCCGCTCCTCACGGGCAATGGTGACGAAATCGCCTACCTCACCGTTCAATACCTTGCTCTGTTCCCAATCGACACCGACGTCACGAATGAATTGCATGGCGGGCTGTCCGGCATAATTTTCGGGTAGATCACAGGCCATTTGTATCGGGCTGTATATGACCACATACAAAGCCAATTGCTGGGCCAAGGTGGTGTTGATCTGGTTGTTCGGTTTAGTAGGCAGTCCAATGTCGAAAACCCCCGGGGTAAAATCAATCGGGCCGGCCAGCATGCGCGTGAAGGCTACTATGGGCAGGTGTTCGGGTGGGTTGCCCCCATCTGTCGCCCAAGCGTTGAATTCTTGGCCGCGCAATCCTTCCCGCGATATCGCATTCGGATAGGTGCGGCGTAAGCCCGTTCCTTTAATAGGTTCATGGGCGTTGATGGCTACCTCATATTCGGCCCCTTTTTCCAAGGCCTTTCGATAGTGGTTGACCATCCACTGCCCGTGGTGGAATTCCCCTTTAGGGATGATTTTGCCCACATAGCCCGATTTCACTGAATGGATGCCCATGTCTTTCATTAATTGATAGGCGGTATCCAATTGTTGCTCGTAAGTTCGCGGCGCGGCCGAGGTTTCGTGGTGCATGATAAGTTCGACCCCTTTTTCTTTTCCATACGCAGCCAAGGCCTGAATATCATAATCGGGATAAGGCGTCACGAAATCGAATACACCTTCGCGGTCTTCAAAGCCGATCCATCGTTCCCATCCGGTATTCCATCCTTCTACCAAAACACCCTTTAAACCATTGGCGGCTGCAAAATCGATATATCGCTTGGTATTTTCAGTGGTCGCACTATGCTTTCCATGGGCTTTACCAACATCTTGCCATACGCCATTTTCATCGAGCTCCATACCGTAATCCCAAGTACCTTTTTCGACATGCATTTCCCACCAAATGCCAGCATATTTCATAGGGGTGAACCATGAGACATCACCCAAAACATTAGGTTCGTTGAGGTTTTCGATCAAACGTGACTCGATAAGTTCAGTAGCCTCATCGGCAATGTGTATTGTTCTCCATGGGGTACTGAACGGTAATTCGACCCTTGCCTTGTGGCCATGACGCTCCGAACCTACCAGTTCACTGGTGAGTGCCAAGTCTTCCGTGTCGACCTTTAAGGTCATGCCCGGGTAGTTGGTGAGATTGGCTTCATGAAAACTGAGGTGGAGCCCTGATGCCGTGCGCATGGTTACCGGTGTGTTGACCGCGTTCTCCGGGATATGGGTAGCCGCCAAATTCGGATGATCGCTTTTTGAAAGTGCGTCGATTTCCGACACTTTCGTAGTATTGTACAGGTGTTCGTAGATATCCCAATCCCCCGGTATCCACCAGCTTGTATGGTCTCCGGTCAATTGAAACTCCGTGTTCTCGTCCATGATCACCACGCTATCTATCCCATCCTGTTCAAGCAAGCGGTAGCGAAAAGCGACCCCATCATCGTAGGCCCTGAAATGGAGTTCCAGCTTTCGTAAGGGGGCCATCGTTTCTTCCAAGGTGATCTTCATCATGTTGAAGTGATTTTGGACCGTGCGCTGCTCCCCCCAAGGCATTTCCCAACTCTCGTCGACCGTATTGGTTTCGACCCCTGAAATTTTGAGTCCGTTCCGAAGCGCTTCTTGATCTTTGAATTCAAAACCAAACGATGAGGTATCGATGATCATTTCATTAAAATGTGAAACGGTATAGAAGGCGGCACCCGATTCGTCCAAAAAGAAGTTGATGCTGTTCGAAGCATTTGGTGAGGCCACTGTAGTAGCGAATTCTTGATCGCTACAGGATAGGGCCATAATGGTGAAGCCTATAATCGGAATTAAGGACGTCTTTTTCATTCGTCTGGTTTTTAACATGGTGAACGAGACCTAAAAATAAGGTTTCGACAGGCCAATACAAAACTAAGGGAACCGGTATGCGACTTGTACCCCACCATAGTAGTTGCGACCATCGCCCGGATAGAAGAACCTTGGGGCATTGCCGCCGAACCCAACGGCATTGACCAAGACCGATTGGGCATAGTTCGTGTCGAACAAGTTGTTGACTCCCGCGTTGATCCCAATCTTGAACCCTTTGCCCAAGTCGAAACGGTATCGGGTATTGACCCGAAAAACATTGAAGGACTCACTTTGTAGGTTACCGCGATCGGTCAAGGGGATCGGATCCACGTATTGGTGGTTCAGGGTTAAGGTAAAAGTCGTGGCATGCCTCAAGGTTATTCCCGACTGTACCCGATTGTTCGGAACACCGGTCAGGGCATTGCCCGAAAAATCATCATCACCATCTACAAAATCAACAAATCGATGATCGTTCAAGGTGTAACTGATAAATGGGACCAGTTGGGTCCGGTTTCCGAGGTCCAATCGGAAGCGGGCATCGATTTCGAGCCCTTGGTGTTCGGTTTCCCCGGCATTTCGTCCTATAAATTGGTCTTCGGTAATCCGTTCTGCGACCAGTAGATCCTTGATCCGCATATGGTACAGGGCAAACGAAAGGGTGAGACGGTCATTGAGGGCCGAAAACCGCCCGCCCAGCTCCAAACTACTGCCTTTTTCTTGATCGATGTCAGGGTTGATCACCCCGTCAGGGGTCAGGGTTTCCTCCAAGCCCGGATTCGAAAACCCCCTGCTATAATTCGCATACAAACTGCCTTTGTTCAATTGGTATCGCAATCCGAGACTGGGCAAAAGAATGGGGTCGAAATCACGTTCGGCCGAACCGTTGGCATCCCCGGTGTTGAACAGGTCACGAAAATCATAAGTGGTGCTGTTCAAGCTCAGTCCCAATTGGGCCGTTAATCGGGTAGCGATGGGTTGGGTAACCGATGCAAAAAGGTTCAGTTGGGTCCGAAATTCCTTGTTCAAGCTTAATTGCTCTCCTTGAAGACTTCCATTTCCGTTATTGTCCCTAAAAAGATTCCGAAAGGTGCTCCAATTGTATTCGTCTTTGTACAATTCCGAACCGAGGGCGAAGCTGCCTTTGAAAAGGGTGCCGTCGACTATGGAACGAAACCCGAACCCGTTGGTGAACTCATCCAGTATATTGAAAGGGCGGGGCTCGAAATGATCCAGGTAGGTGTAGAAGATGCTATTGGTAATATCCAAAGCCGAAGAAAAGGTATGGGTATGTGAGATCCCGACCAGGGTATAGGCATTGGCCTCAAAACCACGGGCAGCCAACCAATTGGCCGCTGCCCGTCTTGGATCTTCCCGAAAATCGGTGGCATTCAAGGTGCTGGGTATACCTGCCGTATAATCGATGTGATTGAGCAAGAAATCGAGTTTGTCCTTTGGCGATATCCGGAGGGCCGAGGTCAATAGGATACCATCACGTTCAAAGCTGTTGTTTTGACGGAAGCCATCAGTTTCAAAATGGTTATAGCTCAGGTTCAGATTGAAATTGCGTTCCGAATGCTTGAACGACAAGTTGTTCTTCAACATATTGAACGAACCAACGGTAAACGAATTGCGTATCAAGGTGCGGCCTACCTGCGGAGGTTGGGTGCTCAGCACGATGGCGCCCCCAAGATTCGATCCCAGGGTCGTTCCCTTTGGGCCTTTGATCACTTCGATACTTCCTAAATTTTCGAAATCAAAGGCTTCGATGGTCGACACGCCGGTTCCATCGGTCACGGGTATGCCATTGAAATACATGCGAAGCTTATCCGTCGAAAAGGGTGTTCGCGCACCGACTCCACGAATGGTGATCCGATTGGTATTCAGCGCACCTGAAAGCAGATAAACCCCAGAGATTTGGTTGATACCGGAAGCGAAATCGGAAGGGCCGAAACGTTCCAATTCGGCCAAACCGACCTTGGCCGAGGGGGTAATGCCCTCCGCCTTATCCTGGATGAGGTTCTCCAACAATACGATTTCGTCAAGGGCGTTGATCGAATCTTGTTGTGCGGTTACTGAACAAAAGGAAAACAAAAGGGTACAACAAAGTAAAAAGGCTCTCATAAAAGCGGAAAGATTCGTCTCAAAAATAGCTATTTTTAGGGCAAATCTTCCGTATGAAAATCGTCTCTTACAATGTTAACGGCATCCGCGCCGCTTTGAACAAAGGGTTTATCGATTGGTTGGTCAGTGTCGGGCCCGATGTGGTCTGTTTGCAAGAGACCAAAGCCATGAAAGAACAGGTCGACGTTTCCTTATTCGAAGCAGCGGGCTATCGGTACCACTATTGGTTCAGTGCCCAGAAAAAGGGGTATAGCGGGGTAGCACTGCTCTGTAAAACGGAGCCCGATCATATCGAATATGGCACGGGAATCGATTATATGGATTTCGAGGGAAGGAACATCCGAGCCGATTTCGGTGACCTTTCAGTGATGAGCATGTACCTGCCATCAGGAACGAATATCGCCCGACTCGATCATAAGTTGATGTATATGGCCGATTTTCAAAAATATGCCGATGAACTTCGCAAGACCAGGGAGAACTTGGTGGTCTGTGGCGATTACAATATTTGCCATGAGGCCATTGATATCCACGACCCCGTACGCAACAAAAACGTATCGGGTTTCTTGCCCGTAGAACGGGAGTGGATCGGTAATTTCATCAAAAGCGGGTTTATCGATAGTTTTAGACATTTCAATACGGAACCGCACAATTACACGTGGTGGAGCTATCGGGCCAATGCCAGGGCCAACAATAAAGGATGGCGCTTGGATTATGGGATGGTCAATGAGTCCCTCAAAGACCGATTAAAGCGCTCCGTGATCCTTTCGGAAGCCAAACACAGTGACCATTGCCCGATTCTTTTGGAAATCGAAAAATAACAATCCGGGTAGGTTTTGAACCCCTGTCTTTTGTTAATTTTGAACGGTCAAAAAAACCGCTATGAAATATACCAGACTACCCAATACCAGCATTCGTATCAGTAAGATCTGTTTGGGGACCATGACATGGGGGCGTCAGAATTCTGAGGAAGAAGGCCACCAACAAATGGATTATGCCTTTGAACAAGGGGTCAATTTTTTCGATACGGCCGAGTTGTATCCAGTACCAGCGAAAAAAGAGCTGTATGCGGTGACCGAAGAGATCATCGGTTCGTGGTTCAAGAAAACGGGTAACCGCGACAAAATCGTTTTGGCCTCGAAAATCGCCGGTCCGGCAGATTTCACCAAACACATCCGAACTACGGGCTTCAGCAAGGATTCCTTGATCACCGCCGTCGAAGGAAGCCTAAAACGGTTACAGACCGATTATATTGACCTTTATCAATTGCATTGGCCGGAGCGGAACACCAACTATTTCGGGCAACGGGGTTTCAATGCGGATGCACCCGACTTTTGGCAAGATAACATCCACCAAGTCTTGGAGACCCTCCGTGATTTGGTCAAGCAGGGCAAGATCCGACATGTGGGCTTGTCGAACGAGTCGCCATGGGGTACGATGCGGTTTTTGGAAGAAAGCAAAGTACATCAAGACCTACCACGCATGCTGACCATACAGAATCCGTACAGTTTGTTGAATCGTCTGTTCGAAGTCGGACTTTCGGAAATCGCGATACGCGAAAAAATCGGATTGTTGCCCTATTCCCCATTGGGTTTTGGGGTCTTGAGCGGCAAATACTTGGGGGGCAAAAAACCAAGAAAAGCCCGAGTAACCCTATTTCCCAACTATAACCGCTATAGCAATGAGCGATCTGTGGAAGCAACGCAACGATACTATGACTTGGCCGAAGCGAATGGGTTATCGTTGACTCAAATGGCGCTTGCTTTCGTCAATACCCGCGCTTTCGTGACCAGCAATATCATCGGTGCGACGAGCATGGAACAGCTCAAGGAAAACATCGATAGCATCAATGTCGAACTTTCGGATGCCGTATTGGATGGCATTGAAGCGATACACAGTGATATCCCGAACCCCGCACCTTAAGGGAGTAATTCCGGCAACGCAAAGGCGAGATAGTTATCGCCTGATGGCGTTCCCATTTTTCCGCCACCGCAAGCAATGACCAGAAATTGGCGGCCCGCTATGGCATAGGTTGCCGGGGTGGCGTAGCCGCCAGCCGGTAAGGGAGCTTCCCACAGTTGTTTTCCTGATTTCATGGAGAAGGCCCTTATTTTTTCATCTTTGGTGGCCGCGATGAACAGGACGCCACCCGCCGTAATGACCGGGCCTCCGTAGTTTTCCGTACCACTGACCGGAATTTCGGGGTCGTTGAATCGGGGTTCATGACCTAGCGGAACTTGCCAGAGGTATTCCCCGGAATTCAGATCCAATGCATTCAAGGTCCCCCATGGCGGATTGACCACCGGAAAACCGCGATCATCTTTGAAGCGGCCGAATCCCGCTACGGCATAAGGTACTTCAATCCCATTTTCCTCCACTCGATGATCGACCGCTTCGTCCATTCCACTGATGAAACTCGAAATGGCCCGTACTTCGGCCGATGATAAATTCGGCATGCCGGGCATGGCTCCCTTGCCGTTGGAAATGATCGCTGCGATGGAGTCTACGGAAAACCGATCGGATACCGTCTGAAGTTCTGGGATGCCCGCCAAACCTTGCAAGTTGCCCCCATGACAACGGGCGCAGTGAATTTGGGTCAATGACTCGCCGAACGATGTTTTTTGTCCATTGCCCCTACTAACAGCTTTCATGCGCACGATCCAGGCCATTTCGTTCGAATTCACATACATGACCCCTTGATTCGGGTCGACGGCCGCACCGCCCCATTCCGCGCCACCATCCGCTCCAGGGTACAGTAATACCCCAGTAGTGTCGATTGGAATGAACTGCCCTTCCGAAACGATTTCCCTGAATTTTTCCAATACGGTCGGGGGGTCAACATTCTGGTCGTGGTCAACGAAATCGTCTACAAAAGCGGCACGATGGGGATCGTATAGATCGAATTCGGTCAAAAGTTGCCGGGCAAAGGGTTTCGGATGGGTCGGTAAGGGTTGGGTAGGGTGCGCTTGCTCTCCGATCAAGTTCGATGTGGGAAAGGGCAATTCTTCGATTGGAAACAAGGGTGTGCCATTTAGGCGGTCGAAAATGAAAACATGGCCGCTTTTAGTCACTTGGGCGACCGCCGGAATCGTAACACCATCGCGTTGAAAATCAAATAGATTGGGAGGGGCAGGAAGGTCGCGATCCCATAGATCATGATGTACGAACTGGAAATGCCAGAGCCGTTCACCGGTCTGTGCGTTCAGGGCGAGTAGGGAATTCGCAAATAAGTTTTCACCGTGCCGATCGCCTCCATACCAGTCAAAGGCGGCCGATCCGGTCGGTACAAAGGCAATCCCGTTCTTATGATCCATGGCGATCCCGGCCCAACTATTGGCGCCGCCAACATGCCGAAAGGCTCCTTCAGGCCAGGTTTCATATCCGAATTCACCAGGCTGGGGGATCGTATGAAAGGTCCATTCGATTTCACCGGTGATGACATGGTAGGCCCTCACATGCCCTGGAGAGGCTCCTGGACCTTCACCGACGCGCGTTCCCATGATCAAGAACTCTTCGAAGAGTGCCCCAGGTGTATTGGCCACGACAGAAAGTTTTTCAGGCGGACGGCCTAGGCCTTCTCGCAGATCGATCGCTCCGTTTTCACCGAAAGTCTTGATCAATGAACCGTCACTCGGGTCGATGGCATAGAGCTTTGGCCCTGAAGTAAAGAACAACCGTCCATTTTCCGGCCCTCCCCAATAACTCATTCCCCGGTTCAAACCCAAGCCCGAGTCGTCTTTCGATGCCGGGTTGAAGGTCCAGATTTCACGGCCGGTCGCGGCCTCGATGGCAAAAACCCCAAGGCTGGCATTCACCCCGAATAAGGTGCCTTCAACTATGAGCGGATTCGTCTGGATTTGTGTGGTTCTGCCCGCTTCGGTACCCCCACTTTCATAACGCCATACCTCTTGCAATCGATGTACGTTGTTGGTGTCGATCTGTGATAAGGTTGAATAATGGCTCCTACCTGGATCCCCAAGGTAGTGCCGCCAGGTTTGGTGGAAACTTTCCGTTTCCTTATCCGATCGTTGGCATCCGACCAAAAAAAGGACGGCCAACAAAAGGGGCATTGGTTTTATCATGCGGTGGCTATTTGCTTAAAGATAAGACAAATCCGCAGTCATTTTAGGCAAACAAGCGTTGGACGACCTCTTCGATCTTGGTCGCCAGGATGACTTGGATCCCCGTCTTTTTTAGGGAGATTTTGTTTTTCTTGGACACGAAAATGGTGGTAAACCCGAGCTTTTCGGCCTCAGAAATCCGCTGATCAATGCGTTGTACCGGTCGTACTTCGCCCGAAAGGCCGATTTCAGCCGCGAAACAGGTGGTGCTGGGTACGGGAATATCGAAATTACTCGAAAGTACCGCAGCGACAAGGGCAAGATCGATCGCTGGATCATCGACGGTGATTCCACCGGTAACGTTTAAGAATACGTCTTTGGCCCCTAGTTTGAACCCTGCGCGCTTTTCAAGTACGGCCAATAACATGTTCATCCGTTTGGCATTGAAACCATTGGCGGATCGTTGGGGCGTGCCGTAGACCGCAGTGCTCACCAAGGCTTGTATTTCGATCAATAACGGTCGCATGCCTTCTACGGTAGCGGCAATCGCCGTGCCGCTCAGCTCCCCATCGCTATTCGAAATCAAGACTTCCGAGGGGTTATTGACCTCTCGAAGCCCATGGCCGTGCATTTCGTAAATCCCTAGTTCGGCCGTCGAGCCAAAGCGGTTTTTCAAAGCCCTTAAGATGCGGTAAACATAATTGCGGTCTCCTTCGAATTGTAGTACGGTGTCGACCATATGTTCGAGGATCTTGGGCCCCGCAATGGCCCCTTCCTTGGTGATGTGCCCGACCAAGATAACGGGAACATTACTCTCTTTGGCGAACTTGATGAGCTCAGCCGTACATTCCCTGATTTGTGAAACGCTTCCTGCGGCCGCCTCGATGTGGTTCGAATGTAAGGTTTGGATCGAATCGATGATCAATAGATCGGGTTCGAAAGTACCGATCTGTTGAAAAATATGCTGGGTTTTGGTCTCGGTCAGCACATAGCAGTTCGAGGCATTGGGAACGATACGATCAGCACGCATCTTGATTTGCTTTTCACTTTCCTCACCGGATACGTATAAGGTCTTTCCTGGAAGTCTCAATGCGATTTGGAGAAGAAGGGTGCTTTTGCCGATCCCGGGTTCACCCCCTAACAAGGTGAGGGATCCCGGGACAATACCCCCACCCAATACCCGATTGAACTCTTGGTCCAAGGTGTTGATCCGTACTTCTTTCTGGTTTTTGATCGCACTGACCAAGACCGGTTTGGCAACCCTTTTGTTCGGTACCGAAGATTCGGTACGCCAGCTTTGGGGTTCGTTCTTTGCAACAACCTCCTCGACAACGGTATTCCATTGTTTACAAGAGGTGCATTGGCCTACCCATTTTGGATATTGCGCTCCACAATTTTGACAGAAATATGCAACTTTCGTTTTGGCCATTGGGCTAAGATAGCCCAAACAATCAATATCCGAAATCGGCTTTCAGGGCATCGATCTTTTCAATAGCCATTTCTTTGGTGAGAAAATCGATTTCTTCCATTAAGAAGCTTTTTTCGAAAGCTTTCATGGCCTTCTTGGGTTCCCCCATCAATTCAAGGTATTCGCCTTCGAAGTAAAAGCCCAACATGGTTTCCGGGAACTGTTTCTTACAGATCTCGGCCAAAGGTTTGAGGGATTCGAAATCCTCTTTTTTACGGCTTGCCGCATAAATGGCCATGATGTCGTTGAGTTCGACTTCTTTTTTGAAGCCCAATAACTTCTCGATCATATCGTATTTGTCTTCCAAATATTGGATGACCGGTTCATTGGAGGTCAGGATGTGGTCTTTGTATTCTTTCGGGCTAATGGGGCGGAACAATTTGAAAACATTGTCGAAAGCCTTACTGATGCCATAGGCCGCAATCGAAATATGATCCGGTTCATTGTATTGGTCGAAAAAATAATGTAGGGATTCTTTCTGTATCGAGGCGATCGAGTTGTTCATTTGTAGGATGCGCTGGCGATCGTTCGACTTCTCTTTTTCTAAAATGAGGTTGTAGAATATCTCTTGATCGATATCCGATAAGCGTGCCGGCACCCGACTCTCCATTTCAGTGGCCAAAACCGGTGAGATACTCACATAAGAGTTGAAAAGGGACCGGTCTTTGAACAGGAAGAAATTACCGAAGTTCGCCGTAATGTCGTATCCGATGAACATTTTAAAAGGCGCAATGCTATAACTGGTCTCTAGGTACGGAATCAATTCGGTGCCTAAAAATTCATAGAATAGTTTTCCTTTTTCCGTGGGCAGCCCTGTGCTTTCCTCATAATCGCAGTCTTCCCATCGAAGATCGTTTTCGCCTTGATGTACGGCGACGATGATCGACTCCGGCATACGGTTGTGATTGGTGTAGAATTTCGTGTTCGCTACGACGATATCAAAAAGGTATTCGGCATCGAGCACGACGATCAAGGGGTATTTTTTGTCTTCGCTGTAGTTTTCTGGAAAATAGTAAGAAACGTCCCTTCGTTCCTGCAATTTGAACGATTCGAAGATTTCTTGTTTTATTTGGGCGTTGAGGCCCATGAGGCTAAATGCCAAGATAGGCAGTAGATATTTTTTCATTGGGGTATGCTTTTGATTGTCAGGCTTATCGATTCCTGTTCAATAACGGCAATAACAGGAAGGATATTGCCCCGAAAACCACGACCATCAGGGTTTGGGCGATCCACATGATCCAACCGAACGCATCCCCTGAAACCGAACTGATACCGAAGATCGCTAGGCTAGCGCTAACGGCGATGGGGTAGAGTCCGATACCCCCATTGGTGGTCGACATGGCAAAAGCTCCCCCGACAAAAGCGACCAATAGTTCAGACAAGGAAAGATCCATGGTCTCGGGTACGGTGTACTTGATGACCCAGAACATGGCCACGTAGCAAACCCAAATGATAAAGGTATGCAGTGTGAACAGCCACTTTTGCTCCATCTTGAAAATGCTAGATATCCCTTCAAGCAAGCCGTTCAGGAAGTTTTTCAACTTGAGGCCAAACCCCGATTTTGACTTTCGGATCAAATAAAGAAAGACGATCAAGCCGATGATACCCACCCCCAAAAGTAGGGCCGCGGTTAGCAAATTGATACCGTTATTTCCCAGGAAGTCCAAAATAACATCGGTCTGTAAAAGCAAAGCGATGATGATCACGAGCAATAGCATGATCAAATCGATCACCCTTTCGGTCACTATGGTGCCGAAACCTTTTTCAAAAGGAACCCCTTCATAGGTCGATAGGGCCGTTGCCCTCAGGAATTCACCAGATCGTGGAATCCCGAGATTGGCGAAGTAGGCCATGAGGATGATCAAGATGTTGTTGCTGAGTTTGGGTCGGTATCCGAGGGGTTTGAGCATGTAATTCCATCGGATCGCCCTAGAAAGATGGCTCAAGATTCCGATAAGTACAGAAAGGATGACCCAAAAAAGGTCGGCATTCTTTATGTAGTACAGGATCTGTTCACGCTCTTCGTCACTAGTCGAGTAATAGGAATACCACACAAGAAAGAGTCCCAGTGCGATCGGAACGACGGTTTTCAATACCTTTTTGAGCGAAGGCGAAGCCATTATTTGAGCAAGTTACTCGCTTCGTCTGGGAATACCAATGCCGGATTGAAGTTTTTGGCCGTCTCAATATCCATGGTGGCATAACAGATCAAGATCAGGATATCGCCAACAGCGACTTTTCTGGCAGCGGCCCCGTTCAAAGTCAACTCGCCGGATCCCCGAGGTCCTGGAATCGCGTATGTTTCCAAACGCTCACCGTTATTGTTGTTGACGATCTGCACTTTTTCACCACGAATGATGTTGGCCGCATCCATCAGATCTTCATCAATGGTAATGCTACCGATGTAGTTGAGATCAGCGCCGGTGACGCGAACACGATGGATTTTTGATTTTACGACTTCAATTTGCATGTTTTCAATCTGCTTGGTTAAGGGCGATATTGTCGATCAACCGAACGTTTTCGGCATAAACGGCGATAAAAGCCCTGTAGGTTCTATTCTTTTGTTTTTTGATCATCGGGGTCAAGGTGGTGACATCGGCAATTTCAAAATATTCCAATTCGAAAATCGGATCGTGCTGAAATTCATCGGCCACCCAACCCTTGATATCCAACGCACTTTCCGTGCCAAATTTCACTTTGGCAGTCTGGAGTATGGAATAGATCCATCCTGCCCGCTCCCTAGTCGTTTCGGAAAGGCGTTCATTACGCGAACTTCTAGCCAAACCGTTGGTTTCGCGTTCAATAGGGCATCCGATAATGGTATAGGGCAACTTTTTTTGTTCGACCAGTTTTCTGATGATCTGCAGCTGCTGAAAATCTTTTTCACCGAAGTAGGCCCTCGTCGGTTCGACGATGTTGAGTAAGATTTCGACAATGGTAGCTACCCCGTCGAAATGACCAGTCCTGAAAGCTCCTTCCATGGCTTTTTCAAGCCCGTTGAAATTATATGTTTTTGAAACGATTTGCCCATCGTAGACCCCCTCTTTGGTCGGGGCGTAAACGAGGATCTGGTCGGACACTTGGGAAAGTAGCCTCAGGTCATTGTCTATGCTTTGCGGATACTTTTCCAAATCGTCTGGATTGTCGAATTGGGTCGGATTGATGAAGATCGTTACCACAGCGACATCATTGTCTGAGAAAGCCCGCTCGACCAATGAAAGATGACCGGCATGCAGGGCTCCCATGGTGGGCACCAGCCCGATGGTACGATTTTTGGAACGTTCCCTATCAAGCAGCGAACGAAGCTCATTTTTATCGTTGAATACCCGCATGCTGTAACTCAAAAGCGTGCAAAAATACTATAAATACTGGTAATCTACATAAATTTTGTACTTTTGCAGCTACGTTTTTTCAGATAAACAAAATTTGCGTTTATGAATGGTAAAAAGATATTGTTTGTATCTTCTGAATTAGTGCCCTACCTACCAGAAAACCAAGTCTCCTTAATGTCTTATGAAACCCCAAGAATGGTCAACAGCAATGGGGGGCAGATCCGGATTTTCATGCCTAGATACGGCAACATCAATGAGAGGAGACATCAGTTACATGAGGTGATTCGTTTATCCGGAATGAACTTGGTCATCAATGATATGGACATGCCCTTGATCATCAAGGTGGCGTCCATCCCAAGGGAGCGCATCCAGGTATACTTTATTGACAATGAGGAATATTTCAAACGCAAGGCCACTTTTGCCGACGCCGATGGAAACCTGTTCCCGGATAATGACGAGCGAGCCATCTTCTTCGCGAAGGGTGTGGTCGAGACCGTTAAAAAACTGAATTGGACGCCCGATATCATCCATGTTCATGGGTGGATGGCTTCCCTTTTGCCATTATATCTAAGACAATACTATGCCGATGAACCCTTGTTTGCCGACAGCAAGATCGTCACCTCTGTGTATGAACAAGGTTTCGAAGGGGCATTGGATTCCGAAATGTCGAAGAAAATCGTATTCGATGGTATCGCTGAAGATAAGGTAAACGCCCTGGCTACCCCCGACTATAATAATTTGTTAAAGGTAGCAGTAGATTATTCCGATGCGGTTATTTTAGCCTCGGAGGCGGTTTCGGATGACCTGAAAGACCACATCTCCAAACTGGATAAGCCTGTCTTACCTTATGTTTCGTTTCAAGAATCTGAGGAGGCTTACACGAATTTCTATAAAACGGAAGTATTAAATTAAGCCAAAATGGGTTTGAATAAGGGAATCATTTCAGCATTTGCTGGAATATTTTTTTTGTCGGGATGCTTGGTTTCATGTGAGGAAGAACTCGATACATTAGGCGACGGGGTAATAGCCGGGGAGCCGTTTGACACGGATCGTGCCGAGTTCGATGTTTTTGCGTTCAATAGGCGTATCAACGCTGTACAGACGAATAAATTACCATTGTACCAAGTCGGGGTTTTCAATGACCCGATTTACGGTCGCAGAGAGGCACAGATCACTTCTCAGATCACGTTTACCAATTTACAGGCGAACCCTTTGTTCGGCAATTTTTCGCAAAATTCCGAAGACGCCGCCGATCTTGACGACGATGACAATACGATAAACGAAAACGAGACCGTAAAGGAAGTCATCCTTTATATGCCTTACCAATTGGTGCCCAATACGAATCGGGATACCGATAACGATGGGGTACAGGATGAGTTCGATGACGATCCCGACGACCCCAATACGGATAAGGACGGTGATGGCCTTACCGACAACGAAGAACGCTTGCGGGGTACCGACCCCTTCAATCCGGATACCGATGGTGATGGTATTGGTGATGCCGAAGACGATGTTACCGCGATCAATTCGTTTCCGATAACCTTTGCCCTAGACAGTATATTCGGATCGACCACTGCCTTGGAATCGCCCTTTAATTTTAAGGTCGAACGATCGACCTTTTTCCTGAGGGATTTGGATCCCAGCACCAATTTCGAGGACGCCCAGGAGTTCTTTTCTACCCAGGAATTCTCACCCGCCTTTGTATCCGACGTTTTATTCGATGGAGAGGTCACCATCAGTAACCTGGAGTACGTGTTTTTCGAGGAAGACGATCCCGACACCGAAGAAGATGAATCCGAAATCGTCGATAGCCGGTTGAATCCGGGAATCCGGGTTTCGCTTGACCCGCAGTTCTTTCAAGAGAATGTCCTTGACAAGGAAGGCAGTATCGAATTGCTGAGCCAGGCCAATTTGAACGAATTCATTCGTGGATTCCATTTTACATTGACCCCTTTGAACGGCGATTTGATGTTGTTGCTCGACCTCAGTCAGGCCAACATCACGATTACCTATGAATTCGATGATTTTACGACCGATGATTCTACCGATGATACAGCGGGTACCATAGAAAAGGTCGAGCGTGAGTTTACCTTTAATTTCCTCCAGAACAACAACAACGTCACCAACGGAAATGCGGTGAACACCTTTATTGACGAACCGTTTTCTTCCGATATCGCATCCAATTTGGATAACGGTGAGAATGCCTCTCGGATCTATCTCAAAGGGGGGTCGGGAGCGTATACCGAAATCCGATTGTTCGATATGGATGGTGGGGCTTCGATCATCGAAGAGATCCGGGCGAATAATTGGATCATCAACGAAGCAAATTTGGTATTCTACGTCGATCGTGATGCGCTCGACAATGCAGGGGGTGATGTGATCGAACCACCTCGACTTTATTTGTACAATGCGGAGACCAACGAGCCCCTGTTTAACGAAAGTACGGAGTTCTCAAGCTCGCAATCCCCCTTGGGACTGTTCTTGAATTACGATGGCATTTTGCAAGAAGACGATAATGGTAGGGGCACAAGATATTCGGTCAAGATTACCGAATACCTAAACGATATCATCGTTCGCGACTCGGCGAACGACCCACTGGCTTTGACCCTTACTTCGAACATTGATATCATCGGGGTATTGGAGGCCCAAGGTGAAACCGATCGGGTCGATTTACCCGTAATGGCGACAATCAATCCTTTCGGCACCGTGTTGTTCGGAAGCAATGTGGCCACTGAAGAAGAGGAACAGCGATTGAAGCTTGAAATATTCTTCACGGAATCGAATTGATGCCGCTGAAGTTGCCTTTGGTCCTATTTTCGATGAATTAATCCAAAATCGCCTTGATTTTCTGAATCAAAGCCTATTTTTGATAGCGCCTACAGGCATTAACCAAAAAACTTAGTTCTATTATGTGTGGAATCGTTGGCTATATCGGACATCGGGATGCCTATCCCATCATCATGAAAGGTTTGCAGCGACTTGAATACCGGGGTTATGACAGTGCCGGTATCGTACTTTTCGATGGGGAGTCGATGCATATGTCGAAGACCAAGGGAAAGGTCGAAGACTTGAAACATAAATCCGAAGTTTCGATTTCTACCGATGGTAAACTGGGCCTTGGCCACACCCGATGGGCGACCCACGGGGTTCCTAATGATATCAACTCACACCCGCACTATTCGAATTCGGGTGACCTGGTGATCATCCACAATGGGATCATCGAAAACTACGAATCCATTAAAAAAGCATTGCTCGACCGAGGTTATTCCTTCGAATCGGATACCGATACCGAAGTATTGGTCAACTTGATCGAGGAAGTCAAAAAGAAAGAAGGGGTAAAGCTTGGGAAGGCCGTTCAAATTGCTTTGAACCAGGTCGTTGGGGCATATTCCATCGCCGTTTTCGATAAGAGCAAACCCGACGAGATCGTGGTTGCCAAATTAGGAAGTCCGCTAGCGATCGGCATCGGTGAAAACGAATACTTCATCGCATCCGATGCTTCCCCTTTTATCGAATACACCAACAACGCCGTGTATTTGGAAGATGAGGAAATGGCCGTGGTGCGCATTGGTAAGGAAATCAAACTCCGCAAGATCAAAGACGACGCCATCGCCTATCCGAACATTTTGGAATTGCAACTCAATCTTGAGGAAATCGAAAAAGGGGGGTATGATCATTTCATGCTCAAGGAAATCTATGAGCAGCCCCGCGCTATTTTAGATACTTATCGCGGCCGTTTACTGGCTGATCAAGGCTTGATCCGTATGGCAGGGATCGATCAGAACCTCGAGAAGTTCATGAACGCCGACCGCATCATCATTGTGGCCTGTGGTACCTCATGGCATGCAGGGTTGGTCGCTGAATATATTTTCGAGGACCTTGCCAGGATACCCGTTGAGGTCGAATACGCTTCGGAATTCCGTTACCGGAATCCGGTCATTTCCGAAAAGGACGTCTTGATCGCCATTTCACAGTCGGGGGAGACCGCCGATACCTTGGCGGCTATCAAGATGGCCAAGAAAAGAGGGGCTTTCGTGTTCGGAGTCTGCAACGTGGTAGGTTCTTCTATTGCTAGGGAGACCCATGCCGGGGCCTATACCCATGCCGGGCCTGAAATCGGGGTAGCATCTACCAAGGCGTTCACCACGCAGATTACCGTGTTGACCTTGATTGCTTTGAAATTGGCCAAAGAGAAGGGGGAAATGTCGGATGCCAAGTTCCATGAATTCCTCACCGAATTGGAAGGCATTCCGAGTAAAGTGGAAGCCACCCTGTCGTCGAATGAGTTGGTAGAAACTATTGCGGAGGCGTATAAAGACTCTTCAAACTGCCTTTATTTGGGCCGGGGTTATAACTTCCCCGTGGCACTTGAGGGAGCGTTGAAACTGAAGGAAATCAGTTATATCCATGCAGAAGGATACCCGGCGGCCGAAATGAAACACGGCCCGATAGCCTTGATCGATGAAGCGATGCCGGTAGTGGTCATCGCCACTCGAAAGGGGCATTACGAAAAAGTCGTCAGCAATATCCAGGAAATCAAGTCACGAAGCGGTAAGATCATCGGAGTGGTCACCGAAGGCGATACTATGGTCAAGGAACTGGCCGATCATGTGATCGAAGTACCGGAAACCTCAGAACCTTTGACCCCTTTGCTTACGACCATACCCTTACAATTGCTCTCATACCACATCGCCTTGATGCGCGGGTGTAATGTGGATCAGCCCCGTAATTTGGCAAAATCGGTTACTGTGGAGTAACTTTCCGAAATAGGGATTTTTTAGTATTCAACCGCCTGTTGGGGCGGTTTTTTGTTAAATTCTCACCTTGGAGCGTATTTTTTTACCGAAAAAGTATTATGCATGCATAATTTTTTTTCTTTCCTGAGGATAAAAGGGCAAAAAAATGTATATTCCGCTTCAAATTCTGAATACACTTTAAAACTAACTTAACGTAAATTCACTGATGAAAAATTTAGTTGCTGCCCTATTTCTATTAATGGGCATAACACTGTCGGCTCAGACTACAGTGACAGGAACAGTGGTTGACCAAGACGGCAACCCGGTCCCAAGTGCGAATGTTGTTGTTGTTGGATTGGCAGAAGGAGCCGTTGCCGACTTTGACGGTAACTTTACGCTCGAGACCACAGCAAGCCTACCTTTTAAGGTACGGGTTTCGAGTTTGGGATATACCGAAACGACCGTTGATGTCACTTCGGCGGCCCAACCCTTGACCATTACCTTGAACGAATCATTGGCACTGCTAGATGAAATCGTTATCTCGGCCTCGCGTACCCCTGAACGGATATTCGAATCGCCGGTTTCGGTCGAGCGTTTCGGGTTGAAAGAAATCAAGAACACTACTGCTGAATCCTTTTACGGAGGATTGCAAAACCTGAAAGGGGTCGATTTGAACACGAACAGTTTGACCTTTCAATCGGTGAATACACGTGGTTTCGCCACCTTCGCCAATACCCGATTCCTCCAATTGACCGATGGTATGGATAACACCGCGCCTGGTCTGAATTTCGTACTCGGTAATTTGGTGGGGATGTCCGAATTGGATGTGCAGAGCGTTGAGATCCTGCCCGGTGCTTCTTCGGCACTTTATGGTGCCGGTGCCTTTAACGGTATCTTGTTCATGCGCAGTAAAAGCCCATTTGATTTCCAAGGAATCAGTGCTTATGGTAAAACGGGGATCACTTCCCAAGATGCAGCTGGCGACAACGCCTATTATGACGTAGGGATCCGTGCGGCCCATGCTTTCAGTGATAAGTTTGCGGTGAAGGCCAACATTTCCTTCTTGAAAGGGGAAGACTGGCATGCCAACAATACCACCGATATCTTCAATCCCGGAGCGGATCGAACCAATCCGGCCTATGATGGCTTGAACGTCTATGGGGATGAAGTCGGGACACTCTTGAATTTCGATGCCCTTGGCGGTTTGCCTGCGGGTACGGTCGGTTCGGCTTTCATTACCCGTACCGGTTACGATGAAGGCGATTTAGCCAATTACAATGCCGAGAGTTTGAAGACCGATTTTTCGGTACACTATCGTCCGTTCGGTGATGATCTCGAACTTATCTACAATGGTAGGATCGGTCGTGGTACGACCATCTATCAAGGGATCAATAGGTATTCCGTTGATGGATTCACCTTGCAACAGCATAAATTGGAATTGAAGAACGACAACTTCTTCATTCGTGGATATATCGTTTCCGAAAATTCAGGTGACGCTTACGATACCCGCTTCGCGGCGATTAACGTCAACAGGAGATGGAAGTCGGATTTGGACTGGTTTGGGGATTATGCAGCCACCTTTATCGGTGCTAAACTCGGTGTAGGTTCAGGTGTGTTGGCCACAGACGAGCAGGCCCATGCGGCAGCACGTATCGCCGCCGATACCGGCCGTTTCCAGCCAGGAACACCAGAGTTTCAAAGTGCGTTTAATACGGTTATCAATGATGGGGATCTGACCACAGGTGCGAAATTCATCGATAATACAAAATTCCGCCACGTGAACGGTAACTACAACTTGGCGCATCTTATCGACGATTGGGCCGATATCCAAGTGGGGGGTTCCTTTAGGGAATACGAATTGAATTCGAGTGGTACCATCTTTACCGATATCGATGGACCGATTTCATACAATGAGTACGGTGCTTATATGCAATTCCAAAAGAAATTTTTGGATGATCGTTTGAAACTGACCGCTTCAGGACGTTATGATAAGAATGAATTCTTTGATGGGTTCTTTTCACCCCGAGCCGGCCTATCGGTCACCTTGGGTGAAAACAGAAACCACAACTTAAGGGTTTCCGTACAACAAGGTTTCCGTAACCCAACGACACAGGATCTCTTTATCGGTTTGAACGCTGGGCAAGCGATTTTGGTCGGATCAGCACCTGATAACTTGGATCGCGATATCAGGACCTTCCCAGTGAGCCAACCAGGGCAGGCCTTTACCGGTAGTCCGACGGTACAAGTAGTCGGTCGTTCGGCTTATGAGAACGCCTATTCCTTGAGTTCAGTAGGTACGTTCGCCGCGACCCAGAATCCTGCGGATCTTGAAATCGCATCTCCCGGGTTGGTACAACCTGAAGAAATTACGGCTTATGAAGCAGGGTATCGTGCGCAATTGGGCAAGTTTACCATTGATTTGAGCGGGTACTACAACAGCTATTCGAATTTCATCGCGAACGTGACCACCATCGTACCGTTATACGGAACCGTGGGTGATAACTCATTGTCTTTGTTGGCCATTGCGAACGGTGATTTCCAAGCGTATCAAGCCTACACGAATTCTACAGTGGACATCAACTCATGGGGTACCACCATCGGGGTCGATACCAAGGTATTTGGTAATTTCGATTTGGGAGTGAACTATACCTATACCGATTTGGATTTCGATAGGGCACAGTTTCCTGATTTCAGAACGAACTTCAATACACCACAACACAAGGTGAAAGCCTCTTTTGGTAATACGGAGCTCTTCAAGAACTTCGGTTTCGGGGTGAACTACAGATGGAGCGATTCCTTCTTCTGGGAAGCTTCTTTCGCAGATGGTGACGTACCGGCCTATACGGTCCTCGATGCACAGATCAATTACTCGGTACCAAGCATCAAGTCCGTTTTCAAAGCGGGTGGTTCCAACCTTTTGGGTGAAGAGTACTTCACGGCATTCGGTTCGGGTAACATCGGTTCCATTTACTACGTTTCCTGGACGATCAATCCGTAATAGGAACACGGAAAGCATAAAACAAAGGCACCCACTTCGGGTGCCTTTTTGTTTTAAAAAAAGCAAGACATAAGTTTCTATTTACCATTGTAATGGCCTATCTTTGCGGCCGGAAAAACCAAGGTTTTTTCTTACAGTAAAAAGAACAGAAAGAAATCTTATAAGTAATGTCAAAAGTTACAGGAAAAGTCGCCCAGATCATTGGCCCGGTAATCGATGTTGAATTCGAATCAGGAACGGAAATCCCAAAAATCTATGATTCTTTGGAAATCGATAATGCCGATGGTTCGAAATTGGTATTGGAAGTACAATCGCATATCGGTGAGAACACCGTTCGGACCATTTCGATGGACTCTACCGATGGTTTGAGCCGAGGTACTGAGGTCGTAGCCACAGGAAACGCCATTCAAATGCCGATCGGGGAAAACGTTTATGGACGTCTTTTCAATGTAATCGGTGACGCCATTGATGGATTGGAAGAATTGCCCAAAGAAGGCAAGGACGGACTGCCGATCCACAGGGAAGCACCGAAATTCGAAGATCTTTCAACATCAACCGAAGTGCTTTTCACCGGAATCAAGGTCATCGACTTGATCGAGCCTTACGCCAAAGGGGGTAAGATCGGATTGTTCGGTGGTGCCGGGGTAGGAAAGACCGTATTGATCCAAGAATTGATCAACAACATCGCCAAAGGCCACGGGGGTCTTTCGGTATTCGCTGGTGTAGGGGAACGTACCCGTGAAGGAAACGATTTGCTTCGTGAGATGTTGGAATCCGGCATTATCAAATATGGTGACGATTTTCTCCATTCTATGGAAGAAGGGGGTTGGGACCTTTCCAAAGTCGATAAGAAGGCCATGAAAGAGTCAAAAGCGACTTTCGTATTCGGACAGATGAACGAGCCTCCAGGAGCCCGTGCCCGAGTGGCACTATCCGGGTTGACCATTGCAGAGTATTTCCGTGATGGGGCTGGTGACGGTCAAGGAAAGGACGTATTGTTCTTCGTTGATAACATCTTCCGATTTACCCAAGCTGGCTCAGAGGTATCGGCCCTTTTGGGACGTATGCCTTCAGCGGTAGGTTACCAACCGACTTTGGCCACTGAGATGGGGGCCATGCAAGAGCGTATTACTTCGACCAAAAGAGGTTCGATCACATCGGTACAAGCGGTGTACGTACCTGCGGATGACTTGACGGATCCCGCACCGGCTACAACATTTGCCCACTTGGATGCGACTACCGTACTTTCACGTAAGATCGCGGAGTTGGGTATTTACCCTGCCGTGGATCCATTGGATTCGACTTCAAGGATCTTGACGCCAGAGATTTTGGGGAACGACCATTACGGATGTGCACAGCGCGTTAAGGAGTTATTGCAGCGCTATAAAGAATTACAGGACATCATCGCCATCTTGGGGATGGAAGAATTGTCTGAAGAAGATAAATTGGCCGTAGGACGGGCAAGACGTGTGCAACGTTTCTTATCGCAACCGTTCCATGTTGCCGAGCAGTTTACCGGTATCCCTGGGGTTTTGGTAGATATCAAAGACACTATCAAAGGATTCAACATGATCATGGATGGCGAATTGGATCACCTGCCTGAATCGGCCTTTAACCTTAAAGGGAGCATCGAAGATGCCATCGAAGCCGGTGAGAAAATGTTAGCAGAAGCATAAGTATGTATCTAGAAATCGTATCTCCGGAAGCCACCCTTTTTTCGGGTGAAGTCAACGCGGTAACCGTACCTGGAATCAACGGGGAATTCCAAATGCTCGAAAATCACGCCCCGATCGTTTCCTTACTTCAAGAAGGTGAGGTCAAGGTACAGGGCAACATCGAGATCGATGAGGAATTCCAGAACAAATTTTCAAAAGGGGCCAATGGCGAAACGGTTTTGTCGATTGCCAGTGGTACCATTGAAATGAAGGATAACAAGGTCATTGTATTGGCCGACTAGAACGTGCTAATAACGTATTGAAAAGCCGCCTTTCGGGCGGCTTTTTTTATGATTTCAAATTTCAGAGTGTATTTGGATTAAGATTTTTGATAACCAATGATATCGGCAGGTTGACATTCCAATTCCCGACAAATAGCCTCCAGTGTCGAAAAACGGATGGCTTTCGCCTTTCCGGTTTTTAGTATGGAAAGGTTGGCAGTGGTTATGCCGATACGCGCAGCAAGTTCATTGCTGCGCATTTTGCGCTTGGCGAGCATGACATCTAGATTGATGATTATCGGCATAATTTATATGGTTAAATCGTTTTCTTTCTGCACCTTCAAACCCCTTTTGAAAATGGCCGCAACGAACAATACCCCGATTCCCAAAATGATGCTCAAAAACAGATTATGAATGTTGCCAAGTCCATCTTTTCTCAAAATGATGTACTCTAGAACAACAAAGAAAATAGGGAAGACCACCAGATTTAGACCTGCAAACGCATATAGTCGATCGATAACGGATTTATTGAACAAGGTCTGCCCTTGAAATGATTTCATGATTGTTGATAAGCAATAAAAGAACGTTCCGATATATACAAGTGACAAGATGATGCTTAAGATTATTGGATGTTCGAATGGGGCATTGATCAAGTTTTCCTTAAATAAGGGTGCTCCAATATAGAATCGCCCATCTGCAACCTTATATGTTTTGAAAACGAACGATAATAGAATGAAGGTAGCAAGTAAGCTACAACCTAGGGCGAACAATCGGGTGCCATAATAGCACCATGTTGAAAGGGATTTTGGACCAAAGAATTTCATATGTTATTGTTTAACGATAATAAAACTACAAAAATTATTGATAAACAATAAAAAAATATCAAAAAACAATTAACGACCACTCCTTATCTCCCGATCGATAGCGTTTCAATTCTCGGAACCCAACCGCCTTGTGGGCCTGCATGGAGCGCACGTTTTTTACATCGACCTCGGTTATGATCTTGTCGAACCGATCTGTTAGAAACCGCTGCATGTGGGTATAGAGCCCTCTAAAAACCCCTTGACCCCTGTAGTCTTTGGCCACGCAGATTTGACCCATAACAAGGTAGCGATCGTTCTTGTCCATCGCTTTTTTGATTTCAACGAACATGGATCGCAACACTTCGATTTCATCGACGAATTTCGGATGCATGGAGAGGGCATAACCCACTACTTCATTTTGATGGACGGCCATGGTGTGGGGTACGACATCGTGCATGGCCTTCAACAAAGAAAAGGTATGTTCAACAGTTAGAAACCCTTGGCTTCGCATTTCTTGCTGCGACAAGTTAGCAGGTAGATTGAGGCGTTGAAGGGCTAAAATCTGCCTTAAATGATCAGCTGTTCCTGTCTGTTCATAACGGACCATATGACTTAAAGATAGTACATTTGGGGCATGGCGGAATTCCCACGGCGCTTAGCTCGAAAATTGCAACAACGAATGGAAGAGGATGCATTCCGCAGTCTGGGTGCAGCAAGCGGTGATGTCGATTTTTCATCCAACGATTACTTAGGTTTGTCCGTTCATCCAGAAATAATCGGATATAGCGCAAAACTGCTTGAAGGGCAGCCCAAGACTATGGGCGCAACGGGGTCACGATTGTTGACCGGTGACCAAAAAATGTATGCCGAACTCGAATTGCAGCTGGCCGATTTCTTCGCATTCGAAGACGCTTTGGTCTTTAACTCCGGCTATGATGCGAATCTTGGTTTGATTTCTTCGGTTCCCCAACGCAATGATTTCATCTTTTATGACGAACTGGTACACGCCAGCATTCGGGAAGGTATCCAGTTGGCAAACGCCAGGGCCTATAAGTTTGCCCATAACGATATCGAGGCCTTGAACAAGCTAGTCGAAAGGCAGTTGTCGGATCGAAGTTTCGAACAGGAGGCGTACGTCATTACCGAATCGGTTTTTTCTATGGATGGTGATTCCCCCGATCTTGTGCGGTTGGCGGCAATCTGTGACAAACATGGGTTGCACCTGATCGTTGACGAGGCGCATGCCCTAGGGGTTTTCGGCAAGGGGTTGGTGCATCGCTACGGCTTGCAAAATTCCGTATTCGCCCAAATAGTGACCTTTGGGAAAGCTATGGGAAGCCATGGAGCGGCCATTTTAGGGAGTGCCATGTTGAAGGCGTATTTGCTCAACTTTGCGCGCAGCGTGATCTACACCACGGCTTTACCCGGTCACAGCTTGGCGGCAATATGCGCTGCTTTTGATTTCTTTGATACCCCTTCTGGCCGGTTACTTTCGGAAACCCTTGGGCGAAATATCGCCCTATTCAAAAAAGAAATATGCGACCACGGCCTTGAAGGATTATTTTTGGCTAGTGATTCGGCCATTCAAGTGGCCATGATACCCGGAAATGCTAAAGTCAAGGCATTGTCCCGCCAATTAGCTTCATCTGGGTATGATGTACGACCGATTTTGGCCCCGACAGTGAAGGAAGGGAACGAACGCCTGCGTTTTTGCATCCATGCGTTCAACACACCGGCGCAGATCGAAGGGGTCGTGAAGAAAATGAAACATTATTTGGAACATGGGGAATGAGTTAGTGACCATAGGAAGCTTTGAGTTTTTGGCCGACGTCATGATCATTAAGGGGAAGCTGGAATCAGAGGGCTTCACCGTTGTCCTAAAGGATGAGAATACGGTAGGGGTCGAGCCTTTTGCCAGCAATGCCTTAGGGGGAATCAAACTTCAAGTGCATCGTTCAGTAGCCGAAAGTGCGAGCCGGATTTTGGATGAAATACGGAATTATGCCGTTGATGACGAAGGGAATCTCATTCAATGCCCGAATTGCAAGGCACGAAAATCGGAAGTGTATTACCAACGCAATACCCTATTTTATAAATTATTCCCTTTTCTCGAACCGAAAAAATACCGCTGTACGAACTGTCAATTTATAACCCGAGCCGAATGAAAAAGATATTTATCACGGGTATTTCGACTGAAGTGGGCAAAACGATCAGCTCGGCCATCGTTACCGAAGCCTTGGAAGCCGACTATTGGAAGCCCATTCAAGCAGGGGATTTGGAAGATTCGGATAGCCATAAGATCCAACGGCTTGTTTCCAATTCAAAAACCCTTGTGCATCCCAACAGCTATGCCTTGAACACGCCTATGAGTCCGCATGCCGCGGCTGATATCGATGGTATCCAAATCGGTCTTGCCGGCATCCTTCCCCCTAAAACCGATAATCATTTGGTCATTGAAGGCGCTGGAGGACTTTTGGTGCCGCTGAACGATACCGACACGATTTTCGATTTGATCCAGGCTGACTATAAGGTAATCGTGGTGTCTCGGCATTATTTAGGGAGTATCAACCACAGCCTTTTGACCATCAATGCGCTACAGGACAAGGGATTCATACCCGGTATTATTTTTAGCGGTGACGAACATCCGACGACGGAAGAGATCATCTTGAAAAAGACCAAAGCCCGTTTATTGGGGAGGATCGAAGAACACCCGAAATTCGATGCGGCTTTAATCGGCGCCTATGCCGCACGATTTAAAAACGCATTGACTACTTTTTTATCCGATGATGAATGACCGCATGGTCAACGGTATCAATGACCTTGAAGGCATTTGCCAAATAGGATTCGATATACCTATTCGCTTCGACGAACTCTTTGTCGAATGCCGTTCTATTCTTACGGGTCACTACATAGTCGGGTTGTACGTCTTCCATGATAAAGCGCAACTCTTCGATAACGGTCGTGCGGTCTTGCAGCATAAAGGGAAAGAGCTCATCGCGAACCAAGTTGCTGGGGTGGGTGGCCGCCTTGGTCGGGGGTCGTTGATCCATAATCCAATACCCGATGTGGTATTCTAAAAATAGGGTCCGTTGCGGGGCAATATCCTTGGCTTCGAAATAATGGGGAACATCGAACCCTTCCCCGTTGTAAAAGGAGCCCGTTTCGTTTTTCGCTTTCAAAATATGGGCGTATTCCAAATATGACTCTACCGGAAGGAGTACCAAGGCCAGAAGTGCCACAGGTTTGTACCAAGGTTTTAAGGAAATGCCGCTACCTGCTACCATCATGGCCAAAAAGAGCGCTAAAAAAGGATAGACCTGAAGTAAATAGTGCCCATTGACCTTGCCTATTTGAAGGAAGGAAAACAAGATTCCCAACGTTGCCAGAAGCAATAGCGCAACTTCAAAGGAACGCCACGGCACTAGCTTTTTCCATATCCCAAAACCCACAAGGGCCGTGATACCCAAAACTAGGGGTAAAACATCGAAGACGGAGTGGTTTTTCGAACCACTATAGGCCAGAGGAGCTTCAAAAACCGATTGCCACCAAAGATGCAACAGGCCCTCGTTTTGATAGGGTATAGCCGTCGCGTAAACCACGACCAACACCATACATCCGATCCAAACCAACTTTTTGAGTGTCGACCATATGCCTTCGGTTTTGAGCCCGAACCACGCCATCCCCAAAAAAATGGAAACCAAGGCATAGCCCATGTTTAGTTTCGTCATGATGGTCAATCCCAATAACACCCCTGCAGTTGCGGTCCACAGCGAACCCTTTTTGGTAGCCAATAGGAAGAGTGCCGCCATAAAAAAGCAACTTGATAGATGTTCCGACATGACCCCTTGAACGCTGCCGAACAAGCTGTACAACAAAACGACCAACAGACCAGACCAAAACCCGGCTTTCTTTCCAAATAGCTCCTTGCCCAATAAAAAAGTCATAAGGGCGGTCAAGGTAACGACCACCGTACCTGCGAATCGAATGGCAAAAAAGCTTTTTCCAAAGAAGTAAATAAGTCCCCCGAAAAAAAGAAAGGTGACCGGCGGTTTCAAGTCCCATAGTTCCGTATAGGGCAAGAACCCATCAACCCAAGCCTGGCCCATCAAGATAAAAGTACTTTCGTCGCGATCGACATAATCCCTGAAAAAGAATGGGAAACGCAATGTAAACGCGGCGATCAGGTAAAAAAGGAAAATGGCCTTTGAAGAAGCCTTTCGGTACATTTTGGTGATATGGTTGACCGGTTTTTTAAGCAATGTGCCAATCGGATTTTATAGTTTTAATCGCATCTTTGCAAGATAGATAAATTGAAACGCTTGATTCCGTTGAAGGCTGTAAAAAAACTTGTTGAACGTGACCGGGAATTACTTTGGCATCCGCTGACCCAGCATCAGACCGCGGCGGCACCATTGGCTATTGTCAAGGCGAAAGGTGCCATGCTCTATGACGAGAGCGGTAAGGCCTATATCGATGGCATCGCTTCGTGGTATACCAGCATGTACGGGCATGGTAACAGCGCTATCACCAAGGCCATGGCCGAGCAGATGGAGGCCCTTGATTTCGTCATGTTCAGTGGCTTTACCCATGAACCGGCCATTACCCTGGCAGAACATTTGATGGCCATTTTACCAGAAAACCAAGCCAAGGTTTTTTTTAACGATAATGGATCGACAGCGATTGAGGCCGCTATCAAGATGTGCCTACAATATTACCACAACAAAGAGGAAAAGCGGGATACCCTGATCGCTTTTGAAGGCGGTTTTCACGGTGATACCTTTGGAGCTATGAGTGCCTCGGGCATCTCTTCATATAATGGCCCTTTCGAGGCGTTCTTGCTAGAGGTAGAGCGCATACCCGTGCCAACGGCAGCGAATATCGATGCGGTACTTGAACAACTGGAGGGCATCTTGAGTGCCCGCGCTTGCGCGGCTTTTGTTTTCGAACCCCTGATCCAAGGTGCCGCCGGGATGAAGATGCACGAAGCAGCGCATTTAGATCGATTGATTTCGAAATGTCGCGACCACCAAGTGCTTTGCGTGGGCGATGAGATCATGACCGGGTTTGGAAAAACCGGCAAGAATTTCGCTTCCGATCACTTAGATAACAAACCGGATATCCTCTGTTTGGGCAAGGCGTTGACCGCAGGGATGTTCCCCCTGAGCATTACGAGTTGTACACAGGCCGTTTTCGATGCTTTTTTAAGCGCCAGGGTAGAAAAAGGATTCTTTCACGCGCATACATTCAGTGCCCATCCGATCGGTTGTGCCGCGGCCATCGCCGGACTTCGGCTTTTGAATTCAGAGCACATCCGTGAACGTCGATCGGCCATTGCCAATGCGCACCTTAAGTTCGCTGAGCGTCTGGAAAAGCACCCGAACGTTGCTGAAATACGCTGTAAGGGGGTGGTGCTTGCCGTAGACTTTAAAAGCAAAAGAGACCGCTATGGGAGCTTCCGTGACGAGCTCTACACGTTTTGTATGGATCGGGGTGTCATATTGCGACCTTTGGGTAATACCCTGTATACACTGCCACCATATACTATCGAAGATGCTCAATTGACGCGCATTTATGAAGTGATCGAAAGCGCACTCAACTCGTTTTGACCATGTTGAAAAGTCCGATATCATTGACTTCGCTTGCTTCGATCTCCCCTTTGGGGATGGATTCCAAGGAGATATGGGCGGCCTATTGCGATCAGCGACATCGCATTTCCAAAACATCGATCGGTGATGATCCGTTTTGGGCGGCGGTTCTTGATGGACAGCTCAGGGCCGAGGTAGATAAACTTCGAGAATCCTCAAACCAATATGCCAAGTTGGATGATTCCGTGCTGTTTGCGATACATGCCTCGCGCAGGGCTGTAGCCGAAGCCGGATGGGAAGCCGAAGCCGACTTCGGGATCAACATCGGTTCTTCTCGAGGGGCGACTTCCTTGTTCGAAACCTATCATGGGGAGTTCTTGAAGTCGGGGAAGACACCGACTTTGAGTTCACCGACAACGACCCTAGGGAATATCGCTTCTTGGGTGGCACACGATCTTAAATCGAATGGGCCGACCATTTCCCATTCGATTACCTGTTCAACAGCGTTACATGCCTTGATCAATGGAGTTGCTTGGTTACAAAGTGGGCTTGCCGACAAATTCCTTGTCGGGGGCAGCGAGGCTTCGATTACGCCTTTTACCATTGCCCAAATGCGGGCCTTGAAAATCTATGCCGAAGGAGACCATGACTATCCTTGCAAGGCATTACAGCTAGATAAACCAGCGAATACCATGGTATTGGGTGAAGGGGCTGCCGTAGCTTGTTTGGAAAAGGGGCAACGACCTGGGGCCATAGCCACTATCGTGGGCATGGGCTATGCCACCGAACCCTTACAGCACAGTGTATCCTTGTCAAGCGATGCGAAGTGTTTTCAGGATGCGATGCGAATGGCTTTGGGTTCCTTGGAAACCGATGCTATCGATATGGTGGTGATGCATGCTCCAGGAACGATCAAAGGAGATCGATCTGAAGTAGCGGCCATTCAAAAGGTCTTTGGAAAGCGACAGCCTATGTTGACCACCAACAAATGGAAGATCGGCCATACCTTCGGAGCCTCCGGTATGCTCAGCGTCGAACTGGCCGTTTTGATGTTACAGAACCAAAAGGCGATTCCCGTTCCTTTCGTGACTTCCGAACCATATACCGGCCCTGTGGACAGGGTGATGGTCAATGCCGTCGGCTTTGGGGGAAATGCCGTAAGTATCGTACTCGAACGCCCGGGCATTGGCTAGGATGCTTTCAAAAAGAAAGATCCCTTGGGGATTCAACGCGAATTCACCTATTTTTGAACCATGATTGAGACACGACACAACTGGACCAAGGAAGAAATTCTCGAGATTTACAACAAGCCTTTGATGGAACTGCTGTATGAAGCGGCTACCGTGCATCGGGCATACCATGATCCGAATACGGTGCAAGTTTCTACCTTGTTGTCGATCAAGACCGGGGGCTGTCCTGAAGATTGTGGCTATTGCCCACAGGCTGCAAGATACCATACCGATATCGAAGGCAATGATCTGATGTCGGTACAACAAGTTAAGGCCCAAGCATTACGCGCGAAAGCTTCCGGAAGTTCAAGGGTCTGTATGGGAGCCGCTTGGCGAAATGTGAAAGACGGACCTGAATTCGATCAAGTCTTGGAGATGGTCCGGACCATCAACAAATTGGATATGGAGGTGTGTTGTACTTTGGGCATGGTCACTGAAAACCAAGCAAAGCGTCTCGCCGAAGCAGGATTGTATGCCTATAACCATAACCTGGATACTTCGGAAGAGTATTACAAAGAAGTCATCTCGACCCGTGGGTATGAAGATCGTTTGGAGACCATTGAAAATGTTCGAAAAACCAATGTTACCGTTTGTAGTGGTGGTATCATCGGTATGGGTGAAGCAATCGCTGATAGGGCAGGGATGTTGGTCGCTTTGGCCACTTTGGATCCGCAGCCCGAGTCGGTACCGATCAATGCTTTGGTAGCGGTCGAAGGCACGCCTATGGAAGAGGAACAGCCTGTTGAGATATGGGAAATGATCCGCATGGTTGCCACGACCAGGATCGTCATGCCAAAAACCCAGGTACGCTTGTCGGCCGGTCGAACCAGCATGAGCCGCGAGGGCCAAGCCATGTGCTTCTTTGCAGGGGCCAACTCGATTTTCGCAGGCGATAAGTTGTTGACCACACCCAACCCTGATGTGAATGAGGATATGGCCATGTTCAAGACCTTGGGGCTTAATCCGCAGCAACCCTTTGAAAAAGCACCGCAACCAGTCACTGTCGAAGCTTCCGATTCGCAATTGGAAAGCCAAGGTGAGAAGCCCAAATGGTCACGGCCCGAACACCAGATCGAACGAAACGAACTGGCCAAATCAAAGGCCAAGTTGGTCCGAAAGGGGTAAATTCTTACGGTTTGAGAAGCTTTTGCTAACTTAGCTTGCTTGAAACAATTTCGATTTTGGGACTTAACCTTCAAGAAATTCCGCGGGTAAGCACCCTGACCAAGGAAGCCTTTATCCGAGATTACTTCAAACCGCAACGACCGGTGGTCATTGAGCGGTTTATCGAAGATTGGCCGGCTTTCGAGAAATGGAACCTCGACTATATCAAATCCGTAGCCGGTGATAAGGAAGTACCCCTTTATGATGATCGCCCGGTACGCCATGACGAAGGGTTCAATGAACCCCATGCGAAAATGCGTATGGCCGATTACGTGGATCTTTTGAAAAGGGAACCAACCAAATTCAGGATTTTTTTATGGAACGTGCTTAAAGAAGTACCGATACTCCAAAAGGATTTCAAGTACCCTGATTTCGGACTGCGGTTAATGAAAGGGCTGCCCATGCTTTTTTTCGGGGGTACCGATTCGTATACCTTCATGCATTACGATATTGATTTGGCCAATATTTTCCATTTCCATTTCGAAGGAAAGAAACAATGCATCCTTTTTTCGCAATCCGAGACCAAGTATTTGTATAAGGTGCCGCATTCCCTGATTACCCGTGAGGATATCGATTTCAGTGATCCTGATTTTCAGAAATGGCCAGCTTTGAAAATGGCCAAAGGACATGTCGCCGATCTGGAGCACGGTAATGTGATTTATATCCCAGAGGGCTTTTGGCATTATATGCGCTATGTCACCCCTGGTTTTTCGATGAGTTTACGGGCCATTGCCCGAAAGCCCAAAAACCTGGGCAAAGCCTTGTACAACATCTTCGTCATGCGGCATTTCGATAACCTCATGCGTAGGTGGAAAGGCCAAGCCTGGATCGACCGTAAAAATGAGCGGGCCCTTCATTACACCAACGGACATTTGAACGGCATCAAGTAAGTTCGTATACCTTTTGGTAGACTAGATCGCTTTCCCAACCCCGATATAAAAGATAGTCGGCTAATTTTCTTCTTTTTTTCATCAAATCGGTAGCTTCAATCTGCGCTGCTTTTTTTTCGGCCAATTCGTCGAAAGTCGCACGATAGGCCTCATCAGTGATTTCGGCAAGTGCCGAGTTGATATTGAACCGCGAGATTTCGCGCATGCGCAGTTCGCGAACGATACGGGTCTTACCCCATTTTTTTTGATTGAACTTGCCGCGGGCGAAGCTTTTGGCGAAGCGCTCCTCATTGAGGAAATTCGCCTCGATAAGGTGGGCGATGATTTGATCGATGGCTTGGGGTATCATGCGCATGTCCTTGAGCTTTTGCACCACCTCTTTATGGCAACGCTCTTGATACGCACAGAAACGTTCCATTTTTCGGGTAGCTTCTTGAACGGAATGGAACTTGGTCGGGTGCATGTCCAAATGTATATAAAACAAAAAAGCGACCCCAAATATGGAGTCGCTTTTCTTATCTCAAAACTTTGCCCGACTTATCCTTGAATCGATATTCAAGATACGTATAGGCGTCACGCGGTTGGATTTTCACCCAAACCTTATGTTCTAAAAACCATTGGTAACGTATGGATTTGAACCCTTTGGTCAGATAGGCCGCGATAAATGGATGGATGTTCAAAACAATGCCTTTTTTGTTTTTAGGATTTTTTAAAATCCGTTCTAGATCGGCATTGATCTTATCGATCAAGACGATGGGCGCTTCAACCTCTTGGCCACTGCCATTCGGGTTTTTCTCGCTGGTCTTGATGTTCATTTCGGGCCTTACCCGTTGTCGTGTAATCTGTACCAATCCGAATTTACTTGGTGGTAAGATCTTGTGTTTCGCACGATCGTCTTTCATCTCATCCCGAAGGTGGTCGAAGAGCCTTCTTCGATGTTCCCCTTTGGTCATGTCGATGAAATCGATAACGATGATTCCTCCCATGTCACGCAATCGAAGTTGTCTGGCGATTTCAGAAGCAGCGAGCATATTGACTTCCAATGCCGTGTCTTCTTGGTTTTTCGCCTTGTTCGATCGGTTACCGCTGTTGACATCGATGACGTGCAACGCCTCTGTATGCTCGATGACCAAATAGGCCCCCTTGCTCATTGAGGCGGTTCTGCCAAATGATGTTTTGATCTGCCGTTCTATCCCGAATTTTTCATAGATAGGGGCTGATCCGGTGTACTGCTTGACGATGGATTCTTTGTGTGGCGCGATTTCGTGCAGATAGTCCTTGATGTTTTCATAAAGGGCCTCATCATCAACATGGATCCCGGTAAAGGAATCGTTGAAGACATCACGGAGAATGGAAGATGCCCTGTTGAGCTCTACCAATACTTTGGATGGATGTTCGGCCTTGTGTAGTGACTTGCACATTGCGATCCACTTGTCATACAAGTTTTGTAGATCTTTGTCGAGTTCTGCGACTTTTTTGCCTTCTGCGACGGTACGTATAATGACCCCGAAACCTTTTGGCTTGATACTGGTGACAAGCCTTTTAAGTCGATCTTTTTCTTCCTTGCTCCCGATTTTCTGTGAAACGGAGACACGGTCTGAAAAAGGGACCATGACCAAGTATCGGCCGGCTATTGAAAGCTCGGAACTGATTCTCGGACCTTTGGTCGAAATGGGTTCTTTTACAATTTGTACCAATAAGGATTGATTGGATTTAATGACATCGTTAATACTGCCATTCTTATCTATATCTTTTTCAAATGGAAAAGCTCTAAGGGAAAAGTCTTTCATTTTTCCCGTTCTGGCTCTCTTGATGAATTTCAACATCGAAGCTAATTGTGGGCCAAGGTCATGATAATGCAGAAAGGCATCTTTCTCATAACCTACGTTTACGAAGGCTGCATTTAGGCCGGTAACAGGTTTTCTGATCTTGGCGAGGAAAATATCGCCTACGGAAAAACTGTTGTTGTCTTCTTCTTTATGGAGCTCTATGAGTTTTCCATCTTTTAGTAAGGCAAAATCGACGGCATCAGAACTTGATCTTACGATTAATTCTCTATTCACCTTTTCGATTTTTATCCGCTTACCGCGGATGGATTAAACAATATGGAACCGGTTGTTAAAACCGATTGGATTTGTATACTTGTGAACCTGGTATGTCAAAGAACGTGTTAAAACGAAAAAGTAGTTGTTACAACTACTTTTTCTTGTGTCGGTTAGCTCTTCTGCGCTTCTTGCGCTTGTGTGTCGCTACCTTATGTCTTTTTCTCTTTTTTCCACTCGGCATATAGCTTGGCTTTTTTGTTTGGTTATTATTTTACCTGAACGTTGCTTTTCACTCCTTCTACAAAAACCTTTGCAGGTTTAAATGCAGGAATATTGTGCGCAGGAATCTTGATGGTCGTATTTTTCGAAATATTCCTTCCTGTCTTTTCAGCTCTTGTTTTGATGATAAAGCTGCCAAAACCTCTCAAATAAACATTATCGCCATTTTCCAAAGATGCTTTTACCTCTTCCATGAAAGATTCTACCGTTGCTTGCACATCTCCCTTTTCAATACCCAGCTTTTCTGAGATTCTAGATACAATATCCGCTTTCGTCATTTTATGTTTAATTTTCGTTTTTTTTAGGCTTGCAAATATATAAATTTATATCATTCTATAGCTTAAACCTCTAAATTTTAAGTATATAAACTGCGTCTTCGATCGGTTAGTATTTTCGCGCATGGTTTTTTCCGAAATTATTTTGAATTGGTACGCTAAGAACAAGCGTGATTTGCCTTGGCGTGCCTCCCGTGACCCCTATCGGATATGGCTTTCCGAAGTCATGTTGCAACAGACCAGGGTGGCCCAGGGAATGCCCTATTACGAAAAGTTCATTACGGCCTATCCGACGGTGCACGATTTGGCAGCCGCCAGTGAAGAAGAGGTCTTGAAACTTTGGCAAGGGTTGGGATATTATTCAAGGGCCCGTAACATGCATGCTACCGCCAAAACCGTCGTATCCGAATACCAAGGGCGATTTCCGGAAACCTATGACGGGCTCGTTCGACTTAAAGGAGTGGGCGACTATACGGCCAGCGCCATTGCGAGCATCTGTTTCGATTTGCCCGAACCCGTGGTCGATGGCAATGTTTATCGCGTTTTAGCACGGTATTTCGGTGTCGATTTGGCGATCAATTCATCAAAAGGGGCCACCTATTTCAAAGAATTGGCGCGAACCGTCATGGCCACTGACGACATTTGCGATTACAATCAGGGGATAATGGAATTCGGTGCCATACAATGCGCCCCAAAAAATCCTGATTGCGATCGCTGCCCCCTACAGCCGGGTTGCTTGGCACATGGGAAAAGCCAGGTTGGGGAGTTGCCGGTGAAAATACGGAAGACGGCTGTTAAGAAACGCCATTTCAACTACCTGGTCTTTCGCGATCCGCTGGGCAAGACCTTGCTCGAAAGAAGATCCGAAAAAGGGATTTGGCAACATTTGTACCAGTTTCCGTTGTTGGAATCGACCGAGGAGTTATCCGAAATCGAACACAGTACCGGTTTGCCCGTCGAAATCCCTAAAAAAGGGACGCGGATCAGCTTGTTCAATGAGAAGCCGATCGTGCATAAACTCTCCCACCAGCATCTGGTCACCAAGTTTTGGATCGTTGATATCGATAACCCATTGCCGGATGGTATTGCATGGGAAGCTCTAAATGGATTTCCGGTCCCGGTTTTGATCGCCGACTTTATCCAAAGCGTTAAATTTTAGTACTTTTGCCTAAATAAGATTATGAGCGGAACATTGAACAAAGTGATGCTCATCGGCCATTTGGGCGATGAGGTCAAAGTACATTATTTTGAAGGAGGCGGATGCGTAGGAAGGTTCCCTTTGGCAACCAATGAGACTTATACCAATAAGCAGACCGGAGAGAAGGTAACCAATACCGATTGGCATAATGTGGTGGTGCGCAACAAGGCCGCTGAAATTTGTGAGAAATACTTGAAAAAAGGTGATAAGGTATATGTAGAAGGACGCTTGAAAAACCGGCAATGGCAAGGCGAAGACGGCAATACTCGATATACCACCGAAGTACATGTACAGGATTTTACCTTTTTGACGACCAAAAACGAGAGCATGGCCCCAACGAATGCCGGCCCATCAGCTGCGCCGACCATGCCCCAAGCCCCATCAGGTGGGGCACCATCGGTTGCTGAAACCGAACAGGATGACGATTTGCCATTCTGAACCAGCTAATTAAAAACAAGCGGCATTGGACCCTGACCCCAGTTGTTTCCTTTATTTTTCGTTGGCCCTTAGCGGGATGTTGACGGCCAAGGTAGTCGTATTGGTACTTCTTCTTGGGGGATCGGCCTTGATATCAGGGGCTGAGGTCGCTTTATTCGGTCTTTCGCAGACCGATTTGAATGAGCTTGAGGAAGAAGGCAGTTCCCGCGGGAAACTCATCGTCGATCTTCTCAAAAAGCCGAAGAAGCTCCTCGCTACGATCCTCATCGCCAACAACGCCATCAATATCGGGGTGGTCTTGTTGTTCAGTGATATCGGAGACTATTGGTTTTCGGCAATCGATCAGTTGTTGTTCGGGACCCTATCGCTCCGCTTCCTGCTTGAAGTGGTGGTCGCCACCTTCTTGATTTTGATGTTCGGGGAAATCCTTCCAAAGATCTACGCCAACCGGAATCGGAAGGTATTTTCCAGTTTTATGGCTACTCCGTTACGTATTTTAAACGTGGTCTTTGCTCCTTTGAGCATCCCAATGCACGGGGCCATGGGGTATTTGCACGAGAAATTGGGAAGGGAAAAATCAAATTTGAGCGTTGATCAATTATCCCAAGCCTTGGAGTTAACCTCTGAAGGCGATACCACTAAAGAAGAACAGAAGATCCTTGAAGGTATCGTAACCTTCGGGAATACGGATACCAAACAGGTCATGCGCCCGCGTATCGATATCTTCGCCCTAAATGAGGAAATGAAATTCCCCGAGGTGATGGAAGAGATCAAAAAGAACGGGTTTTCACGGATTCCGGTATTTTCGGAACATATGGACAATGTTTCCGGGGTGCTTTATGTTAAGGACTTATTGCCCTATCTCGAACGCAAGGTCTTTGACTGGACCAGCCTGATGCGCGAACCGTATTTCGTTCCTGAAAACAAAAAGTTGGATGACCTTCTTTTGGAGTTCCAAGAGCAGAAAAAACATCTGGCGATCGTGGTCGATGAATATGGGGGTACCTCGGGTATCGTCACCCTCGAAGACATCATAGAGGAAATCGTGGGTGATATCAGCGACGAATTCGACGACGAGGATTTGGTCTTCTCGAAACTTGACGAATACACCTATGTCTTTGAAGGAAAAACGACTTTGAAGGATTTTTATCGGGTGGTGAAAATCGACGATGAAGATGCCTTTGAAGATCGAAAAGGTGAATCGGAGACCATTGCCGGGTTCGTATTGGAGATTTCCGGAAGCTTTCCCAAGCGCGGCGAGAACGTGCGCTTCGGAAATTACCAATTCGTTGTCGAGAGCCTTGATAAAAAACGATTGAAACAAATAAAAGTTACCCTGCCCAAATGAAATCAAGACACCTAATGCCCGTCGTGTTGCTCATACTCTGCTTTGGCTGTAAGGAAGCCCCCTTGCCCAAGCCCAAGGCGATGTTGCGTCTCGAGTTCCCGGAAGCCCATTTCGAACGCTTTGGGTCGGACTGTCCTTTCGATTTCGATAAAAACCGGGCTGCCGGCTTGACCCAAGAAGAAAACTGTGCGATGGTGTTGGATTATCCGCAAATGAAGGGGTCCATTTACGTTACTTACAAACCGGTTACCGGGAATTTGGACAAATTACTGACCGATGCGCAAAAACTATCCTATGAACATGTGGTAAAGGCCGACAACATTATCGAACAGCCCTTTATCAACGACGAGGGTCAGGTGTACGGTATGTTCTATGAAGTCAGTGGTAATGCGGCGTCACAGTCTCAGTTTTATGTCACCGATAGTGTATCACATTTCGTAACGGGTTCGCTTTATTTTTATGCGAAGCCCAATTACGACTCCATTTATCCGGCAGCCATTTATTTACAACGAGATATCCGTAGGATAATGGAAAGCCTCCAATGGCGATTAAAAGATTGACCATGTCGAAAAAGGGCTTTGGCCTTTTGTCATTTAGTCGGCAGTGAATCGAGAACCGAATCTAGGCATCCATTCGGTAATAGCATTATTCGCCATTTCTATGGTTCAACGATTTTTAGGTCCCTTGTTTTGGGTTATTCGCTTAATAGTTGCTGTGCCCTGGCGATACTGGTATTGATTTCTTCCCTCAGGGCTTTTACTTTGGCCTCCTCTTCAAGGAGCCATTCTTTTTTTTGCGCGGTAAGCGTTTTGCCGTTCAAGATCTCATCGGAATCGAACCGGTTTCCAAATCCTTGCATCCAATCCATCATGGATTCATTGGCTGCCTGAAGTTCCTTCATTGCCGCTTCATGGGCTTTGCCAGAGGCTGTAGTATCCACTTTTTCCTTGAGTTCCGCGACCAATTTACCAAGGGTCCGCATTTTTGGCATTACTTCATCGTGAATGGCCATAACCTCTTCCATTTTTGAAGGGGTATCCGGTTCGGTCTTCGCTTGTTTGCAGGCAACCATTAATGTGATTAACGATAGCACCGCTAGAATTCGTTTCATAAAACCTCGTTTAGGGGGCAAAAATAAGAAAGGCTTGGTGAACGATCACCCTTTGCTATGTTAAGCCTTGGGGCCGATTTCAAGAAAACCCGAAGCGGCTTGGACCGGCCTGACGAGGTATGGCTATATCCGGATGTGAAATTGCGCATTTTCAATGGGTTAGATTGGGCTTCACTTGGGTCTTACACAGAAATTATGTAAATTAAAAGTCCAACCGAAAATATGGATCATGAAAAATTTGAGCTTACCCATCCGTTTTGGAATCGTGGCCAGTGGTTGTCTGGTGGCCTATTTCTTGATTTTATCCTTACTGGGGAAACATACCAACATCTTTTTCAGCCTTTTTAATGGGGTAATCACCGGTTTCGCTATTTTCGAGACCCTCAAAGTGACTAAGTTAAGGGAAGGGGAAGCTTTTAACTATGGCAGTGCGTTTAAAGCCGGAATGACTACCGGTGTTGTCGCAACGATTTTGTTCACCATCTTTTTCGCGCTGTATTCCACCGAATTGAACCCTGCTTTCCTAGATGAACTTTCAGCGGTTTGGTCAAAGGATTACACGAATTTCAAGGGAATCGTCTTTTTCACCGTCGCGATTATGGGCTTTGCGACCACCCTTGTGTTGACCCTATCGTTTATGCAATTGTTCAAAACCTCCAATAATCTGAAAAAATAATTGCTCTGATTGCCAATTACAGCTTGTAGATTAAGGATTTAGCGCTATATTTGCACCCGCTATTTGCGAAAATAGAATCAATATTAATCAAGTTAACGCATTATGTACGCAATTGTAGAGATGGCAGGGCAGCAATTCAAAGTTGCGAAAGACCAAAAAGTGTACGTTCACCGTTTGCAGACCGAGGAAGGTAAGAAAGTCACATTCGACAAAGTCCTTCTTTTGGATGATGGTAAGAACGTAACCGTTGGCGCCCCGGTCATAGACGGTGCGGCCGTTGAGGCCAAGGTCGTCAAGCATCTGAAAGGCGATAAGGTTATCGTCTTCAAAAAGAAAAGACGTAAAGGCTATCGTAAAAAGAACGGTCACCGCCAGTATTTGACGGAAATCGTTGTTGAAGGAATCGTTGCCAAAGGCGCCAAAAAAGCGGCTCCTGCAAAAGCCAAGGCAGAGAAACCTGCTGAGGCCAAAGCGGCACCGGTCGAAAAGAAAGCAGCTCCAAAGAAGGCGGCCGCCCCAAAAGCGACCGAAGATTTGAGCAAGAAGACCGTAGCCGAACTTAAGGAATTGGCAAAAGCCGCAGGGATCTCCGGGATTTCTTCCATGAAGAAAGCCGAATTGATCGAAGCGTTGAACAAATAAGAAATACGAACTAAAAAGAAAATATCATGGCACACAAAAAAGGTGTAGGTAGTTCTAAGAATGGTAGGGAGTCGGAATCGAAACGCTTGGGCGTTAAGATTTTTGGAGGCCAAGCGGCAATCGCCGGTAACATCATCGTTCGTCAACGAGGAACAAAGCACAACCCAGGTGACAATGTATACGCGTCGAAGGACCATACGTTGCATGCCAAGGTAGATGGCATCGTCAAATTCGAAAAGAAAACCGGTGGAAAGTCATTCGTTTCCATCGAACCTTTCGAAGCGTAGAGACGTTCACATAAGAGTTGAAAAAGCCCGGCCAATGCCGGGCTTTTTTATTTTGCCATGATGTCTTCGATGATCTTCAAGTGATGGTTGGTATGCACTTCAAGAAAGCGCCGGGTTTGATCACGATCCAGATGATCGAATACCGGATGCTCGAAATACGCCTTTTCCGTTAGGTTATGGATCAGCGATAAATTGGTCCGTGCCAATTCCAATTGGGCATGTAGACTGTCCAATTCGATCTGCTCAGGGGGTCGAACGTTCGCCGGCGACTGTGCCGCTCCCCTAGGAATATGCCCTGTGGTATGTACAAAGACGCGTTGCATGTTGAATTTGGATTCGTAACGTTCCGGATCCGACGCAATAAGCGCACTGGAAATGCGATTGATGGTTTTAAGCGTGTGATCCAAATGCCACTCGACATTGGCTTGTGAAACCGAAAGATTGGCCGTTTTACGATGGTCGAAAAGGGCTTCTACTTCGGCCAACTGGGAAACAAGGAAGTCTTTCTCCGTCTCACGGTTATTGATACGGACGGCGATCAAAATGATCGCTAGGAGTACAAGGATGGTGATTGCTGCTTTTTTCATGATTATGTGGTTTTCCAACCCCACCAGAAAAAGGCCGGGCCAGTCGTTTTTGGTTTTCTGAGTGCAAAGGAAACCCCCCTTGGCCGCTTGGTTCGCCCGGTGGCATCCCGTTCAAAGGTAGTTTCCTTTTTTGGTTTCATCGTCAGTGTTTTCGCTTCGCTTAAAATTGGAATTTATATCCGAAATCAGGAAAAAACCCGATTTGGTCGACTTGATCGATTTCATTGGTCAATCTGTTGTACCTGCGAACGAATACGTTCTCGTTCGCCGTTACGTTTTGGAAATCGAAATAGAACTGGTGGGATCTTTTTTTGTTCCGGCTGTTGATTTTCAATCCGAATTTCACATCCCATCTAAAGTAGGTGTCATACTGCTGGCTGAAGGCCAGGTCTTCTTGTAAGACTTCAAAACCGACCTGTTGTGAAGCGGCCAGATCCACCGGTGTGAAATACCGCCCACCTGAAGTGGTCACCCGGGTATCTACGAACCATACATTTTTGCCCGAGGCCCCGGTTTTAAACTCCTTTCCTGCCAAAAGATTGACGACATACCCATTGTTGAAAGGGGTGTTGCGTTCGATTCCGTCGCTTCCTTCGTATTTGCTATCGAAAAACGAACTGGTCAATAGCCCGTAATAGCCATCACTGAAGAATTTCTCAAGGGTCAACTCGATACCCTGGTTATAGCCCGTACCCTCATTTACGAGTGAAACACGGTCATTGTCGAAAATGAAATTCGCGCCTTCGGTCAAAGTAGAGTAGCTCGATGCGAAGGGTTCTACCGCCGCTTTTTCGATGTCTTGTCGATATACTTCGACTTTACCCCGCCATGAATTGCCCAATTTGACATCATATCCTAGTACATAATGGCTGCTTTCGACGAAATCAAGGTCGCGGTTGGTTTGTTGCAAGCTTCCGTTGACATTTTCATTCAATAGCAATAAGGGCAAAGGAATGGTTTGATAGTGCAGTCCGTACCCGAAATTCAAGGTATGGTTCGGTGCGACATTATAATTTAAGGCCGCTCGGGGCCCCAAAGCGAATTGCTTGTTCAGGGTGCTGTATTGCGAATGCAGCCCGGCGTTCAGGGTCAGGTCTTCGGTCAATCTCCATTGGCCTTGAACATAGGGTTGCAAGATGTTGAGGTTTTCATCGATGTCCCTGAAGGTAATCAGGTCTGGATCACCGTCGCCATCACCGTCGGCCTGTTCATTTCGGTCGAGTAGGAGACTTTGGACATTGAAATTTTCAATCAATAACCCGGCCCTTAAACTGAATTTATTGTTCAACTTGGTATTGTACAGGGTCGAAAGGGTAAACCGCACCTCGGTATTGTCGGCTTCCGTATAGCGTATAACCCGCTCTTGGGGACTATCCTTATCAATAAAGCGGTCGGCTTTGAAGTCATTGCCGGAATAAGATCCAGAAAGTATCGTCCGCAGGAAGGAGTTGTCGTTAATGCGCCAATTGTACTTCAACCCGATGACCCCGAATCGCGATTCGACAAAGGTATTCTCATCTTCTGCAGCAAAGAGGTCGTCTTCATTGATATCATCACCCAGGAATTCGATATCCGAGTTACCTATGATACCGAATATGGATAGGTTCCCTTTATTTATTTTTCCAAAATCGAGGTTGAAACTGATATCGTTGTAGTTCGGTGTGGCCGCGGTACCGCCGGCCCCGACCCCGAGCAAGCCTACTAAGGAGTATCTAGTGGCTACGAGGAATGAACCCTTGTTGTTTCCCATCGGACCTTCAGCCATGGCTTCCACCCCGGTGAAGATCCCGGTTTGTAAGGTGTATTCGTAGTCATCGATATTCCCTTTTCTAAAACCCAGATCAAAGACCCCCCCAACGGCGTTTCCGTATTCAGCCGGAAAAGCGGAAGTCAAGAAATCGGAATTTTTCAAAAGGTTCGGGTTAAGGGCCGAAACCGGACCACCGGTCGTGCCCAAGGTCGAATAGTGGTTCGGACTGGGAATCGGTACCCCTTCTAAACGCCACAACAACCCTGTGGGCGAGTTCCCTCGAATGACGATGTCGTTACGACTGTCATCCGGTGCCGAGACCCCGGCAAAATTGGCGGCCAAACGCCCGACATCGCTTCGACCACCTGAAAAGCGACCCACTTCCTCAAGCCCGAATTGACGGGCCGAAACGGTGGCCAATTTGTTCAAGGCCCTGTCTTTATCGGCCTCATTGGTCAATACGACCTCATCGAGTTGGTTGAAAGATTCCAGCAAACTGATCGATAAGAACACGTCTTTACCAGTGGTGACTTCAATGTTCGGTATGGTGGTACTTTCAAAACCGATATAACTGACCCGGATGGCTTGGCGCCCAATCGGAACCTCCTTCATCGAAAAGCGCCCGTCGAAATCGGTGATGACCCCGGTCGCGGTTGCGGCGTTCAGTAATTCAATAGTGGCACCTTCAAGGGGCTGTTCCGATTGTTTATCGATTACCGTACCCTTGATAGTTCCGGTTTGGGAGAACGAATAGAGCCCACAGAGGGCGATTAGGATCCACAGGATTTTTTTCATGACATTGTTGTTTTCCCCAAAAGTGGGCTATAACCACCTCCCGTTTTTTACCGCTGTTGATCGATCGGCAAAATAGCGGTTGAAAGGGCGAATATGATGTTGATTTGATTTGGGAGGGGCGATCAGGGGAAATCACGGTTCAACCTTGGTATCGACATTTCAAGCCTTTTTATGCGGATACAGTTAAAGACCATCCGCTGTTTTAAAGGGCTTGCTTACCTTTAGGGTTGATATGGGAAAATGGTTTACAAAACAAGGCTTGCGTAAGTTCTTCTTGCGATGGATGGTGGTCAATGTGGTTTTCGCCTTGATCAAGATTTCCGTCGAACATGGCAAAGGAGGTGCTGAAAGCATATTCGAACCGACGACGGTCTTTTATTATGTCACCGCCTTCCTTTTCTTTATGTTGACCTGGGAATACAACGATTGGCTGATTCATAAACAGCTCAGGAACGGTGGATTGAACCTTAAGAACAGTTTGGTCATTTTCGGAAAGACCATGGCCTTATTGATCCCTTTGACGACTATCATCTATTATTTGGCCTTGTTTCCTCTTAGAGAGACCCTACAAATCATATGCGAAGATCCCGTTTTGGAATTTCGCGGCAATATTTTCAGGGCGTGGCTGCTTGGTGTGTCGGTGGTCTTTATCAACCTATTTTACTTTTCGATGAAGCAGAAAGACGAGTTGACCAAACAGATGGAAGATTTGAAAAAGGAAATGTTGGCTTCACAATATGCCACCTTGAAAAATCAAATCAGTCCGCATTTCTTGTTCAACAGTTTGAACACCTTGACCTCCTTGATGTACCAAGATCGTGATCTCGCCTCTGATTTCGTGACCCGATTGGCCAAAACCTATCGCTATATTCTGGATAACCGCGAACACGACTTGGTCAGTTTACGCAAAGAACTCGACTTTTTGGATTCCTATGTATTCATGATGAACGTTCGTCATAAGGATGCCGTGATCATAGGCAGTGACATCAAAGTCGACGCAGATAATTTCCTGATACCGACCTTATCACTCCAAATGTTGGTTGAAAATGCCTTGAAACACAATCAATACAGTAAGGAGAAGCCGCTTACGATTACGGTGGGAACCATTCAAAACGATGCTTTGGTGGTCCATAACAACCTGCAAAAAAGATCGCGCCCCGAACCCACAACTAAAATGGGTCTGCCGAACATCAAAAAGCGCTACGCCTATTACACCAACAAACCGGTATTGGTACGAGAGGAAAACGATATGTTCGAAGTGATCATTCCGCTATTGGATGCTTCGGTTCTGAAGTCAACTTTAAAATCGATATCCTAATGCGGGCCGTAATCGTAGAAGATGAGGAATTCGCGGCTAAACGCTTGGAACAGTTGGTCCGTGAACTGGCTCCGGAAATCAACATAATTTGTGCTTTGAATTCTGTGGCGAGCGGCACCAAATGGTTCGATGAAAACGAAGCCCCAGACCTCATTTTTCTCGATATCCAACTGAACGACGGCTATGGTTTCGATATTTTGGACGGATTGGAAGAACATCCGCCCGTTATCTTCACCACGGCCTATAATGAATTCGCCATTCGCGGATTCAAATACAATGGCTTGGATTACCTGCTCAAACCGATCGTCAAGGAAGAATTGGCCAAAGCATTAGGGAAATTCCATAAGAACAGCATGCGAAACAGCGGTTCGGGTAGTACGGAGAACCTCGAACACCTGAAACAACTATTCCACAAGGAATACAAACACCGGTTTATGGTCAAGGTGGGCAATATGTTCAAATCCTTCAATGTGGATGACATCGCCTATTTTAAATCAAATGAGGGCTTGATCTACCTATACACCCATACGGCCCAACATTATCCGATCGAATACACCATTGATCAATTGGAGAACATTCTGAATCCCATCCATTTTTTCAGGATCAATCGCAAGTTCATGGTTTCGGTCAAGGCGGTTGTCGAAATACACAGCTATTTCAATAGCAGGTTGTTGCTGCGATTACTACCCAAAGAAGAAAATCAGGTTATCGTTTCACGTGAACGTACGACCAATTTCAAACGATGGCTCGATATGTAAAAAACCCCTGCTCGAACGGCAAGGGTTTTTATTCGATCGGTTTCCCGAATACTGTGTTATGTGCTGATCTTTAGTAACGGTAATACTCCGGCTTGAACGGGCCTTTTACGGTAACACCGATATATTCCGCTTGGTCTTCTTTGAGTTCCGTCAATTCGGCACCAAGTCGTGAAAGGTGCAATTGGGCCACTTTCTCGTCCAAATGCTTGGGCAACATGTACACCTCGTTTTCGTAACGATCGCTGTGGTTCCATAGTTCGATTTGTGCCAACGTCTGGTTGGTAAACGAATTGCTCATTACGAAACTTGGGTGACCGGTGGCGCAGCCAAGGTTGACCAAACGCCCCTCGGCCAGTACGATTAGGTCTTTTCCATCGATTGTATACTTGTCGACCTGTGGCTTGATTTCGTCTTTGGTATCCCCATAAGCGCCGTTCAACCACGCCATGTCGATTTCGTTATCGAAATGACCGATATTACAGACAATGGCCTTGTCCTTCAGGGCCCTGAAGTGCTCTTCGCGAATGATATCCTTATTCCCAGTGGCGGTAATCACCACATCGGCTTTGGCAATGACCGATTCCAATTTCTTGACTTCATAACCGTCCATACAGGCTTGTAAGGCACAGATCGGATCGATTTCGGTGACCGTTACGATGGCCCCAGCTCCGCGGAAGGATGCTGCGGTTCCTTTTCCGACATCACCGTAGCCCGCTACGACGACCCGTTTGCCTGCTAGCATGGTATCGGTAGCCCTACGTATGGCGTCTACTGCACTTTCTCGGCAGCCGTACTTGTTATCGAATTTCGATTTGGTAACCGAGTCGTTCACATTGATGGCCGGCATCGGTAGCGTTCCATTTTTCATACGATCGTAAAGGCGGTGTACCCCTGTGGTGGTTTCTTCCGATAATCCTTTGATTCCCGAATTAAGTTCGGGGTAGCGATCCAAAACCATATTGGTCAGGTCACCGCCATCATCCAAGATCATGTTCAGGGGTTGGCGTTCTTCACCGAAGAATAAGGTCTGTTCGATACACCAATCGAATTCTTCTTCGGTCATTCCTTTCCAAGCATAGACAGGAATACCTGCAGCGGCAATGGCAGCGGCGGCATGGTCTTGGGTAGAAAAGATGTTACAGGAACTCCAAGTTACCTCGGCACCAAGGGCCACCAAAGTCTCGATCAAGACGGCGGTCTGTATGGTCATATGAAGGCAGCCGGCGATGCGGGCACCTTTCAAGGGTTGTTCACTTTTATATTCTTCTCGAAGTGCCATCAATCCGGGCATCTCCGCTTCGGCGAGTTCAATTTCTTTGCGCCCCCAATCAGCCAAAGCAATGTCTTTCACTTTAAAAGGAACGTAAGGAATCGTGTTAGTGCTCATTTTTTCTTAATTTACTTTCGTAGCCTGATTTAACGGCCACAAAGGTACAATTTACTTAACTCTTAGCCGTGCCCCTTTACAAAACCATAACAGTTTCAAAGGACATCACCGCATACCTGTGGAAGGTGACCGAAAGTGAGGAACAGCTTTCACACGGAATTGCACTCACCGACCATTGCCAAAAGCGACTTGATGCCATGAAATCGACCATGCACCGAAGGGCGTTCCTAAGTATAAGGCATTTGCTCCGCCAAGAAGGGTATGAAGACCGGGACCTGTATTACAACGAGTTCGGAAAACCGCATTTGGTAGATGGCAACCACATTTCGATCACCCATTCCAATGAATTCACCGCGATTATTGTCAGCAGAAACGAATTGGTGGGTATCGACATCGAAAAACAACGGGATAAAATTTTGCGGATCGCCCATAAGTTTACACCGATCCAAGAGTATCGTACCCTGGCCAATAGTGAAGCCGTGATGCGAAAATTGACCATCGTGTGGGGGGCCAAAGAGTCTTTGTATAAAATCTATGCCCAACCCGGGCTCAGTTTTTTAAACCATATCGATGTCAAGGATTTTCCTTTTGATGCCAAGACCACTACGGCGACCATTTCGTATGAAGGTAAGAAGTCGACCTATGCCGTCGATTTTTTCGAATTCGAGGGCTTTACCTGTGTTTTTGCCCGCAGTTCGAACGGTGGCTAAGACGTTTGTCGTAGTTTTACAATAAAAAGCAGGAATGGACATTTCCGTCGAACTGACCCTTACCCCATTGCAAGACGATTTCGAGCCCCCGATCATAGAGTTCATCAAAAAACTTCGGGCTTCAGGATTGCGCACCCTTGAAAATCCCTTGAGTACCCAAGTATATGGATCATATGACCAGGTCATGGATCTTTTGAAAAATGAGATAAAAACCGCGTTTATCGATTTGGATCACGTGGTTTTGCAAATGAAGATCGTCAAATCGGACCGAAGTGGATATCAACCCCATTTTTGATTTTTTCCTAGAAGCGTATCGCGGCAAACCGTCTTTCATAATCGTTCTCGAGGCCGTGGTGTTCGTAATGGGTATTGCAAGCGTCTGGTTTGCCAAAAAGGAGCACATTCTCGTGTACCCAACCGGCTTGGTTGCTACTGTGATCACGGTCTATTTGTTTTTTCGTGATGGCTTGTTGGGTGATATGATCATGAACTTTTATTGGTCGGTAATGAGCGTTTATGGGTGGTGGAACTGGTCACGAAAAAAGGACAACGTGAAGGTCGTACGTATTTCACGTACTTCGAAGAACGAGAAAGTTATCGGAGTACTCCTGTTTTTGGGGACCATGTTGGTCAATTATGGGATTTACCGCATTTTCGACTATGAAATCGCGCCTTCGAATTATGTTGATATTTTCACTTCGGGTATTTTCTTCACGGCCATGTGGTACATGGCCAATAAAAAATTGGAGAATTGGACGCTGTGGATCCTTGCCGATATCATTACCGTTCCTTTATATGCCTCAAGGGGTTGGGGTATGTTATCTTTGCAATATCTGATTTTCACCGTAATGGCCGTTCAAGGCTACTTGGCATGGAAGAAGCACTTACACAAGCACCCAGTGGGCTCGTAAAGGTCGTTTTATTCGGCCCCGAATCAACCGGTAAGACCACTTTGGCACGGCAGCTGGCCGAATACTACGATACGGAGTGGGTACCTGAATATGCAAGGGAATACCTTCAGGATAAATGGGATCGTGATGGGAAAACCTGTGAACCACATGACCTTCTGCCGATAGCCAGGGGCCAGATGCGCTTGGAAAACGAATTGTCGAAAAAGGCGAACCGACTACTGGTTTGCGACACCGATCTTTTGGAAACCAAGGTCTACTCGGAAGCCTATTACCTGGGGTACTGTGACCCGTTGCTTGAAAAGGCCGCCCTATCCAATAGATACGACCTGTATTTCCTGACAGGGATCGATACCCCTTGGGTCAAGGACGATCTTCGTGACAAACCCGATGAACGTGAACGCATGTTCAAATATTTTCACGATACCCTAAAGCATAACGATAAGAATTTTGTTACTTTAAAGGGTGAAAAAGATGTCCGATTTCGTGCGGCCATCCACCATATAGATAAACTCCTCTAACACATGATCGATCTGTCGAAAAAAGACCTTGACCAGCTCGCTGACAAAGGCATTTCTGAAGCTCAATTGACCCAGCAAATGAACACCTTCAAAAAGGGGATCCCCTTTGTGGACCTGGCGCGGGCCGCCATTGTCGATGACGGTATATTCAGGTTCGATGCGGAGCAGCAACAGCAACTGGTTTCCTTTTTCGATGACCGGGCCGAAGGCTTATCATTGCTTAAGTTCGTTCCAGCATCCGGAGCGGCCTCAAGGATGTTCAAGGCCATGTTCAATTTTTTGGAGGCTTATGACCCCGAAGCGGAAAGTTTAGGGGAATATCTCTCGAGAACCAACGACGCTGCGGTAGAACGTTTCGCCAAGGATATGGAGCGATTTCCTTTTTATGGGGAAATCATGAAGGCGATCGGTTCGAAACACGGTGAAGCCGGAAGCAAGGTGTATGCGTTCGTCAAGTACATGCTCGAAGAAGACGGGATGAACTTCGGGTTTTTTCCCAAAGGCTTATTGCCTTTTCATAAATGCAAGCATGGCGGGGCGACCCCTTTTAAGGAGCACCTGAAAGAAGCCGCCTTGTATGCCAAAGGAAAAGGACTTGCCAAATTGCATTTCACCATATCGCCCCAACATGAGACCATGTTCAAGGATGAAGAGGCCCTTTCGGTTCCGCGGATTTCCCAGAAGACCGAAACCGAATTCGAAGTGACCTATTCCAATCAAAAGCCAAGTACCGATACCCTCGCGGTCGATATGGAAGATCGACCTTTCCGGAATTCGGACGGCTCCATACTGTTTCGCCCTGGAGGCCATGGGGCTTTGATAGAAAACCTTAACGACCAAGACGCCGATATCATTTTTATTAAGAACATCGATAATGTGGTCATCGATGCGAATTTGCAACAAGTTGCCGATAGCAAGAAAATGCTGGCAGGTTTACTGCTTCGAACCCAAGAAAAGGCTTTTGACTATGCTCGGGCCCTTGAAAATGAAACTGCCGATGTTGTGGAGGTAAAACGGTTTTTGGAAACGGAATTGAACGTTCGTTTTGAACAAGCTTACGAGGCTTTGGACGAAGCCGGAAAACAAACCGCCCTTTTGGCCAAATTGAACCGCCCCATACGGGTTTGTGGTATGGTCAAAAACGAAGGCGAGCCAGGAGGCGGGCCTTTTTGGGCTAAAAATTCACAAGGCGGGGTTTCCCTACAGATCATTGAATCGGCCCAAGTCGATATGTCGAGTTCCTCCCAAGCTGCAATATTTAAGGATTCCACCCATTTCAATCCGGTTGATTTGGTCTGTGGTCCACGCGATTATCGAGGAAAGAAATTCGACCTCATGCCTTTTATCGATACGGAACAAGGTTTTATCACGGCTAAGACCAAAGAAGGAAAAGAATTGAAGGCCTTGGAACTCCCCGGTCTTTGGAACGGGGCCATGGCCTATTGGAACACCCTTTTCGTAGAGGTACCCTTGGTGACCTTCAATCCGGTCAAAACGGTAAACGACCTTTTAAAACCCTCGCATCAGGCTGGTTGATACCCAGGTTTCACAGCACAAAAACCGCATCGCGAATCCGCTTTGCGGTTTTTTTGTGACTTTTTCAAAAGGATCGTGTCCAATAAGTAAAGCATCTGAAAAATGAACGATCTATTGAAATCCGGACTGATGGCAACCGCACTGATCATCACCTTGTTGTTGGCGGCCCCATCGATCAATGCCGATGTATCCGTTTCCAACGATGCCGAAGAGAAAGAAACCCTGGTGGCCGATGAACCGGTCGCCGCTATTATAAAGGAAGAACATAATCCGCTGTAGCCAGTCTGGCTCGCGGTTTTGGTTGGTTGATTCGGTTGAAAGGGCCGCAAGGTGTTCGCTTTGCGGTCCTTCATTCAACAAAACGATTTGATAATGCTATGCGACACTAACCATAGATTATCGTTCGGGGCCTTCAAGACGTTCAATGATTTGAATGACTTCCCCCAAGTGTCCTTGAAGGGCCTCAATAAAAAATCGCTTCGGCGATCTTTTATTTTTTTAGGAAACGGGCATCTGAACCTTGAACTTCAACGTAGATAAGTTAGATGTTGAATTAAAACGAAAACAATGAAGAAAACGATGCTCTACTCCATACTAGCCATTACCATGACCTTGACTTCGATCGAGTCTTACGGCCACCTCAATGACCTTAAGGTGCATGCCATGACCGACGGTTTCAAGAAAATCGATAGCGCCGAACTTCCGCCGCAAGTGGTTGAAGCCTTGCTCAAAGACTATCCGACCTCTCGATTGAAAGAAGCTTTTAAAAACCCGCAAGGAAAGTACAAGCTGATAATGGTGTTGAAAAGCGGTACGAAGCGCACGGTGTATATCGATGCCTATGGCCGTTGGACGACCAAATAAGATCGTCATGTATTTCACAAAAAAAGGCCGTCTTGTACGGCCTTTTTGTTTTTAGGATTTTCCACCCTACATTTGCCGCATCTCAAAGGGGTGCTTTGACATCGTTCAGGGCTGAGATCATACCCATTGAACCTGGGCAGGTAATGCTGCTAAGGGATGGCCGAACGGCAAGGGCATCGCGCCTTTGCGGTGAGGGGCGGATAGGTGTCAAACCGAATTCCTGCCGTTTCACATACAAATCAAGTCAAACCAGAATAATGACCCCTTTTATTCGTGAATTTTTTACGAATGAAAATACCATGTTCATTTTTCAGAAAAGAGATCGGCTCACAATCTTTCGGTCTTCAACAACACCTAATGATCAAATTGAATGTTCCCAAACGCGGGGTACTCTTCTTTTTGGTGGTTTTCGGTCTTTTGGCCAAGGGGAACGCCCAAGAACAGGAAAAAGACACGATCGAGGGTAAGAAAATCGTCTTGGAAGAGGTTTTGGTCCAAGCCGTTCGGGTGACGAAAGAGTCTCCGGTAACGTTTTCAAACCTTGATAAGGAAGAGATCGCACCGCGAAACCTTGGCCAAGACATTCCCATATTAATGAACTTTTTACCCGCAGTGGTAACCACTTCGGACGCTGGGGCCGGAATTGGGTATACCGGTATCCGGGTACGTGGGAGTGATGCCACCCGGGTGAACGTGACCATCAACGGCATACCTTATAACGATGCCGAATCACAGGGTACCTTTTGGGTCAATATGCCCGATTTCGCTTCCTCTACCGAGAATTTGCAACTCCAGCGAGGGGTAGGGACTTCCACCAATGGGGCAGGGGCCTTCGGAGCGAGTTTGAATTTGTTGACGGATGGCTTTTCGGAAGAAGCCTACGGACAAATCGGAACCTCGATAGGTTCCTTCAATACGCTACGCAACAATGTCAAGTTCAGTACCGGTTTGTTGAATGACCATGTCGAAATATCAGGTAGGCTTTCTAGGATCACCTCCGATGGCTATATCGATAGGGCAAGTTCACAACTCGAGTCTTATTTTTTACAAGGCACCTATGTCGATGACAATACCCTGGTGAAGGCCTTGCTTTTCGGAGGTCATGAAATTACGTACCAATCGTGGTTCGGTATCGATGCGGCCACCTTGGCCTCTGACCGCACCTTCAATCCCGCAGGTCAGAATACCGATGACGACGGAAACGTGCGATTTTACGATAAGGAAGAAGACAATTACAAACAAGATCACTTTCAATTGCATTGGAACGAGCGATTGGATGATAATTGGAGTACGAACATCGCTTTCCATTACACTAGGGGGCGTGGGTATTTCGAACAGTTTCGCGAAGACGATGATTTTGACACCTACGGTTTTGAAGAATTGGTCGTCGATGGCGAAGTGGTCAATACTACGGATCTCATTCGCCGCCGTTGGCTCGACAATGACTTTTACGGAACCGTCTTTTCGGTCAACTATAAAGACGAGAAATTGGATGTGATTACCGGAGGGGGGTTCAATATTTATGAAGGTGACCATTTCGGTGAGGTAATCTGGGCGCGTTTCGCCAGCAACAGTTCGATCAGGGACCGTTACTACGAAGATGATTCGAGAAAGACCGATCTGAACCTTTATTCAAAAGGGATTTTCAAACTGGATTCAAAATGGAGTCTTTTCGGTGACCTACAATATCGTAGGGTAGGCTATGAAGCCAATGGGGAAGACACGGGCATCGTTGATGATACGTTCAACTTTTTCAACCCAAAAACGGGGATTACGTTCAATCTAAATCAAAATCACAATTTCTATTTTTCATACGCACGTGCCAACCGTGAACCCAACCGAAACGATTACGAGAACGGTAATCCTAGACCCGAGCGCTTGAATGATTTTGAGTTGGGATGGCGGTATGTATCAACCGATGTTCAGGTGAACACCAATGTGTATTATATGCGTTACAAGGATCAGTTGGTCTTGACCGGTGCTTTGAACGATGTCGGAGCTCCACTGCGTGCGAATGTTGGGGATAGTTATCGTCTCGGACTGGAAGTCGACGCTACGGTCAGGCTTGGTCGCCGTTTCGTATGGCGCCCCAATATTGCTTTAAGCGACAACCGGAACCTTGATTTTTTCTTTCAACGTGACGGCCAACTCCAGAATTTGGGCAATACCAATATCGCTTATTCGCCGAACTTGGTCGCGGGCAATATCATTTCGTTCGTGCCCAGCGAAGACTTTCAAATATCGTTCTTGTCGAAATTCGTGGGCAAACAGTATATGGGCAATATCGATTCGGAAAACTCCGTACTCGACGCCTATTCGCAAACCGACTTGAACCTTCAATACGTTTTTGAAATGAACGGGTTCTTCGATAACATCGTCCTTTCGGGCTTGGTGAACAATTTGTTCGACCAAGACATCGTATCGAACGGCTATTTTTTCACCTTCGATGACGATTTCTCCGATCCAGGTACTATCACTACCATAGAAGGGGCCGGATTTTATCCACAGGCGGGGATCAACTTCCTATTGGGAGCGACGGTGAACTTTTAAGTGTGCCTCTTTTCGGTATTGGTGTTCGCTCCGGCTAGGTATTGCCAGTTCCCCCGGGCGGACACTGCCGAAGAGGTGGTGGATTTAATGGGTGGTTGAAGCTTAGGGTCAGTTGGAGATGATGACCGAATTCCCGCTCCGAACGGCTCGATAAAACAGCAAATCGTAATACCGAACGCCATCATCAGGCCGGTTGAGTTGCTGGCCCGTGAACAGACTATAGGTGAAATTTTCACAAGAACACGTAACATTTTGCCCATCGATGGTCATGGTCGAACAGGCGTTCGGGGTATGGTTTGGGCAACTGGCTTCAAAGGCGAAAAAAGTATCGTTACCCGTACGCATCACGAAAGCACCTCGGGTACCCACGCCATTATTTCCGACATAGACCGGATTGCCGATATTGTTAAGACCGTTGTATAGGGGCAGGTTGAGGTTCAATTCGAATTGAAAACCGACTTCTTGTAAAAAGGGATTCCGATTGGTGGAATCGCTCCCGCAGGAAAGTAAGATCAGCAAGCAGAGCAACAGGGAGGGGAGCCTCATAAACCGATGATTTTGGGCAAAAATGCCTAAAATTTGTGTATCTTTGTGTTAAATCCTCGCTAAAAACCAATCAATTAGGGTCTAGCAGAGGATTTTTCTATTAAAAGGACTACGAGGTGGCATTGGGAAAATGAAATCGATTTTCCACGGTGTGCCTTTGCATTAAATGGAATGGATATGGGAAAGATATCATACTATACGGCTGAAGGATTGAAAAAATTGCGCGAAGAGCTCGATCACTTACGTGATATCGAACGTCCAAAAGCCTCGCAGGCCATTGCCGAAGCCCGTGATAAAGGGGATCTATCGGAAAATGCCGAATACGATGCCGCGAAGGAGGCCCAAGGCCTGCTTGAAATGAAGATATCCAAAATGGAGGCCACCTTGGCCAATGCCCGTTTAATCGATGAATCCCAAATGGATACTTCAAAGGTATTGGTGCTTTCGACCGTAAAGATCAAGAACCAAACCAATGGAATGGAACTGAAATATACCTTGGTCGCTGAAAGCGAAGCCGATTTGAAATCGGGAAAAATCTCCGTGACTTCGCCCATTGGAAAAGGGCTTTTGGGAAAGTCGGTCGGAGAAGTGGCCGAAATACAGGTACCCAACGGGGTAATGAAATTCGATATTCTTGAAATCACCAGGGAATAACAGGATAAAATCTTTACTTTTAATCCCGTCTCACAAGACGGGATTTTTTATTTGAACCATGGCGAGTATTTTTACCAAGATCATCAACGGCGACATCCCTTCTTACAAGGTTGCCGAAGATGCCGATTACATTGCTTTTCTTGACATCAACCCAAATTCCGTGGGCCATACCCTTTGTGTGCCTAAAAAGGAAGTCGATCAATTGTTCGATTTGGATGATGCCACCTATCTCGGCTTGATGGCCTTTGCCAAGAAGGTCGGGAAGGCTATCGGGAAAGCGGTACCCTGTGAACGCGTGGGCCTGACCGTTATCGGGCTTGAGGTACCCCATGTTCATATCCATTTGATTCCGTTGCAATCGATGGAAAACGCCACCTTTCAACATAAGGTCGCCATGGATGCGGAAGCCTTTGAACGAACCGCCGAAAGCATCCGAAAAGCGCTTAGTTGAATCCTTCGAGGTAAAAATACGCAAGGGCTGCTGCCGCAGCCAATAGCAATAGGATCAACACGTAAAACAGCGTAGTGAAGCGCACCGAAGGCCGATCCGGAGCCACTAATTTTTGATAGTAGTCGAACACCCGTTCAATGTCATCCGTCCAATTCACAGGATAGATGATGGAATAACACTTTTTGCATTTGATCTCATGGGTGACTTCCCCGGTCGTTCGGTGGAAAAAGGGGTTGTAGGTATGTTTTTGGTAGAAGGTCAATTTAAGTTCCTGATTGAAACATTCCGGACAGTTATTGGTGAGGTCCGCGTGCTTGATAGCGATATTTTTTTCCTTGGCCATAGCTATACTTTAGCGCGTAGTGAAATTTGCATGATGGTACCCTCCTTGCTTGAAGAAAGTACTTTGATCTTTCCTTTGTGGTACTCTTCGACAATCCGTTTGACCAGCGAAAGTCCCAAGCCCCAACCCCGTTTTTTGGAGGTGACCCCTGGATTGAAAATACTTTGGTAATCGCTTTTGGCGATGCCGTGGCCGGTATCCGAAACCAAAATTTGGACCATGCCCCCTTTTTGTTCGATTTGGATCGCGATATTGCCTTTGCCCTTCATGGCGTCGATACCGTTCTTCACCAAGTTCTCAATACTCCAATTGAATAGGGGTAGGTTCAATAATACCGGCATTTCCTTGATATCGGAACTAAAGGAGAAGTGGATCAGTTTCGAACTTCTGCGCTTTAGGTATTCGTAGGCCTTTTCGGTTTCGGAAACGATATCATGTACTTGAAGTTCAGGAACCGAACCAATTTTTGAAAACCGTTCGGTAATCGTTTGCAAACGGGCGATATCCTTTTCGATTTCGACGGTGATTTCCGGATTGATCTGTTCTGACTTCAACAATTCGTTCCAGCCCAACAAGGAGGTCAAGGGAGTGCCTATCTGGTGGGCGGTCTCTTTCGCCATACCCGCCCAGAGCTTGTTCTGTTCTGAAGCTTTATTGGTTTTGAAAAAGAAAAAAATCACCGTTCCGAAAAGGAATATGATCAACATCAAAGCGATGGGATAGTACTTCAGTTTATTGAGCACTTCGGAATTGCCATAATACAGCGTGGCGAGGACTTCCCCTTTATCGTCAACGATAATCGGGGCGTTTTCACTGGCGAATCGCTTTATGCGTTTCGCAATGGCCGTCGAATCACTTTCGATTTCCTCAGGCATATTGTGGGTCTTTACCGAACCATTGGAGTTCACCAGGATCATGGGGGTGGTCGTATTATTGCCCAAAACCTTGAGGGTCAGGTTACCCAGTTCTTGGTCGACCGTCATTTGCAGCAGTTCGGATTGGGCAGCGGCCCAGTTTTCCATCTTCAGGCGCTCTTCTTCCTTGAATTTCTCAAAAAAGATGTTCGTGTTCCATAAAATAAGGCTTACCACCACAAATGCCGATAGCAAAATGATGACATTCGAGGCGCGCCTTTTCCGGTTGAACTGCATTGCTGTAGTATTCTATCTAAAGATAACGCAAAAAGGAAAAAATTGTTGAAAAGCCGTCTTCGAATACCTTCTCGTTGGGGTCGTTTTTATGTATTTTTGGGGATTATCTAAACGGGTTACCATGGAAGTTCAAGGAAGAATAAAAATGATCGCCGAAACCAAAACGTATGGCAGCAACGGGTTTCGTAAAAGAGAGGTCGTCATCACGACCGAGGAGCAATATCCACAACATATTTTGGTAGAGTTCATCCAAGATAAATGTGATTTACTGAACAATTTCTCAGTTGGTCAAATGGCCCGTATCAGCATTAATCTAAGAGGACGTGAATGGGTCAACCCACAAGGGGAGACCAAGTATTTCAATTCGATCCAAGGATGGCGTATCGAGGATCTTGAACAAGCCGCCGATTCGGCCAACGCCGCGCCATTGCCTCCCTTGGAGACCTTTGAGCCGGCCGACGGTCTTAATGAAGAAGAGCACGACGATCTGCCCTTTTAACCATGGGCCTTACCCGGATCATCGAAGGCTTATTTCGTAGATTCCTACCGTCACCTTTTACCATTGCGGTGGTGCTGACCCTATTGACCATAGGCTTGGCCACCGCCTTCACCGATTCCGCTACGGGCGACAACCGTTTTTTCGAAGTTTTATCGTATTGGGAAGAAGGGGTGTGGAACAATGCCCTTTTGGTCTTTGCCTACCAAATGATGCTCATCTTGGTACTCGGCCATGTGCTGGTGCTTAGCCGTCCGATGGAACGATTGATCCTAAAAATCGTGGGATTCGTTACGAATTCAGCCAATGCAGCCGTTTTAGTCGCCCTGCCGACCCTTATCATTGCCTTTTTCAATTGGGGCCTTGGCTTGATTTTCGGGGCCATCCTGGCGCGAAAGGTCGGGGAGTATGCCCAAGCGAAGAACATTCCGATCAATTATCCTTTGGTCGGTGCCTCAGGATATGTAGGATTGATGGTTTGGCATGGGGGTATCAGCGGTTCGGCCCCGATCAAGGTCTCTGAAGAAGGACATTTGAAAACCCTGATGTCGACCATGCAACAAAACGGGTTCCCAATCGAATTACCCAATAGCATTTCAACGGCGGAAACCGTTTTCAGTAGTTGGAACTTGATACTCTTCTGTATTGTTTGCTTATGTATATCGGTTTTGGTGTTTTATTTAGGCAAGCAGACTACGGCCAAACCGTTTCGTTTGCCATCGTACCACATGCAGCGTTTTGATGGGAACGGTCCGGTCGGGGCCGAAAAGCTCGACCATTCGAAGCCCATGGCCTTATTTTTCGGACTGCTGTTGTTGGGAGCGTTCTTCATCCAGTACCTCCCCGCCCTACACGGTTTGAACATCACCCCGAACCTGTTGAACTTTTTTATGTTAGGTCTCGCCATCGTTTTACACGGTAGTTTCGCGTCCTTTCTGAACGCCGTTGAAGAGGCTATAAAGGATGTTTCGGGTATTTTGATCCAGTTTCCATTGTACTTTGGGATTATGGGTATTATGGCCGGAAGTGGGATGATTGCCCTGATATCGGACTATTTCGTCTCGATCAGTTCGACCACGACCTTGCCTATTTTTACGTTTTTCAGTGCAGGTTTGGTAAACATTTTCGTGCCAAGCGGCGGAGGGCAATGGGCTGTTCAAGGACCCTTGGTCATCCAATCCGCAGTGCAGTTGGGCGTACCATTGCCGAAGGCGATCATGGCGTTGGCCTATGGCGATCAATTGACCAATATGCTACAGCCTTTTTGGGCACTGCCCTTATTGGGGATTACCAAATTGAAAGCCAATGAAATCTTGCCGTATAGCATGTTGTTCCTCTTGGTAGGCGGTGTGATTTATCTGATAGGATTGCTCCTTTTTTAGGGGTTTTGAATACCTTTAAAAGAAAACTTTGCCTTGGAAAAGAACAGCGACGACTTTCCGTTGTATTTTTTGAGCGATAGGCTCGAATTCCCTCCAGTACACTTGGCCAACGAAGACGGGCTTTTGGCGGTAGGTGGCGATTTGTCGACCGAACGCCTTTTATTGGCCTACCAAAGCGGAATTTTTCCCTGGTTCAACGATGATGATTTGATTTTATGGTGGAGCCCAGACCCCAGAATGGTCCTCTTTCCTGAAAAAGTCCGGATTTCGAAAAGCATGCGCAAGGTCTTGGCCAAATCCGATTTTGTACTCAGTGTGAACCAACATTTCGAGGCCGTAGTCGAACAATGTGCTTCGTTGACCCGCAAGGGTCAGAAAGGGACATGGATCACGGATAATATGAAAGAGGCGTATATCGGTTTGTTCAAGAAAGGGTTCGCCCGTTCTTACGAGGTCAGTAAAGACGGTGAATTGGTCGGTGGGTTGTACGGTGTCGACCTTGGCCATGTTTTTTGTGGGGAAAGCATGTTCTCCAAAGTGACCGACGCTTCGAAATTCGCCTTCATCCAAATGGCGCAAGAACTCCAGCGCCAAAACTATCAACTCATCGATTGCCAGGTACATACAGCCCATTTGCAGACGCTAGGGGCAGAACTGATTCCGAGACCTCAGTTTATGGATATCCTAAAAGAGGAGGCGAAATTCTAAGCCGCTTAGGAGAATATGAAATAGGTACTTATCACCAAGATCGAAATTACGGCGCCGATCAGCATCGCATATTTCCACGGAGTCGTGTCGATGGCTTCGGTCGTATCTTCGGCCATGACCTCTGTTTTCGGCATGAACCTTCCAAAGGCGAGCATGACCAAAACATTGAACACGAACAAGATGCCCATAACATGCAAATAGTGTGGGTAGGCTTCGGCCTTGATAATGCTCAATTGCGAAAGATCGGTGATCCCTTGGGCTTGTGCGGCCGCCACGGCGGTTTCCCTGAAGTGCGGTTCCAAGAACAGCAAGCTGAGGAGGTACAATAGAACGCCTCCGACCATAACTACCTTAGCTCCTAAAGCCGGTACTTTCTTGGTCATGATGCCCGTGATCACCACGGCAAGAATGGGAACACTCAAACTACCCAAAGACTGTTGGATGTAGCTGAAGAGCCCGTCGGGCGCATTGGCGATAAAAGGGGCTATGGTCATTGAAATGATGCCTAGGGCCAGTCCGAATCGTTTACCGGCCTTTACGGTTTCCATATCGGTAGCATCTTTTTTGAAGAACATTTTAAACAAGTCGAATCCGAACAAGGTCGCGCTACTGTTCAGTAGGCTGTTGAACGAACTCAAGACGGCACCGAAAAGCACGGCAGCGAAGAATCCGGTCAGTCCGGCAGGCAATACTTTCGCAACTAGGGCAGGATAGGCTTGATCTGCATTTTCCAACTGCCCTTCAAAGACATGCCATGAAATGATGCCAGGTAGCACAACGATTACCGGTATCACGAATTTGACGAAGGCGGCGAGTAACATCCCCTTTTGGCCTTCCTTAAGGCTCTTGGCCCCGAATACACGTTGTAATATGGATTGGTTCGTTCCCCAATAATAGATTTGGGCGATCATCATTCCGGTAAATACCGTTCCGAACGGTATCGATGAATCGACTGCCCCTTTCATCACGAACTTATCCGGGTTGCTTTCCCATAAGATATCCAAGCCTTTCCCGAAACTTCCGTCCCCGATCAACATCAATCCGAAAATCGGAATCAATAGTCCACCGATCAACAAACCGATCGCGTTGATGAGATCCGATACCGCAACCGCTTTCAGTCCTCCGAAAATCGCATAGACCATCCCGATAAGACCGATGGTCCAAACGCAGAGCCAAATCACCGTCCAGGGTGCCATTCCGAGCACCTCCGGAAGATCGAACATGGTGCTGAACGCCAAGGAACCTGAATAGAGTATGGTCGGTAACAAAACGATCCCATAGGCGAACAAGAACAATATGGATAATAAGGCCTTGGTCTGCTTGTCGAAACGTTTTTCTATAAATTCAGGAATGGTCGTGATACCCTTACTCATGTATTTGGGCAACAAATAAATAGCGGTGAAAATCATGGCTATGGCGGCCAAGGTTTCCCACGCCATCACCATCAGCCCTTCGTCAAAGGCCTGACCGTTCAAGCCTACGATCTGTTCGGCCGAAAGGTTGGTCAACAGTAAGGAGCCCGCAATGGTGATCGCCCCAAGGCTCCGTCCGCCCAAGTAAAAACCATCAGCTGATTTTTCGTCGGTCTTTCGGGTGGCGTACCATGCCACCACGGCAACGAATAAAGTAAAGCCCAAAAAAGAAAGTAAGGTAAGTAGTCCCATAGCGGTTGTTATCGTTAGTTGGTGACCTAAAATAGTGAAAATATCGGTATTGGCCGAGCAAGGCCCTAGACGCTATTCCTAGCAGGTCTTCGGTGGTTTGGAATCAGACTTCGTCATACCGAAAACAACCGACCTCATGGTCGTTGACGACTCCTACGGCTTGCAGGAACGCATAGATCACGGTGCTGCCCACGAATTTGAACCCTCTTTTTTTCAGGTCTTTGCTAATGGTATCCGAAAGCGGAGTGGTTGCCGGGGCGTCTTTATAGTTGGTCCAAGCGTTTTTTATCGGGGTATGATCTACATAGGCCCAAAGGTATTCGCTGAAACTACCGAACTCTTCTTGTACCGTCATAAAAGCCTTGGCATTGCTTACCGTAGCGTTTACTTTTAATTTGTTCCGCACGATACCGGTATCTTGAAGTAGGGCTTCGATTTTGGGTTGTTGGTACCTGGCGATTTTTCGATAGTCGAATTGGTCGAAGGCGGAACGGAAATTTTCACGTTTGCGAAGAATGGTAATCCAACTCAATCCTGCTTGAAAGGTTTCCAAGACCAGGAATTCGAATAAGACCCCGTCATCTTTTACGGGTACTCCCCATTCTTCATCGTGATAGGCTTCATAAAGTGCGTCCCCTTCACTCCAGCCACAGCGGTTGACCTGCATGCAATGCGCTTATAGATTTTGTACAAGATACATATAAAGGGGCATTCCGAGGGTTATGTTGAACGGGAAGGTAATGGCCAAGGCCATGGGGATGTAGAGACTTGGGTTGGCTTTTGGGGCGGCAAGCCGCATGGCCGCGGGTACGGCGATATACGAGGCACTGGCGGCCAAAATGGCGAACAGGAACCGGTTGCCGATACTATCAGTGATATACTGGCTTAACCAAGCTACCAGACAGCCATTGATGAGGGGTACGATAATCGAAAAAACAAACGCAAAGCCACCCTTTTTAATGAAGTCGGCCAGTTTTTTGCCACTGGTGATGCCCATATCCAATAAAAACACCGCTAGAAACCCTTTGAAAATATCAGTGGTAAAGGGCTTGATGCCTTCAGCTTGGTGATCGTTGGCCAAAAAACCGATGGCCAAGCTGCCCAGGATCAAAAGCACACTGCCATTGGTAAAAGAATGGCAGAGCAGTTTTTTCATATCGCCGTTCGCTTGTCGTTCTTTTTTGAACAGCGACATCAACAGGACGCCTACGATAATCGAAGGGGCTTCCATCAAGGCCATGACCGCGACCATATGGCCACCAAAAGGGATTTGTTCCATTTCAAGAAAGGAGATGGCGGTCACAAAGGTTACCGCACTGACCGAACCATAGGCCGCGGCAATGGCCCCGGAATTTTCAACGCTGAACTTTCGCTTAAGTAGAAAATAGGCATAAAGCGGAACCGCGATGGCCAAGAGCATCCCGAATAACATCGACCAGATGATCTCGAGGTTCAATTCGCTATGGGAAAGCTCGAGTCCGCCTTTGAACCCGATAGAGAATAAAAGATATAAAGAAATGAATTTGGAAGAGTTGGGAGGTATTTCGAGGTCGCTTTTCAACTGCACTGCTATAATTCCCAAAAAGAAAAACAGCAGTGCAGGATTGGTCAAATTATCGACCAAAAGGTGTAGGTCCATGTAAAATTAATCTTCAAGTACGATGTTCAAGGTACCCTCGATGCGGAGGCGTTTTCCCTCGTATCTGATGCCGTTAATGAATTCTTTCGCGATTCCTTTTTCGTTCAGGAGTTCGGTGATACGGCCATCCGGGTATACGGTATCGGCATCACAATCACCCTCACACCATGCGATGCGCTGGAGTTTATGGAAGTTGACCTTTACGTCTAGTAACGATGTGATGACATCGAGGGCTTCGGACGGGGTGAAACTTCCGTCCACCAAGTTGATTTTTTGCGTTGTTTTTACTGCGGTTTCCATGTAATTAAGATTTAGAATTCGTTCGTTTCGTTTGTTGTTCGCCGATGATATGGATGCTAAAAAGAGCCAGTACGATAGCCATTGAAATCCCCAACCATTCCATGAACAAAAAATTATGGAAGGCAGACAGGACCAAAAGCCCGAGGAAGCCAAAGACCGTCAAGCTGAACTTGAGGAAGGGTCGTTTGGCCAGGGCCGAGCTTTTCGTGTTCCGAGAATCGACGGATGATACAACTGATGTTTTACGTGACATTGCTTTCGCTTGAAATTCAGCGCAAAGTTGGAACAAATTATTCATTAATAATTATTTATATTTATTATGAAAAACATAAATAAAGTAAATGAATTATAGTCTTCATCAATTGCGGATATTTGTAAAAGTTGCTGAAAAACAGAGTATTACAAAGGCATCTGAAGCGCTTCATTTGACCCAACCTGCGGTGTCAATCCAACTCAAAAATTTTCAGGACCAGTTTCCCATACCCTTGACCGAGGTAGTCGGAAGGCAATTGTATGTCACCGATTTTGGGCAAGAGATCGCCCAGGCGGCCCATCGTATTCTTGAGGAAGTCGAATCAATTGATTACAAAGTCGCTTCATACCGTGGTGAGCTGGCCGGGCGTCTTAAAGTTTCGGTGGTGTCGACCGGAAAATACGTAATGCCTTATTTTCTATCAGGGTTTATGAAGCAGAATCCGAAGGTCGATTTGGTCATGGATGTGACTAACAAGTCCCCAGTGGTCGAGAGCCTCGAAAAGAATACGACTGATTTTGCCTTGGTATCGGTCTTGCCCGAGCACCTTAAGCTTGAAAAGGTCACTTTGATGGACAATGTCCTTCACTTGGTAGCGAATCCGGAGTATTTCACGAAACCTAGATTAAAAAAGGGATCGCTTTTGAAAGACACTCCACTGATCTTTCGGGAAGGGGGGTCGGCTACGCGAGCGGCGACGGAAGCTTACTTAAAACGCATGGATATCCGATTGGGCAAACGCATCGAACTGACTTCGAACGAAGCGGTAAAACAAGCTGTACTAGCTGGTTTGGGATGTTCGATCATGCCTTTGATCGGTTTAAAGAACGAATTGCGTAATGGTGGCTTGAAAGTTTTTCCGATGAAGCATTTACCGATTACCACGAGTTGGAATATGGTATGGTTGAAGACTAAGAAGCTGTCACCGGTATCGCTGGCCTTGCGGGAGTATATCAAAGCCAACAAAGCGAGCATCATTGACCGGGAGTTCGGCTGGTTTGAAAAAATGCGGATTTAGGGAAGCGATTCGATGGTAATGGTACTATGTATTTTCAGCCGTTCCCCTTTATTTTTAGCCCGCACCACCAGTTCGGTAATGCTCTTTTTCGATTCGCGCAGTGCCTCAAGCCTGCTGGCCGAACCGAGAGGATCTTCGTAATCGGTATCTTGATGGTTCAGCAAGCGAACGGTATGGAATTTGATCTTGTCGTTCAAAAGAGATAATAGGATATCGGCCGCCTCTGCGGGTAAGAAGGTGCCTTCGATCAGCAGGACTTCCGTTTTGCTTTCGACCTGCTTTGGCTTGTTTTTTTTACGCAATAGCTTTTTACGCATGGTTTTCATTCATTTTGGGGCATTCGTTAAAGGAAAAGCATCGGCCCAGGAAAAAAGGTGAACATGAAACGGGCCAATGCTTTTACAGAGAACAAACGTTATTTTACGATCGCACCTTTATTGCCTTCCAATTTCGGAAGGGTGAGCTCCCCTGCTTCAAGGGCTGCCTCGATATCGACCGTAAGGGTTCTGAAGGCCTTAAAGAACCGTCTTTTATCGGCACGCTCGATTATAGCGTATGACGTTTCCTTTTCGTAGACCAGATCTTTGATGATGACGGTGCTGTTGCTGAATTTCGAGAAATTCAAAATCCCGCCCCGTTTCAAAATGATGTTCTTTCGGGGCACTTCGATATACTCATAATCATTGGAAGGAACGGTGGCGATTTTCAATTCGTCACCAATGTTCACGACCGGCACCTTGTTTTGGGCATGAAGACCTAGTGCGAACAGAAAGATCAGCAAGCCGTTAATCGTTGTTTTCATTTGTATTGGTTTTAGGTATGGAATCCATTTGATCGATCGGTCTCAAGATCGCTTTCAGGGTACGCCGATAGCCAAAAAAATCCTTTCCGTCTTCCCTTCGTATCACTACGGCCGTCGTTCCATCGGGCTGTAAGTCCATTTGCTCGATGACCACGATGTTGCCGTGAAGGTTGAGGACCGGCCCTAGGCCTGACCTGCTATTCATCGGATTGAACTGCACCACGGTCTCTAAGTATGGCAATTCGGCGATGAGTCGTTTTTCACTATCGCCCCTGCTTTCATTGAAATGCTCAAATCGGATTTCGTACAACCGCTGTTGTGCGTTGACCGAAAAGAAAACTATTCCAAGAAACACGGGTAAAAGTCGAACCATTCATCTCATTTTCAGTATAAAGATAGTATAAGTATCAAGTATTATAGTTTTACCACCGTTAAATATTAGTTAATCTATTAATATATAAAAGTAATACTATTATTTTTGCGGGGTAAAATTTTGATATGGAGCGATTATTGCAAAGTGTGAAAATCGGGATTAATGAAAAGATCTATGTGAAAGATCCGGAGTCTTCCGATTTGGGAAAACGCATCGTAGAACAAAGCATCGTCATGATCGATGAGATGGGTTTTGAGGCCTTCACCTTTAAAAAACTGGGAGTTAAGATCGGCTCGAACGAAAGTTCGATCTATCGCTATTTCGAGAATAAGCACAAATTATTGGTGTATTTGACCTCGTGGTATTGGGGCTGGGTCGAATACCGCTTGGTCTTTTCGACCAACAGCATTTCAGACCCCAAGCTGAAATTGGCCAAAGCCCTCGAAGTGGTTTCAGGAGCACCCGACCAAGACTTGCATTTTTCGCACATCAATGAGGTATTGCTCCATAAAATCGTTATCAATGAATCGTACAAATCTTTCCTGACCAAAGAGGTCGATCAAGAGAACAAGGAAGGGTATTTCGGTATCTATAAGCGGATGGTGACCCGAATCGGTGAAATGGTACATGCCTATGACCCGGCTTACAATTTTCCGATGAGTTTGGCCAGTACGGTACTCGAAGGGGTGATGCACCAGCATTTCCTCCGTTCCCATTTCGCCACCCTGACCGATTGCAACAAGACCATCAGTCCGGGGGATTTCTTCGCAAACTTGGTGTTCAATACACTAAATCCACAATCAAATGGCTAAAAATATTCTCACAGCTTGGCAAAGGTTGATAGGCCTTTTAAAGCTGGATAGAAAAGACATTCTACAGGTCTTTTACTACGCTATTTTCGCAGGTTTGGTCAATTTGTCCCTGCCACTGGGTATCCAGGCCATCATCAACCTCATACAGGGTGCCCAAGTGAGTACTTCATGGATCGTATTGGTGGTACTCGTGACTTTAGGGGTCGCTTTTGTCGGGGTGCTCCAATTAATGCAGATACGCATTATTGAAAATGTGCAACAGAAAATATTTACACGCTCTTCCTTCGAGTTCTCCTACCGTTTTCCAAAAATTAGGATGAGCCAGTTGCGAAACTACTACCCGCCAGAATTGGCGAACCGCTTCTTCGATACTTTAACGGTACAGAAGAGTTTGTCCAAGATTTTGATCGACTTTCCGGCGGCCTTGCTTCAAATCATTTTCGGGTTATTGTTGTTGTCGTTCTACCATCCCTTCTTTATCGTATACGGAATTTTATTGCTGTTGTTGATTTATGTGGTTTTCAAGTTCACGGCGCAACGTGGACTCGAAACCAGCTTGGATGAATCGGAGCACAAGTACAAGGTGGCCCACTGGATCCAGGAAATCGCCAGATCCATCGTAAGTTTCAAGCTTTCAGGAAAGACTTCCCATGCTATAGACAAGAACGATACCCTGGTGGTGGAGTATCTAGAAGCACGTGAAAGCCACTTCAAGATCTTGGTATTACAGTTCATACAAATGGTAGGTTTCAAGGTGTTGGTCACGGCCGGATTACTGTTGATCGGTGGACTTTTGGTACTGAATCAAGAAATGAACATCGGGCAATTCGTCGCTGCCGAGATCATCATCCTCTTAGTAATCAGTTCGGTCGAGAAGTTGATTTTGGGCCTCGAGACGTTCTACGATTTGTTGACCTCACTTGAAAAATTGGGACAGGTTGTTGATAAGGAATTGGAACCCCAATCCGGTGAGCGGCCTTTTAAAAGAAACGAAGGTTTCGTAGTCGAACTTAAGGATATCTCGTATCGGGTACCCGAACGCGATAAAAAGATCATTGATGGTATTTCAATGTCGATCTCGCCTGAATGTACCATTCTGTTCCAAGGCCCGAGTGGTTCGGGTAAATCCACTTTATTGCGGCTCATGGCAGGGATTTTGGAACCTGATGAAGGCAAGATTTTTATCAATGATGTGGCCTTACAAGGGATTAACCTCAATTACTACCGCTCCCACTTAGGGCAGTCATTGAGCGAGGAATCCCCTTTTGAGGGCACTATTTTGAACAACATCACCTTTGGGGATGCCGATATTTCACAAGAACAGGTGTATTGGGCCCTTGAAAAAACGAAGTTGACCGAATTCGTGAAAGATCAACCCAATGGATTGAATACCATGTTGTATCCCGAGGGAAAACAAATCCCGTATACCGTTTCGAAAAAGATCGTTTTGGCACGGAGCATCGTTCGAAAGCCCAAACTATTGATCCTTAAAGATCCTTTGGACCAATTCGGGGAAGCCGAGGCTAATGAAATGATGGACTTCTTGGTCGACCCTTCCAACGGATGGGCCTTGGTCATCGTCAGCGAAAATCCGAAATGGATCAAAAAATGTGGCCGTATCATCACTATTGATGGCGGTAAATTGATAAACGAAAGAAAAGGAGGCAATGCTTAATATTTCGCACAACAAACTGAATGAGAAAGTTGACTTGACGAGGTTCAAGGCGGCCCGAAGGGTCTTCCATAAAAGGCATTTCAAACACTTCAACCGCTTTTTAATGGCCTTTGCCATTATAGGGTTCATTACGCTTTTCTTGCCTTGGACGCAGAATATCACCGGCAAGGGCTACTTGACGACATTGACCCCGGATCAACGACCACAGACGATTCAATCGCCCATTCCGGGAAGGATAGAGAAATGGTACGTCCGTGAAGGTGATTTTGTAGCCAAAGGCGATACGATCCTGTTTATTTCAGAGGTCAAGAACGAATATTTCGATCCGAATTTGGTCGCCAGGACCGGCCAACAGATCAAGGCCAAGGAAATGGCGGTTACATCGTACCAAGAAAAGGTCAAGGCGCTGAATACCCAAATCGGGGCATTGACCAATGAGCGCGGTTTGAAATTGGAGCAGGCCAAGAACAAATTGCTGCAGTCGAAGTTGAAAGTGCAAAGCGATAGTATCGATCTTGAGGCGGCCAAAACCAACATCACCATTGCCGAAAGACAGTTCAATCGGGTCGTACAGTTAGAATCTGAAGGTCTTAAGGCATTGACCGATGTGGAGGAAAAGCGCCTGAAGTTGCAAGAAACCCAGGCGAAGTTGATCTCACAACAGAACAAGTTATTGGCCAGTAGGAACGAGGTAATCAATGCCGAAGTTGAAATCAATCGGGTACGTGCCTCCTATACGGATAAGATTTCAAAGGCGCAGAGCGATATGTTCACCGCCCAATCGAACCAGTTCGACTCCGAAGCCCAGGTAACGAAATTGGAAAACCAGTATACGAATTACGAGATCCGAAACGATTTGTATTATATCAAGGCCCCGCAAAGTGGGTTTATCAACAAAGCCTTGCAAGGGGGTATCGGTGAAACCTTTAAGGAAGGAGATCGACTGGTAGGGATCATGCCCGCCAATATCGATATGGCGGTGGAGACCTTTGTAGAACCGATCGATTTGCCCCTACTCCATATCGGCGAAAAAGTGAGGATCCAGTTTGACGGATGGCCGGCGATCGTTTTCAGTGGTTGGCCCAACGTCTCTTATGGAACTTATGGGGGCACCGTGGTCGCGATCGAAACTTTTATCAGTGAAAATGGGAAATACCGGGTATTGTTGGCCCCAGATGCCGACGATCACGACTGGCCTAAAGACCTCTGGGTCGGATCAGGTGCCAATACCATTGCCCTTCTCGAAGACGTACCGATTTGGTTCGAACTATGGCGGCAATTGAATGGTTTCCCACCCAATTATTATCAACCCCAAAACGACATGGCCAAGGCCGATAAAAAATGAGGACAAGACTACTTGTTTGTTGCCTTCTGATATGCGTCGGTACGGTTGGTCATGCCCAGAACGACAGCCTGACCTTGCGGTTCAATGAGTACTTGGGTTATGTCAAAAAGTACCACCCTATCGCACGACAGGCCCAATTGTCCATTGGCATCGGCCAAGCGAATTTGATGAAGGCCCGGGGAGGCTTCGACCCCAAGTTGGAGGTCGACTATGATCGCAAGGAATTCAAGGGCTCCGAATATTGGGATCGACTAAACGCCACCTTTAAAATACCGACCTACTTTGGCATCGAACTGAAAGGGAACTTCGAGCAGATCGAGGGGGAATTCACCAACAGGGATGAATTTTTACCCGAAGACGGCCTATACAGTGCCGGGGTTTCGATGTCGTTAGGGCAAGGGTTTTGGATCAATGAGCGAATGGCCACGCTTCGCAAGGCCAAGTTCTTCAGGGAACAGTCAAAAGCCGATCAAGACCTTTTGGTCAACCAAGTGCTGTTCGATGCCGCCATGGCATATTTCGATTGGTTGCAAGCGCATAAGGATGCCGAGATTTTCAATAACTTTTTAGGGAATGCCCAAATTCGTTTCGAAGGGATCAAAAAGAGTGCCCTGGCCGGAGACCGGGCTATGATCGATACCGTTGAGGCCAAGATCGCGGTCCAAAATCGGCAGTTGAGTTTGGAGCAGGCCAAAGTCAAGTTGATGAAGCGTTCGCTCGAATTGTCGAATTTTCTGTGGATCGAGAATGTGCCCGTCGAACTCCAACCAGGGGTCATACCCGAGCCCGATTTGAGTGGTGCCATTGATGCCACCTTGGAGATCATGGGCAAGCCGTTGGATAGCTTCACTTTGGCGAACCATCCGAAGCTACGCTCTTTGGACTATAAAATCGATGGCCTGACCGTTGACAAGCGACTAAAAGCCAACAAATTATTGCCCAGGATCGATGTCGAATACAACTTTTTGACCGAGACCCCCGATCAGATCGGAAGTTTTCGTTTTGAAGACTACAAAGGCGGGCTGACCTTTCGTTTCCCTTTGTTCCTGCGCAAGGAACGCGGCGATTTGAAATTGGCAAAGTTCAAATTACAGGATGCCGAATTCGAGCGTGATAACGCTCAGGTCGAAATCCAGAATAAAGTGCTGGCCATTTATCGTGAATTGGATTCGTTCGATACCCAGAACCTATTGATCGAAAACATCGTGACCGACTACGGTACCCTTTTGGCCGCTGAAGAACGCAAATTCAGTTTCGGCGAAAGCTCTTTGTTTTTGATCAATTCACGGGAAAGCAAGCTAATCGATGCCCAGCTAAAGCAAAACGAGGTGCGCAACAAATTTTTCGGCACCAAGGCCAAGCTGTTCAAAAGCCTGGCCATCAACCCCGAAAGTTTATAGGATATGGAAACCGCAGCCGCCGAAAGAGGACTGGATACCAATCCGGATAAAGCAAGGGGCATCGGCCCCTTAGGCGAAATCCGTGATGTGGTTTTTATCGCCTTGGGGATTTTTTCAGCCGCCTTCGGCCTTGAAAGCTTTCTATTGCCCAACACCTTTATCGATGGTGGGGCAACCGGTATTTCCTTGTTGATATCCGAGGTGGCCTTGATTCCGCTTTCGGTATTGATCGTTTTGGTGAACGCGCCGTTCTTGGTGCTCGCTTATACGACGATAGGCCGCCAATTCGCCTTAAAAGCACTATTGGCCATATTGGGGTTGGCGTTGACCTTGGCACTGATCGATTTTCCTGAAGTGACCCAAGACAAGTTGTTGGTCGCGGTTTTCGGAGGCTTTTTCCTCGGGGCCGGAATCGGTCTTTCCATTCGGGGCGGGAGTGTGTTGGACGGTACCGAGATTTTGGCGATTTACTTGAGTAGGAAATTGACCCTGAAAATCGGTGACGTGATCATCATCATCAACGTGTTCATATTTCTGGCTGCGGGCTACTTGCTTTCCATAGAAGCGGCGCTGTATTCGATGTTGACCTATTTGGCGGCTTCGAAGACCTTGGATTTTATCGTAGATGGAATCGAAGAATATACGGGAGTCACCATCATTTCACCCGCCAGCGAGGAAATCCGTGCGATGATTACCGATAAGATGGGCCGGGGTTTAACGGTCTATAATGCCATCGGAGGCTATGGCAAACAAGGAAAAAGAAACACCTACGATGTCATATACACTGTGATTACCCGGCTTGAGATCAGGAAACTCACCGCTGAGATCGAACGTATCGACAAAGGGGCGTTCGTCATCATGAGCAGTATCAATGATACCCGTGGTGGGATGGTGAAGAAAAGGAAGCTATGACCTGCCCAGACGGAAACAAAGCTGTTAGCTTTTCCAAATTGCAACGACCATTGCAGTTCAAGATTCAAATGCAGAACAATGAACGAAACCGTTGATATCGAGAAACAGGAAACCATGATTGCGAAGGCACTTGAACAAAGCATGGACTATACGACCTACCGCGACTACGTCGCCCGTTTGGCCCGTGAAGGTGCAAGTTCAGGACCGGCCCAAACCGAAGCCCTGATCAATTATACCCAACTCAATGACCGAAGGATGAACCGTTGGGACAAGACACTGAAGTTATCCCAGGAACAGTTGGATTCAATTGCCGGAAGTGATCGTAAATTGACGTTTTTGGTGCTCACCGAAAGTTGGTGTGGTGATGCTTCCCCGAGTTTGCCGGTCATGAACAAGATCATCGAAGCCAATCCGAATTTTGATGTAAAGATCGTGTTGCGCGATGAACATGAGGATTTGATGGATCGCTTTTTGACCAAAGGCGCGCGGTCTATACCCAAGTTGCTCGTCTTAGAGGGTGAAGATGGAACCGTAGTCGGTACATGGGGCCCCAGACCCAGCAAGGCCACTGCTATGGTGAAGGCCTATAAAGAAGCACACGGTGTCTTGACCCCTGAATTCAAACAAGAGCTACAAGTTTGGTATAATAAGGACAAGGGAAAGAATACCGCAGAAGATCTTTTAGGACTACTTGCTTTGGAATAGGTAGGTGATCGTTCCGATCTGCGAAGCTTTGTTCGAACTGTTGAATTGCGCTTTCAACGCATAGGCTATGGCGTTCTCAATCAAACAATAGTCATTGGTACCCGAACTTTTAGCATTGAAATCGGCCTCGAAGACCTGACCACTGGCGTTCACCTTGATATTGATGACCACCTTACCCCCTTCGAGACAGGTGTAAATGGGTGGCGGCAATCGATAGGCATTGCGGTCGACCAAGGAATATGAAATCGACGTCCGTTTATCGGCCAAATGATTGGTGAACTCTTTCTTTTGGGCTTCCTTTTCACCCAATTCCTCTTTGCGGGCTTCCCGTTTTTCAGCCAATTCCTTTAAACTGGCATTGAAGCCTTCGGTGTTGGCATTGAAATCGTTGGGAGCTTGGGTCATGGCCCGTTCTTCCATAAGCTCTTCGAGGGTCTTTAGAGGTTCCGGTGTACCGTAGGTAGGTTTTGCGGTTTCATTAAAGGCCATATGGCTCTTGATAGGATCGGCATTGGCCATTTCTTCCATGCGCTCCTCCTCTTCTTTGATCAACTCCTCAATGTCTTCATCGGCCAGACTCATTTCGATGACATACTTTTCTTCTTGGGTGGCACCCAAATGGATGTTATACAGCAATAGCACCATTAACGACATTGCGAAAAAGGTGATCAAAAACGATAATTGCTTTCTATTCAGATCCATGGTTTATCTATAACCCGAAATTCGGGTAATTATTTTGCTACATCCGGTAATACGCCCTGACCGATGCCTTTTCCTGTCAAAGACCTAGCCGAGCCGTTCCCTGAATTCTAAAGGGCTTATCGCATTATCTACGTCAAAATCCCCTATTTTGGTTCTCCGCAAACCACTCAGGTGGGCCCCTGAATCCAGTGCGAGGCCGAAATCGTAGGCCAATGACCTGATATAGGTCCCTTTGCTACAAGCCACTTCAAATTCGATATCTGGAAGGGCAAAGCTACTGATTTCGAAAGCGCTGATGGTTACTTCTCGTTCCTTGACCGCTACCGTTTTTCCTTCCCGGGCCAATTCATAGAGGCGTTTTCCATCTTTTTTCAAAGCCGAGAACATCGGGGGTGTTTGTCGTATGGTCCCGATGAATTTGGTCGTGGCGGCCCTGACCAGTGTCTCGTCGATATGATCGGTCGCAAAAGTCGCGTCGACTTCGGTTTCAAGGTCATAAGATGGCGTGGTGCTTCCTAGGGTGATGGTGCCCGTATAGGTTTTGGCCTGACCTTGGAGTTCGGGTATTTTCTTGGTGAATTTACCGGTGCAAATGAGCAAAAGCCCTGTCGCTAAGGGGTCTAAGGTACCGGCATGCCCGATTTTGATCTTTTTGAGGTCGAATTTTTTCCTGAGGGCCCATTTAAGGCTATTGACCGCCTGAAAGGAGCTCCATTCCAGGGGTTTATCGATCAGTAAGATCTGACCGTCCAAATAGGCGTCCTTGGTCGTTGGAATCATGGATGTCGGGAAAAATTCGGGAAAAGATAGCGATTTACCCCCAGATGCTCCAAGCGATGGCAATAAGTCCGACGACCACGCAGTAGATGGCAAAATAGGTGAGCTTACTTTTCCTGACCAATTGGATCATCCAGGTGCAGGCTACCAATCCCGCCAAGAAAGCGGCAATGAAACCGGCCCCCATGGCCCCCATTTGGGCACTTTCGAAATTGATATCCCCGCTGAGAAGGTCCTTGGCCACTTTGCCGAAGATCAACGGAACCACCATCAAAAAGGAGAACCGGGCCGACTTGGTCTTATCGATCCCCAAAATCACTGCGGTTGAAATCGTGGCGCCACTTCTTGAGATTCCCGGTAGCATAGCGACCGCTTGGGCCATCCCGATTACAAAAGCACTTCGGAACGATACCCCTTTGGCCGTTGTCTTGGCCATATCCGCCAAATACAACAACACCGCGGTGATGATCAACATGATGCCGACGATTAAAATGGCCCCATCGAAAAACACTTCCATAAAATCTTCAAGGAAAAATCCGATCAAGGCCGCCGGAATCATCGAAATCACGATTTTTACGGCGAACTGGAACTCCTCGTTCCACTTGAACTGAAAGATGCCCTTGATGATCTCAAGCACGTCTTTGCGAAAGATCACGATCGTACTCAAAGCCGTGGCGAAATGCAGCACTACGGTGAACAATAAACTTTCTTCAGGGATGGAATTCGCTCCGAGAATGGCTTTGCCCAATTCCAAATGACCACTGGAAGATACCGGAAGGAATTCGGTCAATCCTTGGATGATACCAAGGATTATCGCATCGATTATATCCAATTTACTTTTTCTTTTTGTTGGGGTTCAACAGAATGGCATAAATCTGAATGCCAAGTCCGATCAAAACCAAGGTCGGGGCCAAACGGATTCTTCTAAAACTATAGATTTCAGGGTTGAATACATTTGGATCGTCACTTCCCCCACCGCTCATCAAAATAAATCCCAAAGCGATACATGCCAATCCGATAAATAGAAAGACATAGTTCTTCTTTTGGAAGATGAATTCAGGTTTTTGTTTCTGAACCGTACTATTTTTCTTACTCATTTACTCGAATTTAATAACGCAAGTTACGCAATCTAATTGTTTGGGTTCTAAATATTTTCAGAAGATCGATTTCGTCGTTTTCCCAAAAGGGACAGGTCTAATAATACAGATCATCGGTCCTGAGGTTCAAAAACCGCTGTGTTGCGAAATAGGTACTCAACAAGGAAATGATCACCCCTAAGGCCAAAACCCCGGCAAAGAGAATGATCAGCACCCCGACATCACCGAAAATGTCAAGCTCGGGAAAATTACGGTCCACATAATAGGCGACCACGGCCAGGGCTAGCAAGGCCAAAAGGGACCCGAATAGTCCTAATTTTACGTTGGTCCAGATAAAGGGCCTGCGAATGAACTTTTTGGTAGCACCGACCATTTGCATGGTTTTGATGATAAACCGTTTCGAATAAATGGAGAGGCGTATCGAACTGTTGATCAAAAGCACAGCGATCACGGTGAACACCAGGCTGGCGATCAAAATCCAAAACCCGATTTTGCTGACATTGTCACTTAACAACGCGATCAAGGGTTCATCATAACTGACTTCATCGACGTAGGTCCTAGCACTTAGTGATTCGGCGATTTCGGCAATTTGGCCGGGGGATACGAATTCTGCGTTCAAGGTCACATCCACTGAATTCTTTAGGGGATTATACCCCAAAAACTCCACAAAGTTTTCGCCGATATCCTCACTATATTCCTCTGCGGCATCTTCCTTTGAAACATAGGTCGCGGTTTTGGTGTACTCGGCCAAGGCCAAACTTTTTTGGAGCTGATCGATCTCAACCGGTTTGGCGTTGTCTTTAAGGTAGACCGAAACCGTGATTTGCTCTTTGAAATGATCGGCCAATTTTTTCGTATTGAGCACCAACATGCCCAAAATTCCCAAAAGGAATAAGACCAGGGCAATACTCAGGGTAACCGAAAAATAGGAGGAAATCAAGCGTCTGCGTTGATATCGTTCAATATATTGACTCATCGATGGGTTTCGTTACGTAAAAATAGAAAAGTAAATTCGAATTCAGGTGCTTACTATCTTTGTTATACGATTGTTTTCCGACCGCTGCCTATGCAAAGACTCCTACTCGATTTGAAAATTTCCAGGCCGGGACTTTGGTTTCCGACGGCTTGGATTTATTTGGTCCCTTTTGGGGGTCAGCAAGGCTTTGTCGAATCACCCCTTTTTTGGATCGGTCTGCTTTTCGTAACCTTTCCATTGAATTACTTGGTGTACGGCCTAAACGATTATAATGATGTCGAAGCCGATGCCATCAACTCGCGCAAGGGGAATTTTCTTTTTGGGGCTCGGGCACGACAAGAACAACTGCGTCCGATCTTACAACGGATCACCCTGGTTGTCCTACCGTTTTTCGTTCTTTTTGTTGTCGTTGGGGGCCTCAGTATGTTCGTGTTGTTAGGGCTGATGGTGGTCGTCAACCTTATGTATAATTTTGAACCTTTTCGTTTAAAGGAACGCCCCCCTTTGAAATTGCCATTCAATCCGGATATGTATTGACCGCGGTTTTCAGTACCAACTTGAACGATTTGCCGGTTTTGCCATGGCAAACATTGGTGTATCTGGTCCTGTTCGCTTTTCAAGCCCATATCGCAGGTGAGATCATGGATATCGAACCCGACCGCACGGCAGGCAAGAAAACCACGGCGGTACTAATGGGTAGAACAAATAGTAAGCTTTTGATGTTGCTATTGTTGCTGGTCGAAACGTATTTACTTTTTTCTTGGTTCAACGATTTGGTATTGGCAGGATTCCTTTAGCTTTTTTCCATCTGGTTGCTCTTCGATCTGACGCTTTTTTTTCGTGACCGCCCCTATACGGATCGTCAAATGCGATGGTTTGGGTACGCCATCAATGCCGCGGCCCTATTATCCATGCTTTGGGTGCTTTATAGTGGAAGTCTTTTGCAGCCCGTTTAAGTCATCGTTTCAAGGCGAAATGGCCGATAAAGGTTTCCCCAGCGGTCTGTATGCGGTACCAATAATCGGAAGAGGGTAAGGGCCGTCCCTGCAAGGTGCCGTCCCAGTTGAAGGAGGTATCCGAAGTCGAAAGCAGCAATTTGGAATACCGATCGAAGATTTCAAATGAAAAGGCGGGATCGCTTTGAAAACCCTCTAGTGCGAACCGATCATTGACCCCATCGCCATTTGGGGTGAAAAAGCGTGGAATGACCCGGTGGAGAAAAGGGAAACGAACGACACCACAGCCTGTTCTTTCTCGAACAAAGGCCGTATAGACCCCACCTGCTATATTATCGAAGACCGGGCGGTCTTGATATCGAATGCCATCCAAAGAAAATTCGAAATCCCCTTCGTTAATCATTTGAACCGTGATTTGTCTATGGTCTGATACGACGGTTTCGATCACCGGCAGATCGATTTGGTTCAAGACGATTTCTTTGACGACCGAACAATCGTTACCATCAGTGACCCGTACCTCATAGGTTCCTGGACTGTCAACGCTAATTTCAAAAGTAGTCTCCCCTGTCGACCACAGGTACTGTGCATTGGCGACCTCGGCATTCAAGCTGATCGAACGGCCTTCGCAAAAGTCCAACTGTTCGTCGGTCACTTGTGGCAGGGGGTAGTACAGCAAGGTGACGGCCGTTCGGATATCCGAAACACAACCCGCCAAGTTGGTGACCGCTTCGGCATAAAAAGTGCCTGCGTTTTCGGGTTCATAGGAGGGCCCCGACGCCAAAAGCGTGCCCCCGGTAGGAGCATCATACCAATCGACGCGAATTCCGTTCGGTACCGTTGTCGAAACCCTACCGACTTCATCTTCACAGAACCCCACATCACCCAAACTCATGGGGGGTAGGGGTGTGGCGACAATGTCGATGTCGAATCGATCTGAAATGGTGTTGCAGCTGTCATTGCCAAGGTTAATGGGATCTTCAGCGACCTTTACCCGATACGAAATACTAGAATTCAGTGAGGGGGTCGTATAGGACTGATTCGTAGCCCCTGCGATATCGGTCCAGTTGACCCCATCGGTGCTTTCTTGCCATTGATAGGCGTGGGTAGCGTAGACCGAAAAGTCAGGAACTGCGGTCAAGGTCGTAGTGATAGGGGCTTCTTGGTCGCAGATCGCAATTGAGTTGTTGTTAGCCGTATCGGTCAGGGTGATTGCGTCACCGCAGGTACGAAAAACGATATCGTCGATTGCCAGATCGTTGCCACAGCCCCCTGCACCGTTATTGATCATTTTCAAAATAACCGAAGTCTGCCCGGGTAAGGTTTGGAAGACCAGGGCATATAGTTCCCAAATTGGGGAGGCCTTATCGAAGATATCGCCGGTATCCCCGCTGGCGAGCAGGTTGGTATCCGTGTCGTCCCATATTTGGAAACGTACGTTCACCGGAATCCCGTTGAAATTACAACCCGGACTCGTACTCGGGTGCAAGTTCATCAACCACGATGAGAATTCGTAAGAGGTGTTTTCGCAAAGTCCATCGATCCTACGCCGAAAGAATTCCCCAGGGGTAAAACTCGCGTTGACGATGAAGGCCTTGCCATTGGTATCACCAGGGGTATGGTCGGTGGTGTCGAACCAATCGAAGTAGTTCGTTCTGCTCGAGATGGTGTAATTCCCGTCTACCGGTTGATTCGGTCCGCCATCTACGTAATTGTAGGTGGTGGTGCCTGGGGGTAGGGGCGGGCCGTCCTGTATTCCAGTTCCAAAAGTCTCGGTGAATATCGGGCTGCCCGAGTTCCCATTGCAGGTGCCAAGCTGCGCCATACTTTCCCAACAGAAAAGAAGGAACAGGACGCAAAGGCTAGGAAGCAAGGTCTTTTGCAAACGCAAGGGTTTCAAGTTATTCGGAATCGGATTTTCGCTTTCCGCTTTTGCGGATTAAAGCTATTTTTGCGCAACCAAAGGAGGAATATATAAAATGAATTATAATTTCAGGGAAATCGAGGCCAAATGGCAGAAATATTGGGCGAAGCACGAAACCTTCAAAGCCAGTAACGATAGTGACAAACCGAAATTCTACGCTTTGTCGATGTTTCCCTATCCTTCAGGGGCGGGATTGCACGTGGGACACCCCCTTGGGTACATCGCTACCGACATCCAGGCACGTTATAAGCGTCACAAGGGTTTCAATGTGCTCCATCCGATGGGGTATGATTCTTTTGGCCTACCGGCTGAACAATATGCCATACAGACCGGACAGCACCCTGCCTTGACGACCGAAACGAATATCAACCGGTATCGGGAACAATTAGATCAATTGGGCTTTTCGTTCGATTGGGGGCGTGAGGTACGAACTTCCGATCCAGCCTACTACAAATGGACGCAGTGGGTGTTCATCCAGCTCTACGATTCTTGGTACGATACCGATGCGGATCGCGCCGAAGCCATCCCCGCTTTGATCGATCGCTTTGAAGCTAGCGGTAATACAGCGGTCAATGCGGTTTGTGACGACGATACTCCAAGCTTTGATGCTGCAGGGTGGAAGGCCTTTTCGGCCACTGAAAAACAACGCATTCTTTTAAAATACCGCCTGACCTATCTGGCCGATGCTGAGGTGAATTGGTGTCCGGCCTTAGGCACCGTATTGGCGAATGATGAAATCGTCAATGGCGTTTCGGAGCGTGGTGGGCATCCTGTGGTACGCAAGAAAATGACGCAGTGGATGATGCGAATCACGGCCTATGCCCAAAGGCTCCTGGATGGTTTGGATACCATCGACTGGCCCCAGCCTTTGAAGGATTCACAGACCAATTGGATCGGAAGATCCGAGGGGGCCTCGGTACGCTTTAAACTACAAGATCATGAGGGGGCTATCGATGTGTTCACCACCCGACCCGATACGATATTCGGGGTGTCGTTCATGACCCTTGCCCCAGAACATGACCTGGTGGCGAAAATCACCACTCCGGATCAAAAAGAAGCCGTTGAGGCTTACGTTGAGGCGACGGCCAAACGGTCTGAACGCGATCGATTGGCCGATGTGAAGACCATATCAGGGGTCTTTACAGGGGCATTTGCCGAACATCCTTTCACCAAAGCACCCGTTCCGGTTTGGATCGGCGACTATGTGTTGGCCAGTTACGGAACCGGTGCCGTGATGGCGGTACCCTGTGGCGATCAACGCGATTATGATTTTGCGAAGCATTTTGACATCGACATTCCCAATATTTTCGACGGGGTCGATATTTCCGAAGAAGCTTTCGCCGACAAAGCGAATACGGTCATCGCCAATTCCGGATTTTTAGATGGGATGGGGTACCAAGAAGCCACCAAAAAGTGCATCGCTGAATTGGAAGCGATCGGTCAAGGCGTGGGCAAGATCAATTACAGGCTCCGCGATGCGGTCTTCAGCAGGCAACGGTATTGGGGAGAACCTTTTCCGGTCTATTATGTCGATGGTATGCCACAAATGATTTCCGATGCCCATTTGCCCCTTGAATTGCCCCAGGTCGAGAAATATTTGCCTACCGAAGCGGGCGATCCGCCCTTGGGGAATGCCACGCATTGGGCCTGGGATACTGTATCGAACGCCGTTGTCGCCAATGAGAACATCGATCATAAAGCGGTATTTCCGTTGGAATTGAACACCATGCCGGGTTGGGCGGGTAGTTCGCAATACTTCAACCGCTATATGGATCCCACCAATAACGAGGCGATCTATGCGAAGGAAGCCATTGCCTATTGGCAAGATGTCGACCTTTACATCGGAGGTAGTGAACATGCGACCGGCCACTTGTTGTACAGCCGTTTCTGGCAGAAATTCTTGTTCGACCGGGGCATTGCGCCCAAAGACGAATATGCCCAAAAACTGATCAACCAAGGGATGATTACCGGGACCTCGGCTTTCGTTTATAAGGATTTGGATTCCGATACGGTATATTCAAAAGGACTGATCGAAGGTAAGAACGTCATTCCGATACATGCCGATGTTTCTCTGGTGAACACTTCGGATGAGCTGGATATTGCCCGATTCAAAAAATGGCAACCCGATTACGATTCGTCCGAATTCGTGCTTGAAAATGGCAAGTTCATTGTAGGAAGGGAAGTGGAGAAAATGTCGAAATCAAAGTACAACGTCGTCAACCCTGATCAGATCTGCGAAGACTACGGGGCCGATAGCCTGCGCTTGTACGAGATGTTCCTCGGGCCTTTGGAGCAGTCAAAGCCTTGGAATACGGCAGGCATTACCGGGGTACACGGGTTTTTGAAAAAACTCTGGAAGCTCTACACCACCATTTCAGACGAACGCCCAACGGCCGAGAATCTCAAAACCTTGCATAAGACCATCAAAAAAGTGGAAGAGGATATCGAAAACTTCAGTTTCAATACCTCGGTTTCGACCTTTATGATCTGTGTCAACGAATTGGGTGCCCAAGGCTGCACCAGTCGCGCGGTTTTGGAACCATTGGCCATTTTGGTGTCTCCCTATGCCCCACACATCGCTGAAGAGTTGTGGGAGCGGTTAGGGCACACGAGTAGTATCGCCGATGCCCCTTTTCCTGAATTCGATGGCAGTCATTTGGTCGAAAGCTCCAAAGAATACCCGATCTCGTTCAATGGAAAGATGCGCTTTAAACTGGAATTGTCTCTGGACTTGGACAAGGCTGGTATCGAAGCCGCGGTCTTGGAACACGAACAGACCCAAAAGTATTTGGAAGGCCGAACCCCGAAAAAAGTCATCGTCGTACCCGGAAAAATCGTCAACATCGTGGGTTGATGCCATTCCAATAGCTGACAATATAGAGGTGCCCGTCTAAGAGGGGCACCTTTTTTTTGTGCCATACGAAACCATGGGATGCGTAGCATCCACAATGCTGCAGTCTGCAAATACATTTCTCTTCGATAATCGGTGAATAGTAGGGGTGATGAACTAAAAAAGTAAAAATTATAAACTATACCCCTATTTAAAAAGGGGGGGTATAGTTTAAAAAACATATAAAAACATCTATTGACCCCTGCATTTCATCGAAAATATTTTCGACAACCGGTTTTTTCCCACAATTTTGGATTATAACCAAAAACCGAAAACAATGATCGTAGGTATTCCGAAAGAAATCAAGAACAACGAAAGCCGTGTGGGCATGACCCCTGCCGGAGTCTTTGAACTGGTGCAACACGGCCATACCGTTTATGTACAGTCTACCGCCGGTGAAGGCAGCGGCTTTTTCGATGCCGATTACCAAGAGGCGGGTGCTGAAATCTTAATGGGGATCTCCGAGATTTATGCGGTCAGTGACATGATCGTCAAAGTAAAGGAACCGATCGAACAAGAATACGGTTTGATCCGCGAAGGCCAGATCGTATTTACCTACTTTCATTTTGCTTCTAGCGAGGCCTTGACCTTGGCCATGATCCGACAGAAGGCCGTATGCATCGCCTATGAAACCGTTGAAGATGAAGAGGGCACTTTGCCCCTATTGACCCCAATGTCTGAAGTGGCAGGTCGTATGGCCATTCAGCAAGGGGCCAAATACCTCGAAAAGCCCGTTAAAGGGCGTGGGGTCCTACTGGGGGGTGTGCCCGGTGTGGCCCCAGGAAAAGTCCTCATCCTTGGTGCGGGTACCGTGGGGATCCAAGCCGCGAAAATGGCGGCAGGCCTTGGGGCCCATGTCACCATAATGGATGTGAATATGAAGCGCCTACGTTATGTGAACGATGTGATGCCCAACCACGTCGTAACCGATTATTCAAGCGAATTCAGTATTCGCAAGCACATTAAGACCCACGATCTGATTGTCGGCGGGGTCTTGTTGAAAGGGGCCAAAGCACCGAACTTGATCAGTAAGGATATGCTTAAGGAAATGCGCCCTGGCACCGTTATCGTCGATGTGGCTGTCGATCAAGGAGGTTGTGTTGAAACCTCCAAACCGACTACCCATGAAGACCCCACCTACATCATCGATGACGTGGTACACTATTGTGTGGCCAATATGCCCGGGGCCGTGCCCTATACCTCGACCATTGCCCTGACCAACGTGACCCTGCCCTATGTGCTCAAATTGGCCGATATGGGGTGGCAACGTGCTTGCAAGACCGACGCCGCCCTGGCGAAAGGGCTGAATATCATCGAAGGGGAAGTGGTGTATTCCGAAATCTTGGAAGCCTTCGGTTGGGAACCGGTGATGGCCTAACGAACATTTTGTCAGGTTTTCATTTTGGCGGGATTTTTGCTTTTATATGGTATCTTTAATCAAATAAAACACGAAACGTCATGACGGGATATTATATTTTGATAGGTGCGATCGCCCTATTTAGTTGGATGGTCAGCGCCCGATTGAAAAGCAAGTTCAAGCACTACTCAAAGGTGCATCTACAGAACGGGATGAGCGGTGCCGAAATCGCCCAAAAAATGTTGGATGACCACGGGATTCGTGATGTAAAAGTCATTTCGACCCCGGGAATGTTGACCGATCATTACAATCCGAAAAACAAGACCGTTAACCTCAGTGAAGGGGTATATAACCAACGCAACGCCGCGGCAGCCGCGGTGGCCGCACACGAAGTGGGCCATGCGGTGCAACATGCACAGGCCTATGAGTGGTTGACCATGCGTTCGAAATTGGTCCCGATAGTCAGTGTGACTTCGGGCATGTCGACATGGGTGGTCTTTGGGGGCTTGATGCTCGGGGCCGCTGCCGGAGTCGGTATGGGGTATTGGATCGCCATCGCCGGTTTGGTCATGATGGCCTTTGCTACCCTATTCAGCTTCATTACCCTTCCAGTCGAATACGACGCCAGTAAAAGGGCCTTGGTTTGGCTCAAACAAAAAGGGGTGGTGACCCAAGCCGAATACAAAGGTTCGGAAGACGCCCTGAAATGGGCTGCACGCACCTATTTGGTGGCTGCGATCGGTTCTTTGGCGACCTTGCTTTATTGGGGCTTGCAGGTGCTTGGAGGTCGCGATTAAGCGTTCATCTACAACACGCATGGATTTTATTTACCAGCCAAGGGCATAGGCTACGATGATGTAGGTATGCCCTTTCGCTTGTGGGGTTTCGGCCGAATTGTAGCGTACCCCTAGACTGTAATCGTGCCTGTTGTTGCGGTGTTTGAGATCGACACCCACAATCAACAAGCCGTTTTCGATATCGCGGATGACCGTCGAATCGTCTCCCAAGAGGTGCCCTTCGATCAGGCCATTGTAGCCGACTTGTCGGTAGGCCGCCTGTAAGGTGACATACAGTTCTTTTCCCATACCGCCCAAGCGCTTTGCAGCCATACTTTCATCAATCGAATTGCGTCGACCAAGGTGCAGGTATACACCAGTTTCTGCGAAAACATCACGAGTGCCCAAGGCCAGCTTCGGGCTGATACCCAGAACGATGCCGAACGGGTTCGGATGCAACCACCATTCTTTGATGTAACGGCCATAAAAATTAACATGCAGGCGGTTATCAAGTTCAGCCGTCCAGATGGGCGATCCCGCGATGGATAGGGCGCGATGGTACCAGCGTTGGAATCCCCCGGCACCCGAGTTGACCCCCGCAAGTCCGATCAAGGCACCCAGTTCATAAAACCGTGAGGTTTCGGCCAGGTTCCAACGGCCGTGTATGCCTGTGAAACCCACATAGGGCCGATCGAAAAGTGCCGGATTTGTCGATTGGGTCTGTGATGGGGTAAAGACTTCTTGGCCAAGGCCAAGGGCAATTTGTTCCTTGGTTCCGAATACCCCTTTTGCCAGTTTTTTGCGGTAGGTCAGAAAAAGCCCAGAAGTGTAATAACGATCGGTCTGTGCGAAAAAATCGTTGTCATGGCGTATTTCCAGTTGTTTGGACACGCTTGCGGACGTATCCGCAGCTTGGGGAAACACGGTTATACTTAGTAACGATACCAACGCACCGGCAAGCAACTTCATCAAGGCTTCCGTTAAATGGAGATTTGTCTATCGATCTGTTGGGCCAGCGAAATAAAGGTCTCCGTTCGGGATACCCCCTCGATCTGTTGGATTTTCTTATTGAGTACCGTCATCAAATGCTCGTTGTCCATACAGAGTACTTTGATCAAGATCGACCAATTTCCAGTGGTGTAATGGCATTCCAACACCTCAGGGATGCTTTCCAGCTCTTTGACCGCTCGCGGGTTGGCCATGGCCTTGTCTAGAAAGATGCCGATATACGCCATGGTCGTAAAACCCAAGACCTTGGGGTTGATGACGAACTTTGACCCCGCGATGAGTCCGGAAGCTTCCAGTTTTCGAAGCCGTTGGTGAATGGCGGCCCCTGAAATGCCAATGTTGCGCGCGATTTCCAAAATAGGGCGACGGGCGTCTTCCATAAGATACCTTAGGATTTTCTTGTCGATCCCGTCGATTTTGACCAGATTGTTAGAAGATTTCATGCAATTTCGCTCAAGTATTAAGCGAAGGTAACATTTAGAATCAAATTGTTAGCTTGAAATCGCATCGGGATTGTATCCGATATATGGCATTTCGTATTCCTTGAAATGAATGCCGTAATCTTGGAGTTCCGATAAAATCGGGCGGTACACTTCTTTGGCGATCGGAATCTGGACCCCAGGGGTGGTGATTTTGCCGTTGAGGATGTTCAGGGTCGCCATGGCCACCGGTAAACCTACCGTTTTCGCCATTGCGGTATGGGTCTGTGTTTCGCCGATCACGACCATATTGGCGTCGATCTGTTTCTTGACGCCCTTGATTTCGTACCCGAATTTATGGTACATCACGATCATGTCCTTATCCTCCTTTTCAAGGCTCCAGCTGTCTTCCAAGATGTATTGCAGCATCTGGGCCGGCGTGGCTTGCTTTAAGGGTATTTTCTTATCGGGGTTGAAGAGGTCAAGCTCGACGAGTTTGCTCCAAAAGATATCATCTTGATCGATCTTCAAGTAATGGCGTAGTTTCAATTCTACCGAGTCGGTCAATGAATAGGGTAAGAACAGGTTGATGAACTCCCGGTACGACATCCCTTCTGAACCTTCGACCACATACCCGTCATCGGTCATACCGAGCTGTACGAAAATATTCCAGGCTTTTGAAAAGCCGACACGGCGCATGGTGCCACGGTATAGGGTCAAGACGTCTTGAAGCCCATAAGCATCGCGATACCAGAGGGAGTCGCGATTGGCGTACCCCTCAAAACTACCGTATCCTTCGATTTCCAAAAATTCGGTCCGGCGGAAGAGTTTGTGGTAGGGAATGTATTTATAGGTGCCTTCTTGAATGAACTTTGCAGCTCCCCCTTGGCCGGCGAGCACCACGTTCCTCGGATTCCAAGTAAACTTGTAATTCCATAAATTGGTGTCGCTTTGGGGGGCGACCAAACCACCGGTGAACGACTCGAACAACAACATCTTACCTCCTTTTTCCCGAATCCGATCGATGATTTCCATGGCACTCATATGGTCAATACCAGGATCGAGGCCGATTTCGTTCATAAAGACCAAACCTTTGTCCTTGACTTCTTTTTGCAATCCTTTGAGCGCTTCGCTGATGTAAGATGCGGTGACCAAATGCTTGCTGAATCGGAGGCAGTCTTGCGCCACTTCGAAATGCATTCGTGCCGGCAACATCGATACGACGATATCGGCCGCTTTGATCAGTTCGCGACGCGTGTTTTCATCGAGGATGTCCAAGCGCACGGTCTTGCAATTGGGATGTCCGCTAACGGCAGGGGCAATCGCTTCGGGGTGTAGGTCGCCGATGGTGAGTGCCAACGATTCATGCTCGGATTTTTCCAGAAAATAGTCCAGAAGATAAGAAGTGGATTTTCCTGCACCGAGAACCAAGATGTTACGCGTCATGAGGGTTTGGTTTACCTTTGCGGTATTAGAATGCTAAAGTATCAAATTGTTATATTTTTAAAAATAACCCGCATTTAAGTTATGAACAAAACAATTGTATTGACAGGTTTGGTCTTGGGTGCCCTGGCGGTGATCTTGGGTGCTTTTGGGGCACATGGCCTAAAGAAAGTATTATCGACCGTCGAATTGGCGACTTTTGAGACCGGTGTAAAATATCAAATGTACCATGCGCTCTTCTTGTTGGTTTTGGGGAGCCTTCCGCTTGTTGGCGATGAAGTGAAGACACGGGTATTCTATTTGATTTTATTGGGCATCATTTTCTTTTCCTTTTCAATTTATGGTTTGGCGACAAACGCCTTAACGGGATTCGATTTCAAAAAAATAGGGTGGATCACCCCGATCGGGGGTTTGTTGCTCATTTCGGGCTGGGCGTATTTGTTCTTTGCCGTTTTGACCAAAAAATGATGGAAATCAACAATAAATTCGAGGCCTAGGGGTTATAATTTTTTAGCTTTGCAGCAACAAAAACCAATATTATATGGCAACGACTGCCTCATCATCGAAAACGATTTCGTTAAAAGCGATCGGAATCGATCATTCCGATATCAAGTATCAGCTTCCATCGGAGGAACTCCATGAAGAAACGGTTAACCTTGGTATGGGAAAAACGGCCTCTCTAGGGGCCTTAGCTGTCAATACCGGAGAGTTTACCGGGCGTTCACCCATGGATCGTTTCATTGTCAAAGACGCCATAACCGAAGACAAGGTGTGGTGGGGAGACATCAACATTCCATTTGAAAGTAAGAAATTCGATGCCCTTTACGAAAAGGTCATCGCCTATCTGAATACGAAACCGCTTTATGTTCGCGACGCCTACGCCTGCGCGGAAACGGCCTATCGGTTGAACATCCGCGTAGTAAACGAGTACCCATGGTCGAACATGTTCGCGTATAACATGTTCTTGCGACCGACGGATGCCGAACTGGAAGGATTCGACCCGGAATGGACGGTGATCAATGCACCGGGTTTTATGGCCGATGCTGCCGTTGACGGTACGCGCCAACACAATTTCGCCATCTTGAATTTTACACGAAAAATCGCCCTGATCGGCGGTACCGGGTATACGGGCGAAATCAAAAAAGGTATTTTTTCGGCCTTGAACTTCATTCTCCCTGTATTCAAGGACACCCTACCGATGCATTGCTCGGCCAATGTAGGGGAAGCTGGGGATACGGCCATCTTTTTCGGTTTATCAGGAACCGGTAAGACCACGCTTTCGACCGATCCCAATAGGAAGTTGATCGGTGATGATGAACACGGGTGGACCAATGCCAATACCGTTTTCAATTTTGAAGGGGGTTGTTATGCCAAGGTGATCAATCTTTCCAAAGAAAAGGAACCGGAAATTTACGGGGCGATCAAACCGGGCGCTATTTTGGAAAATGTCATTATGGATTCCGCCGGAAAAGTCGATTTCGAAGACACCTCGATTACACAGAATACCCGGGTGAGCTATCCCATATACCATATTGATAACATCCAACAGCCATCTATTGGCAGAAACGTCAAGAATATTTTCTTTTTGACAGCGGATGCCTTTGGGGTGCTGCCTCCGATATCAAAATTGACCCCCGCCCAAGCGGCGTATCACTTTATTTCAGGGTATACCGCGAAGGTCGCTGGAACCGAAGCGGGAGTAGTCGAACCACAACCCTCCTTTTCAGCATGTTTCGGGGCTCCTTTCATGCCGTTGCACCCCACTACCTATGCTGAAATGTTGAGTAAGAAAATGAAGGAAGCCGGTGTTGATGTTTGGTTGATCAACACGGGGTGGACCGGTGGTCCTTACGGTGTCGGTACGCGTATGGAATTGAAATATACCCGTGCCATGATCAGTGCGGCCCTAAGTGGTGCCCTTGGCTTGTACAATTACGATAATTACCATATCCATTCCGTCTTTGGGGTGGCACAGCCTAGGGAATGCCCTGGAGTGCCAACCAAAGTCCTTAGCCCAAGAGCAACATGGAATGACGACGAGGCGTACTATACGACGGCATTCAAACTCTCGAACGCCTTTCGAGAGAATTTCAAGAAATTCGAATCGTTCGCGAACGAGGAAATACGAAGGGGCGGACCGCAACGCTATGCATTCTAAAACAAAAAAGCCCTTGATTCAACATCAAGGGCTTTTTTTATGGGTTTCGACCGCTGTTACTTATTCACACTGGTGATGTATTTCTGCAAGGCCATGGTCATCGATGGCGTTTCAGGGGTCGGCGCTTGGATATCGATACGGAGACCGGCCGCTGTGGCAGCTTTTACCGTACTGTTTCCGAATACCGCGATGCGCGTGTCGTTCTGTTCGAAATCAGGGAAGTTCTTCAACAAGGATTCAATGCCTGACGGACTGAAAAATACCAAGACGTCATAGTACACGTTCCTTAGGTCTGACAGATCGCTGATTACCGTTTTGTAGAATATCCCCCGGGTCCAATTCACGTTCAATTCGTCCAAGGTATTCGGTACGATGGGTTTTAATGAATCGGAAGAAGGCAACAAGAACGTCTCATCCTTGTATTTCTTGAACATAGGTACCAAATCGTTGAACATGCGTTTGCCCACATAAATCTTACGCTTACGGTAAACTACATATTTTTGAAGGTAATAGGCTACGGCTTCCGACTGGCAGAAATACTTCATGGTATCCGGCACCTTGAAACGCATCTCTTCGGCAATACGGAAGAAATGATCGACCGCGTTCCTACTCGTCAAGATGATGGCCGTGAAATCGTTCAAATCGATTTTTTGCTGGCGTACACTTTTTGCACTTTCCCCCTCAACATGGATGAAGGGTCTAAAATCTACCTTTACTTTCGATTTTTCAATCAATTTTGAATAAGGCGAGTTCTCCATTTTCGGTTCTGGCTGTGAGACCAAAATCGTCTTTACTTTCATATTTTCAACCTTTTATGGTGCTATAAAAAATAAGCAAGGGTGCAATTTCGAGTGTGCAAAGGTACAAAATAAAATAGAAAAGATTTGCCATTATCAACTTTTGAGTGTTCCGAATCGCATTGATCAAACCGATGAAATTTATGAACAAGATCAAGCCAAAACTTACATAAATGGCAATGGAGGTATGGGTTTGGATGTAGGTTAGATAACAGCAGCCCAATAAAGCGATCAGCGCGCTGTAATTGAAGTAGGATATTTTTTGGAAGATCATATCGCGCATCAACTCTGGGCGTTCGAAAAAATAGCCGTTCGCAAGCTGCAAAACGATTTTAGTTACGATAAAGCCCAGTAGCAATAAGAGCACGATCCATAACATGGTTGGGTAGAAGGTGAGGTCACGATGGTCGAGACTGTTTCTCGAAAGGTAAATGAACAGGGTAAACGAGATCAATTGGAACAGCGTAATCAAGATATGGAACCCACTGAACAATCGCCCACGCTTTTTGGTCATGGCGATATAGCGATTGTTGAAGGGCAACTGTACGAAGTTCTTAAAAACCGTACTGAAGAGGTATTTGCTTAGGGCCAATAACACCAGACCCAGAAATATCGTGAGGGTGACCCAATCCAATGATTCTATGTTTCTCGGGAAGGCGTTCATTCCAAAACCTTGATGCTTGTACTGTTAATACCGGCTTCCAAGCCATTTTCAGCAATTGCGAATTTAAGATAGCTAGGTCGATTTGCGGTTACTCTGGGCCACCTTGCCTTAAAAAAGGTGGTATCATTGGCCTTTAATTCGGTGGTGCCGGGTATGCGCGTTTCATAATCGAAGGCAACCAAGGTGTCCAATTCCTTGTATCGGTCCAAATAAGCCAGTCGAATATCCAGCTTTTCCAAAGCGATGGCCGAATCATACGGATTGTAGACCGAAAAGCGAAACCCCTCTTGTTTCATATCGGCATCGCCAAGCAATTCACATTGCAATTTTCGATAGGTTTCGAAAGCTTCGATAAAAGTTCCTTCGAATTTCGAATCGTCGACGTTTCGATAACTGAAAACGACGCTCGAGTCAGGGAGCACATCCGCTTTGGCGACATAAGCGACTTTCTTGTGTTGCATCCATGCTTCCGAGGAGTCAATCGAATATTGGTTACGACGGTAGGTGATGGTATTGTGGGTGTAGGAGGGTTCACCCGAATAAAACGAAAACATAGGTGCCCTGCGATAGCTATTGCGAAAGACCACAGGCGTCTCACCGACCTTGGCTTTCAATCGCTCGACCCAAACGGCATTGCCATGGGCTTCATAAGTGAAGGGAAGCAAGGAAGGGAAAATCAGCCAAAGCCGAGCATACAGCACAATGACGAAACTCACAAGCGACATGCGGAACATCCAAATCCTACTGTTTTTATTGGCGATCAAATGGCGAAAAGCCAAAACGGCCAGTGGGATACAGATGACAATGGCCCATTGGGCCTGCGCCCGCCGTTGAAAACTCGATACGAAAAAGAAGGCAATGACCCCATAAGTCAAATAGAGCAGGGCTTTGGTAAAACGGTCTTCGGCCTTAGTTTTGAAAAGGGCTCCGTACACCCAAGGAAACAACAGGCCGAAAATAACGATCAAGTTGAGGAAATAGCCCAAGGTAAACTCCGCAAAGCCATATTCGTGGTTCGGTCGTTCGCTCAAGTGGTAGGCAATGGTAACGAACGCGTTCTCGTTGAGCCATACGAAATGGGGTAGGTAGCAAAGCAGGGCCGCGCCAACGGCGATCCAGGCATTGCGTTGTTTCAACAATCCCAAATTCGATAGCAGGACGAAAACAATGACCAAGACCGCATGGTATTTGCTGTACATCAAGGCCGCCATGAGTACTCCTAAGAGCAGGCCATTTTGCAACGAAGGGTTTTTCAAATAGCCTTTATAGGCTAATAAAAAACAGGCCGTAAAAAAAAGCAAGGGGGTGTCGGGTAGTGTAAAAAACCCATAGACGTTCAACAGGACCATGGCCGATAACAACAGGAAAAAATGGGCTACGTACTTGTTTTTACGCGGATCATCAACCAAAAGCCAGAGTGCCATAAAGGTGCCTATGCCGAAAAAAACCCCGACCAAGCGAACCCCTAATTCCCCGTCAAACAGCAAGCCTCCTAGCCAAATCATCAAGGCGACCATCGGAGGGTGGTCGAAATACCCCCAGTCCAATTGGTTGGAATAGTACCAATAATAGGCTTCATCATAGATCAGATCCGTATAAATACTTTGCAAAATGTTGAGCAGGAACAGCCCGATTAAAAAGGCCCAAAACAGCTTGGGGAATTTCTGTAGCATGTTTGAAGGTTGATCGCCGTTCAAAGGTACTAATTCGATCAGTAACGCCATCTTAAGCCGTTAACGATTGCCATCGAACGTTGATAATAGCTTATTTTTGACCCTTAAACCGCTGAGGTGGCAGATGGCATTGTAATCATACCGACCTATAACGAGATCGAGAACATCGAAGCGATAATTCGCACCGTTTTCGACCTTAAGAAAGACTTTCATGTACTGGTGGTCGACGACAATTCACCAGACGGAACGGCCCAAGCCGTGCGCCAACTTCAAAAGGAGTTCTTCGACAGACTGTTTTTAGAGGTCAGGACCGAAAAATCGGGACTAGGCACGGCCTACATCCACGGGTTCAAATGGGCTTTGCAGCGCGAGTATGCGTACATCTTTGAGATGGACGCTGATTTTTCGCATAAACCCAGTGATTTACTACGCTTGCACCGGGCGTGTTTGAACGGGGCAGACCTTGCCGTAGGCTCACGATATAAAAAAGGGGTGAACGTCGTGAATTGGCCTTTGGTACGCATCTTGCTATCCTATGGCGCTTCTTTTTATGTGAAGATAATCACCGGAATGCGCGTGCACGACCCGACAGCCGGATTTGTCTGTTACCAACGAAAGGTTTTGGAGACCATTGATCTCGATGCGGTCCGATTTATCGGCTATGCCTTCCAAATCGAGATGAAATACCGGGCCTACCTGAAAAAATTCAAGATCGAAGAAGTGTCGATCATCTTTACCGATCGGATCAATGGAAAATCGAAAATGAATTCCGCGATCGTCAGGGAAGCCATTTTCGGGGTCATCAGTATGAAGCTCCGAAGTATCTTTAAGAAAAACAATTTTTGACATGTCGAGAATCTTGTTGAAAAATGCGAAAGTGGTCAACGAGGATGCCGTTTTTGAATCGGATATCCTAATCGATGGCTCGTATATCACAAAATTGGATCGAGCTATTTCAGATTCCCAGGCCAGGGTAATCGATATGCAAGGCCATTATGTATTACCGGGTATCATCGATGACCAAGTGCATTTTCGGGAACCTGGATTGACCCATAAGGGCACTATTGCCAGTGAAAGTAGGGCGGCCTTGGCCGGGGGCATCACTACCTTTATGGAACAGCCCAACACCAAACCACAGACCACGACCATAGCCGAACTGGAAGCCAAGTTCGACCGGGCGGCCCAGAGTTCCTATGCCAATTATTCCTTTTTGTTCGGAGGCACCAACGACAATTTGGAAGAACTCAAACGGCTGGATCCAAAAGCCTGTTCGGGCGTGAAGTTGTTCCTGGGTTCTTCAACCGGCAATATGTTGGTCGATGATGAAGCCGTACTCGAACAGATTTTCAAGAATACCGAAATGGTCATATCGGCCCATTGCGAGGATGAAGGAACGATACGTGCCAATTTGAAAGCGCATACCGACCGCTATGGCGAAGCCATACCGATTGCCAGCCATCCGATCATCCGCAGTGAGGAAGCCTGTTACCTTTCTTCTTCCAAGGCCATAGCCTTGGCCCGAAAAACCGGCGCCAGATTGCATGTGTTCCATGTTTCGACCGCTAAGGAAACCGAGCTGTTTACCAATACCATTCCCTTAAAAGAAAAAAAGATCACGGCTGAAGTCTGTATCCACCATTTATGGTTCAGTGATTCCGACTATGCGGATAAAGGGACGCTGATCAAGTGGAACCCTGCGGTCAAGACCGCCGCGGATCGTGATGGACTTTGGAAAGCCTTGAACGACGACCGTATCGATATCGTTGCCACCGATCACGCCCCGCATACCTTGGCTGAAAAACAGAACCCCTACCTCTCGGCACCTTCGGGCGGCCCTTTGGTACAGCACGCCTTACCGGCCATGCTCGAGAAAGTGGCCGAAGGCGCCATTACCCTTGAAAAAATGGTCCGAAAGATGTGCCACAACCCGGCCGATCTTTTCGATATTGAAAAACGCGGATACATCAAAGAAGGGTATTTTGCCGATTTGGTCGAAGTGGACACGCACAGCCCGTGCCGGGTCGAAAAGGGGAATATCCTCTATCAATGCGGTTGGTCGCCCTTTGAAGACCTTACCTTTGGGGCTTCGGTAAAACGAACCTTTTTGAATGGCCGACCCGTCTATGAGAACGGAAAGGTGTCAGAAGAACGCCATGCCATGCGATTAACTTTTGAACGGTAGTATGAAACGGTTTTTGTTGTTTTTGAGTGGATGTATGTTGCTGGTCGCTTGTGCCGAAAAGGTCATCGAACCCCCTGCAGACTTGTTGACCGAAGAACAAATGGGTGACATTATCTATGACTTGGCTGTTTTGAATGCTACGAAAGCGACAAACAAGGCGGTGATGGAAAACAACAACCTACAGATCATGCCCTTCATTTATGAAAAATACGGCATCGATAGCGTACGATTTGCCCATAGTGATCAGTACTATGCCTCCATCCCCTTGAAATATCAGATGATCTATGAATCCGTCGAACGACGCTTGCAGGCACAAATCAAGGTGATCGAAGACGAACGAAAGGAAAAAGCCGAAAAATCAAGGGCCTCCGCTGACAAAAGACGCGATAGCCTAAAAAATGTGGACAAGCCGGTCATTCGGGATAATGGTCCCGATAAATAGCAGCCGTTTTGGCAATGACCGCTGAAAGCGGTTCGAAACTAAAGCCTTCCAAGGCCTTGATTTTCGAATGATCGTAATAGTCCCGTTTGGCAAAGAGCCGGGCCGTCCGTTTGGAAAGCCTTCTTCGTTTCCCGCCCAAAGCCGACTTTAACCAATCCAAACGCCAAAGCAGTTCCAATTGCCAGGCCTTCAGTACTTTTTTTGGGGGTTCCAGATTCATGGCCGACGCGATCTTGGTGACCAGTTCTTGATAGCTAAGGTTCTCATTGACCAAGACGTACCGCTCGTTTTTTAGGTCGGACCCCATCAACAACTGCATGGCGAGCACGGTATCCATGACGGTGACGAAGCCGGTACCGTTGGGCAAGACGAATTTTTGCCCGCGCGCTACGCTGTGGAAGAAAAGGCCGCTGCCGCTTTTGAAAAACCCAGGTCCGATGATGACCCCCGGATTGACGATGACCACATCGACCCCTTCTTGCGAAGTGCGCCAGACTTCCATCTCAGAGCGGTATTTCGAATGGCCATACCCTGTATTCGGAAGATCTTGCCATTCGGTTTCTTCAGTAATCCAGGCTTCACCGACAGCCGGACCGATGGCCGCGATCGAACTGACATAGCAGAGTTTTTCGATGCTATGGGCGATACAGAGGTTCACCACGTTTTTGGTGCCCCCCACATTGATTTTGTGCAAACGCTTATCGTCTTTTGGGTCGAACGATATCAGGGCAGCGCAATGGTATACCTTGTTCACGCCTTCAAAATGCGAAGCAAGGGTGACGGGGTCGGTAATGTCACAGGCGACCCATTCGATGCGATCGAACAGTGTTTTTGGGTCATCCGTGTAGTAGGAGAATACCTGCTCGACCATTGCTTTGCGTTGCTCGGTGCGATAGGTCGCCCTTACGGGTTCGCCTTGCTGGGCCAGTTTGTAGAGTAGGTGCGATCCCACCAGACCGGTACCCCCTGTAATCAATACCATCCCCAAATTTACCGAATTGACCGATAATTTTTTGAATATCGTGCTGCCAAGATTTTATATTTGCAGCGAATCTTAGAAATTCACGAATGCGGAAGAATTTTGTTGCTGAATTGAAATGGCGCGGGATGTTGCATGATGCCATGCCCGGAACTGAAGATCATTTATTATCGGGCATGCAGGCCGCCTATGTAGGAATCGATCCTACGGCCGATTCCTTACATATCGGACATTTGGTCGGGGTCATGATGCTTCGCCATTTCCAATTGGCCGGGCATAAGCCCGTAGCCTTGGTTGGTGGGGCGACCGGAATGATCGGGGATCCTTCGGGAAAATCGGCCGAGCGCAACCTGCTCGATGAAGCTACCTTACGGCATAACCAAGAGGCCTTGAAAAATCAACTGGGCAAGTTCCTTGACTTCGACGGGCAGGAACCCAATGCGGCCGTATTGGTCAACAACTATGATTGGATGAAGGATTTTTCGTTTCTCGATTTCATCAGGGATGTCGGCAAGCATATCACCGTCAATTATATGATGGCCAAGGATTCGGTCAAAAAGCGGCTTTCATCTGAAGCGAAAGAAGGCATGTCTTTTACCGAGTTTACGTATCAGCTGGTACAAGGCTATGATTTTTTACACTTATTCCGCACCCATAATTGTACGCTTCAAATGGGCGGTAGCGACCAATGGGGCAACATCACCACCGGTACGGAGTTGATCCGCAGGATCGGCTGCGGCAAGGGCTATGCGTTGACCTGCCCACTCATTACCAAGGCCGATGGTACCAAATTCGGGAAAACGGAAAGTGGGAATGTGTGGTTGGATCCCAAGCGTACGTCGCCCTATCGTTTCTATCAGTATTGGTTGAACACCTCCGATGCCGATGCGGCCAAATACATCAAGATCTTCACCTTCCTTAGTGAAAACGAGATATCGGACCTGATCGCCCAACACGAAGAAAGTCCGCATTTGCGGCAGCTCCAAAAAAAGTTGGCCGAGGAGATCACGACCATGGTGCACTCGCGGCAAGACTACGAGAACGCCGTAGGGGCCAGTGAGATCCTGTTCGGAAAATCGACGGCAGACGACCTCAAACAACTTGATGCACAGACCTTTTTAGAGGTCTTCGAAGGCGTGCCCCAGGCGAGCTTGTCAAAAAGCGAACTGGAAGAGGGCTTGGATATGATCGGTGCTTTGGCGGCCAAAACCTCCTTTTTGGGCTCCAATGGGGAAGCCAGGCGTGAATTGAAACAAAACGCCATTTCGGTCAATAAGGAAAAGGTCAAGGAAGATTATCGCATTACCGCAAAGGATTTGATCAACGATCAATTCGTATTGCTACAAAAGGGGAAGCGCAACTACTTCGTCTTGGTGTTCAACATCTAAGTATTCCGGAACCCTTTGCATCAAACGACCATAAGGTTGCACCCCCTGATGTCGGCGTGATCGAACCTGCCGAGCACTTCAAAACTTCCATCTTCATAACCCTTGCCCAAATCTTGGGTCGCGATAAAGGGGCACGAATAGGCATTGGCCAGATCGATGATGTTGATACCCCCGGTTTTACCCAAGGCTTGATAGCTTAGCGGATCCTCGGTATCCCTGATGAGAACCCGCATCCAAGGGGGGCAATGGAAGATCCCCGATCCGTCGGAGTAGGCCTGTGAAAGTAATTCGGTCATGCCGTACTCCGAGTGGATGGCATCCACCCCAAAACCTGCACACAACTGCGCATGTAAGGCTTCGCGTACCAGTTCCTTTCGTTTGCCTTTCATGCCGCCTGTTTCCATAACGATCGTATGTTTGAGCTGGAAGGGGAAGGCTTCGACCAAATCGAGCAAGGCATAGGTTACGCCAAGGAGCAGCGTTTTTTGGCCTTGTGATTCCAGTAGCTGCAAACGCTTTTTCAAGCCTTCAAGATCGTTCAGGTAAAACCCGCTTTCCGGATGCTTTGAACCGCTGATCAGGTCTTGGGCCATATAGACCAAAGAGGACCCTTCCCTTTCGAGATAGGAGGGCAACAAGGCCAGAATGCAATACCCTGTCAAGGGGCCATAGAACCGTTCGAAGGCCTTTCGAAAACCCATTTCGTACAGGGAGAGGTCGGCCACATGGTGTCGGCTGGTCACCGACCCGGTTGTGCCGCTGCTCGTAAAGGTGATTTCGGCAGGCATGCCCGTGGTTTGAATGGTCTTGGATTTGAAAAATTCTATGGGTAGAAAAGGGATTTGATCGATCTGTTCCACCTTTTTGGGAACCACGCCCAAATGGTCACAGAATTCAGCATAGACCGGATTATTTTGGTATTGGAAGGCAAAGAGTTCCATGGTCTTGGCATGGAATTCCGCTTCGGAAGCGAGGGTGAAGATCGATCGGGTATCAAAGGCCATCTTGGCAAAATTACCAAATAAAAAACCCCTTCGAAAGAAGGGGCCTCGCTTGTGTTAGTTTGGGTAGTTATTTTACGACCAGCTTGCGGGTCATCGTCTTTTTATCTTCCGTCACTTGCAACACATATACCCCTGGAACCAGTCTAGAGATGTTCAAGGTGTTGGTCGCGATGCGGTCTTTCAATACTGCTTCACCGAAAATATCAAAGACCTGGATGTCTTTGGTGCCGTTGGTAGCGGTAGTGATATAGATTTCTTCTCCATAAGCTGGATTCGGATACATTTTGAATCCTTTGACTTTCGGGGTTTCAGCGTCGTTGACACTGACCAATTCTTGTCCGATGGAAATGAGTGGAAACGCCATAAGTAGAACTAAGTAGATTTTCTTCATCAATGCCAATTTGGGATAATAGCAAAGTAAAGGTACGGAAAGGAATTCCCTACAAATAGAAATTGTTGTGAAACCCAATTAATTGTAGGTCAGTCCGATGAAGCGCAAAAAACGTCGGTGAAATGCGTTTATTTGATGATCAGTTTTCGGGTCACCACCTTGTTCCGTTCCCGAACGCGAAGGATGTAAACCCCTTTGTCCAAGCGTGAAACATTGAGTTCGTTCCCTAAAATCGTGGTCTCCATCACCTGGGTGCCCAATACATCGAAAATGTAGATTTGCTTGGGTGCTTTTTGGGCGGTATCGATGTATATCTTACCGTTTACCGTAGGATTGGGATACAATTTAAACCCTTCGATATCGGCATCCGTTTGCTGTGAGAACGCAAAGGATGAAACGAAAAAGAAAGCAATCAAGTAGAAGTGCTTCATAAAGTATTGGTAACAAAGGGTATGCCACAAATATAACCAATTTGCCTGCCGGGGATCGACCGTATGTCGAAAAAGCCTACAATTTTCGATAAAGTGCAAAAAAAAGCCCCGCTTTCGCGGAGCTTTATGGTTTTATGATGCTTTTGGTATTAGTTGATCCCTACGGTCCAACCTGCTCCCCAAGTAGCGATATCGGTTCCTGTTCCGTTTCCGACACCTGAAATCACATCGGCTTCGTCAAAAGTAAAGCCCGTATCGTTTTTCAAGGTGGTGGTTACGTTATCGAAAGTCACGTCGATGATGTTCAACAAATCGTCAAGAACACCTTGGCCGGTTGGGTTGTCGCCCATATCGCCGTCCAAATCGAAACCTTCGGCATAGTTCGAGATCAATACGTTGGTAAAGATCACCTGGGTACCCGCGCGCAAACGGATGGCTTCATCGCTATCGTCTTCACCATCACCGACTACGGTGACATTGGTAACGTTCGGTGCTGAAAAGTAACCACCTTCGTTGCTGAAATCGGTATTGTACCCGTCACATTCGAAAGCTTTGTCGTGAGAGGATCCGTGCTGTACGTAAACATCGGTCAAGTTGCCGATATAGCCTTCGGTCCAGTCGATGGAATCGTCTTCGGAATTTACGACGACCAAGTGGCTTGCGTTAACGGTGCCTCCAAAGAATTCGAATCCGTCATCGGAACCTTCGTAGATTTGGATGAAATCCATGGTAGTCCCGTTCCCAACGGCATAGGCTGAAAGTCCGTTCAACTCGGCGTTGCCATCAATGGCCCCACCTGCATATTCGATACGCATGTATTGGATGTTTCCAGAATTATCGGCTGGTGTGTTGCCACCATAAGAAAGGCCACCGACTTCAGAAGTCGCTGTATCGGTAGAACCGTCAGCTGTTGAGTTGATCGGGGCACGGCCACAGATGACCAAACCTCCCCAATCCCCTGAAGAAGGGCTGCTAGCGTTAGACGTCAAAACGATGGGCTCGCTGGCGGTACCAACGGCATTGATTTGGGCACCTTGTTGGATAGCGATGTAGGCATTGACCCCAACAGGTTGGGCACGTACGGTCATTCCGGCAGGAATGGTCAAGGTCGTACCACTGGCCATAAGGACCGGACCGGTGATAGTATAATCAACCGCAGGGTCTAAGGTTAGGTCTTCGGTGAAGACTCCGCTTAGATTTACCGCCGTCGCACCTGGGTCGGTCTCATCACCCATGTTGTTGGTGGTGTTGTTAATGACACTATTATCAGTTATGATAATATCGGCAGTATCGTCGCTTGCGCATCCAACGAAAATCGCAGCGGCTATACCTAATAATAAAAACTTGTTTTTCATTGTTCTGAGTTTATGGAATATTTAAAATTTATATTTAAGGGTTAGCCCAACGTTAACCCCAAGATTGTACGAGCGAATGGTAACGTCTCCGATTCCGGTACCTTCACGAATGAAGGACACATCGGGATCCAAGATGTTCTTGGCTGAAAAATTGGCCTCGAAGTGTTCCCCAAAAGCATTTCTCCAAACGAAATCCAAGGTGGGTACCGCCTTTTCGACGATATTGCCAAGGCTTCCTGCACCTAATGAAAAGATGCGATCGGAGAAGTAGGAGAACACCAAGGTCGCTTTGGGTTTATAGGTCCCAAAAGAAGTCGGACTGAAATTCAAATCCGTATTGATGACGAAGGGGGAAGCGCCTTCCAATTCATCCGAATCCCGGTTGAACGAAGTGCCAAAAGTATTTTCCTCCCCAGCGGGAATGTCTTTTAAATCTTGATCCGTGCTGATGTAGGCGGCGTTCAAACCGAAAGAAAGGATGGCATTCTCATCCGCATCGGTCAATAGGTTTTTGCGAAGCTCCAATTCGACCCCGTAAATATCGGCCTGTTCACCCGTTCTGAAATAACGTTGTGTTCCTGTCGCATCGGCGGCCACTACCCGGTTTACGGGATCTTTGATCGTTTTGGCGAAGGCGGCTACCGAAATGATCTCACCGCGTTCCAAAAACCATTCGTATTTCAAATCGAAATTGTAAACATCGGAGTAGGTGGGGCCATCCCCATTCAAGCCACCCAAGAGATCCGGGTTACCACCGACCCTTTGGGTAACGGATTCATAAACGAAAGGGGCTACTTCCTTGAACTCCGGAAAAGAGGCCGTTTTACTGGCGGCGAAACGCAGGTTCGAGTTTTCGTTCAAGGCATAGCGAACGTTCAAACTCGGCAAGAAGATGTTCTCATATACATCCCGTACCCCTGGGTCATCTGGGCGGATGTTGATGACGTCATATTCGACCCGCTGGTCGAAAGACTCCAAGCGGACACCGGGAATGAAACTCCACTTTTCGCCAACTTGTACTTCAGCTGAAACATAACCTGCATGCACATTCAGGTTTCCTTGATAGGTGTTTTCAGGAAGTCCCGGGCGGTTTCGGTTTCCGATATCGTTATTGATGGGATTCAATACGATCAAATCGTAAAGGCCGCTTCCTTCCGGAATATTGATGTTCGACACATCGAATATCGAATTGAAATCGGTAACATCGGTCACTGGGGTGGCATCACGATCTTGGATCTCGTAACCGTAACGTATACTGTTGAAACGACGTTCTTTGCGACGACCGTTGTACCCGAAATTCCACTTTAGTGTTTCAGAAGCTTTATACCCGAAATTCACATAACTGTTCAACTCATTGTCTTCGATGCTTTGGAAAAAACGCTGGTTGTCAAAAGGGATGTTGGTATAGAATACGGGATTGGTGTTCGGATCACTATCCAAAGCGAACTGATAGTTCTCTAAGGTAATCCGCTTCCGATCCGGTTCATCGGAGTATACGGTGTTGTATCCTGTTCCCCAATCAAGACTCCATTTATCATCGAAGCTGTGTTCGCCGGTCAATTGGTTCACGAAGATCATGTCTTGGTTGAACTGCACGTTCATGACATAGAACCCGCGATCCGTATCGATGATAGCATCCCTATTGGTGCCTTCCCCATTAATGCCATAGAACCCAACGGCATCCGTGGAGCTGTTCACGAAAAGGGAACTGTATTTCACCTTGTGGTTGTCATTGATTCGGTAGGTAAGGTTCGCCAGGGCGGTAGTTGTGGTCCCGTAGGCGAACTCCTGTACGTTCGGGAAATCGACTTTCAGTACATTGGTAAAATCCCGGGCAGGACCTTCCCACAGTTGGTAACCGTTACTAAAGCTGGCGGCACCGAAGAAGCTCAAACGCGATTCGTCGTTGAGGTTCCAAGAGTACCCCCCTTCGATATCCCCTGAAAAATTAACCGGGTTCGAAGCATCTTGCGGATCGACGCCATGCGAAAGCACCACGGCGAAGGGATCGTTGTCATAGCGGTTGTAAAAACCGAAGAAACTAGGGCCTTCGCTGCGAACGAAATCCTCTCCACTTGCGTTCGAGTTGAAACCCGTACCCAAGCTAACGGCGATGTAGCCGTCACCGGTATATTCTTTTGAATCGACATTCACGTTCCCTGCAGCGAAATCGCCGTAGAAGGTCGATCCATAGGCTTTGCGTACGGAAACGTTCTCGATGATACCGGCACCGAAAAGATCCAAATCGATGTTTTTCTTGTTGACATCGTTCGAAGGCAGTGACAAGCCGTTCATGGTAGTGTTTTGGTAGCGATCACCCAATCCGCGAACGTAGACATTGCTCGACCCCTGTTGCTTTGAAATACCCGATATCTGGGCAACGGCCCCTGCAGCATCGCCGATCCCTTTTAAAGTCAGGGCCTCGGCACTCACTGCTTCTTGAATGGTCAAGGCGTTTTTCTGTTCGAGCAAAAGGGCGATTTCCGAATCTCTACGGGCAGAGGTGGTGATAACGACTTCATCCAGGGCAAACCCTTGGGAGGCACTCATGGGCACATTGATCGTGGTCACCTTATCGGCTTCGACCACCACATTCGGAATTTCAATGGTTTCGTAGCCCAAATAGCTATAGACTACAACATATGTTCCGGGTTCCAAACCTGGAATTTCATAAAGCCCATCAAAATCGGAGGTCGTACCGGTGGTCGTGCCCTTGATCAAAATATTGGCGAAAGCCAAAGGGTCATCATTGAGTTCTTTATCGGTAAGTTTTCCGACAATGGCACCCGTTTGGGCGGTTAACCAGGCGGTATAAAGGAATGCTATAAAAGCAAAAAGGTTTTTCATTGTGAATGCGTTGTCCGGTATGCTATTGATTTTCTCGGCGCAAAGGAAAAGAGGTGGTGTAAAAGTCGCGTTAGTTGTCCGTTAAGAGTTTATTTAATAACCATTACCTTAAGGTTATGACATTAAATCAATGTTAAGTACCAAGCAGGTTTTTGTATTATCTTTACTTTTGGTGAATTACGCTTAAAAGCCGACCATGAAAACAAAAGATATCAAGATCCTTTTGGTAGATGACGAACCTGATATCCTCGAAATTGTCAGCTACAACCTCTCTTCGGAGGGTTACGAGATTTTTACCGCGACCAATGGTATAGACGCTGTTGCGAAGGCAAAGAAAAAGCATCCCCATCTGATTATTTTGGATGTAATGATGCCTGAAATGGACGGTATTGAGGCCTGTGAGATATTGCGTAAGACACCAGGTCTCGAAAATACGATCATCACCTTTTTAACGGCCAGGGGTGAAGACTACTCACAAGTAGCCGGTTTTGATGCCGGGGCCGATGACTACATTACCAAACCGATCAAGCCCAAGGTATTGGTCAGTAAGGTCAAAGCCTTATTGCGTCGGTTGAAGGAAGACAAGACCGAAGTTGAGGATATCGTGCAAGTCGGGAACATCATTATCAATCGCGAAGAGTACAAGATCGTGAACGATGGTAAAGAGATTGTTTTACCCCGGAAGGAATTCGAATTGCTGTCCTTGTTGACCTCCAAGCCAAGTAAGGTGTTCAAACGGGAGGTGATTTTGGACAAGGTGTGGGGCAACGAAGTGGTCGTCGGCGGGCGTACCATCGACGTACACATTAGAAAACTTCGCGAAAAAATCGGCGACCATCATTTCAAGACCGTAAAAGGGGTGGGCTATAAGTTCGTGCTCTAATGGCGATCAAGCTCCGAAAATCATATCGGTTCGCCCTCCGATCTTCTTTGTTCATATCCATTTTACTCTGGCTCGTTTTAGGGATTATCCTTTGTTATACCGGGAATCTGGATTGGGTCGTACTGGCCATTTTTTTTCCGATTTCCTTTGGAATCGCTTTTTTGATCATCCAGTCCAGGGTCGAACGTTTCATTTACCGAAGGGTCAAGAAGATCTATGACGATGTGTCGCTTTTGGAATCCTCTTCTTTTTCTTCAAAGCCCATCACCACCGACATGAAAACCTTGACGGAAGAAATCGAAAAATTCGCCCAAGACAAGAAAATCGAGATCGATACCCTGAAAATCAGGGAAGAATACCGAAAAGACTTTTTAGGAAACGTATCCCATGAACTGAAAACCCCACTGTTTACCGTACAGGGGTATATTTTGACCCTGCTCGACGGGGCGATCAAAGACAAAAAGGTCAGCGAGAAGTATTTGAAACGCGCCAGTAAGGGCGTCGAACGTTTGATTTATATCGTTCGCGATCTCGATATGATCACCAAGTTGGAGACCGGGGACCTCAATTTGGAAAAAAAGGAATTCGATATCATCGAGTTGATCCAAAACGTTTTTGAATTGCTCGAAATGCGTGCGGCCAAAAAGCAGATCGCCCTGACTTTCGATATGGAGTACACCCGACCCATCTATGTAATGGGGGATTCCGAAAAAATCCAACAGGTCATTACCAATCTGCTGGTGAACTCCATCAAATATGGCCATAGCAACGGAACCACAGAGGTCAGTGTCGAGAATTTGATCAAGAATAAGGTCATCGTGCGGGTCACCGACAATGGTGAGGGTATTCCGAAACAACACATTTCCCGATTGTTCGAACGGTTTTATCGGGTCGACCAGAGTGGTAGTCGTAGTGAGGGGGGCTCTGGGCTCGGTTTGGCCATCGTTAAGCACATCATCGAGGCGCATGACGAAAAGATCTATGTCGAAAGTGAGCTCGAAGTAGGTTCGGAGTTTTCGTTTACTTTGGAGAAAGCGGTGAACAAATCCCGATAATCGATCGCAGTTTCCATTTGGGTCAAACCCTTGAACTTTTCGACCCGTTCCAACTGGGTCAAATCAAATTCTTCTTGGGTGCAATAAGGCACCATGTTTTGTTTTTGCAGCCTTTCGGCCAAATACTCTTGTTCGTATTGACCTGGGGTCGGAATGAAGAATGCCTTTTTTTCCAATTTGGCTAGGTCCATCACCGTGGTGTACCCTGAACGTGAAAGGACCAATTCGCTTTTGTTCAAGGCTTTCCCAAGTGCTTTCGATTTCATGAAATTCGCGATGTCGACACTGCCCCTCGCGCTTTTCAAAGTCCCTTTTTTTTGTTGGGCCTCGATTTTCCCTTTAACGAATAGGACCCGCCCCTCGAAAGTTTCTAGTTCTGACAGTAGCTTTTCTTCAAGAATGGTCCGCTGGGGTTCAGGACCGGAGAGTAAGACCATGAGATCGTATTTCTTGCCGCTGTCTTTTTTCGAAAACCGGCTCAATGGACCAAGATACCGGATGTTACCCTTTGGTTTTTTCAAATGGCCCAATTTCCCGGTCAGGTTGGGTTTGCTTTCCACATCGGGCACCCAGCATTCCGTGAATTTTTTGATGATCCTTTGGTGCATTTTAGAACTGAACCAAGTGGTGTTTCCTGAAAGTACGTTCAATTGATGGGTGATGAATACGCAAGGCACTTTTTTCGAGTATACCCCCAAACGGTTGTCTGAAATAATGCCATCAAGTTCCAGTTCCTTGACCAAGCGTTTTACGGTCTTTTTCTCCTTGGCGATCGCTTTGAGCACCTTAGGGGAATCCCAAATCATCTTGATTTTGAAGTGCTTGCCCTTTTCAGCGTATGTTATTTTGTAAGATGGGAGCTCGTAGGCGGGTAATTCAGGAAACTCTTTGCGAAGTAACCGCAGGGCGACCCCATCGGAAGCGAGTAGGGGCTGATGCCCCTGATTTAAAAGTTCGTTGATGATCGGGATGCAGCGGGTCGCATGTCCAAGCCCCCAGTTCAAAGGGGCGACCAAAATTTTTTTACGTTCGGGCATGAAACACAAAGAAAGCAATGGATGTATGCATTTCGATTTCCTTAGTTTTGCCAAATCATTAAGATATTGTTTTGGGAAGCAAGAACAAGCTCAAAAGATTTCAAGAAAACAGCACCTTCGCCAATGTGATCCAACCCACTCGTGAAGAGGTGACACAGGGGTTCCCCTTAAGGGGCAAATGGGGCGAACACTTCAAGAACGACCACCCGATCGTCTTGGAACTGGGTTGTGGTAAGGGCGAATATACCTTGGGCCTGGCACGTCAAAACCAGGATAGGAACCATATCGGGATCGATATCAAAGGGGCCCGAATTTGGCGCGGAGCCAAGACCGCCCTTGAAGAAGGGCTTTCGAATGTCGCCTTTTTACGGACCCAGATCGAATTGTTGGATGCGTTGTTCGCGCCTGGGGAGGTCGCCGAGATCTGGATCACTTTTCCTGATCCCCAAATCAAGTACAAGCGCACCAAACATCGCATGACCAACCCTGATTTTTTAGCACTGTATCGCAAGATCCTCGTACCACAAGGAATCGTCCATCTCAAGACCGACAGTGAGTTCATGCACGGCTATACCCTGGGGTTGCTCAGCGGTCTTGGCCACGAGATCTTGTATGCCAATCACGATGTGTATCGCAACGCAGGCAGCCCGAAAGAAGTACTGGACATCCAAACCTTTTACGAAAAACAGTATCTTGAAGTTGCTAAACCAATAACATACCTCCGCTTTCGGATACACTGATCGATGACCCATCTGCTAATTTTGTTTTTCGCGACCTTTTCGGCGGCCTTTATGGCGACCGTACCTCCGGGCTTGCTCAATATGAATGCCGCGAAGACCAGTGTTGAAAAAGGCAAGCTGAACGGTGTCATTTTCAGTTTGGGAGTATCGACCATGATCGTATTGCAGGCCTTGTTGGCGGTGTATATTTCCAAATTCCTGTACAACAATCCGCAAGTGATCGATTGGCTGTTGAAACTGGCCATTGGCGTTTTCGCTTTTTTTACGGTGTATTTCTTTTTGTCGGCACGACGGAATAAAAAGAAACAGATCAAAACCGTAAACCTGAGCAAGAAGAACAGTTTTTTCAAAGGCATGCTCTTGGCAGCCTTGAACCTGTTGACGGTGCCGTACTACAGTAGTTTGAACGCGATGTGGAACGAGGCCGGCTGGATCAAATTCGAACCCGGAGATATCGTGACCTTCATCTTGGCGGCCGGTTTGGGCACCTTCGCCGTGCTCTATCTGTATACCTTCTATTTCAACAAGTTGGAAATGAAGACCAACCGCTTTTCGAAGAATTCAAACTATATTTTGAGTGCCTTGATGCTCGTCTTATTGATGATTACCTTGATCCGGATATTCTATAACTGAAATGGACAACACCAATTTTTTTGACAAAGTCTACGAAGTCGCCCAATTGATACCCTATGGCAGGGTAACCTCTTATGGTGCCATTGCGAAATATCTAGGGGCCGCCAGAAGTGCGCGCATGGTCGGTTGGGCTATGAACAATTCGCATACCAAAGACGTGCCGGCACATCGGGTGGTGAACCGGGTAGGGGTATTGACGGGCAAGCATCATTTCGATGGCACCAATCTCATGCAACAGTTGCTCGAAAACGAAGGGGTTAAGGTGGTCGACAATCAGATCGTTGATTTCGCCAAACACTTTTGGGATCCCGTAAAAGAACTTTCAGGAGACCTCTAGTGTATTGGTTTTAACGATGCCACCATCTTGATTTTCAATTATTCCGCTTTATTCTCTTAGTCCTGCGCCCTATCTTTGTAATCTAGAACGAAAATTAGCGACTTTGCCCTATGAAAACAGGGTCAAAAAGCTCAAAACCGAAATATGAAGTTCACGAAAAAAGAGGTGTTGGCCGCTCTTGAGGGAATCACGGTTCCCGGAGAGGGCCAAAATATGGTCGAAAGTGGAGCGGTAACCAATGTACAGGTGTTCGGTGATGAGGTCGAGGTCGATATTACCATAGCCAACCCCAGTCTTCAGGCCCGCAAGAAGACCGAAGTGGAGATTTTGAAGATCATTCATGAAAAGGTCTATGCCAAAGCCAAGATCAAGGTCAATATGAAGGTCAACGCCCCGGCTAAACCCAAGGTGAATGAGATCAAAGGCAAACCCATTCCCGGTATCCAGAATATCATTGCCGTGGCTTCCGGTAAAGGTGGGGTCGGTAAGTCTACTGTAACCGCGAATTTGGCGGTCACCTTGGCCAAAATGGGTTTTAAGGTCGGTTTGCTCGATACGGATATCTACGGGCCTTCGATGCCGATCATGTTCGATGTGGCGTTGGAAAAGCCCTTATCGGTCAATGTCGACGGTAAGAATAAAATGAAGCCGGTCGAGAATTATGGGGTCAAATTGTTATCCATCGGCTTTTTCACCCAGCCCAATCAGGCGGTGATCTGGCGGGGTCCGATGGCCAGTAAGGCCTTGAACCAAATGATTTTCGACGCCCATTGGGGGACCCTTGATTTTCTCTTGTTGGATTTGCCCCCGGGTACCGGAGACATCCATCTGAGCATTATGCAGTCGTTGCCGGTTACCGGTGCGGTCGTGGTGAGTACCCCCCAAGAGATCGCCTTGGCCGATGCCCGTAAAGGGGTGGCCATGTTCCAGCAAGAAGCGATCAACGTACCCGTATTGGGAATCGTTGAGAATATGGCCTATTTTACTCCGGCCGAACTACCTGATAACAAATATCATATCTTTGGTAAGGATGGGGCGAAACATTTGGCCGAAGACCTTAAAGTGCCTTTCTTGGGAGAGGTTCCTTTGCTACAAAGCATCCGCGAGGCCGGGGATGTCGGAAGACCTGCTGCCTTACAAACCGCAACCCCCATCGAATCGGCTTTCGAGGAGCTGACCAAAAATGTCGTTCAGGAAATGGTGCGACGGAACAAAGACCTTCCGCCGACGGAAGCGATCAAAATCACGACCATGGCCGGATGTGCCGCGGTCCAAAAGAAATGAGTATGACATCGGAAGAAATAAAAAGCAACGTTGAGAAAGCATTGGACGAAATCCGTCCTTTTTTGCAAAGTGATGGAGGTGATATTTCCTTGATCTCCATTGACAACGATACCTCGGTAAAGGTCAAACTCGAGGGCAATTGTATCGCTTGTAGTGTCAATCAAATGACCTTGAAAAGCGGAGTGGAAATGACCATCAAGAAGTACGCACCACAAATCGAGGAAGTCATCAATTTGAGCTGACAAAAATCATGGATGCCCTCAAAACCACGCTGTAGTTTTGTGTGAAATCCCCACTCCTTATGATCAAGACCGATATCCTCATTATTGGCGCGGGCCCCACAGGGCTTTTCGCGGTATTCGAAGCCGGGTTGCTACAACTGCGTTGCCATCTCATCGATGCGCTACCACAGGCAGGGGGGCAATGTGCCGAAATCTATCCGAAAAAACCCATTTACGATATTCCTGGTTTTCCTGAAGTATTGGCCGGCACCTTGGTCGATAACCTCATGGAACAGATCAAACCCTTTCAACCGGGTTTTACTTTGGGCGAACGCGCCGATAAGCTTGAAAAATTGGAAGACGGCACCTTTGTGGTGACGACGAACAAAGGAACCCGACATCATGCACCGGTCGTTGCCATTGCGGGTGGTTTGGGGAGTTTCGAGCCGCGCAAGCCTATCTTGGACAAGCTCGCTTTTTATGAAGACAAAGGGGTGGCCTATATGATTCGCGAACCTGAGATCTATCGCGACAAACGGGTATTGATCGCCGGTGGGGGCGATTCCGCTTTGGACTGGGCGATTTTCTTGGCCGATGTCGCCGCTGAGGTCACTTTGGTACACCGGCGCAATGAATTCCGCGGTGCCTTGGACTCGGTTGAAAAAGTGCAGGAACTGAAAAACGCCGGTAAGATCAAACTCATTACCCCGGCCGAAGTCCGCGAACTAAAAGGAGAAGACCGCCTGACCGCGGTAGTCGTCGAGCGCACCAGTACCAAAGAGCGTTTTGAATTGGAAGTTGATGATTTCATTCCCTTATTCGGACTTTCACCGAAACTCGGTCCAATGGCCGATTGGGGACTCGAGATAGAAAAGAATGCCATCAAGGTCGATAACGCACTCGATTACCAAACCAATATTCCCGGGGTGTACGCCATCGGTGATATCAATACCTATCCGGGGAAGTTAAAGCTGATCTTGTGTGGTTTCCATGAAGCCACCTTGATGTGCCAAAGTGCGTACCAACGCATCCATCCCGATAAAAAATACGTCATGAAATATACTACCGTAGGTGGTGTGACCGGTTTTGATGGTAGTAAGAAAGAGGCTCCGAAGGCCGTAATCAAAGCAATCGATTGATATGTCCGATATCCGTATTACGATCATTGACCGAGAAGGGGTCTCCCATGAGGTAGATGCCCCGACCGATATGAACATGAACCTTATGGAAGTCGTACGTTCTTATGAACTCGCACCGGAAGGTACCATAGGGATCTGCGGTGGCATGGCGATGTGTGCTTCGTGTCAGTGCTATGTCAAGTCTACGCATGAGCTGCCTGAAAAGACCGATGATGAGGAAGCGATGTTGGCCGAGGCTTTTTTTGTTGAAGACAACAGCCGGTTAGGATGCCAAATCCATATGACCGAAGCTTTAGACGGCCTCGAGGTAGAACTGGCCCCTGAAGAAGCTTAGATACGCGCTTGGTAGGTAAATAGGTTGTAGTACCGACCTTCTTTCGCAATGAGTTGGTCGTGGGTGCCCCGCTCGGCGATTTCCCCTTTTTCGATGACCAGAATCAAATCGGCCTTGCGGATCGTACTCAAACGGTGTGCGATGACGAAGGTGGTCCTGCCTTTGGTCAATTCGGCCAAACTCTTTTGGATCAAGGCCTCGCTTTCGGTATCCAAATTCGAGGTGGCCTCATCAAGGATCAGGATTTTGGGATCGGCCAATACAGCACGGGCTATGGCGATGCGCTGGCGTTGCCCTCCCGATAGTTTGATGCCCCGTTCACCGATAAGCGTATCCAAACCGTCGTCGAAACGATCGGTAAATTCATCCACATAAGCCGATACCACTGCCTTTTGCAGTTCTTCTTCGCTGGCATTCGGTCGCGGGAAGAGGATGTTCTCCCGAATGCTCCCTTCGAAAAGAAAGTCATCTTGCAAGACCACGCCCAAATACTGCCGATAGCTATTCAGGTCGATTTTCGAGAGGTCTTTGCCGTCTATGGTAATGGTGCCCAAATTGGGGGTCAAAAAGCTCGCCGCCAAACCTGCGATGGTCGATTTGCCCGAACCGGAGCTGCCCACCAAGGCGATCACTTCTCCGGCCTTCGCTTCGAAGGAAATACCATGCAACACCTCTTTTTCTTCCTCATAGGCGAACGATACCTGGTCGAATACCATATCACCCTGTATGGCCTCTAGCTCGATGGTACGATCGTTCTCTTCGGCTTCGATGGTCTTGTTCATTAATTCTTCGGTACGATCAAGACCTGCCAAAGCTTCGGTCAATTGACTGCCGATATTGCTCATTTGAACGATGGGGGCGATCATCAACCCCAATAGAAAGGTAAAGGTCAAGAACTCTCCAACGGTCAGTTCATCGATCATGATCTTATACCCACCGATGCCCATGATTCCGGTGGTAGCTACCCCTAACAGGAAGGTAGAGCTACTGGTCATAAAGGCGGTGGCGGTCAAACTTTTTTTGACGTTCTCGAAAAGGCGATGGACCCCGCTTTCGAATACTTTGGCTTCCTGTTCCTCGGCATTGAACCCTTTAATGACCCGTACACCCCCCAAGGTTTCTGTGAGGCGACCGGTGACCTCGGCATTGATCTTGCCCCGATTTCTGAAAATCGGTCGAATGATCTTGAATGCTTTCAAGGCGATAATGGCGAATATCGCCAGCGGAACTAAAGTGAACAAGGTCATGGAAACACTGATCTGTAACAACAACACCAGCGCCACGATCGCCGTAACCGTACCCCCTACCAATTGCACCAAACCGGTGCCTATCAAATTCCGGACCCCCTCGACATCGGTCATGATCCGCGATACCAATTCGCCTGACTTGGTATTATCGAAAAAACGGATCGGCAAGGACAACACCTGTTTCTGCACTTTGGCGCGCAGCTCAGAGATCAAGAATTGGGCCTGGACACTGAGGATCCGCGTCAATAAAAAGGACGTGACCGCTTGGATCAAGATGGCACTGATCACAACACCTACCAGTACTTTTAGAAAGGCGATGTCTTTATTGGGTATGATATCGTCCATCAGGTATTTCAACGACATCGGCGCTACGAAACTGGCCGCCTTACTGATCACGATCAATAACAGCCCGATGAACACCAAATTTCGCTTCGGCCAAATAATGGTTTGAAAGGCCTTTAAAACGCTTACTTTTTTATCTGCCATGGATTTTGGAATCTACAGCCAAGGTAGTTCAAATAAACCAGCTGTTCTGCGAGAATATTTTTGGAACGTCGATTTTTATGCTGAACCGCCATTGGTTACCTTTAAGCATACTAAAATGAGCGAAAACTTATGAGAGGCGTATTACTATTGTTCGGTTTGATCGTACTGGGGTGTACCCAGCAAAACAAAGATGCCGAGGTCTTGGAGTGGGAAGCCCGAGCGGCAGAGGTTACCATCATCCGCGATGATTTCGGAGTACCCCATATCTATGGCAAGACCGATGCCGATGCGGTCTTCGGCTTGTTGTATGCGCAATGTGAAGACGACTTCAAACGGGTGGAGCAAAACTACATCTGGGCCATTGGGCGATTGGCCGAGGTCGAAGGGGAAGATGCCCTCTATAGCGATCTAAGGGCTCGTCTGTTCATGACCAAGGAAGAAGCCATCTCGAATTATGAGAACAGTCCTTCCTGGTTAAAGGAATTATGTGATGCTTTTGCGGATGGGATCAATTACTATTTATACACCCACCCCGAAGTACAACCGCGCTTGTTGACACGATTCGAACCTTGGATGCCAATGTATTTCAGTGAGGGCAGTATCGGTGGTGATATCGAACGGGTCAGTATCGCCAAACTCAAACAGTTTTACGAAAATGGTCTGGCCCTTCCAGAAATGGAATTACTTGAGATTCAAAAAGAAGCTGAAATGGCCGAGCCCCAAGGGTCGAATGGCATCGCCATTGCCGGCGAATTGACCAATAACGGTAACCCCCTATTACTGATCAATCCGCATACCTCATTTTATTTTAGGGGAGAGGTGCATGTAGTCAGTGAAGAAGGGCTTAACGCTTATGGAGCGGTTACCTGGGGGCAATTTTTTGTGTATCAGGGATTCAATGGGAAAACCGGTTGGATGCATACCAGCACCTATACCGATGTGATGGACGCCTATAAGGAGAACATCACAATGCAGGATGGAAAACACTTTTACCGTTACGGGGAAGAACTCCGTGCCGTGGAGGAAAGTGAGGTTGTTTTGAAATACCGGGCTGGTGATAGTTTGGTCGAAAAACGCTTCCCGATGTACCATACCCATCACGGTCCGATCACCCATGCCACCGATGGGCAATGGACGGCCACAGCCATGATGTGGGAACCTTCAAAAGCCTTGGAACAATCCTATGTGCGTACCAAACAGTCGGGGTATGACGGGTTTCGGCAAATGATGGACATCCGAACCAATTCCTCCAACAATACGGTCTATGCCGACGCCGAAGGGAACATCGCTTATTTCCATGGCAATTTCATTCCGAAACGGGACGACAGCTTCGATTTTACCAAAGCCGTAGACGGTAGTGATCCCAAAACCGATTGGCAGGGATTGCATGAGGTCGATGAGAATATCTTGGTATTGAACCCAGGTAACGGTTGGATCCAGAACTGCAATTCGACCCCTTATACCGCCGCTTTGGAGTTTAGTCCGAAACGGGGTGATTATCCGTGCTACATGTCTCGGGATCAAGAGAATTTCAGGGGGGTACATGCCATCGCCTTATTGACCGATCGTAAGGAACATACCTTAGACGACCTCATAGCATTGGCCCATGACCCGTATTTGCCGGCCTTTGCCGAAATGATTCCTTCTTTGGTCGACGCTTATGGTTCGGGTGGCACCCATCAAGATATGGCAGAAGCCATTGCGGTCTTGAAGGAATGGGATTTTACTACTTCCGAAAATTCGGTCGCGATGACCTTGGCGCACTATTATGCCAGCAATTTTATGAAGATGGGCCGCCGACCGCAAGGGAAAAGTTTTATGGAACTCATTCAATATTGGGGTAGTGGTGAAACACCGGATAACGAAAAACTGGCCGTTTTCGAAGCTACCTTATCTGAACTGGAGGCCAAGTTCGGTAGTTGGAACATCCCCTGGGGAGACGTCAATCGATACCAGCGTTTAGACGGTTCGTTACGCCAGGCTTTCGATGACGCTAAGCCCAGTATGCCGATCGGTTTCGCCAGCGGCCGCTGGGGTGCCTTGGCCGCCTACGGGGCACGCTATGATAATGGCACCGCGAAGATTTATGGTACGCGAGGCAATAGTTTTGCCGCGGTGGTCGAATTCGGAGATCGTGTTAAAGCCAAGACCATTTTGGCCGGTGGGCAAAGCGGGGATCCAGAGTCTCCACACTTTGACGACCAAAGCGAACGCTATGCCAAGATGCAATGGAAAGAGGCAGCTTATTACAAAGAGGATGTATTGAAAAGGGCTAAACGGACCTACCGGCCAGGAGAATGATTATTCGCCGGGTTCCTTAATGACGATCAAGCTGGCTTTTGAGCCCGTAGATAAGTTCCAACGGTTGTTGTGCAATACTTTGCCCGACTCATCGGTCACGACGACCTGGGCCGTGTTCGGACCTGAAGAACCTTGGTTCAACGCTTCGAAATCGAGACGGTTGAACCCTTCGCTCAAATCGATATTGATACCTTTGAAAGAACCTGATAACAGCATGTTGTATTCAACGACTTGGCCGTTGACATAGATTTTAACGCGGTCGCCATCGACATATTCATGATCTCGGGCCACGATACCGATGAATTTGGCATTGGTCTTGAAATCACCGAGGTATTGGTCGCCGAAATGTTTTTTTGAATTGTTTTTTTCCGGTTCCCCGACTTTGGGGTCGATTTTCAGTCCATAGCCTGCCTGCACCAATTCGCGGTCGGGAAGCATTTTGATGGTTCTTTCTTTGGATATCAAATCCTCATCGATCACCGAAGGCATCCGCAATAAAGACCCTTGGTTGCTCGGTAAAGCATCCAAATTGTTCTTACGCCCGATTTCAAGGGGTTTAGTGGTCGGAATATCCCCTTGGGCCAAGACCGCTGGGGCTCCGAGCAGCAAAAAAGATATGATCAGCAGGTATCGCATGGTTCTTTCAGTCGTTGGAACAACTTAAAATTAACAATTACCCTGCCACTTTGCCCTAAAACGCTGTTAAAAGTTGGCTTCTTTCGATAAAACGCGCATTAGGCCTTCTTGCCCTTTAGTCCGAAAAACGGGAGTAAAAAGCGGATTCGCAAGATGATGAAATGGTAGATCAGCCAACTGATCCCGAAGGTTCCGATGACCAGAATAGTCCCTTTTACCAACAACCCCCAATCGTTATCATAGATGAAATAGGCGAGAACGACCGTCACGGTCTGATGCAAAATATAGAAGGGGTATACGGCCCGGTTCGCATAGGCCAACTTCTTACTCGGCTTGTTGAGGTATTGGGCACCATAGGCGAAAATGACCAGGATCCAAGACCAAAGGTTGGTGACCTTTAAAAAGGCTTCGCCCAAATGCTGTGGTAATTCGTCTTTTTCGACAAAAAGCCAGCGACAGATCAAAAGGGTAAACGCAAGGATACCTACCCAAAGGGCTTTGGACTTTACCTTGTCCAGAGCGGTCCAGAAGGTGGGCCCAGTGCACAACAAGAGAAATCCGTAGAAGAACAACAGCCCGTAAAATACGAGTGTAAACCAATCGCCGATGAGTGCATGTGTGGTCGGGAAAAAGGGTTCTACAAAGGCTTCGACAAAGAAGAGCGGTATGATGAACCAGTAAAACCCGAAGGTTTTGTCCAATTGACGTTGGGTCCAACCGACGAGTTTCGACGGGCGCCTTTTCAATCGCAGAAACAATGGCCCTAAGAGTAAAGAGAAAAGGAGCAGGTATGGAAGGAACCATAAGTGGTGCCAACTGATATCGCCTTCGGGGTAGGTGCCGTTTCGGAAGGCCATGGTCCGATAGTATTCCAAATAGGTGCCTGTAAAATCCCCGTCCACGAGACGTTCGATATAGATCTGTGGCGGCACGATGAGCAACATCCCAAAGAGTAACGGAACGCCCAATCGCCATACCCTTTCCCAGGAGAATTGTCTCAAGTTCCGTTTGGAAAGGGCATAGTAGGTGCCCATCCCTGAAATAGTGAACAAGATCGGAAGTCGCCACTGGTTCAAGAACAACATCGGCCAGATGAGGTCATTGTAAATCCTTTCGTTTTTGATATGCCACCCCCAGGGCACGAAAAACATGCCCACATGATAGAAGGTCAATAATGCAAATACAATGACCCGTAGCCAGTCAAGATCGTAACGTCTGATTCGTTTTTCCATGATGAATTGATTTTGCCCAAAATTCGATCATGGGGTGGAGGGATGAAAATATTCTCCCCTTGAAGAAGTCCTGAATTACAATTCTGGAGAAAACCGGTCTATTTTTGGGTCTTAGCGAATACCGAGGGTGACTCACCCACATGCCGTTTGAAAGCGTTGTAAAAGGCTGATTTTGATTTGAATCCGACCGAATTGCCAATAGCTTCGATGGTCAAATGCCCATAAGCAGGGTCGACCAGCCGCTTTTTCGATTCGGCGATCCTTTTTTGGTTGAGGTAGTCGTTGAAGTTGAACCCGGTTTCAAGATTGATGGTCTTCGAAAGCTGGTTCGAACTGGTCTGTAATTCGGCGGCCAAATCCCCCAAGGAGGCGTTCTTCCCTAAAAAATACCGCTGTTCTTCAATAAAAGCATCAATGGTCGCGAAATCGGCCGTCGACGTTGCAAGTGTTTCATACTTATCGGCAATCCATGATTTTTCGAAAAAACGGGACTCGGAAAGGATGAAAAAACTACTCGCATAAGTGATACAGGTCATGGCAATGACAATGAAATGATCGCCCGAATCGTCTTCATAGCGTAAAAAGACCGTTAAGATCAAGGCCAACAACACGACCAAAAAAACCAGGGTATTCCTGGTAAAGGCATATTTATCCAAGCGTATAAATCGGGTCGCTTGTTTTTTCGCCTTTCTGTTTTTGATGACCAAGCCTATGGATAGAGATAGGTAGATCGCAAAACTGAAAAGGACCAACCAACGAAATTCCCCTTTGATCCAGTGGTAACCAAAACTGACGTCCTCAGGCACCGAAGCCATGGGTATCGTATCGTGATACGCATCGAGATAGGCGTTCAGTTTGACGACCAAGGGGTTGGCGAAATAAACGATTTGACTAAGCAAATAGAGCAGGGGAACCAGAAGATGGATGCCGTGCTTCTTCATCCGGATCGGTTTGCGCGTGAGCAACGAATAGGTGAACAAATAGATGCTCGGGGCGATCAACAATACGATGAATTCGGTGGAATCATTGAGATGGAGGGCGTACTTCATCAAACCAGTGTAGCACATGTAGGTATCGGTGCATACGATGGCTTGAAACAACAACGACCAACCGAAAATGCGAATGGTCGTATTCAAATTCGCCCGTAGCAAGATGATGAATGCCATAAAATAGGCCTGGGCAACGCCCAAGAACATAATGTGGGATACCAAATTGTACCGGACCGGAATTTGATCGATGAGCTGTTGCAGCGGATCCAAGTGGTGATTAAATTGTAAATTGTTGGTTGTCAAGAGCAAGATAGCATTCTTTTCCGTGCACTGTGATGACACTACCAACAAACCTTATCCTTATGGACAAACGTACTTTTTTGAAACGGGCGGGGCAATCGGCCTTGGCGGCTTCGGTATTAGGTATGCCTTGGGAAGGACAAGCAGCTACACCCTGCTCGGAACCCTATCCTGAAGGCGACGATGAGGCCTTTTGGAAACGAATCCGGATGGATTATGCCCTGAAACCCGATTATATCAATCTAGAAAACGGCTACTACAATTTCGTACCCACCCCGATCCTGAACAAATTCATCGAAAACGTGCGCATGGTGAATTATGAAGCGTCGTACTACATGCGTACCGTGCAATGGCAAAACAAGGATACCGCTGCCTCGCGATTGGCATCGTTGATCGGTTGCCCTGCCGATTCCCTGATCATTACCCGGAACACCACCGAATCCTTGGATATGGTCATCGGGGGTTATCCCTGGCAGAAGGGCGATGAGGCGATTTATGCCCTGCAGGATTATGGGGCCATGCGAGATCATTTCCGTCAAATCAAGGATCGGTATGGCGTGGTGTGCAAAGAGGTTTCGGTACCCAACCATCCTGAAAGTGATGAGGCTTTGGTGGCACTCTATGAATCGCAGATCAGTAAGAAGACCAAATTATTGATGAATTGCCATATGGTCAACATTACCGGTCAGATCCTACCGGTCAGGAAGATCTGTGATATGGCCCATTCATATGGGGTCGAAGTACTTGTCGATGGGGCGCATTGCGTGGGGCACATCCCGGTCGATATCGCGGCGCTTGGATGTGATTACTTTGGTTCCAGTTTACATAAATGGTTGAGCGTTCCTCTGGGTTCAGGCTTGTTGTATGTCGATAAGAAACATATCGGGAAGATCTGGCCACTCTTGGCCGATCATGTAACGGAAGCCGATAACATCAAACGATTGAACCATACGGGCACCCATCCGGTGCATACCGATTTAACGATACATGATGCTATCGATTACCTTGAATTGATCGGTTTGGAACGAAAGGAGCGGCGGCTTCGATTTATTCAGCGCTATTGGAGTGATAAACTACGTGAGGTGCCGAACGTGGTCATCAATACGCCGGTCGACCCGCAGCGAAGCTGTGGCATCGCCAATGTCGGCATCAAAGGCCTGAAACCTTCTGAAATGGCCAAAACGCTACTCGAATCCTTCGGTGTTTGGACGGTGGCCATCGATTATGCCAATGTGAAAGGATGCCGCATTACTCCCAATGTCTATACGACCACGGATGAACTCGACCGTTTCGTTTCGGCGGTTACGACCATGGCCGCCAAAGTGTGATCAGTTGGTCTCGATGTAATCGGAAAGTCGTTCTGGCCCTTCGAGCAGTACTTTGACGATTTGTAAGGTACCGTCGGGTTTGGTGGCGATCTGCCATTTTATCAATGATATCTCACCATTGACGATTTCGATACCCGTGATGCTTCTTGGATGTACACAGCTACCGTCATTGAAAAATGGGATTTGACCTGGTTCGGGAAACCTGGGGCGATGGGTGTGACCGGCTATGGTCATGCGCAACTTGTTCTTCAGGATCCAGCGTTTGACCCGCTTTTCGATTCGAATGAGTTCCTTGTAATTTTTGGCCGGGCTTGTGGGGTCGGCAATCCCCCAGACTTGCAAAGGCTTCCATAGCACCCGTACCAGAAAACGCCCTACCTGCCAGAAGTTGTAATTCCACCAATCGGCTTGATGGCCATGGGTACAAAAAATCTCTTGACCGGTCTGCCCGTGTTTTAAGACCAGGGCTTCGTGATAGGCAATACCTTCAAAGAGTTCATGGTCTTCACCATCTATGGGTTCAAAATAATGGGATAGGTGTTTGGTCACATATTCTGGTTTGCGGTATACCATGTCGTGGTTGCCCCAGACCATGTGCAGGCGGTTTTCGAGGTGGAATTTCCGCAACAGTTGAAAAACGTTTTTGTGGGCCTCGAATATCGAAGCGAAATGGAGGTTTTCCCAAAGTTCATCGCCATCCCCCAGTTCGCAATAATGGTACCCTTCCCTGAAATAGTGGTTCAGTGCGTGAAAATAGATGTTTCGGTTGTTCGCGAAATCGTCGGCGAAGCTGTTGTCACCGCGGTGGCAATCACTGAAAAAGATGAATTTCGAAGCATCGTCGAAGGGCACGATCTTCGCGTTTTCATAGGCCCGATTCAATCTGGAGTGCGATGACATGGTCGATTTTTGCTAAAATATCCAAAATTCGGCTGAATTATGTAAAGATTCCCTTAACATAGGGGTATCGCTTCTTTTTGTAATTTTATCTCCTTAACCAAGACCAATACTGGTATGGAAAAGTATTACGAAGGCGAAGCACCACTGGTACAGCTCGTTAGTTTTAACAAATTGTTGGAACATTATGACGAGCAAGCGAAGGGCAAGGATGAATTTCTTGCTGCCCGGGCAAAATACGTGCTCGAAGCCGCAGCACCTTATCCGGAACTTCGTGATGGCTTTACCGACCTCAAGGTGCTTGAGGACCGCAAAGACGTGATCCAGATCATTCTAGCGGATACCTTTTCGGGTGTTTTGACCAAGAACGAGATCAAAGCAGCCTCCATACCCTACGCGAATTTGGTCTTCAATTCTTCGGAACGTTTTCGAAATATCCTTCAGGCCGCCGGCGATGATTTCGAATTGGAAATCAGGAACATGCCCGAGAACCTGCATTACATCATGCAGTGTACGGTCATCTTAGGATTCCATTACGGGTTCCAGCTTGACTTCAAACGTCCCTTGTTCTATGACATTCCGGATGCCAATGGGGTCATGCGGCACTACCGCATCCTATACAATGCCGATTTCATGGAGTTGGAGCCAACGGATCAAGCCAAGGACTTGAACCAAAGCGATTTGGAGGAACTCTTGGAGAATTTCGATAATCTGGAGTTGTGGAAGGAAAAAATCCCGCCCAACAGTTTTGTTTCCAAAGGTTTCGTGATTTCGAACATGTTCGACGTTACCGCAGAGCATTCGATCAGTGAGATCAAATCGACCTTGATCGGCAGCAACAAACGCGGTAGCGACAACTTTATGGACGATTTTCAGGATACCTTCCGTTCGCTGTTCAATCTAAAGAACATCACGGTGGGGTTCGCGGGTTATGACCCGAATACCAATCGTTTTTTGAAAATCCATGGAAAGGGAATCGAGAGTTACATCCTGAAAGGCAAGGAAATGGAATCCTGTGATGTCATGCTCTGTGATTATTCATACGGCAAACTGTTCGATGAAAGCACCTATTTCGCCATTTCGAACGTCGAAAAATATGTTGAAAAATCAGGAGGGGGCCAGCCCTACAAGAACTTACATGAACAAGGGGTAAAGAGCGCCATACTCGCTCCGATCGCCGACGACGGTAATTTGTTGGGCGTGCTCGAACTGGTGTCGACCAAAGTGAACGAGTTGAACAGCATCAACGCCAATAAGCTTATCGACGTGATGCCCTTTATCGTTTCAGCCGTGTTGCGTTCCATTGAGGAAGAGCAAAACCTGATCGATGCCATAATCCAACACGAGTGTACCACGGTCCACTCATCGGTCTATTGGAAGTTCCAAGAAGAGGCTAAAAAGTTCATGACCGATGAATTGGAAGGCAGACACCCGGTCTTTAAGGAAATGGTCTTCAAGGATGTTTATCCGCTATACGGTCAAATCGATATCAAAGATTCCTCGAAAGAGCGCAATAACGCCATTCAGCGCGACCTGATGATCCAATTGTCGGAAATCAACCAGGTATTGACGGCGGCGCATCAAAAATTCAAATTGCCCATCTATGAAGAATTGATGTTCAGGGTGAACAACAATTTGGAGGAGATCAAAGACACTTTGTTAACGAATAGCGAGCAGGCGATTTTCGATTTCGTCCAAGAAGAGATCAAACCTGTTTTCCATCATTTGAAAAGGGAAGATGAGACCTTGAAAGCCCTAGTCGAGAACTACGAAGGGCAAATCGATGAAAGCACGGAATCTTATTACGACCACCGAAGGAACTATGACGAAAGCGTCATGGAAATCAATATGCAATTGGCCGCTTTATTGGACAAAAAACAATATGAGGCCCAGGAGATGTTTCCCCATTATTTCGAACGCTACAAGACCGATGGGGTAGAGCACAACATGTATATCGGATCGACGATCGCGAACGATCGGAAATTCGATGAGCTCTTTTTGAACAACCTTCGGCTGTGGCAGTTGCAGGTGATGGTCGAGATGGAGAACAAACATTATTCCTTAAAGCCGAAGTTACCGGTACAATTGGATGTGGCTTCACTCCTCTTGGTCTATAGCACGCCTTTGGCCATCCGATTCAGGATGGATGAAAAGCGTTTCGATGTCGACGGCACCTACAACGCGCGTTATGAGATCATTAAAAAGCGCATCGACAAATCGTATATCAAGGGCACCAATGAGCGCTTGACCCAAAAAGGGAAATTGGCCATCGTATACTCCCAAAAGAAAGACGAACGCGAATACTTACGCTATGTCACTTTCTTGAAATCAAAGGGGTATTTTACCAACAATATCGAAATTGTCGAACTGGAAGGTTTGCAAGGGGTGACCGGGCTCAAGGCCATTCGGGCCGAAATCCTGTACAAAACGGATGAAACCTCCGAACAGACGTATACCTATGATGATTTGATGGAGGAATTGAAATCCTGATCAAAAAGTCAATCGATCGGGTCCGAAAAAGCGGAAGGCGATTCCGAAGGCCAGGACCGAAATCACGATTCCCGTAATGAAGATGGTATAGGTAATCCTTAGGATTTTATATTTCCGATTCAAAACCAAGCCCAAAAAGTAAAGGTCTTTGGTCAAGGAGGAGTAGATGTATTCCTTGTCTTTGACCAACTCTTGAATGGCCCACTCATACTCGTCCAGTTTCATTTGATGGAAATTGCCAAAAAAGAGCAAATTGACCTTTTTCTGTTCCACATCCTGTTTGGTGAATTTGCCCGTGGTGACATTGGGTCGGGTCGCCAATACCGCCAAAACCATGGAAACGACACTGAACACGATGAAGATCAAGGTCGGATAGATCAAATAAGCGTTTGAAGGATTGTCCAACTTCGGGATCAGGTTCGACAGGGCCACCGAAATGATGATGGCATTGACCGAAAGCAGGATATTCGCCTTGGTATCGGCAATATCACTTAAAGTCAAATGGTTTTTTAGGGTGACCCTGAACAAGGTCTGTATGCCACGATCAGGGCTCTCGCTCTTGTATTTCGCTTTAAGTGCTTCTTTTTTGGCGATTTCTTTTTCGGTCTTCTTTTCCTTGACCAGCTGTTTCAGGTTTTTGTCCTTCGCTTCTTCCCAGTTTTCGAGGGCGTAATCGGTATAGTAGCGATGCTCGTTGCGAAACATCTTGATATTCGCGTCACGCCATTCCTTTTGGGTGTAGGTGGCGATTCCCAATAGTTCGAGTTCTTCTTTTAGGAAATCAGTGGTCTCCCAATAACTTCTTTGGGCAAAATGCGAGGCATCGGCATCCCTGATGATCTGTTCGTCCAGATTTAGGGGTTCATGGTAACGCTTGGTGGCCATGATGATCTTGCCAATGTTGGCGGTGTTCGCGGGCGGGTATTGCTCTTTTTCAAGAAAAGCGGAGGCGATGTCACAGCTGGCGGCCTCGTGCTCGGCCGTACCACGGGTATACCCTGTGTCATGGAACCATGCAGCGAGCAATAACTGTTCGTTCTCGGTTTCAGATAGCTGATGGTTGTCGAGCAGCTCCTTGGTACTTTCGACTACCCGTTGGGTATGCCTTAGATTATGGTAGAGAAACTCGGGCTTCAATTCGCTTTCCAAAAGTTCGGTAACAAAATGCTCAGCTTTTTGAACGATTTCCGACATAGTTGTATATTGAATAATCCAAAATACGAAATTTTGGAGTTAAGAACACTGACATGAAGAATTTCCACCTCCCCCTTTTCCTTTGTTTTCTGGTCGTCGGATGTGCGACCTACAAAACGAAATATGCCGAGGCCACAACCCTGGGCAACCCGACTCCTGATGCGGAGGTGGCCCATACCTTCTATTTGGTAGGTGACGCAGGCCTTTCACCCAATGGTGGAATGAACGCGGTCTTACGGAATGTCAAGACCAAATTGTCGGAAGAAACCGGTGAGAGCTCGATCATATTTCTCGGTGATAATATCTACCCCGCCGGTTTGCCGAAGAAAGGCGCCGAGGGCTATGCAGCGGCAATAAACCAACTCGATGCCCAAATCGATGCCGTTAGTGATTTCAAGGGCCAGACCATTTTCATCCCAGGCAACCACGACTGGTACAGCGATGGGTTGAAGGGTTTGAAACGTCAAGAAAAGTATATCGAAGATGCCTTGGGCAAGGGCACTTTCGCCCCGCAAAACGGTTGTCCGATCGAAAAAATCGAAATCAGTGATGATATCGTGGTCATTGCCATCGACACCGAATGGTATGTTACCGATTGGGACAAACACCCGACCATCAACGATGAATGTGAAATCAAGGACCGCAACAAGTTCTTTGAGGAAATCGAAGGCCTGGTCAAGAAGAATAGGGATAAAACTACCATTTTGGCCTTGCACCACCCGATGTTCACTTATGGGTCGCATGGGGGTTATCATTCCTTTAAACAACATTTGTTTCCGACGCATGGCAACTTTCCTTTACCGGTATTGGGGTCTTTGATCAACCTATTGCGAAAGACGACAGGGGCCTCGCCTGCCGATATTCAGAACCAACGCTACAATACCATGAAAAAACGCATGGTCACCCTGGCCCAATACTCCGAGAAGGTCATTTTCGTCTCGGGCCATGAACACACCTTGCAATACATCGTGGAAGATAATACCCCGCAGATCGTAAGCGGTTCGGGGGCCAAGAAGGGTGCGACCCGACTTTTGAACGGCAGCAAGTTTTCTACAGGGCACATGGGGTACGCCGTATTGAAAGTCTATGAAGATGGGGCATCGCATGTCGAATATTTTGGGGTCGAAGATGAAAACGCCACATCGCTTTATACGACCGAGGTACTCCCGGCCAAGCGCAAGGCCTTCACCTTTTCAGGATCGAACGATGTTCCGGCCCAGGTCGAAGCTTCGGTATATTCCGATGCCGAGATCGATAAAACTGGTTTTTACAAGACGGTTTGGGGCGATCGCTATCGTGAGTTCTATGCGACCAAGGTCAAGGCACCAACGGTGCGTCTCGACACGCTATTCGGTGGATTGACACCCGTTCGAAAAGGGGGTGGTCACCAATCGAAATCACTACGTTTACAGCACGAAGATGGTAGGCAGTTCGTGATGCGGGCCTTACGTAAAAGCGCGGAACTGTACCTGCAGGCCTTGGCTTTTCAGGAAGAATATATCATTGGGGATTTCGAGGAAACCTTTACCGAGGCCATTTTACAGGATTTCTATACCGGATCCCATCCCTATGCCCCGTTTACCATTGGCCCTCTTTCCGATGCGGTTGGGATCTACCATACCAATCCCAAATTGTATTATATCCCAAAGCAAGCAGCGCTTGAAGAGTACAATGAAACTTTTGGCGATGAGCTATATATGATCGAAGAACATGTGTCTGAAGGGCACGATATCGCCAGTTTCGGATATGCCAAGAAGATCGAGAGTACCGATGACATGATCAAGAAGTTACGCAAGGACGAAGACTATTTTGTCGATGCAAGTGCTTATGTCAAGGCCCGTTTGTTCGATATGATGATCGGTGATTGGGATCGGCACGTTGATCAGTGGCGATGGGTACAGGAGAAAGATGGGAACGGCAATAAAGTGTTCAAACCCATACCCCGTGACCGCGATCAGGCGTTCTCGATTATGGGAGATGGGGCATTAATGGGCTTTGCGACCAGAACCGTACCCACCCTTCGCCTTTTCGAAGGGTTTAATGAAGAGATCCGTAGCGTTAGGGGGTTCAATTCGTCTCCGATGACCTACGCGCTCGATTTGGCCTTGTTTCCCCAAACTACCTTGGAAGATTGGGTGCGTGAAGCGAAGTATATCCAAGACCATATCGATGCCGCCGTAATCGATGGGGCTTTCGAGTCCTTTCCGAATGAAGTGCGGGGGGCCACCACGGAGCGCATTAAGAACGTCTTGTTGGCCCGAAAAGCTGATTTGGTGGAGACCGCCAAAGCGTACTATGGCATTTTGAATAAATACAGTGTCATTACCGGCACGGACAAAGACGATTATTTCGTGATCAACTCCTTGAACGATGGTATGGTCGATGTCAAGGCCTACCGCATCAAGAAAGGGGAGAAGGCCGATTTGTTCTTCGATAAGCGGTACGATCCGTCGATTACCAAAGAATTGTGGATTTATGGTCTCGATGATGACGACGTCTTTGAGGTCAATAGCAATTCAGGGGCGATCAAGGTCAGGTTGATCGGTGGTCAGAACAACGATGTCTATAAAATAGCCCAAAAGGCTCGGGCCGTACATACCTATGACTTCAAGTCAAAAGAGAATACCTATGACGAGGCTTTTGGAGGCCACCTTCATAAAATCGATGATTACGATACGAATACCTATCAGTTTTTGAAGATCAAGGCAAGCAACAACCAACTGCTGCCGGCGATCGGGTTCAATCCGGATGATGGGGTGCGATTGGGGTTGACCAATACGTACACCTTCAATGGGTTCAGGCAAAACCCCTTTACGCAACAGCACACGGTCAATGCCCTCTTTTATTTCGCGACCAGTGGTGTCGATTTGAGCTATAATGGGGAGTTCGCTAATATTTTCGAGAATGTGAACCTTGAGTTGAATGCCCGCTTTACCAGTCCGAATTTTGCCATCAACTTCTTCGGATTCGGAAATGAAACCGTGAACAATGACGACGATGAACCGTTGGAGTTGGATTTTAACCGGGTCAAGATCCAGACCATCACCTTTGGACCGGCCTTGGTTTGGCGGGGTGAATTGGGATCGAAATTCAGTCTTGGGGCTTCCTACGAGAACTATGATGTCGAAGAGACCGAAGGCCGGTTTATCGAAGGCTTTTTTACGGATCAAGGTAGGGATACCGAACAGGACTTTTTCGGAATGGAGGCCGGATACAGTTATTCAAATAGCGATTACGATGCGTTTCCGACCTTGGGGATGGCCTTTTCATTGCAAGGTGGGTTCAAGACCAATTTGGGTGAATCGGGTCGTGAGTTCGGGTATATCATTCCGAGTTTGGCCATCGACCATAAATTGGTAGCCGACGGAAGCTTGGTGTTGGCTACTAAGGTCAAGGGCCATTTTAACATCGGCAACAACTATGAATTCTACCAAGCCGCCAGTATCGGGGCCAACAATGGACTAAGGGGTTTCCGTTTTCAACGATTTACGGGCCGTTCGGCCTTTTTCCAGAATACGGATCTACGGTTGAGTTTTCGACAACAAAAGACCGGTTTGCTGCCGGTTACCCCAGGTATTTTCGGTGGGTTCGATTATGGTAGGGTCTGGTTTCCGGGCGATGACTCCAATAAGTGGCACAATTCGTACGGAGGTGGTTTCTTCGTGAACGGGGCCAATGTGCTCTCTGCGAATGTGGGTGTTTTCAATAGTTCTGATGGCATTCGGTTCGCCTTCGGACTTGGGTTCGGGTTCTGATCAATCCAAGCGGTAGGTATAGAGGTTCCTGCCTTTGGTTTTCGATTGTTCGTCTGCTAGCAATAGGGTTTGCTCATCGAGAAAGCAGACCGATTCGATTTGCGTTTCGTATTTGAAATACACGGTATCAATCGTTCCTTTTGCAATGGTATCGAACGAAAAGTCACGGATGAGGTAAACGTAGCCATATCCCAACAAGGCTATGGTCGATCCCGAAGGGGAAATAGCGGCCGCAGTGACCGAGCAATGGTCTTTTTCAGTGCACAGGACCAAGGTGTCCAAGAGTTCCGCCTCGTAGGTTCCGGGGCTATCCGGTACCCGATATACCAGTGTTTTCCCATTATAGGGGCGGGTCCTGTTCTTCGTGAAGATATAGAGGAAGTCGCCATGATGGAAAAAGCCTTCCGTATCATAAAGCATATCGCTCTTTTTTGGGGGGAATTTTTGCTGCTCCGGATATGAGAATGCGATTTTCTGAGCCTTGATCTTCTTTCCTTTTTCCGTTGTCGGGTCCGGTAATTTGTAGATAACGAGATCGGTCCGTTGGTTCGCATTGTTGCCGAAATCACCGATATATAGGTGTCCTGAGGCATCTCTGGTCAAATCTTCCCAATCGGTGTTTTTCGCGTTTTTAACTTCTAGATCGCGGATCAACATCCCATCGAGTCCGACTTCGTAAATATGGTCTTTGTTGCCATTGTCCTCAATGACCCAAGCTTTGTGGTCTTCGTAAACGGCTATTCCTGAAACCTCGCTGAGCTTATTCGGAAAACGGCCTTGGAATTCGAGTTTGCCATACCAATCTTGTTGTGCACAAGACTGCATAAAGACAAACCCCAACGACAACAGCAGCCATTTATTCATCGCCTTCTTTTATCGGAAGATAGATTTCGGCCCGCCATTCGATTTCATTACCCCCCATATTGGGGTTGTTGAAGAAGAATTCGATGGGTTTGGGTTCGACGGCAATGTTATGGGTTTTAGCATAGTCCAAAAGGGCATACCAGGCGCGATCCGAGGTGATGTAATTTCCGTTGTAGACCGCTTTGAGCACTTTTTTCCCGAAGAACCGCTTGTATTCGATTTCGGGGTACTCGGGTAGTTTTTCGGAACGGATGATCGGGTAGCAAAAATTATATTTCAAACTATCCGTTTTTCTGTTCCAATCGACGACTTCAACAAAAGGCAGGCCGTTCAGTTCAACTTGGTTTTCGACCAGTACGGAGCTTAAAAAAGGATAGTTGCGCATCATGCCCGAGGCTTTTTCCATTTGGGTTCCCGTGACCGGGATGTAGGCACAAAAGGTCGATGGCAATTCATCTTCGCCAACGATGGAAACTTTGAAATTCTTGATATGTTCTTGCAACACGGTATTGAATTCCAACAAGGTCTTGCGGGTACGCTTCTCGAATTCGGTATCGGAAAAAGGAACTTGCAATTTGTTGGTGAAACTGTGGTCAAGGTCTTTGACGTTGACTATGATTTTCGAGGTCGAGTCGGTCAAGGGCACGATGTTCCAATCGTAGCGGTTGATCGAATCCCCGAATTTCAAAAATTGGGAAATTTCATTCAGGTCAGCGGCCTGTTCAAGGTCGCCCTTGTTTTCCAATGAACGGTGCCAGGTCTTGATGGTTTGGTTGATGGCCCCGGCAAAGGTCTTCACTTCAAAGCGAACGGTATAGTCGGATGGTTTGATGAACAAATACCAAATGAGTCCACCGAGGAGCACGAGAAGGAGCAAAAAAACCGATTTTCGTTTCATAATCTTTGTCGCTAAAAATTGCTTCTATTGATTGGAGGTCATCTGTAAGTTATCGACCACGAATTGCCCTAAATCACGGCCTTGTTTCACACCGACCTCGACGGCTGCCCGGTAATGGATCCCTCCATACATACGACTGATGGCCGCTTCATCGGCTGCTTGCCTGAAGGAAGTGAACGACCGGACCGGAAGGCCATAGGCTACTTCGGTATCGTCATCGAAGGCGAACCCATCTCCATAGATACTGGTCAATGCCGTAGCCGCAGCACCGGAGACCACGCTATGACCACTGGTATATTCCGGAAACGGAGGGGTTTGCAATACGGGCTCCCAACTGTCGTCAATGTGTTCGTTGATTAAGGTTTCAGGTCGTATCAGGTTGCTTCGGTATTTTTCATCCCAACAGCTGATAAAGGCATCGGCGATGGCAATAGACGTTTTGGTGTAGGTGTAGACCGTACCCATCAAATCGGAGTCGGTTTTTTTGGCGGCGATCTTTGCAATGCCGATCCAGTGAGCCCCTGGTGTAATTTTTTTGGTGGCGAACATCAAATGCCCCCTGGTGACTGAAACATAAGGGTTACAGTCCCAGAATTGGGCTATGGCCACCTCTTCCGAGGCATCCCCTTTGGCGGTGATTTCGTTGCTGATGTCATAGACTTCTTTGACTTCCTTATAGAAGTCCGACCCTTCTTCCATGGAAAACGAAGGGGGAGGTGTCGGTCTGAACTGATTGGATGAGTCGATAACGAACGGACGTATCTTGTTCCAATGGGGTTCGATACCGCTCATGTATGCCGGAGGGGTCGGTTGCCAGCGTGATGGATCTTCGGAGTCGACCGAGAATTTGGGCATGGTACGCGTTTGCTTGTAATTGTCTTTGTCCATCCATTCCGCCACATGTTCGGCAACCGCCAAGCCATACGTTTTCGATTGTTCGAATACTTCGTTATTGCGATCACTCCAAATAGTATACAGACTATCCCTAAAGGTCTCGATACGATCTTCCGAAAAAATAAGCCGCTTGCTCAAATCCATATGGGCGACCAAGGCAGCAACATCATGGTTGACCGACTCGGAATCCGGATTTGGGATGGGACTGAAATCGCGGAGTTGCCCCGCCAAAGACGTATGCCCCTCGTTTTTCAATGCCAATATCTCGTATGCGGCGATATTCGGATAGGCATAAATCCGGCTGGCCACCGGGGGTGAAAAAATGTCGTGTATCATGACTTCGGTGACCTTGTCGACCGATTCATGGTAATCTTGAGGAGTAATCACTAGCGGTTCGTTCTTCTTACATGAAACGAAAACCATCAACCCCATCACTACGTACCCCAATCTCATTTTCATATTCGTTTTATTTTGTGGTTAATCGATACACTTGGGCCTTGTCATCATTGAACGTGGCCAAAAGATATTGTTTTTCCTTATTGCCGATCATGGTCAGATGGCGTAAGGATTTTTGGGTAAAATCCAGCCCTAGGATACTACCGCTGATTACGGAGCCTTCATTTTCGATCAGCGCCCCTGCAAAGGAGTCGAACCGCCCATGATAGGGTTTTACACCGAAATAATTGCCCCCGACCAAGACCTCATCGTCACCGTCACCATCGAAATCAGCGGTAACGAATGCGAGCAACGGGGCCACTTGGAGTGTTTCGGGGAATGCCTCGAATCGGAACACCCCGTTTTGGTTTCTCAAGAATCCAGATCGCAGCTCGTCAACCTCAAGGGTAGTGGCTTTTTGAAGGGCATCCTTTTCAAAGAGCCTTTCGACCGGTTCTCCTGCAAACTCGCGATACGCGTTGAATTTTTTTCTCAAGAAAACCAGTTGCGATGCTAGCCCGTCTAAGCCCTCTAAGGTATAATATTGCCCTTCTTTTTCAAAGACCGTCACGGTTTCGGTCTGCCCGTTTTCATCGAAATCAGCGTATAACAGTTTAAGGGGATAACGCTTTGACGCTTTGAATTTACTATTCGTACCCCAGTTCCCCAAGAGGTAATCGGTATCACCGTCACCATCGATGTCAAAGGGATGGATACCCTGCCATAGCCCGTTTAACCGCAAGTCGGAAGTTTCTTTGAACGTTCCTTGCAGGTTTTTTAAGAAAAGCGGTGACATCCATTCCCCTACGATAATCAGATCTGTGGTGCCGTCCTTATCGAAATCGTCCCAGAGCGCATCGGTGACCATGCCCAGTCGTTCCGATTCGATTTTTTGGTGGATGCTGAACCGACCTTCGTCGTTTCGCAACAGATATGAGGGTGTTTTTTGTCCGAATTTACCAGTGGCTGAATGACAACCGATAAAAAGGTCTTGATCGCCGTCCCCATCAAAATCAAAGGCCTTCACTACGGAAACGTTTTCAAAATATTCGGGAATTTCCTGTTTGGTGAAGGAGCTGTCTTGACCTTGATAATAGGAATCGATCAGTGCGCGGGCTTTTCCGAAAAAGTCGGATCCGCCGGTACCGATGAACAGGTCATTACGGCCATCACCGTTCAAATCGGTGATCAGGGCCGCCACTTCTTCCTTGATCGAATCGTTGGCCATAGCCGTTATTTTGGAACGAACGTAGCTTGAATCGGCCTGTAAATAGATCTGGGAGGGCTTGAACTTAGATCCCCCGAAGAAGAGATCTTCTTTGCCATCACCGTTCAAATCGCCATAGGCCACGGCAGGCCCCCTATCGGAGACTTGATATGGAATCAGTTTTTCGCGATTGAAGTGTGAATAGTTGTCTTCTTCGTGTCGAAAATCAATTCCAAGATCATTTTGCACCAGTTCGAACATGGGCGATTTCGGATTTGTTTTGGCCTCAAGCGGCGCACTGCCTTGAGGATCAAGGGTCAGGGTCTGGTTCGTTTCAAGCTCTCGAAGGACTTTGAAGGTATTGTCGGGCCAAATGATCTTGAGGGAGTCGATTTGATCGGTGCGACCTAACCCAAAATGGATCATGGGTTCGGAAGTAGCTTGAAAACCGCGGCTTGGAAACAACTCCTTGAACTGTACCCCATCGTCAGCGTAAGCGAAAACCTTGGTGCCGATCCCGAAAGTGTTCGGCGCCTTATAATTGAACCGCAACTTCAGGTAATTGGCCTTTTCATTGGTTTTGTTGACATAAAGGGTTGGTGTCCGATTCAAATTGTTCGCAATCAAATCGATATCACCGTCGCCATCAAGGTCACCCATGGCCGTAGCCCCCGATAGTAAGGTGTCTTTTTTGATCCAGGCATCGCTCATATCGCTGAACGCGAATCCTTTTTCACCCTTGAACACATAGTTGTGTACATTACCCGCGGGCATTAGCTCAAGGGCTTGTTGGTCGACCAACTTCGTATTGCTGATTTTATTCTTGATTTGCTCGCTTGAGACGAATTTGATGAAATCGAGGTCGTTGGGGCGTTTCGGAATGCCATTGGAAACAAAAAGGTCTTGTTGGCCATCTTGATCATAATCGCCGAAAAGGGCACTCCAGCTCCAGTCTGTCGCGGCTACCCCGCTCATGAGCGCCGTTTCCATAAACCGGCCATCCGGTTGGTTGACGAACAACATGTTTCGGGTGAATTGATAATGGTATCCGTAGCGCTCTATACGCAATTTTTGGGTTTGGATGTTATCATCACCTTCCGATGACTTTAATGCGATTTCCGATTCGGGCAGCATGTCCAACGAAATAAGATCGGGCAAACCATCATTGTTGATGTCGGCCACGTCGTTACCCATTGAAAACCGGCTCGTATGGCCGAAATGGTCGCGAAGGCCCTCGGTAAACGTGCCATCGCCATTGTTGACATAGTAATAATCGTCTTCGTGGAAGTCATTGCCGACGTAGATGTCGGGATCGCCATCTTGATCGAAGTCCGAAATAGCCAGTCCAAGTCCGTAGCTGTTGATACCCCCGAAAATTCCGGCCGCCTCACTGACGTCGACGAATTTCCCGTTATCGTTGCGAAGTAATTTATCGCCGGTTTCATAATTCCGGTCCAAACGGAGGTCGGCGTGGCCAAAAGAGTTCTGGGTATGTACGGCGTGGTTCAAAAGGTACATGTCGAGATCCCCATCGAGGTCATAGTCGAAGAAAGCGGCATTGGAACTGTACGAATCGAAGTCCAACCCATACGTAGCGGCACTCTCGGTAAAGGTGCCGTCACCATTGTTGATATACAATTCGTTAAAACCGTTGAAGCCATTGATACCCACAACGGCACAGACATAGATATCAAGCCATCCATCGCCGTTGACGTCGGCCATGGTGCTGCCGGTATTCCAACTGGCGTTGCCGGCCACTCCCGCCGAATCCGTTATATCCTCAAATTGCAACCCGCCTTTATTGAGATAGAGTTTGTTCTTGACTTGATTGCCGGAGAAGAAGACATCGGGGAGGCCATCATTATTGATATCACCCAGGGCGATGCCCCCGCCATTATAGAAGTATAAGTAATCCAAAATGTTCAAGTCATCGGATTCCGTTAGGTCGTTCGAAAACGCGATTCCGGTTTCATCGGATTCCGGGGTGCTGAACAACGTTCCTTCCTTTTTGCAATTCAAAAAGAGGATGCCAAGGGCCAGAATGAGGGTGCATCTATTCATTGAAACTGTATACGCGTGGGGTCTTATCGTTTATGGCCGCGATAAGGAACTGGCGTCCTGATCGATCTTTGAAGGTTTTAAGGTATTTTACTTCTTCCTTGATGGCAAAGCCACTTTTGCCATATTCCTGCCAGGTGAAACCCATCTTACCATCCCCTAGCAACACATTTCCGAAACTTGCATCCAGTCTCGAGAATTGTGGTTTGAATTCAAAATTGTTTCCTGCCAGGATGAGATCCAGGTTTCCATCCCCATTCAAATCCTTGCAGCTTACATCGCACACACAAGAAAACTGAACCCGTGGGGGTAAGGGTTTGATACTGAAATTTCCTCCTCCGTTATTAATGGCGATGACCGATTTCGAAGTGATGGCCGTTTTGACTATGGAATTGTCCAATACGTTCTTAGGGAATAGTTCGTCTATGGTACGTGAGGCATAATCGGAAGCCTTGAGGTTTTCCTTCTTCAACGAAACCAGTTGATTGGTGACTTCTTTTTTCTGGTGGATCGGATAGTCTTTGCCTTGATCGGAAATGGTCACGATCTGTTCGATGGTACCGTTGTTATCGAAGTCATTGATCCAAATTTTCATGATTTGATCGTCCGTAGGGCGGTAATGTAGGTTTTCCCCTTGATTCCCTAATATCAAGTCCATATCACCATCGTTGTCCAAATCGGCGGTTTCGACGGTATTCCACCATCCTGTGAGGCTATCGAGCGATGAAGGGATTTTCGCCAGTCTTCGACCGGTGTTCTTGTAAATTTTCGGGCTGTCCCATTCTGAGGTGACCAAAAGGTCTTCTTTATCGTCACCATCGATATCGACCCATATCGAACCGGTCACCATGCCGGCATTTTTCAAATCATAGGCCAATCGTTCGGTGGCATCGACGAATTCGCCGTTGCCTTTATTTTCCAAAAAGAGATGGTCTGGCGAAACACCATAGACCCCAACGACACTTCGTGAGCCGATAAACACATCGATATCCCCGTCTTTATCGAAATCGGATGGTGAAATTGTAGCGATGTTCTTAAAAGTGGCCGGCAATTTGGTCGTTGCTTTCGAAAAGTTGCCCTTGCCATCGTTCAGATACAATCGCGGCACATATGCTTTTTGCTTGTTGACGTTATTACCCCCTGAACCGACCATGAGGTCTTGATCACCATCGCCGTCAGCATCGAAAAAAGCTGCTGAAACGTCTTCAAAAGGGGCGTCGTCTTCAAAAACCTGTGCAGGTTTTGGCCGCAGTTTTCCATTGCCGGAATGTTTATAGACCATGGCCGACTGGTTATGGGCGCCACCTATGAACACATCTTCATGCCCGTCGCCATCGATATCGGCAATGGCCAGGGCAGGACCTTCTTGTGACAATTTTTTGTAGATAAGGCCCTCGTAGTCGAAATCATTGTAATTGTCTTCTTGATGGGCGTAGAGGTTTGGGCTGGTTAGTTCACTTAGATAGGTCTCGCTTATTTCATTATTCGATATCACATAGGTTTCGCGGGCTGTGGCTTGATCAACGGTCAACACTTGGTTTGCCTGTACATCAACCAATATTTGCGTCTTGTCATTTGGCCAAACCACACGGATGGAGTCCAACTTGGTGCTGGCACCCAGACCGAGGGTCATCGTATAATCAATGGAAGATTGGAACCCCCTTGAAGGAACCAATTCTTGGTGTACGATATTGCCATCGAAATAAAATGTCGCCGAGGCACCAACGGCAAAACGATTTTGCCCCTCACCCGTGAATTTCAATTGCAGGTAATTGTGGTCGCGTTGCGATTCGGTGTTGTTTCGATATAAAAAGGTCTCGGTGTTCACATTATTGATCACTAGGTCGAGGTCACCATCGTTGTCGAGGTCACCATATGCCGCCCCATTCGATCGGGTAGGTAAATCAAAGCCCCAGGCTTCGTTCGCTTTGTCAAAAGTAATGTCACCGTTATTCCTGTAAGCGTAGTTGGGTTGGGGTTTGATGGGCATTTTGGCAATAATGGAATCAATGGATTCCTTGCGCCCGGTCAATGCCATTTTTTGAATGATCTCATTCGCGAAGAAGTCGACGAAATCTAGATCGGTCAGGTCGTGATTGATCCCATTGGTGACGAAAATATCTTTAAGTCCGTCATTGTCCATGTCGAAAATGAGCCCGGCCCAGCTCCAATCCGTAGCGTCGATACCACTGTAATAGGCCACTTCGGAAAAGGTGCCGTTACCGTTGTTCAATTGCAGCGTATTTTGGATGTATTGCTGATAAAAGTCCTTACTTCGTTTGAGTTCAAAAACATTGTACCCTTCGAACTCCATGACCGATTTCACGCGCTGTTCCGGTTCAGGGAGCATGTCGGTGATGAAGATGTCGTTGTTTCCGTCGTTGTTGATATCGGCAATGTCGATACCCATGGCCGAAAGGCTAAGGTGCGAGGTGTAATCTTTGATCTCTTCGGTAAACGTACCGTCTTTTTGGTTGATATAGAGGTAATCACGCTCGTAAAAATCATTGGAAACATAGATGTCAGGATATTGGTCTTTGTTGATGTCAGTGACCAAAACACCAAGGCCGAACCCTATGAGACTGCCATAGATGCCCGCTTCTTCACTGACATCGGTGAAAGTGCCATTGTCGTTTCGCAATAACATGTCGCCCACTCCTTTGAAGATATCCGGAACCCCTTCCCAATCCTGGGCACGGACCTCCCGTTGTTCGGCATAGCCCAGGCTACTCACCGGAATATTGCTATTGTTCAGGATATAGGCGTCGAGATCACCGTCTTTATCATAGTCAAAGAACGAAGCGTGGGTTGAAAAACCGGTCTTGGCCAAATTGAATTCATGTGCCCTTTCGGTAAAGGTGAGGTCGCCGTTATTGATGTAGAGATCGTTATCGTGATTGTTGCCTTCCAAATTACCGGCGTTACTCACATAGATATCCAAAAGGCCATCTGCGTTGATATCGGCCATGGTCACTCCTGTCGACCAAGGTTTGTTGCCCTCGATACCGGCACTTTTCGAGATGTCTTCGAATTGGAGGTTGCCCTTGTTCAAATACAATTTATTCGGCTGCATGTTACCGGTAAGGTAGATGTCAGGCAGGCCGTCATTGTTAATATCCCCAATGGCTACACCACCGCCGTTATAAAAATTACGGTATTTGAAAATGTTGAAATTCTTTTGGTTTTCAACGGCATTGACGAAGTCGATACCCGATTCTTCGGGAGATAATAAGGTGAACAAGGTATCTTCCTGCTCTTGCCCTTCGGTTTTTTCGTTGTCGGTACAGGCACTGAATACGAGTAGTGCCCCTATCAATATTTTGTGATATACCCTCATTGTTTTGGGATTGGATTTGCTAGAATAATCGGTGTTTCATTGTTTCGCGCAACTAGGAATTGGTCGGTTCCGTTAAGCTTGATTTTTTCAATATCGCGAACCGCCCCGGAAACCAATGGGCCATAGTTTTCGGCCCAAACCATATTGCCATCGCCATCGTTCAATAGCACAATACCGTGCAAGGCGTCTAATCTACCTAGTTGTGTACTTATTTCATAGTCATTCCCCATAATTAACAAATCATTGTAGCCGTCTTTATTAAAATCATGGGGCATCACGGCCCTAACGGACGACGATTGACATATTTTGGGTAATGGAATGGTCGTAAACGTGCCGTCGCCGTTGTTCATTATGCGACTACTGTTCAGTTCGAAAACCATTTTCCTGTCGGCGCTTTTGAGGTCTTCCGGGTCGAATAGTTCCGTTAGGCCGGCCTTTGAAAAGGAGGCATAGGAAAGGAATTTTTTGTTTAGATACGGCATTTGCTTGCTGAGCTCGTCTTTTGATGCGAAAGAGGTCTCCTCGCCTTGGTAAAAATAGGTAACCAAGGGTTCTATGGAACCGTTGTTGTCAAAATCGTTCCTGTAGAGGGTTATGGGTTCCGTTTCAGAGGCTTTAAATTTGGTGTTCAAACCCCAATTACCGACTACGAAGTCCAAGTCGCCATCCCCATCGAAATCATCAGCGCGAACGCAGTTCCACCATCCGTTGCTTTTTTCCAAGCCGTTAGTGGTTTGCAATTCAAAACCTTGGCCATTGTAGAGGAATATCGAAATGGGCATCCAGTGCCCCACAACGATCAAATCGTCGAATCCGTTTCCGTCCAAATCCACGGAAACAACATCTTTGACATTGCCCAAATATTCGAATTCGGGGGCGATACTATGCGTGGTATCAATGAACGATCCCGAACCATTATTATCAAAAACGTACTGTCTGGCACTAACCCCGAACTCATGGGGTACGGCGTCGGCCGTCATAATAAGATCTTCATCACCATCTTGGTCAAAATCCAAAGCAAGAACCTTAGAGGCATTGAGGGCCACACCCTCGAATTGTACGGAATCGCGTTCAAGTCGGCCTCCATTGTTGATATAAAGCCTAGGCTTCAGGGCCTTTCCCTTTTTAAACTCATTACCGCCGCTGGTGACCAAAAGATCGAGGTCACCATCATTGTCGGCATCGAAAAAGGTATGCCCGGTATCTTCATTGATGGCATCCCGATTGAAGAGTTCGTCTTGGACGCTTTTGAAGGTGCCGTCCGTCTGTTGCACAAAAAGGCCGGAAGCTTGGGTTTTCGCCCCTCCTATAAAGAAATCGTCAAGACCATCTTGATTGATATCGGCCACTGAAATATTCGGCCCTTCATTGGAATAGGCAAAGGGGACCAAGGGTTCTCTATCGAAATCCAACGAACTCGCGTCACGATGCACAAAGGAGTATAGGCTATCATTTGGCACCTCTGCGGCCATTCGCCCTTGAAAAGGGGTGGCCATGGCATCGTTTTTCGTTAGTTCGAGCACTTGGTCGATTTTAGGATCCTTGATGCTTTTCCTGTGGCCATTCGGCCAAATAATCGCGAGTGAATCGATAGCCTTATCTCCAATTCCGAAATGGACTTCATCGGATACGGCCGACAGGTAGCCCGTGGTATGCGATACTTGTTCGAAAAGAACCTCATCACCGGCATAAGCATAAATCTTGGTGCCCAAAGTAACAGGGTTGTCACTGGAACCCTTTAATCGAAGCTTAAGGTAGTGCCCTCCGGTCGTGTTGTTTTGTAATACGGTCGCCACTTGGTCTACATTGTTAACGACCAGATCGAGATCGCCATCGTTATCGAGGTCGGCATACACACAGCCATTGCTGAAACTTGGGCGCTTCCCGATCCATGGGGCAGTCATATCGGCAAACGTCAAATCGCCATTATTCTTGAAGATGTAGTTGGTCGTTTTCTTTTGCGGGAGTTCTTCGATCAGGGGCATGTCTTCGGTAGACATTCCTGCATCAATACGTTGCTGGATGTTGTCATTGGCGATAAAATTGACAAAATCCATATCGTTGGTGGCGCCTTTGATCCCATTGCTGATAAAAAGGTCTTTGTATCCGTCGTTATCAAAATCGGCGCTCAAAACCCCCCATGACCATTCGGTTGCTGAAATACCCGACAAATTCGAAACTTCAGCGAATTGAGTATTACCCAAATTAAGGTGTAGGGTGTTCTGCATGTATTGCGGGGCATAGCCGTTCTTCAGGTAGTTTTGATAAATCGGATAAGCGAATTCAACACCGGAAGTTTTGAAAGAGGCCAACTCTTCAGGAAGCATGTCGAGTGAGACCATGTCGAGTGCGCCGTCGTTGTTGATATCTGCCATGCCATTGCCCATAGAATAGTGGGTTGTATGCCCGAGACTTTCCGGCCGTGTCGATATGATATCAATGAAGGTGCCATCTTGCTGGTTGATATAGAGGTAGTCATTTTCAAAAAAATCGTTGCCAACGTATAGGTCGGGGTAGCCATCGTTATTGACATCCCCAACGGATACACCAAGGCCATAACCGATTTTACCTTGAAAAATCCCAGCTTTTTCGCTGATATCGATATATTGGCCGTTTTGGTTTTCAAAGAGGACATCACCAGAAAGGGGATCGTATCTTTTTCGTTTGACCCCTTTGCCATAGTTGCTGTTGGGATGAACCGAATGGTTCAAAAGGAACATGTCGAGGTCGCCATCCAAATCGTAGTCAAAGAAGGCCGCTTGCGTACTTAATCCGGAAAAATCAAGTCCGAAGTCGGCGGCTACCTCCTTAAATTGGGGTATGCCCTGGTCGTTCGGACCTTGGTTCAGGTAAAGTAGGTTTTTGCCTTGCAAGGTGCGATATCCGGATGCTTTGCAGACGTAGATGTCTTTCCATCCATCCCCATTGATATCCACATGGGTGACGCCGGTGGTCCATCCCTCGGCATTTGAAATGCCCGCGGCATTGGTTATGTTCTCAAATTGGAACCCTCCTTTGTTAAGGTATAGTGCATCGGCTACCTGGTTGCCGGTAAAATAGAGATCGGTCAAACCGTCATTGTTGAAATCCACTGCTGCTACTCCCGCACCGTTGTAATAATAGAGGTAGTTCAGAATATTGAGTTCGGGAGAATCGTTGAGTTGATTGGTGAAGGTAATGCCCGAATGCCCAGACGAAACTTCGGTAAAAAGCGTCGGCTCTTTTTTACATGATATCCCTAAAAGAAAGACAGAAAACAAAACCCCAAAAAACCTTTTCATATGTCTCCTAAAACAAGAGCGGCAAGATAATTAAACTTAATAGAACAATAAAGATACCTTATGGTAAAATTGGTGTTTACTAGATGGTAGTAAGGAAAATGCGTTGCGTTGAAAAACAGGATTTTGCCGGCTTGATGAAAATAAAAAACCCGCTCATTGAGCGGGCTTTTTTTATGTGTAGTTGCTTTCTGGATTAGTAACCAGGATTCTGTACCAAGTTAGGGTTAGAAAGCAATGCATTCGTTGGAATCGGGAACAAGTTTTTAGTCTCGTCACCAACAGATCCAGCATCTTTAAATTCCCAATCTCTGGTGAATTGTCCGAAACGAACCATATCGGTTCTACGAATCTGCTCTTTGTACAACTCACGGCCTCTTTCAGCAAGGATATCGGCCTCAGTCACACTACCAAGTGGGGTAGCACCACGAATCACACGTAGTTCATTGACCATTGCGGTAGCGTCCATTCCACTTCGCATCATGGCCTCAGCCTTCATCAAGTGGGCATCGGCATAACGCAAGATGATTTCGTGAGCGGTAAAGGAACCGTTAACAGGGTGGTACTTGATCGTACGGATACCCGTTCTTTCATTGTTACCGACCAAGCCAGGGAATTCACGAGTGAAAACCAATGGGTTACCAGGTCTGTCATTCAAGGCCGTACCGTCAGCGCTGTACATCTGACCTACCAAGAAACCGTAACCGATACCTAGGGTGCCGTCGATATTTCCATCAGCAGGGTTTGGAACGAAACCTCTTCTTTCTTCCTGACCAGAACCTGCTCGGTTAGAGTTGGGATCTCCTTCGAACAAATCGTAGAATTCAGAAAGGGTAGAGAAACCATTCCATCCACCACCTCCGTTATCAGGAGCAACGATGTTGTAGTGCATACCGTTCCAGATACGGTTTCCGACACCAGTTGGCAACCACCAGATGGTTTCAGAATCGGCATCTTGGGTAAAGATGTCGAAGAAACCTGACTGAAGCGCGTATCCGTCAGCAGCAATAGCATCGACCAAAGAAATAACTTCGGCCATATCCCCTGAATCGGCAGTACCAGATCCATTGTAGATATGGGCATTCAACAACACACGTGCCTTCAAGTGACGTGCAGCTGCTTTACTAGCCCTGCTCTGATTGTCAACATCACCGGCGGCGACCGTTGGCAAACCAGCAATTGCAACATCCAAATCGGCCAATACATCGGCCAAAGCTTCAGAACGTGTGCGAATAACCGGGTCGATTTCAGGACCTTCGTCCGGAGCACGGAAAGGAACCTGACCGTACATATCCATGATAATCCAAGTGGCCCAAGCCCTTAGGAAGCTTGCATCGGCTACTTCAGCAGCAGAAGCGTTACTTCTTGGGTCAATAATCTCAGAGGCCAAGAAAATCGATTGGTTCCAGTTGTTCCATACATTCAAAATGTACTGGTGTGATGGTGACCACGTATGACTATGGAGTGTTCTCCAAATTCCGTTATCACCCCAGTCAGTACCCCTTGTAGGCACAAGAAGTTCATCAGACGCAACTTCTTGAAGTGCGTGGTAGTTCGCTTGATCTCCTAATCTATTGAACCCGTTGTACACGTTGTCGATGGAAGCCGATACGTTTTCTACACCGTTAAAAATACCACCTGATGCGGTATCCTCATCGATGATCGAATCGGATTCTTCAATCTCCAAATCAGTACAAGAGATCGCAAAGCCCGCACATACAGCGGAAAGCAAAATTAATTTGAATTGATTTCTTTTCATTTTATACAATTTTTTTAATTAGAAAGTGGCGTTTAAACCAAAGGTAACCGTGGTAGGTCTTGGGAAAGCCGTGTAGTCGATACCAGCAGTTGGAAGACCGTTCAAAAGGTCGAAACCACTAGGTTGTACACTAACTTCAGGATCAAGACCGCTGTAGTCGGTGATCAAGAACAAGTTCTGTCCTGTAAGGGATAATCTCAAGCTCTTGAACAAACCTTCTCCATTTAGAGGCACATTGTACCCAATGGTTGCGTTTTGTAGACGAATAAAGTCACCGTCTTCCAAAAATCTTGTTGAAACTTCAGCAGCAGCGTTACCAGCTTCACCACTAGTCAATACATCAGGAGTAACGTTTCGACCGTTGGCAATGGAACCTGCGGTGAAGAATGCATTACGAGTGTTGTTGTACACAGAGAACCCGAATTGACCGGCCAAATAAGCAGAGAAGTCCCAGTTCTTGTATGAAACGTTGGTTGAGAAACCGGCGTTCACATCTGGAAGGGCATCTTCGCCTACAAATTGCTGAACGTCACCAATTGGCTGACCGTTAGCATCGAATCCTTGGAAATCCCTAAGGAAATATGAGAATAGTGGTTGATCACCTGCCAAAATCTGGGCGAAGGCCAATGAAAGCCCTTGACCGCGGATCGTACCGGCTGGAATCTGACCACCGAAATCCTCAAGGATGTTGTCGTTGTATGCAATGTTGAAGGAAGCACTCCAGTTCAACTCTTCTGATTGTACCAAGTCATACGCCAAAGCGAATTCAATACCTTGGTTTACCACTGTAGCGTCCAAATTCTGGAAGAAGAAAGGCTGTGGAGAAGGCTGTGCTGCTGGAATACTCAAAAGAAGGTCGGAAGTTTCCTTACGGTAAACATCGATCGAACCGGACAACCTGTCGTTGTTGAATCCGAAATCAATACCTACACCATAAGAAAGCGTTTCTTCCCATTTCAATTCGTTGTTTACGAAAGAGACCACTTGGGTTCCAGGAGGGTTGATAGTACCGTCGTTACCGATTCCGGTTCCACCGAAACGCTCACGACGCACGAAGTTACCGAATCCTAGACCTTCTTGGTTACCGGTGATACCACCACCAACTCTAAGTTTCAAGGTAGAGATCGCATCGCCGATGAAATCCTCTTCCCCGATCTGCCATGCGAAGGCACCGGATGGGAAGTAACCGTATTGGTTGTCAGGACCGAAACGAGAAGAACCATCCGCCCTGATCGTACCTGTAAACAAGTACTTTCCGGCAATGCTATAGTTTACACGTCCGAAGAACGATTGCAATTCATCAGTGAAATCAAAAGTGTCGGTGAAAATCGCACGAACATCGATAATCGATGGGGCGATATTATCGGTAGCTGCTTCTGGGAACAAACGGTTCACAAAGACCTGTGGGGCATTCGTACCAAGACCATATTGTTGGTAGCTACCATCGATAGTTGCTTCGATAGTGTTGGCCGATCTTTCAAGATCATCACCCATTTGCGTCAGGTTGTTGGTGCTAAAGCCCCAACCTTGAACATTACGCCCATCTCTTGAGAAATCTTGGAAAGAGTAACCGACCAAAACATCCAATGAAGAATTTTCAAATTCTTTGTTGTAGTTCAAAGTGGCTTCCAAAAGACGGTTTTCAACGTTGATATCGTTTACCGCACCACGTCCGTTACCGGCAGTACCGTTAGAGAAACCGATTACATCCCTATTAATGGCCGATTTACGTGTAGATTCAGAAACGTCATAACCTACGGTTACTTTACCTTTCAACTCTGGAGTAAAGGCATACTCAGCAGAGAAGTTTCCTAAGAAACGGTTGGTGAATGCCGTACTTTGTGTAGTTTCAAGAAGGTTTGCAGGGTTCAACAAGCCTCCCGTGTCGAAATTCGCCCTGTTCGGCCAAGTCGGGTTGGCTGAATAGGCGGCACCTAATAAATCCCCTTGGAAACCGGCACTACCACTTAAAGGAGCTGATTCATCGTTTACACGGGAAACGGTTCCTTGCAAGCTCAACGTCAATTTGTCATCCAAAAAGCGATGTGACCAGTTTGTACGGCCAGTAATCCTTTCCAAAGAAGAATTTTCGATGACACCGAATTGCTTTCCGTATCCGAAGGTGGCCCGGATGTTCCCTTTTCCGTAGTTCTTAGACCAAGACAAGTTTTGGTTTTGAGAGGCTACCGTACGAGTAACGACGTCTTGCCAGTTCGTGTTCGAACCTGCATCACGTTCCGATACGTTTCCACCGAATTGATCGATAGCGGCCAAATACTCGTCCCTATCCAACAAATCGTAGCTGTTGCCTGGAGTAGAAATACTCAATGAAGAAGAGAATTCAAAAACTCCTGCTGAACCGGCTTTACCACTTTTAGTAGTAATAATCACAACACCATTCGCACCCCTAGAACCATAGATGGCCGTAGCAGAGGCATCTTTCAAGACACTGATGCTTTCGATATCGGCTGGGTTCAAGAAATTCAATGGGTTTCTGGAAGCGGCAGATCCAAGACCTAGGTTCTGACCGTTCGCTGAAGTATCGTCTCCGGCCAATGGCACCCCATCGACAACGAACAACGGGTTGTTGTTCGAACGGACGGAGTTCGTACCCCTAATCCTCAATTCGATACCCGCACCAGGTTCACCACTGGTCTGTGTAATCTGTACACCCGCGGTTTTACCTTGGATCAACTGCTCGGGTGAGGCAATGACACCACCGTTGAAATCCTCCGAGGTAACCGCCGCAACGGCACCTGTAGCATCCTTAACGGTCGTTGTACCATAACCGATGATTACCACCTCATCAAGCGCTTGGGCATCTTCTTGCAAGACGACATTGACGGTTGATTGCCCTGTGTAGGCAACCTCTTGAGTCGCAAACCCAATGTAGCTGAATACCAAAACGGAGCCATCGGTAACGTTGTTCAAGGTGTAGTTACCATCGAAATCCGTCTGGGTACCATTGGTGGTACCCTTGACAAGAACACTAGCTCCTGGCAAAGGGCCTGTGGCATCAGAAACCGTACCTGATACCGTCTGGGCTTGAACCGTATTGAAACATACAAATGCCCCAAGAAGCAACAAGCCTTTAAGTAGCGTAATCTTCATAGATAATTAATTTTAAGTTTAGTTAATTTAAATTCAAGCGTTAAACATATGTAAAAAATGTGTTAAATGCCCGATAGCACTGGCCTTCAAAACCACGAAAACGGTTTCGTGTTAATAACTTTGAATTTATGCGGCTAACGTAATTCAACACATCTCAAATTATACATTTCGCAAAGAAATGCAGCGAAATATATGAAATTTAACAAAATCGGGACAAATTTACCCTTTTTTATTTTGATGGGATTTTAGCATAAAATTCACGATCCATAGCCCACAAACTGTTAAAAAAAGGAGCCGTATTTTCGCATTTGACATTATTGGTTACCTTCATTCAATTATCGACTTGACGACCACAGACCATGCTTAGGCAAAAAATCACTCTAAAACACATTGCGAAAGAACTTGAAGTTTCCATTTCAACCGTATCCAAAGCCCTCAAGAACAGTGAGGAAATAAGCCGTGATACCAAGGAAAAAATCCAGGCTTTCGCAAAGTTATACAACTACAAGCCGAACAACATCGCTATTAGTTTGAAGAACAAGCGTACGAAGAACATCGGGGTCATCATTCCGAACATCGTGCATCATTTCTTCACCACGGTGGTGCGAGGTATCGAGAAATTGGCGAATTCCAAGGGCTATAATGTGATCGTTTGCCTATCCGATGAGTCATTCGATAAAGAGGTCATCAATATGGAGATGCTCGCCAATGGTAGCATTGATGGGTTTATCATGTCGTTATCGTCAGGCACCCAAGAGCAAAACGATTACAACCACCTTAAGGAAGTGACCGAGCAAGGTATCCCCCTTGTTTTGTTCGATAGGGTGACCAGTGAGATATCGTGTGACAAAGTGGTTATCGATGATTTACTAGGGGCCTTTTTGGCTACCAAAAAATTGATTGATGGCGGTCGAAAGAAGATCGCCTTGATCACTACCAAAGATTACCTCAGTGTAAGCAAGTCGCGAACCGATGGCTATTGTAAGGCTTTGATGGAAAATGGCATGGAAGTGAAGGAAGACTTGATCTTGAAAATGGATTCCATGGATGTGGATGAATCGATCATCCAAGAGTTTTTGGAAAAAGCCCGTCCCGATGCCGTGCTCTCGGTCAATGAGATATTCGCGATATGTGCCATGCGCGTTGCGACCGAAAGAGGGTTAAAGATTCCCGAAGATGTCTCTTTTATCGGATTCACCGATGGCCTTCTCTCGAAATATGCCATCCCTAGTTTGACGGCCATTGCCCAGCATGGCGAGAAGATGGGTCAAATCGCCGCCGAAATGTTGATTGACAAAGTCGAAAACGAAGATGACGACCCGAGTTTCGTCACAAAAATTTTAGAGCCTACTTTGATTGAACGGGACTCTACATTTAATTAAGTTTGTGTAGTACGGAACGTACGACAACCGAAAGCAACTTTCTTATAACCTACAACCGAATTTCAATGAACCAGGATTATATCAAACCAAACGAATGGTCGATCATCGAAGAAGGATTCGATGCCGAACTCGTAAAATCTTCAGAAAGCCTTTTCAGCATCGGAAACGGTGCCATGGGGCAGCGTGCGAATTTTGAAGAGGATTATTCAGGCGAAACCTTTCAAGGCAGTTATATAGCAGGGGTGTATTACCCGGATAAGACCAGGGTAGGATGGTGGAAGAACGGATATCCTGAATATTTCGCCAAAGTACTGAATGCACCGAACTGGATCGGGATCTCGATTTCGGTCGATGGTGAAACCTTGGATTTGAACCAATGCGAGTCCGTGACCGGTTTCAGAAGGGAACTCAATATGAAAGAAGGTTGGTATGCCCGGAGTTTCGAGGCGCAACTTCAGAATGGCTGCAAAGTAAGGGTAGAGGTGCTGCGCTTTCTTAGCTTGGATTTCGACGAGGTGGGTGCTATTGAATATAAACTTCAATTGCTCGAAGGGGATGCCGAGGTGCGCATGATGCCCTATTTGGATAGTGGCATCACCAATGAAGACAGCAATTGGGACGATAAATTCTGGAATACCACCGAGGTCAGTATGGCGGGTAACCGGGCCTTTATCGAGGCCCACACCATGAAAACGAATTTCGCGACCTGTACCTTTATGGACGCCCAGGCGTTCCATGGCAGTGCAGCGATCGCCAAGGCCGATGAGTCATCGACCGAAACCAAGGTTTCTTTTGCGTTTGGCCAGCAACTCCAAGCCGGTGAAACGATGACCTTGTACAAATATGCGGGGTATACCGTTTCTAGAAACCACGCCCCGAATACTTTGGTCAAGGCCGCGAATCAAGCCCTTGATAACGCCATCGGATTGGGCTTCGAGGCCTTACTCGATAGACAGCGCGATTCGTGGGCCGCGATTTGGAACATGAGTGATATCACCATTTCGGGGGATGTAAAGGCACAACAGGGGATCCGATTCAATATTTTTCAGTTGAACCAAACCTATTTGGGAAAAGACTCCAGACTCAATATCGGTCCTAAAGGCTTTACCGGAGAAAAATACGGAGGGAGCACTTACTGGGATACCGAGGCCTACTGCTTGCCGTTCTATATGACCACCAAAAACCAAACGGTAGCCAGGAATTTGTTGAAATACCGTTATGACCATCTTGAGAAAGCGATCGAGAATGCAAAGAAACTTGGGTTTTCGAACGGGGCGGCTTTGTACCCCATGGTGACCATGAATGGTGAGGAATGCCACAACGAATGGGAAATCACCTTTGAGGAAATCCACCGGAACAGTGCCATTGCCTTCGCCATTTTCAACTACTATCGATTTACAGGCGATTACACCTACATTCCTGAAATGGGTTTGGAAGTGTTGATCGGAATAGCGCGTTTCTGGCATCAACGGGCGAACTATTCGAGCAAAAAGAAAAAGTATGTCATCTTAGGGGTTACCGGTCCGAATGAATACGAAAACAATGTGAACAACAACTGGTATACGAATTATTCGGCCAAGTGGTGTATCACCTATGCACTGGAGCAGCTACAAAAAGTTAAGGACGGTTACCCTGAAGATTATCAGCGCATCATCGGCATAACGAAGTTGACCGATGCCGAAACCGAGCAATGGGCCGAGGTAGCCGAAAACATGTTTTTCCCATATTCCAAAAAATTGGGGCTCTATCTACAGCAAGATGGGTTCTTGGACAAAGACCTGGTCAAGGTCGCCGATCTGAACAAATCGGAACGGCCATTGAACCAAAAGTGGAGTTGGGACCGCATCTTGAGATCACCCTACATCAAACAGGCCGATGTGCTGCAATGTTTTTATTTCTTCGAAGATCATTTTTCGACGGAAGAACTGGAGCGGCACTTCGATTTTTATGAGCCCTTTACCGTGCACGAATCATCGCTTTCGCCCTGTGTACATAGCATCCAAGCCGCAAAATTAGGGAGGATGGACCAAGCGTACACGTTTTACCTTCGTACCTCGCGGCTTGATTTGGACGACTACAACAAGGAGGTCGAAGAAGGCTTGCACATCACTTCAATGGCCGGCACATGGATGAGTATCGTGGAAGGATTCGGTGGAATGAGGGTTATCGAAGACAAACTTTCATTTAGTCCGCAGATACCACAACAATGGAAGGCGTACAGTTTCAAGGTCAATTTCCGTGATCGCATCATTAAAATCAGTATCGATGCCAAGGGGTCGAATTATGAATTGATGGGCAAAGAGGAAATGTCGATACGGGTGAACGGTAAAAAAGTGGTCTTGCGACCGAATGAGACCGTCTCCGCCTGATCGGAACGAATACTGAAACACTATGGTAGGTCGATTTGAAATTGGGGCATGTGTAGCGATAGCGGTGTTGCTTTTGTTGACATCATGTACGGATAAAAAAGAATCTTCCACCAAAACCACGGTTGAAACTATGCAACGAATGGAAAATAAGGCAGTGGTATACCAGGTATTTACCCGATTGTTCGGCAATACCAATACCACCAATAAGCCTTGGGGTACCCTAGAGGAGAATGGAGTAGGTAAGTTTGCCGATTTTGATGAAACGGCATTGGAAGAGATCAAGAAGCTTGGGGTAACCCATATCTGGTATACCGGGGTGCCGCATCATGCGGTAATCAATGATTATACCGCCTATGGCATTTCAAATGACGATCCCGATGTGGTGAAAGGAAGGGCAGGATCCCCCTATGCCGTTAAAGACTATTACAATGTCAATCCGGATTTGGCAGTGGATCCCGCAAAGCGATTGGAGGAATTCGAAGCCTTGATCGGCCGAACCCACAGCATCGGGCTGAAAGTGATCATCGATATCGTACCGAACCATGTCGCCAGGAATTATGAAGGGATAACCAATCCGGAAGGGGTTTCCGATTTTGGATCAAGGGATGATATCGGTTTGGAGTACCATAAGGACAATAACTTTTACTACGTGCCCGATACGCCGTTTGAATTGCCCGACTGGCAAGAGGGGTACCGCCCCCTTGGAGGTGATGAAAACACCTTGGCGGATGGCAAGTTCGTCGAAGTACCGGCAAAATGGACAGGCAACGGATCGCGATTGGCAAAACCCAACTTCAACGATTGGTATGAGACCGTTAAGGTGAATTATGGAGTCAGGCCCGATGGTACGATCGATTTCGATAGCCTTCCCGATAGCTATGCCGAAAAAGGCCCCAAGGCCCATTCGGAATTTTGGGAAAATAAGACGTTGCCCGATTCTTGGATGAAGTTTCGCGATATCGCCTTGTATTGGTTGGATAAGGGTGTGGACGGATTTCGATTCGATATGGCCGAAATGGTCCCCGTGGAATTTTGGAGTTTTCTGAACTCGTCCATCAAAATGAAGAATCCGGATGCCTTCCTATTGGCGGAGGTCTACAATCCCGCATTGTATCGTGATTACATCCACAAGGGCAAGATGGATTACCTCTACGATAAAGTCGAGCTTTACGATAGCTTAAAACATATTATGAAAGGATACGGGTGGACCGACCACATCCACACCGTGCAATCGGGGATGCAAGACATCGAACATCATATGCTGCATTTTCTGGAGAACCACGATGAGCAACGTATCGCGAGTCCTGATTTTGCCGGTCAAGCCGAAATCGGTAAACCGGCAATGGTCGTTTCCGCTACAATCAGCACATCACCTACCATGATATATTTCGGACAGGAAGTCGGCGAAGATGGTTCTGAGCACGCCGGTTTCGGAAGTCCGACACGAACATCGATATTCGATTATATCGGAGTGCCCGCGCATCAACGTTGGATGAACGACAAAAAATTCGATGGTGGCCAGTTGACTATAGAAGAACGGGAGTTGCGTGATTTTTACCGAAGATTACTGAATTTCACCATCAACAGTAGTGCCCTGATGGGGCCTTACCAAGAAATCCATTTCTACAACAAGGAACATACCGAAGGATATGACCACAGGGTGTTCACCTTTGTACGATGGTCGGATGAAGAGCGCCTGATCATCGTATCGAATTTCGATTCTGAGCGCTCGTATTCCCTTGATTTGAAGTTGCCCGAAGCCGTGGTGTCGGCATGGGAGCTTGAGGAAGGGGCACATGATTTGATCGAAGCACTTTATGGCAAGGATGTTCCTGATTTGAAGGTCAATGACGGGGTAGGTAGCGTCAACATTTCTTTAGCGCCCTTAGAATCGATGATCCTTTCTTTGCAATAAAAGAAAAACGGACCGAAACCCAAGTTTCGATCCGCCTTCCGTCAAGTTGGTCAGCTAGTTAGCTTTTCGGGCTGGTCGCTTTGTACATCATCGCAATGACGACCCCTGCAACCGCATAGTAGACAATCTCAAGAACCGCATCGATCAAGTAACCGTTCAAGGCCATTAGGTTAGCCGTGGCGTATTGGATCATCCAAATCCCCAATCCTACGAATACCCCGAACCATAGTCCGAATTCAGCCCCTTCTTTGGCACTGTGGTGCCCTCGACTCCATTTGCTGTACAGGGTGCACATGGCAAAGGCCTGAAATAGGTTTCCGATGATAATGAACATGAAATCAGGTGGGTCCTTCATAACGTCCGAAATCACGTATCCTTCGAAGAGATCCGCTGTCGCTACCCCCCAAATGAGGTATCCCAAGAGGAACATGACCACAGTGGTCACGAGGGTAGCCAAAAGATTTTGTTTTGAAAACATACGATTTAGTTTTGTTGGTTAAAAAATCTTGACAATATAGTAAAAAAATTGTCAAATCATTAAAATATAGCATCTTATATTGAAGATATGATAATTTAGGATTCAAAAAAAGGCGTAGCGAATGTGTCCCTTCCATGGCGGATATTCAGCAGCAAGTTGTATTTTTAAGCCATGGAGCACTACATAAAGAACATGAAGGTTTTTGTGGCATTATTCGCAATTTTAATCAGCACAGCCTGCACTATGGATCAAGAAACCACATTGGTCATCGGTCATCGTGGCGCGATGGGATATGAAACGGAAAACACCTTGGCCTCCATTCAAAAAGCGATGGATCTCGGGGTAGATATGATCGAGATCGATGTCTTCAAAATAAAAAGCGGGGAAATCGTCGTTTTCCATGATGAGACCCTTGAACGTCTTTCCAATGCAGGAGGTCCTATTGAAGATTATTATATCACCGATTTAAAACAGGTGGTGTTGAACGGCAATCACCAGATACCGATGCTTCAAGAGGTCTTGCGCTTGATCGACAACAAGGTAGCCTTGAATATCGAGCTCAAAGGGGCCGAAACAGCCGATCGGGTCAATTTCATTATGGATTATTACATCAAACAACGCGGGTGGTCGGCGTCCAATTTCGTGATATCCAGTTTCAATTGGGACGAATTGCGACGTATCCGCGAGTTGAATAAAGAAGTAGCCATTGCCGTATTGACCGAAAAGAATCCCTTAGAGGCCATTCCGGTTGCTGAGGAATTGGGTGCGGTGGCCATCAATCCGTATTTTAAAAGCCTTACTGAAACCAATATCAAAGCGATCCATAAGGCGGGATTCAAAATCTACACCTATACCGTTAACGAGCCTGAAGATTTACAGAAAATGCTCGACTTCGGGGTCGATGGTATTTTTACCAATTATCCAGATCGGATCCAATAATGTTCGATGTCATCATCATCGGTGGTGGCGCGGCGGGATACTACACCGCCATTCAGATCGGGCTACGTAGGCCAAACTTGAAGGTGGCGATTTTCGAAAGGGGAAAAAGTGTGCTTTCAAAAGTCAAGGTTTCGGGCGGAGGCCGCTGTAACGTCACCCACGCCGCTTTTGACCCCAAAGAGCTCGCAACCCATTATCCACGCGGTGAAAAGGAACTTTTGGGCCCTTTCCATAATCATGCACCTGGCGATGTTATGGAATTCTTCAACGAACGGGGTGTGGCCTTGAAGGTAGAATCCGACGGACGTATTTTTCCGGTAAGCGATAGCTCGCAAACGATCATCGATTGTTTTGAATCCGAGGTAGAACGCCTAGGCGTCACCGTCCTTAAAAACAATCCGGTCAAGGCTTTGGAGCCTGTCGAAGGCGGTCATTGGAACGTCACAACGAAAAACAAGCATTATGTTGGCAAACGTGTGGTGGTCGCCACCGGAAGCAACCCGAAAGTTTGGCAAATGCTTGGTCGATTGGGCCACCAAATCGTGGATGCGGTTCCTTCATTGTTCACTTTCAATATCGATGATCCAAGGATCAATGGACTACAAGGGCTGAGCACCGAGGCCTCGGTAGCCGTACTACCCAAAAAGCACTACGACTCGAAAATCGTCATCCAGTTGAAGAGCGCCGTAAAAAATGAGCCGGTTTTAGAAGCCGATGGCCCTTTGCTGATCACCCATTGGGGATTGAGTGGCCCTGCGATTCTTAAATTATCCGCATGGGGAGCCCGCTTACTTCATGAGTATCGCTATCATTTTAAGATCATGGTCAACTGGGTACCCGAATACACAACGGGATCCGTCGAGGGATTCTTGATGGAAGTAAAACAAATGGATGCCAAACGGACCGTGGTCAAGACAAAGTTATTCGATCTTCCCAGCCGGCTATGGATCGCTTTGGTCAAGGCGGCCGACATTCCTAAGGATATGAAGTGGGCCGATATTCCGAAACCCATGCTTCAAGCATTGGCAGTACAGTTGACACAGTGTGTTTTTAAAGTTACCGGCAAAAGCACCTTTAAGGAGGAGTTCGTAACGGCAGGCGGCGTCGACTTAAAGGAAGTGAATTTCAAGACCTTCGAAAGCAAACTACTGCCCGACCTTTATTTGGCCGGAGAAGTGCTTAATGTCGATGCCATTACAGGAGGCTTCAATTTCCAAAACGCATGGACCGGGGCCTATCTCATTGCCCAGGCTATCGCCGAAAAATAGCTTAAAGTAAGGTGTTCGCCAATAAGGCTGCAACGAGTCCCCCCGCTATCGGGGCGAGTACCGGAATCCATGCATACCCCCAGTCATTCGAGGCTTTTTGTTTGATGGGGACCAGGGCATGGATCAAACGCGGACCGAGATCCCTTGCCGGATTTATGGCGTAGCCCGTGGTGCCGCCCAAGCAAAGCCCGATGACCCACACCAAAAGGGCGACCGGTAGGGCACCCAATGATCCCAAACCGATGATCGTGTTGCTTTCATTCAAGGTAGCATCGGTAAAAAAGAGGATGGTAAAAACCAAAACAAAGGTGCCTACCATTTCTGAGAGGAAGTTCAAGGGGGTATGTTTTATGGCAGGGGCGGTACAAAATACCCCCCGTTTGGTCGGCCCATCTTCGGTGGCATCGAAATGCTTTTTGTTCAAGAGCCACACCAAGAACGCCCCCAACATCGCACCCAACATTTGGCCTCCCAGGTATTGTGGTATATCATAAATAGAAAATTCACCGGCCATGGCCAGCGCTAGGGTGACCGCCGGATTGATATGCGCCCCACTATACGGTCCTGCGACAACGACCCCTACGTAAACCGCCAAGGCCCATCCGGTGGTAATCACTACCCAACCCGAACCGGACCCATAGGTTTTGTTCAGTGAAACATTGGCGTTGACCCCACACCCTAAAAGAATTAGTAAAAAGGTGCCGATCAGTTCTGCGATAAATGGTGTCATGGTTGGTCTTGAAAAGGATTAGTCGTTTTTGCTCCAATATTCCAAAGCGTTGATGGCCCGATACCAGCCTTTGATGGCCGTTTCGATCGATTCACGCTCTTGGGTGGGTTTGAAATGGACATCCGATTTCCAAATGTCCTGTATTTCTTCTTGGCTCTCCCAGAATCCGACCGCCAATCCGGCAAGATAAGCGGCTCCCATCACGGTGGTTTCTACGATTTCAGGTCGGATCGCGACCGTATCCAGCACATCGGCCTGGAATTGCATCAGCATATCGTTCACCGTTGCACCACCATCGACACGGAGTTCTTTGATCGAAATCCCTGAATCAGCTTCCATGGCCTTTAAGATATCCATGGTCTGAAAAGCGATGGATTCCAAGGCGGCCCTTGCGACATGGGCATCGGTACTGCCCCGGGTAAGCCCGAAAAGGGTGCCCTGTGCATGTTGGTTCCAATGGGGTGCCCCCAACCCGGCAAAGGCAGGAACGAAATAGACCCCCTCGGAACTGGGTACGGACCCAGCCAATGTTTCGACCTCTGAGGAGGTTTTGATGATCTTTAAACTGTCGCGAAGCCATTGTACCACGGCTCCGGCGATAAAGATGCTCCCCTCAAGGGCGTAGGTGGTCTTCCCATTGATCTTCCAAGCGACGGTAGTCAATAAATTGTTTTTGGAAACGATCGGTTTCTCCCCGATGTTCATCAACATGAAGCAACCCGTACCGTAGGTATTTTTGACCATGCCTTGATTGGTGCACATCTGTCCGAACAAGGCGGCCTGTTGATCACCGGCTATACCGGCAATCGGGATTTTCGATGCGAAGAAATTCGGGCTAGTATGCCCGTAGACCTCACTTGATTGACGTACCTCGGGCAACATGCTTTTTGGTATGGTGAACAAATCGAGCAGTTCGTCATCCCACTTCATGGTATTGATGTTAAAGATCAACGAACGGCATGCATTGGTGACGTCGGTAATATGCAGGTCTCCTTCGGTCATCTTCCAAATCAACCAAGAATCGATCGTTCCCCAAGCCAATTCGCCATTTTCAGCGCGTTCGCGCATACCTTCCACATGGTCAAGGATCCATTTTACTTTGGTGGCCGAAAAATAGGCGTCGATCACCAATCCGGTTTTTTCCCGGATCAAATCGGCCTTGCCGGCCGCTTTGAGTTCATCACAAAAAGTCGCGGTGCGTTTATCTTGCCAAACGATGGCATGGTAGACCGGCTCTCCGGTTTTTCGATCCCAAACCACGGCCGTCTCCCTTTGGTTGGTGATTCCGATAGCGGCAATTTGCTCGCCCTTGATCCCAGCTTTGGTCACCGCTTCAGCCGCCATACCCGCCTGGGTAGACCATATTTCGGTAGCATCATGCTCTACCCAACCCGGCTTGGGAAAAATTTGGGTGAATTCTTTTTGGGCCACCGAAACGATCGTGCCCGCCTTGTCGAATACAACTGCCCTCGAACTCGTAGTGCCCTGATCTAAGGCAAGAATGTACTTTGTCATTGCATGGATTTTGGAAATGGAATTTACTAAATAATTTGTGTAGCTTGGCTAAAGTAATCGAATAAAGACTTAAAATTTGGAGACCTATATCGCCTTTCTCCGAGGAATCAATGTTGGGGGTCAGAAGAAGATAAAAATGGCCGAGTTGAAAGCCTGTCTCGAAGGAGGTGTCATTGAAGGGTTGCAAACCTATATCCAGAGTGGCAACTTGGTATTCAAAAGCGAATTGGCCCACAGCGCTCCGCTAGCCAACGAAATCAAGGATAAGATCTTGGATCGTTATGGGTTTGAGGTGCCTGTTTTGGTCATGACTCTGGGCCATTTGCAGGCGATCCATTCGAACAACCCCTATTTAGGTACAGCGGATGGGCGCCAGCTCTATTTTGTATTATTGGCTGAAGCAGGGGCACCCGATCGGGTCAAGGCCTTTGAACAAATGCATTTCGAAAATGAGGAATTCGAAGTAACCGATCACTGTGTGTATTTGAACTGCCTTGCCGGCTATGGCAAAGCCAAACTGAGCAATAACCTTGTCGAGCGTAAACTGGGAGTGGCCGCAACGGCAAGAAACTTGAAGACCATTGAAAAAATGATCGCCTTGGCCGCTGACCCATGAATTCAATTCAATTGCCAGATCTTAAAGTTGAGTAAGGTAGCGAAACCGACCCAAAGTAGATAGGGCACCATCAATATGGCGGCGGTCTTGCTTACCACTCGAAACCATCGAATGGTCAGTACGATGAGTACCAACAGCACTACGATTACGAACAGTGCGGCCAAAGGATTCTTGAATCCGAAGAAAACGATACTCCATAAGGCATTCAACAATAACTGAAAGCCGAAATGGTACAAGGCGGTTTTAACCCAAATGTGGTAAAATCCCTTGCCCCAAACAATTCCCGCGGCGATCCCCATCAGCACATACAACACCGTCCAAACAGGGGCGAATAGCCAATTGGGCGGATTGAAACTGGGTTTGTTCAAGGTCAAGTACCAGTCGTTGACCGAACTTTGGGTAGCAAAGCTGGACAAAAAACCGATGAGCAAACAAACGGCAACGGTGATGAAGATTTTAAGGACTTTGCGGTTCATGGTGGTACAATTCCTACTAAAATAACAATTTATTTGAACCATGGGTTTTACTACCCAACATCCAGTATCTTTGATCAAAATTCGTTTGATGACCGAAAAGGATTTTGTTCCTAAGCAATTGGATACGCTCCCTGAATCAGGAAGCATCGGTTGGAAAGCCCCTAGTAATATCGCTTTGGTCAAGTATTGGGGGAAGAAGGCCGGTCAGATTCCGGCCAACCCTTCCATCAGTTTTACCCTTGACGCCTGTGCGACCCGAACGACCATGCAATTCGAGCGTCTATCGGAACCGGCAGCTGAGGTCGATTTCGATTTCCGTTTTGAAGGCCGGTCCAAACCCGCATTCAAACCAAAGATCCAGACTTTCTTCGAAAGAATTCTTCCGTTTGCCCCTTTCCTTAAGGGGTATCGGTTCATTATAGATAGCAGTAATTCGTTTCCCCATAGCAGTGGAATCGCTTCTTCGGCCAGTGGTATGGCTGCATTGGCGCTATGCATATTGGAAATCGAAAAACTTACTGACACCTCGCTTTCTCAGGACTATCTGTTGAAAAAAGCTTCTTTTTTGGCCCGATTGGGGTCAGGTAGTGCTTGCCGAAGTATTGAGGGTGGACTTGTACAATGGGGGGCACATCAAGAAATCGAAGCCAGTTCCGACTTGTACGGGATCCACTATCCTTACGAAGTCCATAAAAGTTTTGAGCGTTATCACGATACGATATTATTGATCCACAAAGGGCAGAAGACAGTCAGCAGCTCGGTGGGTCATGGTTTGATGAACGGGCATCCTTTTGCAGCGCGTAGGTTTGACCAAGCCCATGAAAACCTCGTGCGTTTAAGGGGAATCCTTAAAAACGGGGCCCTTGATGAATTTATTGAAGTGGTTGAAAGCGAGGCGCTTACCCTGCATGCGATGATGATGACCGGTAGTCCTTATTTTATGCTGATGCTGCCAAACACCCTTGAGGTCATCCATAAGATTTGGGATTTCAGGAAAGTCACAGGCGTACCGATTTGCTTCACCTTGGATGCCGGGGCCAACGTGCACCTGCTGTATCCTGAAGCGGTTAAGGAAAAAGCCATTCAATTTATTCAGGATGAATTGGTTGCATACTGCGAAAACGGACATTATATTTGCGACAGGGTTGGAACAGGGGCTTCCAAACTGTAATTTTTGTATAATTATTCTTACAAATTTACGTTGCTGTAGGGGGTTGATTCACAAAGAACTCCCAATAATTTGATAGCCTGCCCCGGTTTGTTTACTTTTATTGAAATATGGTTGAACAATATAATATGAAAGGCCCACTTTTTTATTCAAAGATCCTTCTCTTCGGAGAATATGGAATCATTAAGGATTCGAAGGGACTTTCCATTCCATATAACTTCTTCAAAGGTGCGTTGAAGACCACCGACACTTTGGAGGGCACTGCAAAAGCATCGAATGAAGGATTAAAGGCCTTTGCCGATTATTTGGCCACCGTGCAGCAGGAAGGCGTCGCTAGTTTTGACTTGCAAAGCCTCCGCGACGATATCGCCAATGGCATGTATTTCGATAGTTCGATACCACAAGGCTATGGAATCGGAAGTAGTGGGGCCTTGGTCGCTGCCATTTACGATAAATATGCCCATGACAAGATTACCGTTCTTGAAAACCTGACCCGCGATAAATTGCTGACTTTAAAAACGGTTTTCGGTAAAATGGAATCTTTTTTCCATGGTAAATCCTCAGGCTTGGATCCCTTGAACAGTTATTTGAGTCTGCCGATTTTGATCAATTCAAAAGATAATATCGAATCGACCAGCCTTCCTTCGCAGAATAAAGAAGGTAAGGGTGCGGTGTTCTTGTTGGATAGCGGTATGACCGGCGAAACTGCCCCTATGGTACAATTGTTCATGGAGAAGATGAAGCATGAAGGGTTTCGTAAGGTCATCAAAGAAAAGTTCATCAAACATACCGATGCCTGCGTCGATCACTTTTTGAATGGTGATATCAAATCGTTGTTCGGTCACGTCAAGCAACTTTCGCATGTGGTCTTAGATCATTTCAAACCGATGATTCCATCCCAGTTCCACCAACTCTGGCAGAAAGGGATCGAAACCAACGATTACTATTTAAAACTTTGCGGTTCGGGGGGTGGTGGCTATATCTTGGGCTTTACCGAAGATATCGACCGTGCCCAAAAAGCCTTGGATGGCCACAAGCTTGAAGTGGTCTACAACTTCTAGCATTCCTCGCATGTTTAGCCGAAAGAATAAACTCTTGCTTTTCAAGCTCTTGAGTCTATTCTCTGTGGTTAGGGGATACAACATCCTGATGATCATCCTCGCCCAATATCTGGCTTCCATTTACATTCTCGCACCTGATTGGCCCCTTCGAAAAGTGGTTTTGGACGGCAACCTTTTTCTTATTGTCACTGCCTCGGCCATGGTCATCGCCGCAGGGTATATCATCAACAATTTCTATGATGCGGAAAAGGACTTGATCAATAAACCTACCAAAAGCATGTTAGACCGATTGGTGAGTCAACAGTTCAAGTTGACGACCTATTTCGTTTTGAATTTTTTGGCGGTTTTCGCGGCGAGTTACATTTCGTTTCGAGCGGTGTTTTTCTTTTCGGCCTATATTTTCGGTATTTGGATCTATTCGCATCGGTTGAAGCGATTACCGGGAATCGGTAATTTGATCTCGGCCACCTTGGCGATCGCCCCGTTTTTCGTGGTTTTCGTTTACTACGGAAATTTCGAGACCGTCATTTTCGTTCATGCGCTATACCTGTTTTTATTGATCTTGTCACGAGAGATCATCAAGGATATGGAAAGTATGGCCGGCGATATCGCTCAAGGATATGGTACCCTGCCGATCATGCTTGGGGCGCGAATGGCCAAATCATTGGTCGCCCTATTGATCGCCTTGACCTTGGTGCCGACCTATCTTTTGATCTATGTCTTTGATGTGGGGTATATGACCTTCTACTTCATCGCCTCGGGGATCTTGTTGATCGTGTTCTTGGTGTTGCTCTATCGTTCGGGTGCCAAAATGCATTATGTAGGCCTGCACAACATCTTAAAGTTCATCATTATCGCGGGTGTTTTCAGTATCTTGTTGATCGACTTGGATGTTGTTTTAAATCGAATTCTATGACAGAAGCAAGGCTGAAAGTGGCCATGGCACAAATCGCCCCGGTTTGGTTGGACAAGGAAGCCACGATTAAAAAAATCGAATCGAATATCAACGCTGCGGCCGTCGAAAAAGCCGAGCTCATCGTTTTCGGTGAAGCACTATTGCCAGGCTACCCGTTTTGGCTGGCCTATACCGATGGAGCTGCGTGGAATTTGGAGGTCAATAAAGAGTTACATGCGCATTACATACGCAACGCGATAGCGATCGAAGCCGGTGATTTGGATTCGATCTGTGCCTTGGCAGCAGCACACCAAATGGCCATTTATCTTGGTATTATGGAGAAACCTGTGGATCGTGGGGGGCATAGCCTGTACGCTTCCCTTGTGTACATCGACCCGGAAGGAAAGATATGCTCGGTCCATCGCAAACTGCAACCCACCTATGATGAGCGGTTGACCTGGGCGCCTGGCGACGGCCATGGGCTGCGGGTGCATCCTTTGAAGCGCTTTACCGTGGGGGGGTTGAATTGTTGGGAGAATTGGATGCCTTTACCACGTGCCGCCTTATATGGTCAAGGGGAGAACTTGCACATCGCGGTCTGGCCCGGCAACTTGAACAATACCAAAGACATTACCCGGTTTATCGCCAGGGAAAGCCGCAGTTTCGTGATATCGGTCTCATCAATGATGGAGCACGGTGATTTTCCTGAACATACGCCCCATTTGAACAAAATCCTGGACAAGGCCCCCAAAGTTTTGGCCAATGGGGGTTCTTGTATCGCAGGCCCCGATGGGGAGTGGGTCGTGGAACCCGTGGTGGGTAAAGAAGGCCTCATCTTTCAAGAATTGGACTTTAACCGCGTGCTCGAAGAACGACAAAATTTCGATCCCGTGGGCCACTATTCAAGACCGGACGTAACCAAATTGACGGTTAATCGCGAACGGCAATCGACTCTATCCTTAGAAGGATAACGCTTACTCGTCAAGTAATTCATACCCTTTTAGAATGCCTTTTTCGATAGGGGGCAAGCCGCGGTCCATCCATGAGGGTTTACCCGCACCTTTTAGATAATGGTCGAAATACTGGGCCATACGGATACTGAAATCCTTTCGATTTTGCAATTTCAGGGGCCAATGGGGTTCCCCATTGTAGTTCAAAAACCATGAGGGTTTCCCCAAACGTCTCAGACTTACGAAAAATTCGATGCCCTGATACCAGGGCACATGGCCGTCGGCGTCATTGTGCATGATCAATAACGGGGTGTTGATCTTGTCGATATTGAAAATCGGTGAATTCTCGATATAGCGTTGAGGATATTCCCAAGGCGTGCCACCAATGCGACTTTGGGTATGTTCGTATTGGAATTGTCGACTCAACCCGGTCCACCAACGGATTCCACCGTAGGCGCTGATCATATTCGGTACGGGGGCTCCTGATTCCGCCGCTTTGAAAATATCGGTTCGCGTGACCAAATAGGCGATTTGGTAACCTCCCCAGCTGTGGCCTTGAACCCCGATACGTTCGCGGTCGATAAAGCCCTTTTCCAAGAGGGAAGTGATTCCTGGGATCACACAATTGTAGGCACTTTCACCGGGGTAGCCGATGCGGTAGTGTACATCGGGATTGAAGATCACATACCCCTTGCTGGCATACAGACTGTAATTAATGGTCGATCGTTCGGCTCTTGGATGCCGGTGCCGGTGTATCCCATCCGAACTTTTTTCATAAAAGTTGACCAAAAGGGGGTATTTTTTGTTCGGGTCAAAGTCTTGGGGTTTGACCAACATTCCTTGTAATTTCTTGCCGTCCAATGATATCCAATCCACCAATTCAATGGTCCCCCAATTGTATTCCTCTTGTTGTGGATTGGCATCACTTACTTGGATCGGACGTTTGAAATCCAACGTACTCAGGTAAAGGTCAGGAAAGGTTTCGAAGGATTGTTTGGTATACATGACCCGATCGGCCAGTTTGGCTTTGATCGGCCTCGAAAATCGATATGGAGCCGTCACCAATGGGGTCATCTTTCCATTGGAAGCATTTAGGGATACATAACCCCCGTTCTTGGTGGTTTCGTTGAAACTGCTGAGCAGCACCGGGTTATTCAAATCGATCGCTAGCTCTTCCGGATCGAGATCCAGATACCGATATACGGTTTTTGAAGGACGGCCATTGGTCAGCCGTTCTTTTTGTCCGGTTTCGGGCTGTATTTTCCAGATGTCGTAGCGATCATAGATCAAGAGGTGCCCATCTTCCTTGGTCCACCCGGCCACACCATAGGGATAGGGATAGTTCGGATAGTCGTTTTCCTCGCTATATCCGACGATTCCCTTGCTTAAAGCGTGGTATTCGCCAGAGCGCATGCCGTAGGTAAACCAAGTGCTATCGATGCGGCTATAGCCAAAGGCATAACGCCCCTTCGGGCTCAATTGCATGCGGGGTGCTTTTTTGAACTCATGAAGGCTGGCCCCTGATTTTACATCGATGACTCTGTAGTCGTAGTACCTTCGGGCGGTCCATTGGCTAGAGAGGGCATAGGGCATTCCGTTGCGGATCAGGGCAAGATCGGCATCCCCTTTATCCCCTAAGTCGGTTTCATAATAATCGGCATTGGCCAAAGGAACGATCTTTTGTTCCGAAAGGTCATAGACCGAAGTGTAGGCCCGTATCGAGTCGTTTTTCAACTGTAGTTCCTGCACGGTGTAGAGACGGGGTTCATCATAGGTCCATACTTCCACATTGACGATTTCATCATCCAACAAAGCGGTATCTTTCTCGATTGGGGGTGTGGCCAGACCGAAGTACAATTTCGATTCATCTTCGGAAAAATGGACGGTTCCGTTTTTTGAGACCACGTACCCTTTGGGTGCACTCGGGTTGTCAAGCAGCTTGGTTGTGGAACCCTCCTCTTGCCATAGGTGCAATTCGTAGGGTCGTAGCTGTACTTTGGTGGTGTCGCTATCACTGATGAAGCCGAGTTTGGTTCCAGTAGCGCTGAATTTCAATTGATGGTATTTGGTCTTACGACCGCTGTGTACGGTTGTGGTCGCTCCGGTTTCCATATTCCTAACCTTGACTTCGGTTAGACTATCGAGTACTGTGCCAGTGGTGATATAGGCAAGCCATTTTCCTTTTTTAGCAAAGGTGAAATCGGTAACGAAAGGTATGGTGTCTTCATTTTGGGTCTTCAAGTCATGCAGTACAAGGTGGTAACCGGTCTTTTTGCCCACTTTTTTAGCTTTCTTTTTCTTTTTGGCAGATTCTTCTTTGGCAATCGAGTCTTGTTCTTTCCCGTTTTCTTTCGCTTTCGGTTTCTTCTTGATTTCTTCCAATTGATAGGCCAGATAGCCCGACCATTCCTCGGGGAGTCTATAGGATTTGATGTTCTCGATTTTCGTCAATGAGCCATCCTTTAAGTTCAGGATACCAAGGGAATCCTTAGGAAGGTCTTTCTTCTTCACCTTTCTCCTTTTCATGGCATCAACGCTATCCTTCCAGGCCTTGATGGTAAAAACGGCATAATTCGAATCGTAGCTAAACTGTCCTTTTTGACCTCTGGGATAGCGGAGAATGACGTTCCCTTTGGTATCAAGTATGCTTAAGCTGTGGTCTTTTTCGCCCTGTTCAAGGCTGTAAAGTACATAGGAGCCGTTTGGTGATAAGGCTTCACCTTCGATGGTGCGCCAACGGTCGTAATCGCTGTGGTCAAGTACCTTTTTTTGGGCCAATGACAATAAGGGAAGGCAGACAAAGATCAGGAAGAGATGTCGGGTTTTCATTTCAAGTGGATTAGTCCCTATAAATATAGCGCATTCAAGGTAGTTTATTCCAGTCAATAACGCCTGAAAATGGTGGTGTCCGTTCCGTTGGGTTTATGTACATTTGCGCAAAATTTATGACTGATGGCGAAATCAGACAATAGCCGCAAACCTTCGAACCGACGCGGCGGAAACTTCAAGAAGGGCAATCAACAAAAAGGAAGCTTTGCCGAACGCGCCCGTGAACAGGTGCGTGCCAAGAAAAGCGGCGGCTCGAAACCGAAAAAAGATCCAGACCTGATCCGTTTGAACAAGTACATCGCCAATGCGGGTATTTGTTCACGACGTGAGGCGGACACCTATATTGCCGCTGGCAACGTAAGCGTGAACGGTGAGGTGATTACGGAGATGGGCTTTAAGGTCAAAAGAGGCGATGATGTCCGTTTCGATGGGCGTCGTTTGAACCCGGAGAAAAAAGAGTATGTGTTGTTGAACAAGCCGAAGAACTTCATCACCACCACAAATGATGAAAAAGGCCGACGCACCGTGATGGAGCTTATCTCAAGCGCATCCAACAACCGCCTGTATCCTGTGGGCCGTTTGGATCGTGCAACCACCGGACTCTTGCTTTTTACCAACGACGGGGATTTGGCCAAACGCTTGACGCATCCAAAACACGGGGTACGTAAAATGTACCATGTGCACTTGGACAAAAACCTCAAATCATCGGATTTACAGAAAATCGGGGAGGGCATTACCCTTGACGACGGCGAAGTTCAAGTCGATGAGATTAGTTATGTTCAAGGCGCCCCCAAGAAGGAAATCGGGGTCGTGATCCATTCAGGACGTAATCGGATCGTAAGACGCATCTTCGAGCATCTGGGTTATGATGTGGTCAAATTGGACCGTGTGGTCTTTGCCGGTCTTACCAAAAAAGACCTACCCCGCGGTCACTGGCGTTTTCTCACCGAGCAGGAGGTTATCAATTTAGGGATGATCCGCTAGGGTTAGGATTCACTTTCATAGATATCGAACTCCGCTGAAATCGCCTTCATCAATTGGGCGTCCTCGAAATCTTGATCGGAGAGGGTCGATAACTTTTTCAAATAGCGGTCGAACTGCCCTTTGTGGAAAATGGTGAGCATCTTTCCCCCTTCCTTACATCGAGCGGCATGCCAAACATTGGGGGGTACGGTGACCGTATCACCCGGTTTAGCGATGATGGTCTCCTCATCGAAGATCAGCTCTACCTCACCTTCAAGAATGTAGAATACCTCGGTCATGATCTTGTGGTGGTGTCTCCCTAAATAGAAACCGGGTTTCAAGCGGTCTTCAACGAAACTCAAACTTCCATTGGTATGGTCCGATGAGAGTTTGACGAAACAATGATCTTGGGAATAGTCGTAATTCTCGCCTTTGCCGTTGCGAATGATTTCTTTGGAATCTATAAGATGGTTTTTAGTTATTGTGATAGGCGCGTGATACTTCGAAACTGTCTTCGAACCAATTCCACAAAATGACCTTACCGTCTTTGACTTTGACCCGCAACGCATAGGTGAATTCATTGGTCTCTTGGCCCGAATGGGTTAAAAGCCCCTTCATTTGCCCGAAATACGCAGCCGTATCGCCGCTGGCGAAACCATCGGTCGGTTCCCATTTCAAGGTTTTGAAATTTTCTCCGAATACCGGAAGGAAATCCTTTAAAATGGATTCTTTTCCGTACCATGGTCCGATCCAGGGCAGGCTTTTGTCGCCGGAATTCTGCCAGACCATATCATCGTGCATCAAACCGATCATGGTCTTCATATCACCTTTGCCCATGGCGCCCATAAAAGCATTGGCGACATCCATGGTCGATTGCGAAATATCGGCAGTGGTTTCGGTTAATGCTGTTTCTTGAGGTTCGGGCGTTGGTTCTTTAGGGGTTTTCTCAGCACAACCGATTGGGAGTAACATGCCGAACAAAACGAAAGTTGCAAGTCTTTTCATACGAATGGTTTTGTGTTTTAATCCATTATGGATGGGATTTCATCCATCCCGACAAAAATAAATCGAACGGAATTCCATTGGTGGTAAATACTAGCCGATATAGGGTAAAAATCGGAAACTAGTTCGTTTTCAGCTGTTTCTGAAAAGCTTTAGGTGAAATACCGGTGCGCTTTCTGAAAAACTTGAAAAAATTGGTCGGTTCATCGAAACCCGAGCGGTAGGCGATTTCGGTCATCGTAAGTTTGGAATTCGCCAAAAGCCGTTTGATCCGCAGGATCAAGATTTCATCGATAAAGGCCTTGGTGTTCTTTCCGATTATTTTTCGCGTAACATTGTTCAAAGTTTTGGTACTCACACCTAGGGTAGTGGCGTAATACGTAACACTTTTTTGTTCAAAGCATTCATTTTCAATTCGTTCTTGAAGTTCAATGAACTTCAAAATGGCAGTGTCATTCGAAAGTTGGCGGTATTGTACCGATTTGATGCGATACAGCTTGAGTACGATGAGCTGCACTAGATTTCGAACGATTTCCGTAGCCTGTGTATCGGTGTTCCACAGTTCTTCCCCAATATGCCCGATAAAGCCCGAAAGGGTCTCGAACTCGGCTGTGGTCAATTGTAGTTTTGGGGAGCCCAGAAGCTCATTGAACAATTGAAATAAGCGGTAATTTTCGTTTCGACTTGAAAATCTCACGGCGAAGTCTTCGGTAAAAATCAGAATCTTGCCTTTTGCGTTGGATTTATGAAACCGGTGTACCGTGTGTTTTCGCATGCAGAAGACCGTACCCTGTTCATACCGATGGTCTTTATAGTTGATGCTATGGGTACCGGTACCTTCATCAATAAATAGCAATACATAAAAGCCAAGTTTGTGATGATCGAATTGATCGTGGTCTTTTGGCTGCAGTTGTAGGACCTTTTGCAAGGAAACCAGATCGATGTGACTGGTTTTATCTCGCGGATGGGCAAACTCGATTTCCTTGATCGACGGTTGCATTTTCTTCGTCGGTTTTATTCACCTGTTCGGTGGTGTCGGACGGATAGTTTCGAAAACCGTGTCTATCTCCAACACCCTTTCCCTTTACTCATTTTTGAAAGCTTGTTCCAATTCTTGACTACCTCCGACCACGGGTAGGCTTAATTCGGTACCGCTGAGATCAACGGTTAGCTCGGTGCCAGGTTCTGGCCAAAGGGTGAATTCGCGATCACTTGAGAAAACCATCAATGCGATCTGTTGTCCTTTGGGGATGATTTGATCATCGGGCATCAAGTCAAAGCTTAACTCATAGAACCGGCCGGGTTCGAGTGGTTCACTTTCGCTTAAAGAGCGATGGTTTTGGGGATCGGCCCAACCCCGGGTAATGATGTTGTCGGTGATCTTGGCCCTTTTTCCTGCTTTCCAAGGTAGCGAAACCAACCATACCGAAAGATTGGCTGCCGCTTTGCTGCTCGCCAAGCGAATGCTGACACGCGGCACCCCGGAAATATGCACGTCTGTTGAGAGTACCGGACTCACATAGAGCAACCGATGATCGGTCACTTCGGCCTGTGCTAGGGCAGCTCCGGAAAACGAGTAATTATCACTGATTTTTTCGGAAATCCTTTCTTCGCTCTTCGTCAGTTGCAATTGCCCTAATGCTGGAGCCCCCGCGTGAGGGTATAAAGTTACCTGGGCTGCATCTGGATTGGGATATTCAGGATAGGGGGTCGGCTCTTGCGGGGAGTCGTTTTCGCGAACGATCCACGCCTTGGGATCCTTTTCCACCCCATTTTCGACGCCGTGGAGGTAGCGGGTAAACCAGCGGTTCATCATGGAGAGCGGAGGGGGGCCTCCATGGCCGTTCTGATGGTAAAAGATTTGGCTAGGGATGCCTTTTTCCACGGCCGCTTTGTAAATACGGTAACTGTGTTCGGGCATGACGTTCCAGTCGTTGAAGCCATGTGACATCAACAACGCGGCTTTCATGGGTCCCATTTCGTTCAAATAATCCCGGCCGGCCCAGAAGTCATTGTAATCACCGGTAATGCGGTCCATGCCTTGTTTCATTTCACCGTCCCGAACCGTTTTGTTGTTGTATGGCCTTTTCGATTCGTCACCACTATGGATGAAATCGTAAAGGACATCGATATCCTCACCCAAATACCCGCCAGGAGAACGAACCAGTCCGTTTGAACGATAATAGTGGTAGTAAGAGGTGTTCGGGGCGATGGGTATGATCGCTTCCAAGCCCTTGACGCCCGTTGTTGCCGCGGCAAGGGGAATGGTGCCATTATATGAGGTGCCGGTCATGCCCACCTTTCCGGTCGACCAATAAGCCTTGACTTCTTCATTGCCATCGCTTGATGTATATCCTTTGGCCCGTCCACAGAGCCAATCGATGACCGCCTTTGGGGCCAACGACTCGTTGTCACCCCCGACCGTTGGAGATCCCTGCGAGAGTCCGGTACCTGGAGAAGAGGAGTGTACCACGATATACCCTCGGGGCACCCAAGTGTTGATGTGGGAGTTTGAAATGATCGGCCGTTTTCCGGTGCGCTTGACTTCTGGATGCAAGCGTTCTTTCGCGGTTTCACCCAATTCGTGTTTGACATCCCAAAACAAGCCCTCAACGAAGGGCGCTACCCCGGCGAAATACGGGCTCGAAACGTAGATGATCGGTAATTTCAGACCTTCCGTTTCGGTTTGCGAAGGTCGGGTTACTGAAACGTGCATTCGGTCCGGTTTCCCATCCCCATCGGTATCGAACCCCGTGGCGACCCAAAGGTCATGTCGGATCCATTGACTGGCATCTTCGAACCCAGGAACCACCTGGGCCTCACCATCTTTGAAAACAGGAACGGTTTTTTCTTGATTTTGTCCATTGAGGACTGCAACGCCTAGGCTAAAACAAACGAATAGGAGGAGGGAGTTTTTCATCATGTTCTAAATGTACTAAAAAGAGCGGAGGGCACCGTTTTAGTCCTCCTTTTCGATTCGATAGTTACGTGACCATGTGGCGCTTTCCCCATGACCTAAGTCAATGGTTTTGAATAGTTCGGGACTGATTACATGCCGCCATCCCCAGAGGTTGACCTTGTCGGTTTTGAAATCACCCTGTTCGCGTACCCGTAATTTAAATTGGGGGTAGTACAATACCCAGGCTGCATTTACCTGACCGGTTCCGTTCAAATGGTCAACGAAGAATTGCTGATGCGGTCTGTCTTCGCAACACAGCCCATGGTCCGTAAATCTGATTTTTCCTTCCGGGTTCACGGTTTCTTGAAAACGCTCTGGTCGAAGCGCGAAGGGAAATTCCAGACAAGGCAATTGTGGCCCGGCACCCCATTGCAGGGCGAAAAAATTGTGCACATATTCGGAAGTCATTATGCGTTGTTCCCCTGTATTTTCGAGAACGTAGCTGATCGAAAAACCCTGCTCTTCCAATGCAATGGTTTTGGTCAAAAGGTATCCATAACCATTCACCATTTTCCCTTTACATTGAAAAGTCAGTGTTTCTTTATGGCGTTCCATTTCAAAGTTGGCGGGTTCAATGGTATACGGTTTGTCAAAGGCGTAGGGCCCATCCTCCTTCTTCAAAAGCCCTACCCCGATTTTATGGAACCAGCCCCCAGGGGCTGTGGCCTCGAAACCCAAAGCCCTCTCAATACCGAATTCATTGTAGAGGCCTTTTCCATGCAGGGCATCGTTTTGAAGTTCGGGTTTTTCATCAACGGTCAGCACCATACCCCTGTAGGTTACCGAACTGATTTTTCCGGTTTGATCAAACCGGGCGGCCTTATAGTTTTCGAATGGAAGGTCGATTCGAAGGATGAGGTCGTCGTTCTGTAGGATTTCAGCCATGCCCCAAGTTACTAAGAATGCCTGGGTCAGTTTAACTGCTGCCTGAATTCATTGGGGCTCATGGCCGTCTTCTTCTTGAAGATCGTACTGAAGTACTGAGGGTATTCGAACCCTAAAGAATAGGCGATTTCACTTGCACTGGCCGTCGAATTCAAAAGTTGGTTCTTGGCCCGTGCGATCAGGAATTGATGGATGTGGTCTTGGGTGCTTTGACCGGTTTCCTTTCGCAGCAGATCACTTAGGTATTTCGGTGACATGTTCAGGGCTTCACCGCAATACTTAACGGTTGGAATTCCGAATTCCAGCTGTTTTCCGTCTTTGTAATAGGCTTTTAACAATAGCTCGAAATCGCTGGCCACATCTTGGTTGAGGTTGGTCCTTGTATAAAACTGCCGGTCGTAGAAACGGACGCTGTAATTCAATAATAGTTCGAGATTCGACACTATTAGGGTTTGACTATGGGCATCGATATTGGTATGGAGCTCTTTATCGATTTTACCGACGATTTCCGTTACCGTTTTACGCTCGTCCTCTGAAAGATGCAAGGCCTCGTTGGAGGTATAGCTGAAAAAGGAATAACCGTCCATTTTTTTGCCCAATTCCGATTTACGGAGTAGGTCGGGATGGAAAACCAAAGTCCAGCCATACTTTTCCTTGGGGCGATAGCCTTTTTCAAATTCCAATACCTGACCTGGGGCGGTGAAGACCATGGTCCCCTCCTCATAGTCATAAGAATTACGTCCATAATTTGAAATCGTGAAGGGGCAATTACCTTTCAAACTGACTTGATAAAGGTCGATAGCATACCGGATACCGTCCACTTCGAATCGCTCGATTTTGTCATCGATATTAAAGATCGAAATCAAGGGGTGTTTGGGTTTGTCAAGGCCCAGAAACCCATGGATTTGGGCAATGCTTTCGACACGGACGATCTCTTTCATACTATTCAAAGTTTTGCCTATCCAATATACGGAATTTGCCTTTTCGCATCTCCTTACTTAGTTTACTTCCTGCATTTTCCGTACCTGTTTTAGTTGGACTTTCAATGGGGTAAAGGGCAGCATGCCGATCATGAGTTTCTGTGAAAAAGTCAATCCCGAAACCACGTTTAGTTTCCCATCGAGCATTCCTGCATACCCATCTTCGGCAACGCTTCGTGCTGAAACCGCTTTTTCGAACAGATCGGTTTGTTCCATATCGGCGGTCTTCGCAAATTCGGTCTCCGTTGCCCCTGGCATGAGCGTCGTAAAGGTGATATTGGTATTGTGCAGTTCTTCGGCCACCGCATTACCCAAGAAGTTCACGTAAGATTTGGTGGCAAAATAGATGGCCTGCAGCGGCCCAGGCATGTAAGAGGCGGTCGAAGAGGTGTTCAAAATTTTTCCATTGTTTCGAGCGACCATTTCCGGTAAGAAGAGATGCATCAACTCCGTTAAGGCCACCATGTTCAATTGGATCATTTGGAGTTGGCGCTCCCAGGCCAGTTCATAGAACTTGCCCCGAAGTCCGAACCCTGCATTATTGATCAGGTAATCGACTTGGATTCCGCTTGCCTTCACTTCTTCAAAAAGGGCTTTGGCCGCACCTGGGGTGCTGAGGTCTTTGACGATAGGTGTTACTTGAATGCCATGTTTCTTTTCCAACTCCTGCTTTAAGGTAGTCAATTTATCGACCCTACGGGCCACTACGATGAGGTCACCCCCATTTTCGGCGTGTATGGTTGCCAATTCCTTGCCGATACCACTACTTGCGCCTGTAATCAATGCTGTCGTATTCATTTGTTTAAGATTTATACGACAAAATTAGGGTGGGTAGGCAAGGAGGATGTATTCGAATTGCCGATTGTTGTATACTTTTTTCAGGAAGGGTGCGTCAAGGGACTTACAAGGTTTCGACCAATTGGATGTAATTGTGACAGGTATCGTTGAACACTGCGATCTTCACCGTACCCATAACAGTAGGTTCGACACTGAATTCGACACCCATGCCGGTTAGACGTTCGTATTCTTCCTCAACACTGTCAACATCGAACTGGGTCCAGGGAATACCGGCTTCGAAAATCGCGTCTTGAAATACTTTGGAGGGTTCAAAGTGTACCGGGGCAGGTTCGAGCAATATTTGGGTGCCGTCTTGTTCGTCTTTGGGAACGACCGTGATCCATCGACTGGTTTCACTGATCGGGGCATCCATTTTTTTCACGAAGCCTAGGACTTCCGTGTAGAATTTCAGCGCTTTTTCTTGATCCCTTACGGGAATGCTCAATACAGATACTCTCATATGGTTTCCATTTAGAAGGTTGCTCGAAGATGCTTATTCTTTCGATTCCTTGCTTCTTGAAAGTTGCTCTTTTTGGTATTTCGCGGGGGAAACCCCATTTCGTGTCTTGAACAGGCTGCTGAACGAGCCCAAGCTTTCAAACCCCACTGCAAAACAGGTTTCAGTGACCGAAGTACCCTGTTGCAACAATTCTTTTGATCTTTTCAAGCGTACATCGGTCAGGTATTGTTTGGGGGTTTGGCCGTAGTATTGTTTGAAAAGGCGCAACAAATGGAATTTCGAAACAAAGTGATGCTGTGCTAAACGATCTAAATTCAGGTCGAGGTCAAAATGGGCGTCGATATCCTTCCGTAGGGCGATGACGGTGTCCAACTGATTTTGATTGGCATAGATACGCGCCTTGATTTCCGCTATTTTGGATTGGTAATGGTTCATTGTATCCTCACAGTGGGTGGTAGTAAGATACTAAAATTGAAAACAGCAAGCTCGTTCCGGTATGTAAATGCAATGGGTTAGGGTTGGAGTACCTGCTTATGCCATTGACCATCTCGAAACTCGTAGTGATGCCTTTGGTGGAAGCGACTTTCCTTGAATTGCATAAGTTCCACACGAACAGGCCTTATGGCATACCCTCCCCAGTGATCAGGTCTTTGGATGGATTTTTGTGAATCGGCCTGGGCTATCGTTTGCTGTTCCAAATCAAAGAGGTCCGTCGCGACCTGACCTTGCCGGCTAATCGAAGCGACGGCCTTCGCCAAGGTATTCCTTTCTTCGAAATACCGGTCCGCTTCCGAATCGGTTATTTTTTCAGCCAAGCCTTGAATTCGAACTTGTCTTTTCGTTGCTGTCCACCAAAACGTAAGGGCCACTTTGGGAATGGATTCGATCTCGATTCCTTTTCGGGAGGTCAAGGGGCCCGTTACGATCAGTTTGTCATCGATGATTTCTTTCAAAGAAACAAAACGGGCATTGGGAAAACCATCCGTACCCATAGTCGACATACATACCGCTGTTGGGATATCGACTTTTGATTGTCTTTTTTCCGCTTCAAACCATTGCTTGAAAAGGGTCATGGGGTGCGCGATATCCATCATAGCCCGAAATTAATAAAGCTGTGCCATTTTGGCCTTGATTTCCTCCAAGCACAAATTCCCGATACTTCCTTCATGGGTATGTTGGCTGTCTTTTTTCGGACGGAAATTCCCGTTCTCAATGGCCTTGCCCATGGTCTTATAGGCATCCCTAAAGGGCATGCCGTTCTTCACCATTTCGTTCAAAGTGTCGACACTGAACAAATAATCGTACTTCGGGTCTTTTAGGATCTCGGGGTTCACTTTGATTTCTTTCAAACTGAACACCAACATTTCAAGGCAGGCCTTGATATCCTGAACGGCGACGATGATGCCTTCTTTGACCATTTGCATGTCACGGTGGTACCCGCTTGGTAGGTTGTTGGTTAACAAGGCCAGTTCGTTGGGTAGGGCCTGGATCTTGTTGCATTTCGCGCGGATGAGCTCAAAAACGTCAGGATTCTTTTTGTGCGGCATGATACTACTACCGGTGGTCAGCTCGTTGGGGAACGAAATGAAATCGAAATTTTGACTCATGTAAAGGGTGATGTCCATGGCCATTTTTGATAGGGTAGCAGCAATGCTCGACAGACCGAAGGCAGCGGACTTTTCAACTTTTCCCCTACCCATTTGGGCCGCTACCACATTGTATTTCAAGGTCTCGAAACCCATGGCTTCGGTGGTCATCTTTCGATCGATCGGAAATGAGGAGCCATAACCCGCGGCACTTCCCAAGGGGTTTTGGTCCGTTACTTTTTGCGCGGCCTTGAGCAGGTATAGATCATCGATCAGACTTTCGGCATAGGCCGAGAACCACAGCCCGAAAGAAGATGGCATGGCGATCTGTAAATGGGTGTAGCCCGGCAACAACACTTTTTGGTGTTTTTTAGCCAGTTTCAACAACAAGCCGAAGAGGGTATGAACCGAGTCACCGATCTCGCTTAGTTCGGCTTTTAAATAAAGTTGCATGGCCACCAAAACCTGATCGTTGCGGGATCTCGCGGTATGGATCTTCTTGCCGGCATCCCCTAACTTTTTGGTCAGTAGGTATTCGATTTTGGAATGCATGTCCTCAAAATCGGCCTCGATGGTAAATTCGCCTTTCTCAATGCTTTTGGCGATCAGATCCAATTCCTTGACCAGTGCTACGGCTTCATCGGAGTCGATAAGGCCGACGGCTCCAAGCATTTGGGCATGTGCTTTTGATGCAATGACATCGTATTTGGCAAGTACGAGATCGAGTTGACGGTCATTGCCGACCGTAAAATGATCGATTTTTTTATCCGTACTAAATCCTTTATCCCAGAGTTTCATGTTCGTTTGTTTATTGATGCGGTTGTTATTTTTTTGAAATCACCACTTTTTTGTGGATCAATGCTTCATTTTCGATACAGCTTACCAAGTACTTCGCTAGAGTGGCCCTACTTATGGTCAGTTGTGGTTTTGGTGTGTTGGCAAAGGACTCTTGCACCAGTTGCAATGCGGGGCTATTGGTCAGTCCTACGGGGCGCACGATCGTCCAAGCTGCGGCTGAGTTCTCGAGGATTGTCTCTTGGCGTTCATGGTCGGCGTAGGCCGGCCCGATGTTACTCTTATCGATCAACAAGCGAAACCAAAAAGGAAGGTCTTTTTTCGTTTCATGAACCCCCCAGGCCGAACAGCTAATGATACGTTCAGTACCGGAATCGCTTGCGATGCGGGTCACCCTATGCATCGCATCGGAAATCAGGTTTTCAGGCGCCCGCAAGGGAGCCCAAGGGAAATCATTCGTACGCGATACATTCAAGATGTTGATCAGGGCGCTACAGCCCTCCATCAGTTTTTCCAAGGTGTTGCTATCGTTGGGAACACCTTCGACAAGCGTCAATCCCTTTGTCGGAACAAGTTGTGATCGGTCGCGCACCAAACAGTTGACTTCATACCCTTTTTCGAGGGCGATATCAACCACCAGTTTACCCGTTCTCCCCGTACCGCCTAAAACCGCAATTTTCATCATTGATAAAGGTGTAGTTTACTGAGGTTTTTCAATAGCCCCAATTCATATCGTTGATAGCTCCCATAAGCTCAACGGGTCAAAAACGGTTCAAGCATATCGATATAGATGCCAACGGCCTCTTTCACTTCGTCAACGAAAATGAACTCATTGGCCGAATGTGATCTTGGGCTATGACCCGGTCCCATTTTCAATGATTGACAACTTAATTCCGCTTGGTCCGATAGGGTAGGCGATCCGTAGGTTTCCCTACCCAGGGCGATTCCCGATTGTACCAATGGATGTTCTTTGGCAATGGAAGAACTACCTAAGTTGAGTGAACGTGGTCGTAATTCGCAGGGGGCCTCTTCTTGTAAGATCGCATTGATCTCTTCATTCGAATAGCAATCGTTCACCCGGGTATCGATAACCAAATCAACATGGGCCGGTACTACATTGTGTTGACTGCCGGCACTGATTTGGGTTACGGTCATCTTCACTGGTCCCAATACTTCGGATACTTTTTCAAAACGATAATTTTTGAACCATTCCAAGACCTCAATGGTGTTGTAAATGGAATTGTTGTCGTTGGGATGGGCGGCATGTGACGGAGTACCCGATATCTTTCCTTCAAACACGACCAATCCTTTTTCGGCAATGGCCAATTGCATTTGCGTCGGTTCGCCGACGATGGCCACATCGATTTCGGGTAGGATGGGCAACAAGGCCGATATGCTTTTGTCACCGGCGTCCTCTTCTTCGGCCGTGGCACTCATGATGATGTTGTAGTTCAAGTCGTCCCGGTCGTAAAAATGGACGAAAGTGGCCAATAAGGAACAGAGGGCCCCTCCGGCATCGTTACTACCCAAACCATACAACTTCCCATCTTCGATATGGGGATGGAACGGGTCTTTGGTATACCCCGAATTCGGCTTGACGGTATCGTGATGGGAGTTCAACAACAGGTTCGGTTTGTTTTCATCATAATGCTTGTTGAAGGCATAAATGTTATTGTATTGCCTTTTCGTAACCACGCCATACCCCTTTAACCAGGCATCGATGGCCGCCGCTGTTTCGTCTTCTTCCTCAGAAAAGGAAGGTATTGCGATCAACTGCTGTAATAATTGCAAGGCCGCTTCGGCCAAGTGCTTTCTATCCGTTGTCATAGTACGAGACTTGTATAACTAGTATGTTCGTTTTTAAAAAGGCCCAGGTTTCCGATCCGCACTTCCGAGACCCCCCGATGCAAGGCTTGGAAACAGTTATGGAGCTTGGGTAACATCCCATCGGCAAAGATACCTGCTGCTTTCAGGCTTTCATAAGAATCCGAATCGATTTTCGGTATGACCGAATCGGGATCTTCCATGCTGCGCAACACCCCGTTCCATTCAAAACAGTAGTTCAATACCACATCGAAGTATTCACTAAGACTGATGGCGAGTTCGGCAGCGATGGTATCGGCATTGGTGTTGAGCAATTGGCCTTGTCCGTCATGGGTCAAGGCACAGAACACCGGAGTGAGTCCGGCTGTCAATATGGTGTTGAGCATCGGGGCGTTGACCCTGTTTACATCACCAGCGAAACCGTAATCCACCTCCTTCACCGGCCGTTTGTGGGCCATAATACTGTTGGCATCGGCCCCGCTCATTCCCAAGGCATTAACCCCTAACGCCTGTAGTTTGGCGACTAGGTTTTTATTGACCAATCCGCCATAAACCATGGTGACTACCTCCAAGGTGGGGGCATCGGTCACCCTTCTTCCTTGGGTCATTACCGGGGTGATGTCCAATTGTTCCAAAACGGAGGAAGCCTTTTTACCCCCTCCATGAACGATGATCTTCGGCCCATGAAGTGCGGCGATCCCTTTCAGAAATGGCATGAGCTGCCCTTCGTTTTCGATAAGGTTGCCCCCGATTTTTAAGATGTTGAGTCGTGGTTTCATCGTGTCAGTGTTCCAATAACCGTTTCAAAACGTATTGTGCCGCATAGGTCCTATTATTGGCTTGTTCAATGACCAAGCTTTGAGGCCCGTCCAACACCGCATCTTCGACGACAACGTTACGTCGCACAGGCAGACAGTGCATGAATTGCGCCTCTCCCAGATTTTTTTGGGTCATCATCCACTTTGGGTCTTGTGACAGCACCTTTCCATAGTCGGTGTACGAGCTCCAATTTTTGACGTAAACAAAATTCGCATTTTCCAGGGCTTTTTCCTGCTCGTAAACGATTTTGCACCCTTTTGTGATTTTTGGATCCAACTCATATCCTTTTGGGTGGGTAATTATGAATTCCGCCTGTTGTGATTGCATCATGGTGACAAAGGAATTCGCCACGGCATGGGGCAATGCCCTTGGGTGCGGGGCCCAAGAGAGGACCACTTTCGGTCGGGTGTTTTGTTGGTGTTCGGCCATGGTTATGGCATCGGCCAAGGCCTGTAGTGGGTGGGCTATCGAACTTTCCATATTTACGATCGGCACCTTGGCATGGGCTTTAAATCCATTCAAGACCATTTCTGCCTCATCGCTTGCTTTGTCGACCAAACCGGCGAAGGCCCTTATGGCGATGATATCGGCGTATTGCGATACCACTTGTGCGGCTTCTTTGATGTGTTCGGCCTTACCACCGTCCATGATGGTTCCGTCTTCATATTCCAGTTGCCAACCTTCGCTTCCAAAATTCATGATCATCACCTGTAGTCCCAATTGCTGGGCCGCTTTTTGGGTGCTTAAACGTGTTCGGAGGCTGTTGTTGAAGAACAAGAGACAGATGGTTTTCCCGCTTCCCAATGCCTGATGGGACATTGGGTCTTTTTTAAGGGCGATCGCTTCTGAAACAGCCTGTTTCAAGTCACCCAAATCGTAAATCGAAAGGTAGTGTTTCATGATAAGGTATTTTTCAGTCCATTGAAAAAGGTATCGATTTCGGTTTCGGTGATGTTCAAGGCAGGTAAGAACCGTAGTAATTTTTTATTCGCCGATCCCCCGGTGAACATCCGTTGTTTATGGATGAGCGCCTTTCGCAGCTCGGCCACCTCGAAATCGAATTCCAATCCCAACATCAAGCCGCGTCCTTTGACTTTGGTCACTTCCGGTATTTCTTGGGCCTTCGCTATAAAATAAGTACCCATCTTAGCGGCCTGAGCAACCAGTCCCTCTTCTTGAATTACCTCGAGAACGGCTAGGGTCGCGGCGCAAGCCAAATGATTGCCTCCGAAAGTGGTACCCAAGAGCCCGTAAGAAGCCTTCAAGGAATTATGTATGAGCACTCCCCCGACCGGGAAGCCGTTGCCCATACCCTTGGCTATCGAAATGATGCCCGGCTCGACCCCATGATGTTGAAACGCGAAAAAACGACCGCTTCTTCCAAAGCCCGATTGTACTTCATCAGCGATCAAGACCACTTGATGTCGCTGGCACTGTTCGGCAACATAGGCATAAAATTCCGTGGTGGGTTCGTCCAAACCGCCGACCCCTTGAATGGCTTCGAGAATGACCGCACAATGTTCGTTTTTCGCAATACATCGTTCAAATGAGGCAAAATCGTTCAATGGCAAGAAATCTACTTGTTGTTGTTGGTTCAAGGGAGCATTGATCCTCGGATTATCGGTAGTTGCAACCGCTGCCGATGTACGCCCGTGAAAGCTGTTATAAAAAGCGATAACCTTGGCTTTGCCGGTATGGAAAGAAGCCAGTTTTAAGGCATTTTCATTCGCCTCGGCCCCAGAATTGCATAAAAACAGTTGGTAGTCTTCGCATCCGGAAGCCGCACCGAGGACTTCGCCCAATTGTTGCTGTAAAGGATTTTGTACCGAGTTGCTGTAGAAACCGATCCGGTCCAATTGGTCTTTGAGTCGTTTTACGTAATGCGGATGTCCATGTCCGATTGAGATCACGGCATGCCCACCATAAAAATCGAGGTAGTCATTGCCCTGGTCATCGGTGACGGTCATCCCTTTTGCGGTGACCGGGGTAACATCATAAAGTGGATATACATCGAAGAGTTTCATCAGGCGTCTTTTTTGATGTCGTTGATTTTTTTGAAAGAGGTCACGATACCTTGAATAAGGGAAGAGCTCAACCCTTGGTGCTCCATTTCGTTCAAGCCTTCAATGGTACATCCCTTCGGTGTGGTCACACGATCGATTTCCTCTTCGGGATGGCTCCCTGATTCGATCAAAAGGCTTGCCGCACCATTGCAGGTGTGCATGGCCAATTCTTGGGCTTCTTTGGCATCGAAGCCGAGTTGGATGGCGCCTTGGGTCGTGGCACGGATGAGGCGCATCCAAAAAGCTACGCCACTGGCACAGATGACCGTGGCGGCCTGCATCTGCTCTTCCGGTATTTCAAGCGAATGCCCCATTCGGTTGAAAATGGCCTTGGCCAGATCAATGCGCTTGGCTCCAAGAACGTTCGCGCAGATACAGGTCATGCTCTTACCCACCGAGATCGCAGTGTTCGGCATGCTTCTGATGACATAATTATCGGCCCCGATGATCGCCTCGATTTTGGCGATGCTAAAACCGGTAATCGTACTGATGACCACATGTTTTTCGGTCAATAGGTCTTTGATATCATACAAAATGGCTTCGAAATGACCCGGTTGCACGGCGAATATCAAAATGTCCGATTCCGAAACGGCCGCTCTGTTATCGGCGGTAACCGTGACATTGCCGTATTTTTCAAAATGGGCGATTTGTTTTGTATTCCGTTTGGTCAGGTACATGCTGGTCGCCCCATTGCTATGCAATATTCCTTTAGCAATACTAAGGCCCAGATTTCCCGCTCCGATGATGGCTACTTTCATAAGTTCTTTTTTAAAAAACGCCTGCTTTTAGTTGAAGGCCCAAGGTTTCCTCAAGGCCGAAAATCAAATTCATATTCTGTACGGCCTGACCTGAAGCCCCTTTTAAGAGGTTGTCGATGGCCGAGGTGACCAAGAGCAGTTCTTCATGCTGGTGGATATGAATATGGCACTGGTTGGTATTGACCACTTGCTTCAGGTGAATGGGTTCTTCACTTACATGGGTGAACGCGGCATGGCCATAAAACGTTCTGTAGAGGTCGCGCACTGTTTCGATGGTGCCATTAAAATGGGTATAGGCCGTTGCTAAAATACCTCGGGTAAAATTGCCTCGATTCGGAAGGAACAGGAGTTTCCCTATGGGGTTGCCAAAGGATTCCAAACTTTCCCCGATTTCCCCTAAATGTTGATGGGTGAAGGGCTTGTACCAGCTTATGTTGTTGTTGCGCCAACTAAAATGCCCCGTTGCACTCGGGCTAATACCCGCCCCGGTGCTGCCCGTCGTGGCGTTGACGTGTACTTCGTTTTGTAGCAGTCCCGCTTCGGCCAATGGTAACAAGGCCAATTCGATGGCCGTCGCAAAACAACCGGGATTGGCAATGGTGTCTGCACTTTCGATTCGGTTCCGGTTCAATTCGGGCAAGCCGTATACGAATTCACGGTCCTTCCATGTCGCATCACCTGCCAATCTAAAATCGTTGCTCAGGTCGATGATTTTTGTGGATGTGGAAAATGCGTGTTCATTTAGGAATTTGGTCGAATTACCATGGCCCAAACACAAGAAAACCACGTCTACGGAAGTATTGACCGTATCTGAAAATTCCAATACCGTTTGGCCCAATAGATCAGGGTGTGCACTGGTTAGGGGTTTTCCTGCCTTGGTGGTACTAAATACGAAGTCGATGGTGAGCGCCGGATGCTGAAGCAACAACCGGATGAGTTCGCCCCCGGTATACCCTGATCCCCCTATGATGCCTGCTTTAATCATGGTCTTGGTTTACATGGTTCGCGATTTTCCCTGAATTGGATAAGATCTTGATAAAGCCTTTGGCATCATCGGCAGACCATCCTTTGTTCATCTCCCCGTAACTGCCGAACGAAGCGTTCATTAAATCGTGGGGAGAGGCGATACCGTTGAGGTCGAATCGGTAAGGGTGCAAGGTCACGAAAACATCACCGCTCACGTTCCGTTGCGTATCCGACAAAAAGGCCTCGATATTCCGCATCACCTCATCGAGATAGTTGCCTTCATGCAGGAGCATCCCATAAAAGTTCGCCAATTGTTCTTTTTGGTATTGCTGCCATTTGCTCAGCGTGTGTTTTTCCAAAAGATGGTGCGCTTTCAATATGATCAAAGGTGCCGCCGCTTCGAAACCGACACGTCCTTTGATACCGATGATGGTGTCCCCAACATGGATATCCCTTCCAATAGCGTATTTAGAGGCTATCGCTTGTAGCTTTTCGATGTTGGTGACCGCCTTGTCGGCGATACCGTCCAATGCAACCAGCTCCCCTTTTTCGAAGGTCAACTTGACTTCTTTCGGCAGTTTGTTTTCAAGCTGACTGGGGTAAGCCGATTCGGGAAGTGGAAGGTGGGAAGTCAGCGTCTCGTCTCCGCCTACCGAAGTACCCCATAACCCCCGGTTGATCGAGTACTTCGCTTTCTCCCATGGATAGTCGATACCCTCGGCTTGGAGGTACGCTATTTCCGCTTCGCGTGAGAGTTTATGGTCACGGATCGGGGTGATGATCTCGATTTCCGGGGCCAAGGTCTGGAAGATCATATCGAACCGCACTTGATCGTTTCCGGCTCCGGTGCTTCCGTGGGCAATGTACTGGGCTCCGATTTTTTTGGCATGGGTTACGATTTCTACCGCCTGCACGATCCGTTCGGCGCTGACTGAAAGGGGGTAGCTGTTATTTCGGAGCACATTACCGAAGATGAGGTATTTGACTACTTTGTCATAAAAGGATTGCACGGCGTCCAAAGAGGTATAGCTGCTGGCCCCTAAGGTCAAGGCTTTTTCTTTGATGGCTTCGATTTCCGCAGCGGAGAATCCGCCGGTATTCACGCTTACCGCGTGTACCTCGTAGCCTTTCTCCTGCGAAAGGTATTTGGCGCAATAGGAGGTGTCAAGTCCACCACTATAGGCTAGAACCAGTTTTTTCATTGGTTTTTTTCTTTAAGAATAATTGTTCTTTAATGCTTTTCAGGCGCTTGAAGGCCTTGTTATTGAGTTTCTTAGGTTGCTCTTCGGTAGCGGGATCATATAGCATCCCGGTACACAGGCACATTTTTCGTTCCGTCCGGGTGAGGATGTCGAAGTTTTTGCAGGTCTGGCAGCCTTTCCAAAAATCGGGATCGTCGGTCAATTCGGAAAAAGTCACGGGCCGATAGCCAAGGCCGTAATTCATCTTCATAACGGCCAAGCCCGTAGTGATCCCAAATATTTTAGCGTCTGGGAATTTTTCTCGAGACAGTTCGAAAATCCGTTTTTTGATCTGCTTGGCCAAACCCAAACCTCGGTAGTCTGGGTGCACGATAAGGCCTGAATTGGCTACGAAGTCCTTTTGACCCCAGACCTCGATGTAACAAAAGCCGGCGAATTTCTCACCATCAAGCGCGATGATGGCATTGCCGTTCTGTAAACGTTGTACGATATACTCCGGCGTACGTTGTGCGATACCGGTACCCCTGACCTTGGCCGAATCGGTAATGGTATCACTGATGACCTGGGCGTACTTATAATGTGATTCGTTAGCAACAAGTATTTGCATTGCTATGGCTTAAAATGGAAAAAACGTTGGAAACTCTCTTTGGAAGGGGGAATGGACTCACCTAATCCCCATAGTTAGCGCGCACCCTTACGGGCGACGGCGCACGACAAACGGACGTACAGGGGCAGGAGTGCCCAAAACAGAGAATATGTAAGTGTGTCCGTTCATATGAGGTAAATGTACAAATTTCTGAAAACGGGCCGCGGTTTCCCCTTACTTTTTACGAATCAGGCCTAAATTGTTATGATTTTTGTGGATTTCATAACTCAAATACCCAAATACGGCAAGATATTCAAGCCCCAATAGCCAGAGGTTTTCCTTGAAATCAGTTTGCGAATAGGCGTAATAGCTCAACATTACGGTAGCTGTCCACACCATAACGACCCGATATTTGGTGAACAGACCCAAAAACAACAAGAACACCAAGTACCACGGGTGAACGGTTGAGGAAAGGGCATAGTAAAGCCCTAAAATGAGGAACATTGATCCGAAAATCGCTTTTAGGTCACGGTGGGGTTTGAAAAATGTGAGCAACGCCACGACCAAAGGGATGTAAAGTTTGAGTAAAAAACCATATTCTTTGATTAATACCCAAGGTTTGACCTCATAGCGTATCAGGGCGATTTTTTTGACCAGATTATAAATACCCGCGTTGAATTCGAAATTGGAAAACCACAGGCCTATGGTCTGCCCATAGTGCTCGGCCAGGCTAGGACTATAGAAAGGAAGCACCATAACCGAACCACCAATACCTACCATGGTATAAAACGCCATGCTTTTCTTAAATCCGAGATAGGGGAGAAAGAGCGGTAAGAACAAGATCGGGACCAGTTTCAGAAAGATGGAGGCCGCATATACGGGCCCGGCAAACCAAAGTTTTCCTTTAGCGACGAGATACATGGCCCAAACAAAGAAAAATAGCATTACCCCTTCAAAATGGAGATTGCCCGTCAACTCAATGACCACCAGCGGGTTAAGGAAATACCAAAAAACCATCCCTTCGTCCATTTCAAGATGGGCTAGCAATTTCTTCCCGAACAATACGATGCCAAGATCTGCCAAAATAATGCAGATGCGCATCCATACCACTCCCGCCAGGGTAGAACCCATGCCCAAGAAAGCGCTCAAGGCGAAGAGCAGTTGGTTCATCGGAGGGTAGTTGCTGTAGTGCCGTGCACTCAAGGCACCCATACCTTGATGGAGTTCATTCGCGTTGGGTAGGCTGAAATTCGGATCGACCAACAATTCATCGGGAGTAAACGAATAGGGGTTCATGCCTTGGGCGATGAGTTCACCATCCCATAGAAACCGGTAAAAATCTTGTGAAAGGTTGGGTTCGGTCCAGAGAAAAACCAGTCGAATCAGTACCCCTGCAACCAACAGGAATTTGAAATTCCAAGCCTGTAACCGGACCAGTTTGATATAAAGGAAAAAGAGGGCGCCGTAGAGCGAAATCAGTTTTGGGAAGTCCTCACGCTGTAAATCAAATGCGAAAACCCCATAGAACACCAAACTCCCCAAAAACAATAGGATGGGGATTCTGTGCAGTTTCCAGTATGCGAACATCTTGAATTACGCCTTGGCGACCAAAGATTTAAAGAAGACGAAACCGAAGCCCAAGAACAACATCAAGTGAAACGGGAACAATCCAAAATCATTTAAAGGTACCGCACTGTACATGCCGAAGAGGAAGTACAACATAAAAGCGAACTCAACGATCATGTTCGGTGATAGCTTTTTAGTGATGTACTTGTTGCCTTTCCAACTATCCGTCAAACTGTTGATGTTGAATTTCGGGGTACGAACGAATTCACTTCGCTTGCCCAAATGCCCTTCAAGAACGGCGATGGTGTTGTGGAATGAAAGCCCGAGTGCCACTGAGAAGAACGTAAAGAACAGTTTGATATAATCGACGAACTTATCGAATCCGCTTCCTTGGATGCTTTTAAACGTATACCAATAGCAGAAGAACAGGATGATGGTACTAACGATGAAAAAGCTGGTGACCTCGAACACCCACGCCAAATGGCCGAAAGTGTTTTTGATGTACAACATCGGAATACTCAAGACGGCTACCATGAATACGCAGAGGAACATGGAACTGTTCAAAAGGTGCATTACCCCATGGAACTTGGTCTTGAAATCGATGTTCTTCGCCGTGACCACGCTCCAAACCGTTTTTCTGAAGTTCTCGGCACCACCCTTGTTCCAACGGAACTGCTGTGAACGCGCGGCACTCATCACTACTGGAAGTTCGGCGGGGGTCTCCACATCTTCGAGATATTTGAATTTCCAATTCTTCAACTGGGCCCTGTAACTTAAGTCAAGATCTTCGGTGAGCGTATCACCTTCCCAGTTTCCGGCATCGATAATGCATTGCTTGCGCCATATGCCTGCGGTACCGTTGAAATTGATGAAATGTCCACGTGAATTCCTGCCAACCTGTTCCAAGGTAAAGTGTGCATCAAGGGCGAATGCCTGGATGCGCGTCAAGGTGGAGTAATCGCGGTTGATATGGCCCCAACGGGTCTGTACCACCCCGATCTCACCATCCTTGAAATAAGGTACGGTTTTTTTCAACCAATCGCTCTCCGGAAGGAAATCGGCATCAAAGATGGCGACGAACTCCCCTTTGGCGATGGCCAAGCCTTCTTTGAGGGCGCCGGCCTTGAAACCTTGACGGTTCTCACGTCGGATATGTTTGATGTCCAATCCGGTGGCTTGGAGTTCTTCGATGCGTTGTGCGGTATCGACAACGGAATCATCGGTGGAATCATCCAATACCTGGATTTCGAGTTTGCTTTTTGGGTATTCTATTTTGGAGATGTTCTCCAATAAACGTTCCATCACGTACTCCTCATTGTAAATTGGAAGCTGGATGGTTACATGCGGTATTTCTTTCGGGTCAAGTAAATTGAACTTGGGAGCTTCTTGGTTTTTTCTTTTGTTGGTGAGGTAGTTGACCAAGAGGTTCAACTGCGCCAAGCTGTACATAAAGATGAGTATCAAAGCGATGCTGTAAACAACGATGATGATCCAAGATATAGTCAGTCCCATGGTTAGTTATTTTTTTAAGCTGTATTTAAAGATCCAACCTAAAATTTTCACGCCTGCAAATATAGTACCTTTTACCGTACCAGACACTTTAGAGACACCAATTCTTCTTTTGTAACGCACTGGTACTTCGGTATATGCCATTTTTTTTCTCAAAACTTTAAGCTGCATTTCGACGGTCCATCCATAGGTCTTGTCTTCCATCGCCAATTCTTTGAGTTTTTCGTATTTAATGGCCCTAAATGGTCCTAAATCCGTAAAACTGGCCCTAAAAAACAGCCGCATCAAAAAAGTGGCCAATTGGTTACCGAAAACTTGCTGCGGGGTCATCGAACCCAGTTCACGCAATGCTTTTTTTCGGGCACCAACGACGAAATCGATGTCCTCGTTCAAAATGGGTGCTACGATTTGATCCAGTTCTTCCGGATAATCGGAATAGTCACCATCAATAAATACGATGATTTCGGGCGATTTGGATTGTTGGGCGACATAATCAAGTCCTTTCAGGCATGCGAAACCATAGCCCTTGCGTTCTTCAAGAAGCACTGTGGCCCCAGCTGCGGCCGCGTTTTTCGCAGTGTCGTCGGTCGATCCGTTATTGACCACGATCACTTCCGTGACCGTACTCGGTAGTTCCCTGATCACGTTGCCAATGGAGTCTCCTTCATTGAATGCTGGAATGATAACTTTGATGTCGGCCATTACTTGAGATCAGAAAGTTTGTTCTCTTTCTTAAAGCTGGCAAAGCTAAACTATTCTTTGACTTTTTTGCCATTTTCGAAGCGTTCCGCCGAGATCAATTCCTCGTCGACATATTTGAGACAGTAGCCGTTTTTGATCCCGTCTTGGAGTTGGCATTTGTGATTGATCTTTCCGTTCTCATCGTAGAACAACCACCATTTGACTTTTTCACCCATGGAGAAATGCCCTTCCATCTCGAGTTTGCCCACTTCATTGTACACGTACCAATAGCCTTCTTTTTGGTTCTTTCGGTAGGAACCTTTGGCCATAAGCTGCCCGTTGGGCCAATAGTACTTCCAATACTTTTCCTTCACGCCCTTGTACTTCCATCCTTCGGCCTTCAAATTTCCATTGTCATGGTATTCCTTATGGTACATGGAAAATACCAGACTAAGCAATACGAGTATCGAGGCAAGGGGTTTCAACGTTTCAACGGATTATTTTTGGTTGACCAATTGCATCAAATCGACATCATTGCCCAAAAGCACTTGGTTGCTGTCGATCCGGCCTTGCAACGGACCGTTTTCCAATTTCAATACCCCACGCGGACAGACTGCCGAGCAGATACCACAACCCACGCAACTTGAACGTACGATGTTCTCTCCTTTTTGGGCATAGGCCCTGACGTCGATCCCCATCTCGCAATAAGTCGAGCAATTGCCACAAGAGATGCATTGTCCGCCGTTGGTCGTAATCCTAAATCTTGAGAACAGCCGCTGTTGAAAGCCCAAAATAGCCGCCATAGGACATCCGAAACGACACCATACGCGATTGCCGAATATGGGGTAGAACCCAGTTCCGATTACACCGGAGAAAATACTTCCGATTAAAAAGGAGTACGATTTTCGTAGGGTTTCCGATTTGAAAAGAAACACATTGCCTTCGCCACTGAAAAAGTGGATGCCGATCAAGACCATGATGATGGTGAAGTAGCCGACGGCCCCATATCGGGCATCTTTTTGTAGTTGTTCCCTTTTGAACAGCATCACCCAAGCGAATACGGCCGTCAACAATACGGCCACACCGATCAAAAAGGTACTTTTGGTCAACCAGTACTTACTGGTGTCGGTTCCTAAATACGAATAGATGACGGCGGTGGTCATCAAGGTGACAAAAACGACAACGCTATGTACGACCCAGCGTTCGACCCGCCAAGCCTTGACGCTCTTATCGCTTAATTGGCGAAAGGCGTCACCAGCGGTTTCTGCCAAGCCACCACAACCACAGACCCACGAACAATACCAACGTTTCCCGAAACGGTAAGTGAGGATGGGGCTGATCACGAATATGGTCACCACCCCGAAAATGAGCATGGCGAACCCGATATCACCCGAACTTAAAAAGCCTTTGATCCGATACCCCTCGAAATTGTAATAGTTCAAGGGCCACATGTTCTTGAGGTCATAGTAGGGAAGACTGCCCCCGTTTAACAAAGAACTCCCGTTCAGGCGTGCCATCAATTCAGGGATGATGAACGCAAAGGCGGTTTGAAAGAACATCACACTGAACGTTCTAATGCGTTCGTAACGATTGTGTCTGTATTTCCAAAGGAACTTGATACCGAAGGCCAATATCGCCACGGTATACAAGGTGCCGTAAACGAACCATTGGCTGGCGGGGTTTCCACTCAGGGTCCTACTCAATGGATCGAAAAGTCCGATGACCCCTTTGTTGTTCCCGTCTTTGATCAAACCTAGGTACTCGGGATAAAAATATAGGATGATGTAGAAGCCGGTTAAAGCGATTCCGGCAATCCACCCCCAGAAGCCTTTGCTGGAAATCGATTTGAACCAGACCCCATCGTTTTTGATGCCAGGGGCTTTGTTGCTGTAGGCGTCCCAGGCGAACCAAACGGTACCCAGGGTAATGGCCGACAGCGATAGGCTGAGCCAAAATCCCTTATTGGGAAAATCAACATTGAAAGCGGCCAGAACAATAATCGCCATGCCCGTCATACCGATCAAAGTGGCGATTTTTTGGTTTCTGCTCAAGCTCGTTGGCGGTTGCCCGGTGAGGGCCATACTTCTATCGTAAGTGCTCATGGTTGGATGCGTTGGAAAATTCGTTGAATGCTTTTCTTTTTCAAGGCTATGGATTTGTTGAAATCGCTATTGTATTTCGAAACGATTTCCGATTCGTGGTGTTTGTAAAATTCCGGATCGAAATTGGCATCGGCCAAATGCTCCATGACGAAATCGACAGCGCGTTCTTCACTGAGCCAGCGATCGAAAATTTCATGACGCATGCGGATTCCGAAGGTGTTGATGCCCAAAAACTTTTGGTTCGTCCCATCAAAGGCTACTGTCAAACATATTTTTTCGGAAGGATGCCTCCAATGGAAATGGGTCTCATTCTCTTTCATGCCCCGTTCGCTGAACACCCAACCGTAGGTTTGGTATTCGATATCCAGGAATTTGGCCGAGTTGAACCAATGTCCGGGTTTGTATTCGATACGGTTGCCACAGATGGTCTGGGCCACGGTTTCACCCATCATCCTACCGGTATACCAAACGGCTTCGATCGGCCTTCGGTTGCCAATGGCTTCATGCTGCTCGGCACAATCACCGATGGCATACACATCAGGGATATTGGTCTCGAGGTAACGGTTCACCTTGACCCCCCTGCCCAGTTCAATGGGACTTGATTTCAAAAAGTCGACATTCGGACTCACTCCTGCGGTCAAACCCACCATCTCACAGGCGATGGTTTCCCCTTTATCGGTAGTCACGGCCTTCACCTTTCCTTGTTCATCCGGAACGATCTCAACCAGATTGGTGGCCAACTTTAGATCGATGTGGTGCTCTTCGATATGCTCGTTGATCATTTGGGATTCTCCGGATGGGAGCACCCCGTTCCAGAAACTGTTTTCGCGAACCAGAAAAGTAACCGGGATATCACGGCTTCGTAGCATCTCTGCAAGCTCGATTCCGATGAGCCCACCACCGACGATGACCGCCCTCTTGCAGCGGTCTTTATTCGGGGCATTGACTTCGAGCAGGTCTAGATCTTGTTTGGAATACAATCCTTGTACCCCATGTAGATCCTGCCCCGGCCAGCCGAATTTATTCGGTTTGGATCCCGTGGCGATGATCAATTTGTCATAATTCAAGGCTCGGGAACCATCAAGGAGTAATTGCTTTTTTTCGGTATCTACCTGCGAGACAAAAGCACGCACCAGTTCGATACGGTTTTTGTTCCAAAACCAATCTTCATAGGGTTGTATGTGTTCGAATTTCATATGGCCCATGTACACGTACATCAGTGCCGTTCTTGAGAAAAAGTAGTCGGTCTCGGCAGAAACGATGATGATCCGCTTATCAGAGTGTTTGCGCATATGTCGTGCCGCGGAAACCCCTGCAATGCCATTTCCTATGATAACGATTGTTTCCATGTGAATGAGTTGGTTGTGGGAAGTGTGTCGAACCTAAATATAGGAACTTAACAAACATGCATTATTTAGAAAGAATTTAAATTTATTCCCAACTGTAAGGAAACCCACCCCCTTCCGTCCTCCTAACCGGTTGATTTGCAAAATCTTAAAATATTCATAAATCAGCCCCATCCTTGTAGGTTGTACGCACAAGCCCCGATTCAGGGAGCGATTACAACTGCTAAACAAATTGAAAAATGAATACTAAAACTAGCCTTTTCGCAGCGCTGATTTGCTTGTTTTCCTATAGTTTGGGAGCGCAAGGTTTGGGGGAGTTTTTCTCCAAAACGGACGCTTTTATGGAAGCGTACGTAACCGACGGTAAAGTTGCCTACCAACGTCTGCATAATGATGCCACCGCCCTCGATGCGGTCTTGGCCCTTGCCAAGGATATTCAGGTTGACAAGACCCATGCTGCAGACTACCAAGCGTTCTGGATCAATGCCTACAACCTTGCGGTGATCAAGGGTATCGTTTCGAATTACCCCATCAAGTCACCTCTTGACAAAGCCGGGTTTTTCGACAAAAAGACCTATTCGCTCGCGGGCAAAGAAATTACCTTGAACGATATCGAAAACAAACTGCTACGGGGGAATTTCCCGACCGAGGCCAGGTTTCACTTTGTGTTGGTATGCGCCGGATTGGGGTGCCCACCTATAGTATCATACGCCTATACCCCGGATCGGTTGGAAGATCAATTGCAGCAGCAGACCGTATCGGCCCTGAATGACCCCAACTTCATTAGGGTCAAAGGGAAAAAAGTACAGATCAGTCAGCTATTCGAATGGTATAAAGGGGATTTTACCCAAAACGGAAAAAGCGAGCTTGACTTTATCAATGCCTATCGAAACGAAAAAATCGATGCCAAAGCGAAAGTCGGGTATTATGCCTACGACTGGCGTTTGAACGAAACCAAATAGAACAACTCCCTAAAAAATGTTTATGAAAATCAAGAAATACCATGTGGCCATGGCAGCATTGCTTTTGGCCATGACGAATGTGATCGCCCAAGATCAAGACGATGCGATCAACTCCCAGGCCGGGAGCAATATCCAAAACCTGACCCCATCGAAATTGATCGGTAAAGGACAATGGGATATCAAATGGTTCAACAATCTCTACACCGAGACCGAGGATACCTTTAGTGGCGACATCCCAAGGAACGTTTTCTTTACTTCGACCCTCGATATTTTCACCGGGGTCGGTCAGAACCGCAGGGTCAATTTGGGGCTGCTGTTGGAATTCCGTTCCAATACGGTTGGTGGTCGTGGCCTTTTTGACTTTCTCTCTTTCGATGGGGAAGAAGGTAGTGCGCGCTCAGGTTTGACCTCTTTTGCGCCGGCGATCAAGTTCACCCCGTTTAAAAACGTCAATAATTTTTCAGTACAGAGTGCCTTTTTCATTCCGTTGGTAGACAACGAAGTCGAAAACGGGGTCTTTTTGGATCAAAACGGATTCATATGGCAAAACCGGTTTTTTTATGATTATTCCTTTGCCCAAGGCAAGTGGCAATTATTTTCCGAACTGAATTCAGAGCTCAATTTCGGGGATCAAGACAAGAGTTTCGCGAACAACAGCTTGCGGTTGACACCCGGACTGTTCTTAAGTTATTTTCCGAGTTCGAAGTTCACCATACTCGGTCTGGTCCAACATTCCCAATTGCTCGACCTTGGCAGCGATTTCAGTCAAAACTTCACCGCTTTGGGCGGTGGGGTCAAGTACCAGTTGACCGATGCACTGAACATCGAAGGGCTGTACACCAATTTCGTCAGGGGCAACGACACCGGTCTGGGCCAAACATTTAACATAGGTTTACGGGCGGTGTTCTAGTTTTTTTTACCAAAAAAAGTATTTTAGTCCCAATCGTGGTATATGAACCGGTTGGGACTTTTCTTTTTATGCCTGTTGCAGCTTTCCTGCAGTAGCCAAACCATTTCGAAAATCAATGGGGTCAGTTTCGTGGGCTCTCGTGACAAGGCCTTGCAAAAACATATCGATCCAGTGGTCCGCGTCAATGCTTCGCATGCGGCGGTCATGCCTTTTGGTTTTTTACGAAACCTGTCAGATCCAACGGTCATTTTCGATACCGAAAGACAGTGGTTCGGTGAGACAAGGGCCGGGGGCAAGCAGTATATCGCCATGCTTCGAAAGAATGGGATCAAGATCATGTTGAAACCCCAGATTTGGGTATGGCGGGGCGAATTCACGGGCGATATCAAAATGGAAAAGGAATCGGATTGGGAGGAATTCGAGCGTACTTACGAAGACTTTGCTTTGACCTATGCAAAACTGGCCGAGGAAACCCAGGCTGAGATTTATTGTATTGGCACCGAATTGGAGGATTTCGTTTCGGTCCGACCTGAATTTTGGAAACGACTCATCACCAAGATCAGGGCGGTCTATTCCGGTAAATTGACCTACGCGGCCAATTGGGATGAATATACCCGCACCCCTTTTTGGAAAGATCTGGACTATATCGGCGTCGACGCCTATTTCCCGCTTTCCGAAGCTAGAGACCCTACCAAGGACCAAATGAAAGCCGGTTGGCAAAAATGGAAAACGCGGCTTCAGGAATTGTCCGAATCGCATGGACGAATGGTGCTTTTTACCGAGTTCGGATACCGCAGTATGGACTATACCGCAAAAAAACCATGGTTGGTCGATCAGAACCAAATGCAGGTCAATCTGCAGGCCCAAGCTTCTGCCACGGCGGCCTTGTTCGAGGAATTTTGGATGGAAAATTGGTTCGCCGGTGGATTCGTTTGGAAATGGTTCATCCATCACGAAGATGTCGGTGGATTGGAAAATAACCGCTTCACCCCCCAAAATAAACCTGCTGAAAGTGTAATTCGTGACTTTTATGCCGACTATAGGCTTGACGAATAAGACCGAGAAATGGCACGTAATCATTGGTGCGTACTGATTTTATTGCTGTATGGCCTTTGTTACGGCCAAGAAGGGGTGGTCGTTGATGTCAAATTCCAAGGAAACAAAAAGACCCACACCGACTTTCTCAAGACACTCGCCAAACTAAAACCAGGTATGGCCCTTGACTCGGTCGCCATGCAAGAAGATATCCTTCGATTGCGACGGCTTCCTTCGGTATCGCATGCCTATTTCCAGGTGTTCGAAGCCAATGCGAGCGGTGAATACAATGTCTTTTACAACATTGAGGAGAATTTCACACTGATCCCCTTCGCTAGTGTCTACACCTCGAACAACGATGAGTTCGCCTTTCGGGTCGGGCTACAGGAGTTTAATTTTTTGGGGAGGAACATCACACTTGGGGGGTTTTACCAATATGATATCTTCAATTCGTTCGGGGCGCATATCAGGGCACCCTACCTCTTCGGACCAAAATGGGGATTGGCACTGAGTTACCAAGATCTGACTACCCAAGAGCCCGTTTTTTTGGATAACGGTACGGCCGATTACAAATACAACAACGAATCGATCGAATTGCTCGCCCTTTACGAATTCAACGCCAAGAACCGGATTGAATTCGGGATCAATTTCTTTACCGAGGACTACGAATACCTTTCGGGGAGTACCGATCCCGACGTGCCTTTGGCATTGAACGTCGACAAGTACCTGTTCAAGTTGATCTATAATTTTGACAACATCGAATACTACTACCAGTACCTCTCGGGTTTTCGCAGTATCCTGAACTTACAGTATGTACAAAGTAGTGATACGCGGTTGCCTGAATTCGTCATCGGGTTCAATGATTTTTCCTATTTCAAACGTATCGGTGCGCGCGGTAATTGGGCTTCAAGGCTACGTCTGGGCCTTTCGAGTAATATAGACACCCCTTTCGCTCCCTTTGCGGTCGACAATAACCTCAATATCCGAGGGGTAGGCAATACCATCGATCGCGGTACCGCGGCAATCGTATTGAACACGGAGTATCGGCATACCCTGGTCGATAAAGATTGGTTTGTGTTGCAAGGCAATGTCTTTATCGATGGAGGGAGCTGGCGCAATCCCGGAGGGGACTTGGGTGATTTCGGTGATAGCCAAAACCTGAGGGTCTATCCGGGTGTAGGTATCCGCTTTATCCATAAGCGTATCTTCAATGCCATCTTCAGGATCGACTACGGTCACGGCATCACCAACGATGCCACCCGAGGGGTTGTTTTTGGTATCGGACAATATTTCTAAGCTCTTCTATACAATTTATCGATTTTTTTTGCATTTCATCGATTAGATACTATATTTGTTGGTCCCACAGAGACATGAACTTATGAAAAAAACGAATTTAATAGGCGTTTTTATGCTTTTATTCGCGGTTTTTACCACCGCCCAAGAGCAAGCGTATCCTGTAGCGGCCGAACAAGGTGATGGCATATTTTCCATCCTAAGAAAACAAGGTCTTGACCCCGTCAAGTTCTATGCCCGGTTCGTAGCCTTGAACGAAAACAATCTTAAAAACGGCAGTGGGCTTTATCTTGGAAAAGAGTACCTCATTCCGTACTCGGCGGATTCCTTTAAAGAGAAAGCCAAAAACGTGGTCACTTCAGATGATAGCGAATCGGCACTTTTTGATTTGGAATTGGCTTCGATCGCTCCAAAAAGCGAGCATTTGAAACACGCTGTGATCTACTTGATATCCAATACCAAAGGGACCGATAAAACCGGGGTATTGCAACGCCTGGGCAAGGAGATTACAGTAACCCTGGCCCAAGAACTGATGGTTCATGGGGCCCAAGTCTATATCATCGACAACCCTGATAAGGAATCCGGCATTTCCGGATATGTCGATGCCGTGAATACCCGCTACCTGAAAAATCAGGGCAAGTACCAACGCCTGTTAATGATCAATTTGAACGAAGGAATGACCAAAAGCGGTTATTTCGATGTTTCGGTTTTCCATCACGACAACAACGAAGATGGAGAGCGCTTCGCCAAGAACATCCAACAAATATTGAACAAGCACCGTATCGAAAGTGATGCGCGCAAAGCCTACACCGAAGTATTCACCGATAGCGAAAATCTCTTTTTGGCCAAGAATGTACTGCCCGCCATTACGCTCATAGATATTGGCAATTCAAAAGACCCTTCGATCGAAAGTAGGATTTCGATTCGTAACGATCAACAATTCATATCGGATATCATTGCCAATGGGGTGATGAACGACTACGCGAACTTAGCCGTGGAGACCAACTAAACTTAGTCCCCCATTGTATTAAGGCCCTTTTCATTACCCCTAATGAACAGGGCTTTTCCTTATCAACTCGCGCTTTAGGCCAGGATCTTTTTTTGATAATAAGCGTACAAGGCTTCAGGGGAAGCACCAAGAAAGTTCTTCAAATGGATAACGGCGAAATGGAATTGGACGTTGAACGACCCTTTTTCACGGTACTTGCGGGCTGAGGTAATCACATGGTCCGGTAAGATCCTGAAGTGACCACGGCGGTACAATCGGGTGATGAATTCCGTGTCTTCGTAGATCATATACGCCTCGTTGAAACCGCCTTCTTCGAAAAACACCTCCTTTTTGATGAAAAGCGATTGATCACCGCCACGACAAAGGGTATGGTTGATCCGGGTCATCCATCCGAAAAAACGCAAAAAAACATTTTGGGTATCGAACCGCATTCGAAAACAGCCGGTCTCGAACCCCGCTGCTATGGCCTCACGGATTTTGATGTCGAAGTCTTTTGGAGGTAAGGTGTCGGCATGTAGAAAATAAAGCGTATCGCCTTTTGCGGCCTTGGCCCCGGCGTTCATTTGTCTAGCACGACCCTTTTTCGAAGGTACCACGCTTACGGGCAAGGTTTCAAGAAGCTTCAAGGTTCCGTCGGTACTGCCCCCGTCTACCACGATGATTTCGGAAACCCAGTCCGTCGACCGGGTTTCACTCAAATGTTCGATCAATCCCGCAATGCAGGACGCTTCGTTTAAGACGGGAATAATGATGCTCAGCACGGAACGTGATTTACGGATTCCTCCTTAAGAGGTCAACATTGGCCAACGAACCTTACAGCATTAGCAGCAACCACCACCGTTATAATGCCAAGTGCTTTCGCTGACATGGATCTCATCACTGGCGCTTGCCAAGGCGGCAGCGGTTTTATCGCAAACGGCCAAAGGTTGGTTTTGCAACAAGACATGTCCGTTGTTGTCATCAAAATATTCGGCATCACCATAGTAAATAGCCGTTTTTCCTGTAAAGACACAAGGGCCGTCTTTAGGCATGGGATCTTTGATGGCAGCGATTTCGATCGACTCAATGTAGACCAATTCATCAGTCGGGTAATGGTTCGGTGTCAAGACACGATAGGACTTACGGGCGCGGATTTCTATGGTGCCAAAGCCGGCGTCGGTCAATACTTTGATGTAATCCTTCATCGGAATACTACCACTAAGACACAAGGCCCTCAAACGATCGTCATTGCGCAAGGTATCGTTCATGGGTTGTTCGCAAATGGGGTCGCTCATCACCAATCTTCCGTGTGGTTTTAGCACGCGGTACATTTCAGCTACGGCCCGCTTCAAATCGTCCATTTTAAAGATGTTGAACAAACAGTTCTGCGCAGCAACATCGATGCTCTCATCATCAATCGGTAGGTTCAGGGCATCACCCTTGACCAAGTTTACGAATTCGCTTTTGAACCAATCGTTTTCTTCTTCAGCGATCTTAAAATTGTTTTTGGAAGCGGTGAGCATTTCATCGACCGAGTCTACTCCGGTTACCCCACCGATCTGACGTGAGAAGTAAGAGAATTGCAGGAGTTCCATTCCGCCTCCGACCCCGACATAGAGTACTTTTGGATCATTGATCAAATCTTGGGCCGAAACGGTGCTTCCGCAGCCATAATTCATTTCTTGCATGATCTTCGGAATCGACAAGCCAGGAAACTGCCAAATTGGATTGGTAGTACAGCATAAGCCCACATCAGGGGTTACGGCAGCTTCTTTATACAGTTCTTGGGTCGCATCTAAATAGCTCATATCAGTCGGATTAATTCTTTGAATAAAGTTATCATTTTTGGTTCAGCTTCAGCGGCAATCGCAATAATCTCCTGAATATCAATCGGTTTTAAATTATCGGGATCGCATTCGTCAGTCAATACCGAAACCGCTACTATGGGTAGTCGTAAATGATTGGCGACAATTACTTCAGGTACGGTACTCATTCCGACCGCATCGGCCCCCAAGGTTTTTAACATGCGATACTCGGCTTTGGTTTCGAGTTGTGGCCCGACAACGGATACATACACCCCTTTTTTCAATGCGATATTGTTTTCACTGGCGATTTCTTCCAAATGCCGGCGCATTTTAAGGTCATACGGTTCACTCATATCGACAAATCGGTCACCGAACTCGGCGACGTTCTTAAATGCCAAAGGGGAACCTCCTTGCAGGTTGATATGATCTTCGATCAACATCAGTTCGCCTTTTTTGTAATCGAGGTTGATGGCCCCGGCCGCATTTGAGATGAACAGCTTTTTGATCCCCAGCTGATGCATGACCCGAATGGGATAGGTAATGTCCAAAAAATCGTAGCCTTCATAAAGGTGGAACCGTCCCTGCATGACGACCACTTTTTTTCCTGAAATGGTTCCGTAAAGCAACTTGCCGGAATGGAATTCGACCGTAGCCAAAGGAAAGAAAGGGATATGGTTGTAGTGCGCTTCGATGGCATCTTCGATATGATCGACCAATTGGCCCAGTCCGGTGCCCAGCACAATGCCTATCTCAGGAGCTTCGAACCCCTTGTTCTTCAAATAGGCTACCGATTCATCAAGTTGTTTTTGTGTCATTTCTTCAAATGTGTAAAAAAGGGTTTGAAAGCTTCAATATCCGCAATATCCTCATAAATGTCAACATCGTTCCTGCTTTGCAGGCGATACAAATTGGACCCCTGAAGGTCGCTCAAGGTATCTTTTAAGACCGTTCCCGTGCCCCAGACCTTGTTGTTGAAGAGCTGCGGTTCAAGGGTTTTCATACCGAGCAAGTAATAGCCGCCGTCTTCTGCAGGGCCGATAACGAAGTCGTGATCATCCAAGGCCTGGAATGCGTTTTCAAGTGCTTCGGTATCGATTTCATAAAGGTCGCTTCCAATGATGATGATTTTTTCAAATCCTTCTTCAAAACCATTTTTGAAAGCTTGGTGCATGCGCGCACCGAGGTCGATACCCTCTTGTAGGTGCTTTTCGAACACCGGGTCGCTCCATAGGTCGTCTTCCCATATCTCTTCGGAATAATAGACCCTTTTGGTGGCGCTGACTCCCCGGGTAACGGCCGCGGTATGTTGCAACAAAAATTCGTAGACCTTGAGGGCCGATTCATTGCCGATGGTCGCGGCCAATCGGGTCTTGCACTTCCCAAGTTCCGGGTTACGTGTAAAGATCAGCAAAAGTGAATTTGGGCTGTCAGTCAATGTCTTTTGGTTTGGTTTTGTAAACTTTCTCGGCATTGGTCAGCAGTTTGCCCCAATACTTACTGAACACATGTACTTTTTCGGTCTGCACACCCGTACTGTCATAAACCGGGTTGCCATCGATCTTCCATTGGAAAATACCGCCATATAGGTTGGATACATCCGTATACCCTGCCTTCACTAATTTTTGGGCAATATCTTCCGACCGTACCCCAATCGAGCAATACACTACAATGGGACTATGTTTGTTCGGAATCCGGTTTTGGATGGAGTCCATCGAAAAGGTTTTGTGGCCCGACCAAATGGCCCCCTCGAGATGGCTCACTTCGAACTCTTCCTGTTCCCTCGCATCAAGTAAAATGGGGGTGATTTGGGTCAATTCAGCAACGGTGATGTAATCGACCGCCCCTGAATTGTACCTGTCCAACACGCCGGCGATGGTGCGTTGACCACAAACCGTCAAGAATACAAAGGATAACAGAACCGTGAAGAGATAGCGCATACCGTTTTCAAAACGGTAAATATACGGCGATCCTACGGTCAAGGATTGACAATTATGATTATCTTAAACCGAATAAATCGCATTGCTATGGGAAAGTCATTCTGGATTTGGTTGTTAGTGGGAATCAGCTTGGCGTGCAGCGAAAAGAAAGTCGACCTGCCGCAAAAGGAAGCTACCGATACGTATCGCGAAGCCTATCGCCCCCAATACCATTTTTCACCGCAAGCCCATTGGATGAACGATCCCAACGGACTGGTGTATCATGACGGGGAGTATCACCTGTTCTACCAATATTATCCGGAGGCCACCGTTTGGGGGCCCATGCATTGGGGTCACGCGAAAAGCAAGGATTTGGTGCATTGGGAGCATCGACCCATTGCCTTGTTCCCGGATGGAAAGGGGTTGATATTTTCAGGAAGCGCAGTGGTCGATGTACAAAATACCTCAGGCTTCGGCACCGATGGTACCCCGGCCATGGTCGCTATTTTCACCTACCATAATATGGCCGGCGAAAAAGCGGGTCGCAACGACTTCCAGACCCAGGGCATTGCCTATAGCCTTGACCAAGGCGAAACCTGGACGAAATACGAAGGCAATCCGGTACTACCCAATCCGGGCATCCGCGACCTTCGCGACCCCAAGGTGTTTTGGCATGAAGCAAGCGGGCAATGGATCATGGCCCTGGTAGCCGGTGACCACGCCAAGTTCTATCGCTCTCCCGATTTAAAAACCTGGGAATACCTTAGTGATTTCGGGAAGGATGCCGGGGCGCATGGCGGCGTTTGGGAATGCCCCGATCTCTTTGAATTGCCGGTCGAAGGTAGTGATGAGACCAAGTGGGTGCTGATCATCAGCATTGGAAACGGTGGGCCGAACGGGGGCAGTGCCACCCAATACTTTGTCGGTGATTTCGATGGTACCACCTTTACGGCCGATCATCAAGACTGGAAATGGCTCGACTGGGGCACCGATAATTACGCCGGGGTTACCTACAACCACACCCCTGGCGGCAAGCGTACGTTTATCGGTTGGATGAGCAATTGGCAGTATGCCTTAAAAACACCCACCGAAACCTGGCGCAGTGCCATGACCTTACCACGCCATTTAGGGCTGAGAAAGACAGGCGACACCTACCAACTTACGAATTATCCGGTGCCGGCCGTTGGACAATTGGCGACCGAAAAGGAAACTTCCGAATTTGAGATAGCACCTAATGAAAGCCGGACATGGACTATGGATGAACTAGGCCGATCCCGATTGCAATTGAACACAAATGGCAGGGAGTTCGAACTGACCTATGCCAATGATTTTGGTGAGCAGACCCGAATCCGGGTCAATGGCGCATCCGATCTGATCATGGTCAACCGTACCCGTTCTGGTGAAACGGATTTCCATTATGAGTTCGGCAACAAATTACATTATATGGATATCGAAGGTTTGGCAGCGGGGCGCATCGAATTTTCGGTATTCTTGGATTGGTCTTCCATTGAACTGTTCGTGGCCCAAGGGCAATGGGCATTCACCGACCAACTCTTTCCATCGGTGCCCTATACCCAGTTAACGATCACCAACAAATCGGGGACGGCTTTGTCCGTTTCGGACTTCGGATTGTCGCCCCTGCGTTCGATTTGGTGATTAGGTCAAGAAATTATACAAACTGAGGGCGAACAGGAACAAGGAGCAGCTGACCACTGCATACCAAAATACATATCCCATTTTCGCTCCTTTAGCGTAGTGTGCTTCCATTAGGTTCTCGTTTTAGAAGGCCTATGCAAGTTACGATCCAAAAAGGCTGGTCATCACTCCAACTATATGTATTGGGGTTTAAAATTCGTAAGTGGTCGGTTTTTGAGTATAACTGGTTTTTATCAACGCTTATCCGTGCTATCAAATCAATTCATGAAGGCATGAAACGGTGTAATGTAGACGCTCTTTTTCTGACTAAAGCAGTGTATAAATAGGATCTAAAAACAACATGAAAATGAGAATAGCAATTAATGGAATGGGGCGTATCGGAAGAGCGGCCCTAAAAGTGATCGAAGAGACCGATGGTCTTGAGGTCGTTGCCGTCAACGATATCGTCTCCATCGAGAATTCGGTATACCTGTTAAAGTACGATACGGTGTATGGGCGGTATGAAAAATCGGTTTCCCATGCGGACGGAAAACTGGTCGTCGATGGACGCCCTATATCGTATACTTCGATACGGAACCCGGAGGACTTGCCCTGGAAAACCCTTGACGTCGATTTGGTCATCGAAAGTACCGGTGTTTTCACCAATGGGGAAGATGCCGAACGCCACTTAAAGGCCGGGGCGAAAACGGTTATCATTTCGGCTCCTACTAAAAGTGTCGACACCCCCACCGTGGTGCACGGGGTGAATTCGGAAGACGGCCATGTCAACGTCTTTTCATGTGCCAGTTGTACGACGAATAATATCAGCCCGGTGGTAGAGATTTTGGGAAGAAGGATCGGCATCAAAAAGGCCATCATGACCACAGTGCATGCCTACACCGCATCTCAAGATGTGGTAGACGGCCCTTCGCCCAAAAACCTGCGTATGGGAAGGGCCGGGGCGCAGAACCTAATCCCGACCACTACTGGGGCGGCGATAGCCACGACCAAGGCCTTACCGGAATATGCCGGTAAATTCGATGGGGTCGCCATTCGGGTACCGGTGCCCGTAGGTTCGATATCCGATATGACCTTCGTGGTCGATCGTGAGGTTACCCCTGAAGAGGTCAATGCGATATTGACCGAAGAGGCCGAAAGCGATCGCTACCGAGGCATCGTTGCCGTGACCGATGATCCCATCGTTTCTTCGGATATCATCAAAAGTCCCTTTGCCTCGACCGTCGATCTGGGAATGACGCGGGTCGTCGATGGTGACTTGTTGAAAGTGATGACTTGGTATGATAACGAATGGGGCTTTACCAATCAGATGGTACGACAGATTTTAGAAATCAAAGGATAAGAAATAAGGAATGCTGTAGTAACAAAAACCCTGGCCGTTCGGTCGGGGTTTTTTGTTGGTGGAACGCTACAAATGACCCGTTGAGGTATCTTTGACCAGTTGGGTTGAAACGGTTCGACTTGCTATCTTTAAGCAACGAAAAACCACGCCGATGAATGCTTTTTTGAACCGACTGGATCAATCCATTGCCCGATATATGCAACGCTGGGGAGTGCCGGCCATGCGCATATCCTTCGCGGTCATCTTTTTCTGGTTCGGGATCTTGAAACCCTTCCATTATTCCGCGGCTGAAGGACTGCTAAAAGCAACGGTGGCCTGGTTGCCCTTCGGTTCGCCTGACGGTTGGTTGATGGTCATCGGCTGGTGGGAAGTCGTGATCGGCATCACCTTTTTATTTAAAGCGACGACACGCATCGCTATTGGACTGTTGTTCTGCAGATGGTAGGCACTTTTATGCCCTTGGTATTCTTACCCGAGGTCACCTTTCAAGATGGGAATTACCTGATGCCGACTTTGGAAGGGCAGTATATCATCAAAAACCTGATGATCATTTCAGCGGCTTTGGTTGTGGGGGGTACGTTCTATAGGAAAGAAAAGGTCAGTCAAGGACCAGCCTCTTAAAATTCTCGCATACGGGAATCATACAAAATCAAAAAACCCGGCCATTTGGCCGGGTTTTTTGTGGTACCTCCAGGAATCGAACCAGGGACACACGGATTTTCAGTCCGTTGCTCTACCAACTGAGCTAAGGTACCGTTGGTTTCCCCATTTTTGGGACGGCAAATATACTTTCAAAATTAGGATTTACAAACAAAAAGGATAAAAAGGGGCTTGTTTTTTCCTATTTGCCGAACTTTGCCTTATGAACCTTGTGGTCGACATCGGAAATACTATGGTCAAATACGGCGTCTTTGATAAAAACCGCCTGCTGATCGATCAAAGCTCCGAATCGGCCCTCTTTCTGACCATGGTGAAAGAGATCTTCGAGGTCTACCCGAAAATCGAACGGGCCATCCTTTCTTCGGTGGCCGATACCGGAAAGAAGGAATATGAGGTGCTCTCCTTATTTTGTAAGGTGCACCGATTGGGCCACGAATCGAAATTCCCGTTCAAAAACCGCTATGCCACTCCCACGACCTTAGGCTTGGATCGGATCGCCCTAGCGGCCGCGGCCTACTACCACCACCCTAAAGGCAATACCCTGGTCATCGATGCCGGTACCTGCATTACCTATGACGTGGTGAACGCCCAGGCCGAGTATCTGGGTGGGGCCATTTCACCCGGTTTGCGCATGCGTTATACCGCCATGAACGAACAGACCGCCAAGCTGCCGTTACTCAAGCCTTCAGACCAAGAACAGCTGGTCGGAGACTCGACCGCAGCCAGCATGCACAGTGGGGCCATCAATGGTACGGCTAGCGAAATCGACGGCATGATCGATAAGTATCAAAGTCGCTTTTCACATTTAACAGTTATTTTAACAGGCGGCGACGCCCTATTTTTTGCGAAACGACTAAAAAATTCCATATTTGCGAACTCTAATTTTCTATTGGAGGGGCTTAATTACCTGCTGGAATACAATAAAATTTAGATGGTCAGAAAAATATTGGTCGCATTGCTATGCCTTACTTCTTTAGGCATAAGTGCCCAAAATAGCAGCATTTCACCTTATTCATATTTCGGTATCGGCGATTTAAGGGATTTCGGAACGGTCGAAAACCAAATGATGGGTGGTCTGCGCATGTATGGCGATAGCATCCACGTGAACCTCCGTAATCCGGCCGCTTACTCCAAGCTGCGATTGACCGCTTATACTGCAGGTATCTCACACCGCGAGTTCCGTTTGAAGGATGCCAACGAACAACAAAATACCTCAGTAACCAATTTGGATTACCTGTCCATCGGTTTTCCGATTGCGAATAAGGTCGGTGTCGGTTTCGGATTGGCACCTTATACTTCTGTCGGTTATAACCTGAATTCAGAGGTCACCAATAGCGATGGCAATACGGTCACCAACATCTTTTCAGGTTCGGGAGGTTTGAACCGGGTATACGTTTCCTTGGGTTTTGAGCCCATAAAAAACCTCAGTTTCGGTGCCACCGTGAATTACAATTTCGGCGAATTGCAATTTGAACGCATCCAAAGCGTCGAAGATGTACAGTTCGGTACCTTGGATCGACGGACCTCAAAGGTCAACGGCTTCGATTTCAACTATACGGCCAGCTTCAATCCGAAAGTGACCAAAAAACATACGCTGTTCGCTTTTGCAGGGGCGAATACCCAAGTGAACCTGGAGTCGGAAAATGCAGAACGCCTAGGCTCGTTTTCTTTGCTCAACGGAGCTGAAATCGAAGTGATCGATGTGGATCTCGAGGCACAGGGCCTTGCGAATACCGAGCTCAAGATCCCGACCATCTTCACAGGGGGCTTGGGATTCGGGGAGGATAAAAAATGGTTTTTGGGCGCCGAATACAGCTTTCAGGAATTCAGCAGCTTCACCAACGATTTCCTTGGGCTTGAAAACGTAGCCTATCAAGATGCCAGCACGCTCTCTTTCGGGGGGTACTACATCCCGAACTATTCCGCCCTGACAGGCATTTTCAATAGGATGACTTACCGTGCCGGACTGCGCTACGACCAGACCGGATTAATCGTCAACGGGGAGGAGATCAGTAACTTTGGCATAACTTTTGGATTTGGTGTACCAATTGTAGGAACCGGTACCGATAGATTCTCGAATTTGAACGTTGGTTTCGAATTGGGAAGAAGGGGTACCACCAAAGCCGGACTGATAGAAGAAAGTTACTTGAAAATCAATATTGGACTATCGTTAAACGATCGATGGTTTGTGAAAAGAAAAATCAATTAAGATTACTTTTTTTAAAAAATTCTTAAAAACGCCAATGTAACTTTACCGAGAGCCGGGTAATTTTATAAAAATTTGTACATTAACCGCTTTAAAATTAACAAGATGAAGAAGAAACTTTACTTAACGATGATCGCAGTGCTGATGGTGATGGGCGTTAGTATGGCCCAGGCTCAAAACCCGGAGTGCATGACCAACCTTTCCATCTATGCTGAACACGCCAAAGTCAAGAATTATGATGCGGCATACGAGCCATGGAAAATGGTAATGGATAACTGTCCGGCTTTGAATAAGGCGAACTTTACCTATGGTGAGCGTATCTTGAAATTTAAGATCAAGAATTCTTCAGGAGCCGATAAAGATGGGTACGAGCAAGATTTGATGACCTTGTATGACGATAGCAACAAGTATTTTCCAACGAAATACACTCCGGTTGATATCGTGACCAAAAAGGCGATTTACAAGAGTGACAACAAATTGGCGAATGATCAGCAATTGTATGACATGATCAAGCCATCTTTCGAATCGAGCCTTGGAAGCTTCAAAAACCCGAAAGTCCTCTACATTTATTTCTCTAGTTTGGTGAACCTGCACAATGCCGGTTCGAAAGACCTTCAAGAGGTATTCGATGTCTACGACGACCTGACAATCCAGAATGAGAAGATCAACAAGGGTTATACCGATAAGATCACGAAGTTGTTGGCCAAGGAAGAAGCCAAGACCATCACTTCAAAAGAGAAAAAGAACTTGGGCATCTACTCCCGTAACTCCGAGCTCCTGGGTAAGGTAGTCGGTAGTATCGATGCCAAATTGGGTGGTCTTGCCGATTGCGAGAACCTGATCCCGCTATACGAGAAAAATTACGATGCGCGTAAAGGCGATGTGAAATGGGTGAAAAGGGCCGTAAGTAGAATGTATAGCAAAGAGTGTACTGACGACCCGATGTTCCAAAAATTGTTCGAGGCCCAATTGGCCTTGGATCCATCAGCGGAAGCCTATTTCTACTCGGGTATCTTGAAAGATAAAGCCGGTGACAAAAACGGCGCGGTCGCCGATTTCAACAAATCCGTCGAATTGGAATCGGATAACACTAGAAAGTCTGAAATCCTTTATAAGATTGCGACCATCATGAAAAAGCGCGGTAGCAAAGGGCAATCACGAAGTTATGCACAAAAGGCCCTTAATGCAAACGCCTCGAACGGAAAAGCGTATTTGTTGATCGCCAGTTTATACGCCAGCAGCGCGAACTCTTGCGGTGATGATAGCTTTACCAAAAGGGCCGTGTATTGGAAAGCTGCCGAGATGGCCAGAAAGGCCGGTAGGGTCGATCCTTCCTTAAGTGGTCGCGCCAATAAGGCTGCTGCTTCTTATAGCGCGAAAGCTCCTTCGAAAACCGATATCTTCAATTCCGGTAAAGCCGGTCAAACGATCAGTTTCAGCTGCTGGATGGGAGGTAGCGTGAAGGTGCCAAGCCTATAAGTGAAAGCGTTACGCACATACAACATACTTCAAATTGCCACGGTTTTGACCGTGGCAATCCTTTTTTGGAACTGTGGCGATAGTTATCAGCGCGTGGGTGAAGAGAAGCTGACCAAGCGTTACCCCCAAGGGGTGGCTGAGAATTTCACCTTGACCTATACCGAGATCGATAAAAAAATGAGTTCCCAAGATTCCGCCGCCTCGCGGGTCATTGCCATTTTAAAGAGTCCGATCAATGAGGATTATGACAATCTTGGGTTCAAGTACAAGGAATTTCCCAAGGGCCTGCAAGTCGATTTTTTCGATGAGAAAAACCAAAAAAGTGTGATCACCGCCGATTACGGCATTATTTATTCGCAAACCAACCTCATCGATCTTCGGGGCAATGTCGTGATCGAGAGCCATGATGGGAAAAAGTTGGAAACCCCCCAGCTTTTTTGGGATCGAAAGAACAAATGGATCTTCACCGAAGCCACCTTCCGTTTTACGAATCCTGAAGACGGTACCATCATGGATGGTGAGGGGATGGATTTCAATCGGGAACTGACCTTATTCAACGCACAAAAAACCTATGGTATCGTAACCATTTCAGACGAATAACAACCTATGAAAAAATTTTTAAAATATACCATCTACATCAACCTGATCGTATCGATATTATCGGTATTCATGGCTTTTAATTTTTGGGAAGTCGATCGCAACCGGGCCTACATCTTTCTCTTTTTGGCCGTGGTGACCGGGTTCAACTTCTTTTTTAGAAGGCATTATTACAAGAAGTTCCAAGAACGCAAAAACCAAGACCAAGGCAGCTAAGTGGACTATCAATACCTGGTCATTGTCATTTCTTTGCTGTTCTCCGCCTTTTTTTCGGGAATGGAAATCGCGTTCGTATCGGCGAATCGCATCCATATCGAGCTGGAGAAAAAGCAAGATGGTTTTTTGGCCAAGGTGTTGGGATGGTTGACCGCAAAGCCCTCGAAGTTCATTGCCACCATGTTGATCGGCAATAACATCGCCCTGGTGGTCTACGGCCTGTTTATGGGCGATATCCTAATAGGATGGTTCGAGAGCCTATTACCGACGGGATCGAATCTGGTCAACCTATTATTGACCGATTTCAAACTGTTGTCACAGACCCTGATTTCAACCCTGTTGATTTTGGTGACCGCTGAGTTTCTTCCAAAAGTCCTCTTCCAGATTTACTCCAATACCCTGTTGAAGGTCTTCGCCGTTCCGGCTTACATTTTTTATTTGTTGTTTTCGGTGATTTCCTGGTTCGTGATCAAAGTTTCCGATTTCATCCTGCGCACCTTCTTCAAGACGGCCGGTGATGAAGTGCAACTGGCCTTCACCAAACTGGAGCTGGGCGATTACATTTCGGAACAAATGGAATCGGTTGAGGAAGAAGATGAGGTCGATGCCGAAATCCAACTGTTTCAAAACGCCTTGGAATTTTCAGAAGTAAAAGCCCGTGAGGTCATGGTGCCACGAACTGAAATCCAGGCGGTCGAATTGCATGAGACCCCAAAGAACCTGACCAAGCTGTTTACCGAAACCGGGTATTCGAAAATCCTGGTCTATAAGGAGACCATTGATGAGATCATCGGCTACGTACATTCTTACGAACTGTTCAAAAAGCCCAAGACCGTCAAAAGTATTTTGCTGCCCGTAGAGTTCGTACCCGAGACCATGTTGATCCACGATATTTTGAACGTACTCACCAAGAAGCGGAAGAGCATGGCCGTAGTCCTAGATGAATATGGGGGTACTTCGGGCATTATGACCGTTGAGGATATCGTCGAGGAACTCTTCGGCGAGATCGAAGACGAACATGACACCACCGATTTGGTCGAAGAACAGTTGAGCGAGAATGTCTTTAAGTTCTCTGCCCGTATGGAAGTGGATTATATCAATGAACACTACAAACTGGAGCTTCCCGAAAGTGAGGAGTACGAGACCCTCGGCGGCTTGATCATGAACGAGACCGGTGAAATCCCGGAACAGGACGCCGAAATTCAGATCGAGCACTTTGTTTTCCATATCCTGGAAGTGTCGAATACGAAAATCGATTTGGTGAGCGTACACCGAACCGAATTGGAGTAATTCGTCCAACGGCCTTCTCGCAGGGCGATTACCGCTTTTTTTAGCTTTCTTATTTCAAAAGAAAATGGTAATTTCGCCCACTAAAATCAAGAAAAAGTAGTAGCTAAATGGCAATTTTAGAGAATATTAGGAAGCGAACCACCGTATTGATCTTGATCATCGGTATGGCCCTTTTCGCCTTTGTGATTTCAGGGGTATTCACCAGCAGTGATTTTTCAGGGGGCAAGGTTGGATCTTCTTTGGTCGATGTGAACGGCGAATCCATTTCAATCGATGATTTCAGGCGGCGTGTCGAACAGGCATCAAGACAATATCCTCCCAATTTTTCATCCACCCAATTGGTGAACACCATTTTCGATCAAGAGGTGCGAAAGGAATTGTTGAACCAACAATTCGAAGATTTGGGTATCGCGATCGAGAGTGATCAGATCGTTGAGTTCGTCAAGACCACGGGTTATGCCCAGATTCCTGATTTCCAAGATGAGAACGGAATTTTCAATGCGGAGATTTTCAAAAACGCCATTGCCGATTGGAAGATTAACGACCCTTTGCGCTACGATGCTTGGTTGCAAGATGAAAAGAACATCATGCAAGCCGCCAAAGAGCAGATGTACTTTAACCTGATCAAGGCCGGCGTGGGCGCCACCTTGGCCGAAGGGGAATTCGATTATCGCTTGGCCAACGACAAGGTCGATCTGCAGTATGTTCGTGTACCTTATAGTTCGATCGCCGATAGCATGATCCAGGTTTCCAAAGACGAAATCGCCGCCTACATCAAAGAACATGAAGCGGACTATAAACAAGACAAGGCCCGTGACCTTCGTTTCGTATTCTTCGAAGAAAAGGCTTCTGCCGATGATGAGAACCAGGTACGTGATGCCTTGATCGCCCTGTTGGATGATAATGTAACCAATGCCGCCGATACGACCTATGTCGAAAAGCAATTCAAGAATACCGATGATATAGAGGCTTTCTTGGATCGCAATTCAGATCAAAAATTCGATACCATTTTCAAAGCGAAGAAAGACCTTCCTGCCATTGCCGCCGACTCATTGATGGCCTTGTCCATTGGGCAAGTCTATGGGCCTTACCGTGATGGTGATTTCTTCAAGGTATCGCGAATGATGGCAAGACGACCCAATGGAACCGCCAAGGCCAGTCATATTTTGGTAGTTTATGAAGGAGCTACCCGGGCGAATCCTGAAATCAAGCGTACCAAAGAAGAAGCCGAGGTTGAAGCCAACCGTCTTTTGGCCGAAGCCTTGAAAGATGGGGCTGACTTTACCGCCTTAGCCAGGGACAATTCCGATGGTCCTTCGGCGCCAAGAGGTGGTGACCTGGGGTACTTCCAAGAAGGGATCATGGCCGATGAGTTCAACGATTTCTGTTTTGACAACGAGGTCGGGAAGATCGGACTGGTAGAAACCGAATTCGGTTTCCACATCATCAAGATCGACGACAAACAAGACTTGGTGCAAGTGGCCAACTTGGTAAGGGAAATCGAACCTTCCGAAACTACGATCAACACCTTGTTTACCGATGCAACTAAATTCGAAATGGCCTCTACCGATGCCGAAGCTGAAGCCTTCGGTGATGTTGCCAAAGAAAGTGATTACACGGTGCGTCCGGTGAACAAAATCAAAGAAATGGATGAGAACCTGCCAGGATTGTCATCGCAGCGCGCCATCGTGCAATGGGCATTTAACGACGATACGGAAGTCGGTGATATCAAACGGTTTGATTTGACGAATGGCTATGCGGTGGTCCAATTGACCAAAAAGCATCAGGAGGGCTTGATGTCGACCGAAGATGCTTCGGCGACCGCACTTCCTGAAATCAGAAAAGAGAAAAAGGCCGAACAGATCATTGCCGCCAATCAAGGCAAGTCGTTACAAGACATGGCCAATGATAATAACGTGACCGTTTCGAATGCCACGGCGGTGACCCGAAACTCCCCCACCTTGCCGGGAGCGGGTAGGGAGCCCTTCGTAGTAGGTAGTGCCTTCGGAATAGCAGAAGGACAGACTTCCGAATTGTTGAAAGGCGATTCAGGCGTGTTCTTGGTACAAGTCAACAAAAAGACCGACGCGGTTGATTTGCCTAACTTCAGTACCTATAGCACCAACCTGACCACTTCAAACCGCAACCAGGTCAATGGATCGGTTTACAATGCCTTGAAAGAAGGGGCTGAAATCGAAGATAATAGGGCGACCTTTTACTAAAGAATCATTTCCGAATAGGAAAGTACCGTATGAAAACCCTTGGCTTTGAAATAGTCAGGGGTTTTTTCATTGCCGGAAGCCAAGACGAAGTCCCCACCCCATGCCCCTAGGCTTTTAATACTCCCTGTAAAATCAGCGAACAAGCGTTCTTTGATGGTGGGCACCCCCATGACCTTAGCAAGCAGGGCCTCGTGGGCTTCCAAGCCTTGGTCGAACGCTTCAACCGTAGTAGCGGTGGTCAATTGGGTGGTCAGCATATTGATGTTTGAAATCAATTCGTCTCGATCGAAGCTGCGCTCCCGATAGGCCTTGATGCCTTCCCTGCTATTTTGTTTTTGGTTCAGGTACACGAAAAACAGCCGGTTTTTAAAGGAAGGGTCGAAAGACGCTGGCTGCACGACGTGCCCGTTGGCGGTCAGCCGATAATGCAAGGGCGTATCGTGCTGCGCACATGCGATATCGTACCCACTGCCCCCAAAGGTCATGGCCAACAACCTATAGGGGTCGAGCTTGGCCCATTGGGCCAAGTTGTTGATGAGGGTCGAAGAGGAACCCAAACCCCAATGCCGATCGAAACCCAGATGACTGTGTGCCGTCACCCCATGTGATAATGATGCTAAAAAATCGGGTTGTAATTGCCCACAGGCCCGCAATGCTCCTTGCAAACGTTGCGCGATGGTGGTATCGGAGGTCGAACGGATCCTAAGTGAAGGCGCCTCGAATGTAACTTCAAACCAGATGGTTCCTTCGGTATCATGACTATACCAATGGCATTCGCCGCTTGCCCCTTGGCCCAATTCCAAAGCCTGGCCGAATACCGTGGGTACGGCCAAGGCAGTAGCCCCATCGAGCACGGCATACTCTCCGGTCACTAGCAATTTGCCATTACTGTAAAAGCGCGTTTGCATTCAATCGGCCTGTATCTGTTGGAGTGCGGCCTTAACGGCCGCATTGCTAATGGTCTTGTCTTTGAAATGGGCTACCAGTCGTTGTTTTTCCGTTTCATTGGCACCCAATTGGTTCAAGAGGTTCAATAAGTGCATTTTCATATGCCCTTTTTGGATGCCCGTCGTAATCAATGACCGTACTGCGGCAAAGTTCTGTGCCAAGCCGGCCACGGCGCAAAACTGCATCAGTTGCTTTGCGGTCGGGTGCTGCAGAATTTCCAATGAAAGCCTGACCAAGGGATGCAGGCTGGTGAGTCCGCCTACGGTTCCTAGAGCGAGGGGGATATCGATCCAAAACCGGAACCGATCCCCGTTGACCTCTGCATGGGTCAGGCTTGAATACCGGCCCGACCTGGCGGCATAGGCATGCACCCCGGCCTCAACGGCCCTAAAGTCGTTTCCGGTAGCCAAAATAACCGAGTCGATACCGTTCATGATGCCTTTGTTATGGGTAACGGCACGATGCGGTTCCGCCTTGGCAATGGCAATGGCTTGTATGAATTTTTGGGCAAAAGCTTCCGGGGCGATGCCTTCGTCGTTCAAGTCATTGATCGGGCATTCCACTTCCGCCCGAACCACACAATTCGGCACGTAATTGCTTAAAATGCTCATGATTACGGTCACCGTGGCTTTCGCACGCTCAAAAACGGTATGGCGAACCGCTTCCTGTTCAAAGGTGGTGGCGAACTGTTCCAAACAGGAGTTGATAAAATTGGCCCCCATGGCATCCAAGGTCTCGAAGGTACAATGCAGTTGGTAATAATGCTCCAATTCATCGGTACGATCGCGCAGTTCAATGGCGTTGACGCCGCCGCCGCGTTTTTCCATACTTGCCGTGATCCCGCCCGCAGCTTCTAGGAGCTCGGGGCGTACCTGATTGAAAAAGTCGTTCAGGTCTTGGCGATCTCCATCGAAAAGGAAATGGACTTGCCCGACCTTTTCGGTGCCCAAGACCGTAGTCTTGAAACCACCGCGCGCCAACCAAAACTTGGCGGCTTTACTGGCCGCTGCGACCACCGAACTCTCTTCAATGGCCATGGGCATGGTATAGAGCTTCCCATTGATCATAAAATTCGGGGCTACCGCAAAAGGGAGGTAGTAGTTCGAAACGGTGTTCTCGATGAACTCGTCGTGGGTCTTCTGAAGTTGTGGGTCGGTATTCCAATACTGTTCGAGGGTGGCTTTGGCTTGCTCCCCATCGGAAACACAGTTCTTGGCGATCCATTCTATTTTTTCCGTTTTGGAAAGTCTTGAAAATCCTTCAACCGGTCGGTGCATGTTTTTTAGTTGGATTTTCAAAGATAGCGAATCGGCTTTTTGGCAGAATTCTTGTTGCACAATTCTCAATACAAAGTTTATATTTTAGGCAAATTATTAGTAAACTTGAAAGTTTTTAATCAATTTTTCCCTTAATGCGCAAACCCGTTCTTTTCGTACTGCTCGCGATCGGTTGCATCACCTTGCTTCCGGCCCAAAAAAAACAAATCACCCTTGAGGATATATGGCGGGGAGCCTTTCGAACCCAGCGCTTGGATGTACTTCGCTCCATGAACGATGGGCAGCATTATACGGTGCTCAACTACGAGGGTAGTCCGCGAACAAGTCGTATCGATAAATACGATTTCAAGACTTTGGAAAAGGTGGGCACCTTGGTAGAGGCCAACGGGGATATCCCGAACTTTTCATCCTACGAATTCAGTGCCGATGAGTCGAAAGTGATTTTGGCGACCGAAGTGGAGGCCGTTTTCCGTCGCTCTCGCCTCGGGATATATTATGTATATGATTTCGCGACCAAAGCGTTGACGAAGATCGCCGAAACAAAGATCCAAGAACCTGAATTATCACCAGACGGGTCCAAGGTGGCCTATGCTTTTGAAAACAACCTGTATGTTCGGAACCTGGCCGATGGCCAAGTGACCCAACTCACCCAAGACGGGGTGTACGGGAGTATCATCAACGGCATCACCGATTGGGTCTACGAAGAAGAATTCGCCTTTGTCCAGGCCTATGGGTGGAACAGTAACGGCAGTCGGATCGCCTTCCTCCGTTTCGATGAAAGTGAAGTGCCCCACTTTTCAATGGATGTCTATGGCACCGACCTCTATCCCTATCCGTATGAGTTCAAATATCCGAAAGCAGGTGAGGCCAATGCCAAAGTAAGCTTGCACTTATATGATCTAGCCAGTGGCGAAACCGCTGCGGTGGCTTTGGAGGATGCGTATTACATCCCCAGGATCCAATGGATGAACCACCCGGATCATCTCAGTGTCCAAGTGATCAACAGGCACCAAAACCACCTGTCACTTCTTAAGGTAGATGCGGCCCAGAACCAAGTAACGACCCTATTGGAGGAAAAAGACGCGGCCTATGTCGACATCCATGATAATCTGACGTTTTTAGCCGATGATAGCTTTATTTGGAGCAGTGAAAAAGACGGTTTCAACCACATTTACCTGCATAAGACCGACGGCCAGTTGAAGACCCAATTGACCAAGGGGGAGTGGGAGGTAACCAACTATTATGGTTACGATGCCAAACGCAAAAAAGTGTATTACCAATCGGCCGAGAACGGTTCTATCAATCGGGATGTGTACAGTGTTTCGGTATCGGGTAAAAACAAAAAGCGCTTGAGTACCAAGGAAGGAACGAACTCGGCGGCCTTTAATGCCGATTATACTTATTTTATCAATACCTACAATAATGCGACCACACCTGTTGAGTATACGATGCATCTAGCCTCGAACGGCAAGAAGTTGAAAGACATCAAAGACAACGGTAGCCTGCTCGAAAAATTGGAAGGGTATGAAATCAGCCCCAAGGAATTTTCGACCATCGATATCAATGGGAATGCATTGAATATGTGGATGATCAAACCCGCTGATTTCGATCCGTCAAAAACCTACCCGCTTTTAATGTTCCAATACAGCGGCCCAGGCTCTCAACAGGTGGCGAACCGATGGATGTCGAGCAATGACTATTGGCATCAAATGTTGGCCTCTGAAGGGTATATCGTTGCCTGTGTCGATGGCCGGGGTACCGGGTTGAAAGGACGCGACTTCAAGAAAGTGACCTATTTGAATTTGGTCAAGTACGAGACTGAAGATCAGATCGCGGTAGCGAAAAAACTCAGCGAACTGCCTTATATCGATGAAGACCGCACCGGTATCTGGGGGTGGAGTTTCGGCGGGCATATGAGTACCAATTGCCTATTGAAAGGAAACGACGTTTTCGAAATGGCCATTGCGGTTGCCCCGGTGACCAGCTGGCGCTTTTATGATACGATCTATACGGAGCGCTTTATGCGCACCCCACAAGAAAACCCGGAGGGTTATGATAACGAATCACCCTTCAACTACCCCGAATTACTAAAGGGGAAATACCTGCTGGTCCACGGATCGGGCGATGACAACGTGCACGTTCAAAATTCGATGCGCATGATCGAAGCCTTGATCCAAGCGAACAAACCGTTCGATTGGGCCATCTATCCTGACAAAAACCACGGCATCTATGGCGGCAATACCCGCCTCCATCTCTTTACGAAGATGACCGAATTTATCAGACAAAACCTGTAACCAAACTAACTCAATATGTCGGAAGTTGTTAAACCAGCCCACGAGAAGCAGATTTTAGGCCACCCGCAGGGGTTGTTCTATCTGTTCTTTGCCGAATTATGGGAACGCTTTAGTTTCTACGGAATGCGTGCGCTGTTGACCTTGTATATGGTCAACGTAATTTTTGAAGCCTTGTCTACCAGGGATTATGCCGCAGCGGCGGTATATGCTTCCTACGGGTCGCTCGTGTATGCCTCTACCGTTATCGGTGGTCGTATTTCGGATACCATCTTAGGTATGCGCCAATCGATTTTCCTGGGTGGTATTTTGATGGCTTTGGGCCACTTTGTACTGGCCATCGAAAACAACATGGCCTTCTTTTTGGCCTTGGCTTTTATCATCGTAGGAAACGGTTTCTTCAAGCCCAACATCTCGACCTTTGTAGGCACCTTGTATAAAGATGGGGACACTAGGAAAGACTCCGGATTTACCATCTTTTACATGGGGATCAACATCGGCGGGTTTATCTCCCCACTACTTTGCGGATGGTTGGGTGAAACCTACGGGTGGCACTATGGCTTCGGTCTGGCCGGAATCGGAATGTTGACCGGCTTGTTGTTTTTCTGGAGCGGAATCAAAAAGAACGTCTTCGGCGAAGGGGGTAAACCCCCGAGTGTCGAAGTTTATGAACGCAAAGTGATGGGCTTGCCCCAGCACCAATTGGTTCGGATATTGGCCTTTATATCGGCCCCTTTGATCGCCTTCCTGTTGTATTCGTACAAGTCATTGGGAGAAAAAGGGACCTTCTTTGGGGATATCAATATCGTCAACCTCTTGTTCTATTTTGTCGGAATCGCCGTTTTGGCCTATATGGCCTATATCATGTTCAAATCGACCGTAGATGAGCGGAAAAAGCTCTTTATGGCGCTTTTGATCACCTTTTTCATGACCATCTTCTGGGGCTTCCATGAATTGCATGGTAGCGTGATCACCTTGTTCGCGGCGCGCAATGTCAACCTTTCGTTGATCAACGCCAGTCAGACCAATGCCCTAAACTCCATGTTCATCGTGATTTTGTCGATACCGATATCCTTGATGTGGACCTATTTGGCGAAAAAGAAATTGAATCCGAGAACCCCTTATAAATTTGGACTGGGATTATTGTTGGCCGGTCTGAGTTTTTACATCGTCTCCTTGAGCGGTAACAGTGCCGACGAGAACGGTATGGTACCTTTTTCGTATTTATTGGCCTTGTATTTCATCATCTCCGTAGGGGAGTTGTTTATGTCTCCGGTAGGTCTGTCGAAAATCACGGACCTTTCCCCGAAACGTATTGTAGCCTTTATGATGGGGGTATGGTTCCTGTCTTCGGCCTATGCCTTTCAGATCGTTGGCTTTATTTCGAAACAGCTGGCTGTTGAAAGTACCGATAGCAATGTTGGAGGGCTTCAGACCTTGAATATCTATTTGGACGGATTTCGATTGATCGCGATTTATGCCCTGGTCGCAGGGGCAGTGGTGATCGTCTTCGGACCTTTGATGAAACGATTGATGGGCAACGTGCATTGACCTTGTCTCTCATTCAAAATAAAAGGCTCCCTTTTCACCCGTATAGTGGAAAGGGATTCTTTTTTGCTTGCAACTCCGTTTCCAGCGTTCGACATCTTGGAAATAGTTGCTGCCATCGGCAATGACCTGTTTCGGTCTGACGGAATCCAACAAACGTTCGAAGTTGATTTTTGGCGACTGGGTGATGACCAGATAATCGAATCCTTGCTCTTGGGGGTATACCGCCGAATCGTCCATGACAAAGAGCAAGCGATTTCCGATGCGATAGTGGTTTTTCAAGGGGATTGAGTCTATAGATCGGATTCCAGCCCCAATGGAATAATCCGACAAGATCCTTTGGAACTCCGCTTTTTCGGAATGGAAGACCGTGAGATGGGTGGCGGTCTGCGCCAGTAAAACACTATGTCTTGAACGGTGTGCCAACACCAATACTTCCTGATGCCGCTGCCGTAGGTTTTTGAAGATACCCCAAGATTGAAAAACGATGACGGTACATCCCAAATACCAAACCCTCCGCGATTTCGGCTTGGCCAAAAACAGGACCAGTGCGATGATCATGGCATAACTAAGGATGACTTGCATGCCGTCGAACGATATCCCCTTATAAAGAAAGGCTTCTTGCCCCGCTACCCAATTGACCACGGTATTCATGTACCGGATCAAATACTGATAGCCCCCAATTAGAAATTCCGGCAGCCATTCGCAAAAGGCCAGAACGATGATGCCCAATCCCCCTAGGAGTACCACCCCTAATAAGGGCACTATCAAGAGGTTGGAGACAAAGAAAAGGGCCGGAAACTGATGGAAGTAGAACAGACTGATGGGCAGGACACCAAGTTGGGCCGCGATACCCACGGTAAACAGCTGCCATGCTTTGCGGATGAGGTATCCCTTCGGACGCCAAAACGCCAATAGTTTGGGATAGATCCAAACGATGGCCAAGACGGCTAAATAGCTCATTTGAAAACCAAGGTCGAAAAGAAAGTTAGGTGCCGCCAAGAGGATAAAGAAGATGGACCAAGCTAGTACATTGTAGGTATTACTTGGGCGATTCACGGAACGGGCATAAGCGAGGAATGAAAACATGCTGACCGCCCGAACTACCGAGGCCGAAAGACCCGCTAAAAAAGCAAAGGACCATAACATGAGGATGAGTAAGACGGGTTTCAAAATATGACCGTATCGAATGCGTTCCAGTGGTTTGAGAACCATTTCCAAAAGCAATAAAAGAATACCTACATGCAAGCCCGAGACGGCAAGGATATGCACGGCGCCAGCATTTTTATAATCCGAGTATACCGCCTCTGAAATGGAATTCTGCTGTCCTAAAAGCAAAGCTTGAATCACCCCGAGTTCCGCCACACCGAAGGCATGCATTTCCAGCTTGGCTATAATCCTATCGCGGAATCCTTCTGCGATGCCCCGCAGGGTTCTTGAAGTTTGCGGTAGTACCTTGATGATCTCAGGTTCGACGTTAAGTTGGTGCTGTATACCTTTTACTTCCAAGTAGGTTTTATAATTGAATTGGTACGGATTTCGCGGAGGTGGGATGTCGCGGATACGTCCCACTACGATGAGCTCATCGTCAATGGCAAGTGTTGGTCGCACGGAATCGACGGAAATGTAAAGCAGTACCTTTCCTTGGGTTGTCGAAGGACCCATACGTTGTACATGGGCAACATAACGGTCTGCAAAAGGCAGGGGTTTTAACCGCTCGCTGATCTTAAGTTGTAAGGGCCGTTCGGACCTCCAATCAGGAACCTGGGAGTAATGGTCGTTGAAGTTAGCCCCGATCGTGAATGAGAAGGCCAATACCCCCATTGCGATGACCGTACACAAGGTCACCCATTGAAATACCGGCGTATCACGCCGTTGATTTCGGATTTGGAGTAGGCCGAGGATCATGAGGCCCAAGCCTACGATGCACCCCGGTAGGACCGGGTCGGTATGAAACCATCGCCCGATGAGAATACCGATGACCAAAAAACAGGCCATGCGCACCGAAACGAAATCGATGTGACGCATTTTAGAGGATGCGGGTCGCTTTGACGAAGGCATGGTTCCAGAAGCCTTCCCGCAATGAAGAAACGATTACCCCTCGCGAACTGGTCGCATGGATGAACCTCACCTCGCCGCCTTTGACGTCGACCACCAAACCGACGTGATTGATGCGTTTGCTGCTTTTCTTGGTCCTAAAAAAGACCAAATCCCCCTTGCGTACCTGCCTTAGTTTGACCCGTCGCCCTTCGTTGGCCATTTGGTAGGATACCCTTGGAAATTGGATCGCATTTTCTTTAAGGGCCACGAAAACCAAGCCTGAACAATCCATCCCCTTTCGGGTAGCCCCTCCGAATTGGTATTTCACTCCTGAAAAGGTCATGGCCGAGGCGATGACTGCATCAACGGTACTGTTTTTTGGGGCTTCCGGGGCTGGGGGCGGGGTCGTCACCGAAGGTGAACCTCCTGAAGAACGCACGATGACGGTGGGCCTGTTGGTCGAGCGGGTAATGGGTTTTTTCTTCGTGCCACAACTGCCTAGTAGCAGCAACAAAATAACGATAAGCGGTCTTTTCAACATCCAAGTAGGTTTACTCGGAAACCAAAGTTACGTATTTTGGACTATCATTTTTGCGACCCGAGCACTCGCACCCTGTCTGCCCAACTTGTCGACAAGGGCATCATAGGCTTGGAGCATGGCTTCCCGATGGGGACCGGCCAATATTTTTTCCAGTTCCGAACCCAGGTTATCGGTAGTCAAATCATTCTGGATCAACTCTTTAACGATTTCCTTTTCCATAATGAGATTCACCAATGAGATATAGTCCAAGGTAATGATCCGCTTTGCGATTTGATAAGAAATCCAATTCCCTTTATAACATACGACCTGGGGTATTTTGAACAAAGCGGTTTCCAAGGTTGCCGTGCCACTGGTCACCATGGCGGCATGGGCATGACGAAGTAAGGAATAGGTTTGGTCGGAAACGAAGGCTACGCCATTGCGGTTTAAAAAAGGAATATAGAAGCTATCGTCTAAGCTTGGGGCACCGGCAATGACGAATTGATAGTCGCCGAATTTTGGGGTGACCGATAGCATGATGTCCAACATTTTCTTGACTTCCTGTTTTCGGCTTCCGGGCAAGAGGGCAATGATGGGTTTTTCGAGATCAAGTGCATTTCGAAGTCGAAACGTTTGATTGCTTGCGGTATCGGTGTTCGCAATGGCATCCAATAGGGGGTGCCCTACGAATTGGACCTGATACCCTAACTTTTGGTAAAAGGCTTTCTCAAAGGGCAGAATGACGTACATCGCATCGATATCACGTTTGATTTTTTCAACCCTACCGGCCCTTGAAGCCCAGACTTGGGGTGAGATGTAGTAATTGGTTTTGAATCCTTGTTTTTTGGCCCATTTCGCGATGCGTAGGTTGAAGCCCGAAAAATCGATGAAAATCACCACATCGGGTTTGAAGGCACTGATATCCTGCTTACAGAACTTGATATTCTTAAAGATCGCCCCCATATTGCGGACGACTTCGATAAAGCCCATAAAGGCCATTTCCTTGTAGTGTTTGGCAAGTTCACCACCGGCCGCGGCCATCAAATCACCGCCCCAACAGCGCACCTTGGCATTCGGGTCTTGTTGCATTAAAGCTTTGACGAGATTCGAACCGTGCAAATCCCCTGAAGCTTCCCCAGCGATGATGTAATACTTCATTAAAACACTTTATAATACAAAATGACCAATGCGGTCACCAATGTGGCGATCATTACCCCGCGTGCCCTAAAATCACGTTTCAATCGCAGGAAGGCGAAAAAAGCGATGAGGTTCAAAATCGCACCAAGGGCTAAAATACTCCCTACATGGCCTTGTTCGACAGCGGCTTTGAAGGTTTCGACAATGCTGAATTTGGAAAATAGCACGATATACAGCAGCGTACCGAAGGTATTGGCGATAATGCCTACGACGAACCCGATCAGGGTTTCTTTGGTTTTCTTATCCATTCAACGTCCAGTTTTTGATGTGGTCCATAGCTTGGTGTGCAGTGAGGTCGAATTGGGTGGGCACCACCGAAACATAGCCATTGCGCAAGGCCCATTCATCGGTATCTTCCCCTTCGTCGAGCAATTTATATTCGCCGCTCAGCCAATAATATTCCTTGCCCGTAGGACTCACACGTTTGTCGAATTGCTCGATCCAATTCGATTTGGCCTGGCGGCACACCTTGATCCCCTTGCTCGGTACTCCATCTGTTTTCGGGATATTGACGTTAAGTACCACCCCTGGGGGCATGCCATGGGCAAGTGCTTCACCCACGATTTGCCGTATAGCATGGTCGACGCCATTGAAATCGGCATCCCATGAATAATCGCAGAGGGAGAATCCGATGGCCGGAATCCCTTCGATTCCCGCTTCGATAGCGGCACTCATGGTACCTGAGTAGATGACGTTAATGGCCGCGTTCGAACCGTGGTTGATGCCACTGACCACAAGATCCGGCTTACGATCGAGCAATTCCTGCAGGGCCAATTTGACGCAATCGGCCGGCGTACCACTGCAACTGTATTCGGCTGGCGCCCCTTTATCCGGGTCGATCACCACTTTTTTCGAATACAGGGTGCTGTCGATGGTGATGGCATGGCCCATGCCCGACTGTGGGCTGTCAGGGGCGACCACGACGACTTCGCCGAGCGTGTCCATCAATTCGATCAATTTTCGCAATCCGGGAGCGGTTATCCCATCATCATTGGTGACCAGGATCAATGGTTTTGACATGACGTATACTTATTGGCGCAAAAATACGTTTTTCATTAGGATGATCCTGCCTTGGCCGTTTAACAAAAAATTAAATGGGGCCACATTTTGTGGCATGATTTTTTCAGTATATTAGGGAATTCGTATTGAATCAAAAAACGACTGAAAGCAGGTTGTCCGGTAAAACAACCCCCAGTCCCAAAAAGCGAACTATGAAGAAGAACGTTGTATTTGGATTTTTAATCCTACTCATTGCTGTGGCCTCGTGCAGCTTTACCAACAAATCTTTCGAGACCAACGATAAGGACAAGTTGTTGCTTGACCTGATTTCGTATGTACTTGAAAAAGGCCACTATGAACCGAAGGATATCAACGACCGGTTTTCGGCCAATGTCTATGAGGATTTCATTGATATCATCGATCCCACCAAACGCTATTTCCTGGCCAGCGACATCAGGGAATTCGAACAATACAAGTATCAAATCGACGATCAAATCAAGAATACCGATATCAGTTTTTTCAATTTGGTCTACCAACGTTTGATGAAGCGTATGGATGAGGCCAAAGCGATCTATGCCGATGTCCTTGACGAATCTTTCGATTATACCAAGGAAGAAACGATTAGTGTCGATTACAAAGACGAGGGTTATGCCGCCAACAAAAAGCAGCTAAAAGAACGCTGGAGAAAGCAGCTGAAGTACAATGCCCTCGGGGTTTACGACAATAAAATCAAAATCAGGAATACCGCTACTTCAGGAGGTGCCGGTGAGGATTTGGCCAGTGCCGAAGTGGAAGTGGTCGATCCCGTACAGCAAGAGTTGAAGAACATGACTTTGGCCGAAGTGGAACAGTCGGCCCGGGAAACCACGAAAAAGACCTTGGACGATTTCTTTGATTTCGTCGACGATTTAGAACGCAAAGATTGGTTCGTACAGTACATCAATACCATTGTTGACGAGTTCGATCCCCATACGTTTTATTTCGCTCCGGAGGAAAAAGACAAATTCGACATCAGCATGTCGGGTAAGTTCGAAGGTATCGGAGCCAGACTACAGAAGAAACCCGAAGGGGCCAAAGTGGTCGAGATCATCTCAGGAGGACCGGTATGGCGCGAAAAAAGCCTAGAAGTAGGTGATGAGATCCTAAAAGTAGGACAAGAAGGGGAAGAGCCTATCGATATCGTAGGAATGCGATTGGATGATGCCATCAAATTGATCAAAGGCCCAAAAGGGACCATCGTTGATTTGACGGTCCGTAAGGTCGATGGCACTATCGATGTGGTATCCATTACCCGTGATGTGGTCGAATTGGAAGAATCCTATGCCAAATCGGCGACCGTCATCAAAGGTGAGCGCACCTATGGGTTGATCGATCTTCCTAAATTCTATGTCGATTTCGAAGATTATACCGAACGCAATGCCGCCACCGATGTGGCCAAGGAAGTGGAGCGTTTGAAGCAAGCCGGTGCCGAAGGCCTTATTTTAGACCTTAGGGACAATGGTGGTGGATCCTTGAAAACGGTGGTTGAAATGGCCGGTCTCTTCATCAAAGACGGACCCATCGTTCAGGTGCGTTCTTCGGGCAAACGCAAAGAAGTACACGAAGATAAGGACGAGCGCATCCAGTGGGATGGTCCCTTGGTGATCTTGGTGAACGAACTTTCAGCTTCAGCTTCAGAGATTTTGGCGGCGGCCATGCAAGATTACAAAAGGGCCGTGGTCATCGGTAGCAAGCAAACCTTTGGTAAAGGAACCGTTCAAAACGTCATTCCCTTGGACAACATCGTCCGTAGCAATGAACACGGAGATTTAGGAGCGATCAAGCTGACCACCCAGAAGTTCTATCGCATCAACGGAGGCTCTACCCAATTGGAGGGGGTCAAGAGCGATATCGTCGTACCGGACCGTTACAGTTATATCGATTTGGGTGAAAAGGACCAAGACAACCCCTTGGGATGGGATAAGATTAGTCCGGCCGATTATATGGTCTGGGACGGGTATATCGATTACGAGGGTACCATTGAAAAAAGTATGGCCCGAATGGCCGATAACGAGCAGATCAAATTGATCGAAGAAAACGCAAAATGGTTGCGCGCCCAGCAAGATGAAACCACCGTATCGCTGAACTACGAAACGTATAAGGCCAACCAAGAGCGTAACAAAGAACGGTCGAATTACTTCAAGTCATTGGCCGATTACGATTCAAGGTTGACGTTTAAGTCCTTACAGTATGAAAGGGACTTGTTTGCCCAAGACCCGATATTAAGGGAGAAAAGGGACCGGTGGCATACTGATTTGGCCAAGGATGTCTACGTCGAGGAAGCGATCAACGTATTGCAGGATCTAAAACTCAACGCCATCAAGAACGCAAATACGAAACTAGCGAGCGTGAAAGGCTGATCCTAAAAAAACATCATATGAAAACCTGCTGTTCACAGCAGGTTTTTTTGTTTCTGGCCGTGAAATTCCTTTGTTTGCAGTCTGAATGGGCAAGCAAAAGAAAATATATACCCTGCTATTGGCAATTTGCATCGTTGGCTTTTGGGTCTTCGAAAATTTCTATACCCCGGCCAGTTATTCAAAGGAAGGTGGATCGGAAGGGATTCCCTTTGATGCCGGGCTTTTACCGGAATCGACTACCAATTCCGTTGTGGCACATCAGTACTATATGCTCTCGTATAACGAACCCTTTGAGCAGGCCGAGTGGGTGGCCTATTCATTAAGTCGTGACCAATTGACCGACGATGACAGAAGGCGCCCCTATTTTATTGAGGATCCCGAAGTACGGACGAAGTCTGCCGATTGGCGCAATTACAAAGGTTCTGGTTTCGATCGGGGCCATTTATGCCCTGCAGGGGACCGTCGTTTTTCAGAACAAGCATATAACGAAACCTTTTATACCAGCAATATCAGTCCGCAACGCAGCGATTTCAATGCCGGGGTTTGGAACCGTTTGGAACAACAAGTGCGCTACTGGGCCAAGCGATATGGTCAGGTTCATGTGGTCACGGCGGGGGTACTGGAAGCGGGTTTGGATGAAATCGGAGGGGAGGATGTGGCCGTACCCGAGGCCTTTTACAAAATCGTATACCGTGAAGACGGGGATAAGGCCCATGTACTCGCTTTTTTGATCCCTCATGAGGAATCACCGGCTCCGCTGTCTTCGTTCTTGGTGTCCGTCGATGCCTTGGAAGCGGAAACCGGAATCGATTTTTTCAACTCGAAGCCAACCGATTGGCAAAAGCGTTTGGAAGGCCAGGTGCGAAAATCCGAATGGTCTTTCTGATCAAATACCCTCACTCAAGCGAGCCGCATCGAATTTAAGGAAGATGAACAGCATGGCGGTAAAGAACAATAATCCGGAGCCCCCATAGCTGAAAAAGGGCAATGGGATACCGATAGTAGGGAGTAATCCGATGACCATACCGATATTGATGAAATAGTGCATGAGTAAGATCGAAATGATCCCATACCCGTACATTCTCGGAAAATCGCGTTTTTGCCGTTCGGCGAGATGGATGAGTCTCAAAAAGAATACGGTGAACAGCAAAATGATGAACGTCGTACCCAAAAACCCCCATTCCTCACCTACCGAACTAAAGATGTAATCCGTATGCTGGGCAGGTACGAAATCACCTTTGGTTCGCGTACCTTCCAGAAACCCTTTTCCCGCGAAACCCCCTGATTCGATGGCTTTTTCCGATTGATAGGTATTGTATCCAATTGTTTTTTTGATCTGTTCCAATTTTACCGGGTCCTTTTCCAATCCCAACCAAAGTCCAAAACGATCGCGATGGCGTTGTTCAAAAATGTTGTTGAATACGAAATTGACCGAAAGGGAAACCGCCACACATCCTGCGAGAAACAGGACCAATGGAAAGGTCCGAATCTTGAGTTGGGGTTTCTTGAACAAAAAGAACAAGGAGGTCAACACACCTAAACCGATGATGACCCAGATGTAACCGAACATCAAGGTGGTAACGAACAAGAGTACCAAAAGCAAGGCCAAGCCGAGGTAACGTAAGGGGAATCCTTCTCGGAACAAAACGAAAAAAAGCGAAAAATAGACCAAGGCACTTCCAGGATCGGGTTGGGGCAATATCAAAAGGACCGGCACCATGATGATCAAGACCGCATATAACTGATGTCGTATACGTTTGATGTCGGTTTGAATGTCACTTAAATATTTTGACAAAGCCAAAGCCACGGCCATTTTACCCAATTCCGATGGCTGCAGGTTGAAAAACCCAAGGTCATACCAAGAGGTCGCTCCGGCTATGGTCTCCCCAAAGGCAAACAGTCCGACCAATAAGATGATAGCGGCGATGTAGAAGATGCTCGCGAAGCGTTCGAAAAAAGAAGATTCGATCGACATCAAAACCACGATTACGATGACCGATAACCCAATGAAAAAGAGCTGCTTGCCGTATGAAGTGGAAAAATCGAGTAACGATGACGAGGTATCCGTTAAGGTGGTACTGTAAATGTTGACCCATCCGAAAAAGACCAATAAGGCGTAAAGCAGTACGGTAAGCCAATCCAAGCGTTTGAAAACGCTGTTACCACGCATATTCATTGATCTTAAAGGGCTTGCCGCTATACGGTTTGGCGTATTCGTGTTCCAAGGTTTTCTCCAGCATGCGCGATTCAAGATCCGTACGCGTGATGGTTCCCTTCAGGTATTTCTCGATCATTAAGGAGGCGATGTGCCCGGCATATCGGGCCCCATAATACCCATGCTCGATGTAGACCGCCATTGCTATCTTTGGGTTTTCGACAGGGGCGAATGCCACGAACACGGAGTGGTCGGTCAATTGTACCCGCTCTCCGTCGATACGGGTGAAATTTTCAACCGTTCCGGTTTTGCCGGCAATCGAGACCCCGGGAATGCGCAACCATTTGGCCGTACCACGTTGATACACCTCGGCCATTCCTTCAACGACGGGCTCGAAGTGTTGCTTATCGATGGTCGTATACTTGCGTTCTATAAAATTCTGATCGATTGAGGCCGTGCCGGAAATCTGTTTGATTAAGTGGGGCGTGTAGAAAAAGCCTCGGTTGGCAATGGCTGCCGTCATATTGGCCAATTGTAAGGGAGTCGCGGCGACCTCGCCTTGCCCGATGGAATTCGAGATAATGGTCGATGAGGCCCATCGGTTGTCACCGTACCATTTGTCGTAAAAGGCCTTGCTTGGGATACGACCTGGGCGCCCCGTCGGGATATCGACCCCTAAATAACCACCAAGGCCGAAACTACGCATGTGGTTTTCCCAAATGTCCATGCCTTCATCCGTGGTCTCGAACTTATCAAAGATTTTACGGAACGTACCTGCGAAATACGCGTTGCATGAGGTGGAAATGCCCGACTTCATGTTTCGGATACCCCCACCGCAATGGCAGCCCTTTTTCTGGTTTCCGACATAAAACCCATTGTAACAACGAAAGGTTGTTTTGGTGTCGAGTACGCCCTCTTGCAATGCGATCAAGGCGTTTAAGGTCTTGAAAGGCGAACCTGGTGAGGGTTCGGCGAGAATGGAACGGTCCCAAGTCGGTTTGGAAATGCTATCGTAATGTAACTTGGTGTAGTTTCGGGATCGCTGCCGTCCTACCAAAAGGGCTGGATCATAAGTCGGACCGGAAATCATGGTCAGGATTTCGCCCGAAGAAGGTTCGATGGCCACGATACCGCCACGTTTTCCGTGCATAAGGCGTTCGCCATATTCTTGCAGGTCTTTATCGAGGGTAATGTGTATTTCTTTTCCCAATTCGGGTAGGGTGTCGAGTTTTCCGTTTTTGTAGGGGCCGATATCCCGGTTAAAGCGGTCTTTTTGGATGTATTTCACCCCTTTCCTTCCCCGTAAGAGGTCTTCATATTGTTTCTCGACCCCTGTTCGCCCCTTTAATTCCCCCGCCCTATAGTACGGGTTGGTACGCAAATCGGTCTCGTTTACTTCACTGATATAGCCCAACACATTGGCTCCACTTTCGGTCAAGTAATCACGCAAGGATCTTTTCTGGATATAAAACCCTTGATACCTCCTCATTTTCTCTTGCAATCGGGCATAATCCTCTTTGGATAGCTGCGGCACCAATACCGAAGGCAGTCGCGGCGAATATACCTTGGCCCGTTTCATTTTTTTGATGAACTCTTCTTTAGTGATGCCCAAAAGACTGCTGAATTCCAAGGTGTCCAACGGCTTCACTTCACGCGGAATGACCATGACATCATAGGCCGGTTGGTTTCCGACCAAGAGCTTGCCGTTTCGGTCATAAATGTAACCCCGTTCAGGATATTCGTAAACGGCTTTGATCGCCGGATCCTCCAACAATTGGTTGGGCGAAAAACTGAACAATTGCAAATACGACAACCTCCCGATAAAGGTGATTCCGATGATGATGATAAATGATGAAAGCAGTAGCTTTTTCATAGCGGTCCAAATCTTTTCCCGTTATTCGTCGTCTTTGGCGAACAACGAACCCAACAGCATACAAATCAAGAACGTTACAACGCTTGTGAAAAGTATCTTATTCAAAATTAATAGGATATGCGAGAAACTTAAAATTTCAAAGGAAAAGAATAGGGTATGGTGCAAGACGGTCAGGATCCCCAAAAAGGTGATGCGTTGTAACCGGGTGGTATTCCGGAAGGTAAAACCTTGGAATTCGTAATTCGCCCCGAAACAAAACCTTAAGATCACCGGTCGGGCATAGGCCAAGGTGACCGCCGCTATCGAGTGCAAGGCCATGGTATCTGAAAAAAGATCGATGGTGAACCCCAAAGCGAATCCTGCCAGAATGAACAAGGCCCTATTTTCGTGTATGGGGTACCAATAAAAAAATAGGATATAGACGAAGGGGTTGATGTACCCGATGAAGTTCATGTGGTTGAAGACCAAAATCTGGGCCAAGACCAAAAGCAAAAAGCGGATGCCGTTTAATAGAATTGGATTATTTCGCATTGTCGGTCTTCTTTTCTAAGTCGAGGACCTCTTGTCGGTTCCGGTTCTCGATGACATAGACGTTCTTCAAGTTCGCCATGTCATTGAACAATTTGACATCGATATTGAAAAAGCTTCGGGCTTCGTTCAAATCGTATTTTTGGATGACGCCGATAGGAATGTTTTCAGGGAAGATGCTCGACATGGCCCCGGTCACGATGGTATCGCCGACATTGACGGGGACCAATCGCGGAATATCGACCAGTTGAACGACATCGAAACGGTCGGTATTCCATTCCAACGAACCGAAATAGTCGGTGTTCTTGATTTTAGCGTTGATACTCGATCGTGTATTCAAAATGCTTTGAACGGTCGCATAGTTCGTTGAGGTATTCTCGACGATCCCTAAAATTCCATCGGTTGTGATGACCCCCATATCTTGTTGGATTCCATGGCTCCTACCTTTGTTGATGGTCAGGTAATTGCGGGGTGAGGCGTAGCTGTTTTTAACGATGCGGGCATTGATTACCGCATAGTCTTGTAGGCTGCTATCCAAGACCTCGTCGTTCACCACTTGGGCATTGAACAGCAAAACCCGAAGGCGTTCATTTTCTTCGACCAATCTTTGGTTTTCCTCTTGGAGACCAAAATAATCCTTGATGTTGGTCGAGGTGTTATAAACACTACCGGTGACCCATTTGGAGGAGTTGAAGAACTTCGATTGGTGGTAGGCGTGTGACCGAATGGTCAAAAACACGGCGATAAACAAAAGCCCAGAATAAAGGAATGCGTTCTTATAACTTAGAATGATGTTGATGATCCTTTGCATTCCTGGTCTTGGTTTCCGGCACTATGTCAAAAAGGGTCCCGTGTTCGGTCTGGGACTTATTTGATCAAGATATTTTTATAGCGCTCGAGGTTCTTTAACGTAATGCCCGTTCCACGTACAACGGCACGTAAAGGGTCTTCCGCGATATATACCGGAAGATCCGTTTTTTGTGAGAGTCGGCGATCCAAACCTCGGAGCATCGAACCACCCCCGGCAAGGTAAATCCCGGTATTATAAATATCGGCTGCCAATTCAGGTGGTGTTTGCGAAAGGGTTTCCATAACCGCATCCTCAACACGCAAGATACTTTTGTCTAGGGCTTTGGCGATTTCGCGGTAGGACACCTGCACCTGCTTGGGTTTTCCTGTCAAAAGATCGCGGCCCTGGATCAATTTGTCGTCGGGCGGTGACTGCAGGTCTTCGGTCGCGGACCCGATGTCGATTTTGATGGCTTCCGCTGTGGTCTCCCCGACGTACAGGTTGTGTTGGGTACGCATGTAATAGATGATGTCGTTGGTGAACACGTCACCCGCGATCTTGACCGATTTGTCACAGACGATTCCCCCTAGGGCGATTACCGCGATCTCAGTGGTACCCCCTCCGATATCAACGATCATATTCCCTTTGGGCTGCATGATATCAAGACCGATACCGATGGCAGCGGCCATGGGTTCATGGATCAAATACACTTCCTTTCCGTTGACCCGTTCGGCTGATTCGCGAACGGCACGCATTTCAACTTCCGTAATTCCCGAAGGGATACAGATGACCATACGAAGGGCAGGTGGGAACCACTTTTTCTTTAAGGCCGGGATGTTCTTGATGAACATGTTGATCATCTTTTCCGACGCATCGAAATCGGCGATTACCCCATCCTTCAAAGGTCGGATGGTCTTGATGTTTTCATGGGTCTTGCCCTGCATCATGTTGGCCTCGCGCCCGACGGCGATGATCTTACCCGAAATTCGATCACGGGCTACGATCGAAGGGCTGTCAACAACCACTTTGTCCAAATGTATGATGAGGGTATTGGCGGTACCGAGGTCAATGGCGATTTCCTCGGTCATGAAATCAAAAAATCCCATAAAAAGCGTTTACTATCGGATTAAAGGTAAATTTTATCGGCAAAAGTAGGAAAAATTAATGCTTAAAATGCCGAGTTCCCGTCATCACCATCGCCATTTCGTTTTCGTTGCAATAGTCGATACTCAATTGATCTTTAATGGAACCTCCAGGTTGGATGACACTCACCACCCCTGCTTGTTTTGCGATTTCAACACAATCGGGGAAGGGGAAGAAGGCATCGCTGGCCATCACAGCCCCTTGCAGGTCAAAATTGAACTGCCCGGCTTTGTGTATGGCTTGGTTCAAGGCATCTACCCTTGAAGTCTGCCCGGTGCCGCTGGCACAAAGCTGTTTGTTTTTGGCCAATACAATGGTGTTGCTCTTGGTGTGCTTACACAGTTTTGAGGCGAAGATCAGGTCTTCCAATTCTTCTGGGGTAGGTTGTTTGTCGGTGACATAGGTCAAATCGGCAACCGAATCGGTCTTGGCATCCTTTTCTTGTAACAAGGCGCCGTTCAAACAGGTGCGCACCAACATTTTCGGTAAGTCCACGGGTTTTTGTACCAACAAGATCCTGTTTTTCTTTCCTTTCAAGATAGGTAGGGCCGCTTCGCTGAACGAAGGGGCGATGACCACTTCGCAAAACAGCTTGTGGATTTCCTCGGCCGTTTCGACATCGATCTCGGTATTCGATATTAAAATGCCCCCAAAGGCCGACACCGGATCACCGGCCAAGGCATCGACATAGGCTTGGTAAATCGACCCACGGGTAGCCAAACCACATGCATTGTTGTGTTTTAATATGGCAAAGGTGGGGTCGTCATCCTTGAATTCCTCCATGAGATTCACCGCGGCATCGACATCCAATAGGTTGTTGTATGAAAGCTCTTTGCCGTGCAATTTGTCGAACATGGCTTCAAAATCACCAAAGAAAAACCCTTTTTGATGGGGGTTTTCGCCATAGCGCAATACTTTGCCTGTGGTTTCACTGACCTTCAAGGCCGGCAGTTCGTGATCTTGGTTGAAGTAGTTGAAGATCGCAGTGTCGTAATGCGATGAGATGTTAAAGGCCTTCGCGGCGAATTGTTTGCGTTGGGCCAAAGTAGTCGCTCCATGGCCTTCGTTCAAAATATCCAAGAACGATCCATAGTCTTCCATAGAGGAAACGCAGAGCACGTCCTTGAAATTTTTGGCCGCGGCGCGAATCAAGGATATCCCACCGATGTCGATTTTTTCGATGATATCCTGTTCGGAAGCACCACTCGCCACCGTTTTCTCAAAGGGATAAAGGTCTACGATGACGATATCGATTTGGGGGATATCGAATTCTTTGAGCTGGGCCACATCCCCTTCATGGTCCTGTCGGTTCAAAATGCCCCCGAATACTTTGGGATGGAGCGTTTTGACCCTGCCCCCAAGAATCGAGGGGTAACTGGTCACCTCCTCTACCGGTACGACCGGTATGCCCAAGTCCGTAATGAATTTTTCGGTTCCGCCTGTGGAATACAGCGTGATGCCGAGTTCGTGTAATTTTTCAACAATGGGTCCCAAACCGTCTTTATGGAACACGGAAACTAAGGCCGAAGTGGCTTTTTTGGTGGATTGCATAGGTATTTGAGCTGCGAAAATTAAGCTTCAAAAATACCCTTTTTAACAGGATGGTTCATAGGGGGTTATCAACAAAAACGGTAAAGTTTTAAAGAATTCCCGCGACTTGTTGGTTTACGAATTCCAAGAATCGTTCGTCTTCACTGGAAAAGGGATCCGGGGTATTCGAATCGATATCGATTTGGCCGATGTTCTCCCCGTTTTTGAAGAGGGGCACCACAATTTCCGATTTTACCGTCAGGCTGCAAGCGATGTAGTTGTCTTGGGCCTGAACATCCGGCACCACGAAATTTTCATTGCTTTCCGCCACCTGTCCACAAATTCCCTTTCCAAATGGAATGATGTCATGATCAGTAGGTTCACCAGCGTACGGACCTAATTTCAATTCCCTTTTATCCCCGTTTTTGAAATAGAATCCGACCCAATCGTAATAGGCTACGGACTTTCTCAAGGTATCGCAGATTTGCTGCATTTTCTCGGTAGCGGAATGCTTGGGATCCGCGATTATGGTTTCGATCTCTGGTTTTAAGGATGCGAACATTTGGAGTTTGTTAATTCACGTCAAAAGTCGGAAATAAGTACGAAAACTATCAACGCCCGGATCAATTTATTGCGAGGGTGATGTCTTGTGACGAGATGGTCCCTGATTCCGTGAACCCTTCAATGATGATCCGTATACCATCTTGATTGTCACGCGGCACTGTAATGGGTTGCGAATGGTTGTCCAACCAATACCAACCCAGAATTCCGAAATGTTCAAAAGCCAGGCCATCAGTGATATAATGCTGCCGTTTGAATGGAACGTGTTCGTAAAACCCTTTTTCCATGACCAATGCTTTGCTGGTCGATCCGCGCACGTTCTCGGTTCGGTTTTTATAGGCCTCATTGGTAAAAACGACCATGAGGAACGAACAACTGGTCGGTCGGTCGATATAGATTTCATCAATATATTCCATGGCCAGGTTTTCATAGGGGTCGGTATAGGCCGAGTAAATCCCATCGATCATCACAGCCGGAAATACATACCCACAACGGTTTGAGGACTTCCCCAAACTGATCGATCCCGCCCTTCTCGTATCGGGAAACCCGACAGGAACGGCCAATGGGGCAAAACCTTCCTTTAGCAACATTTCGCGCAAGGTTTTCATGCCTATAGAACTATCGACCTTGACCCCGAAAAAGGTCTTGAAGTATTTTTGGTACTTCAATTTTTTGGCGCTCAGGGTTACCCCTTCCAGTTGTTGTAGGTTGGGGTCGTTCGCATTCAAGGAGGTGGGTGTGGCAGAGTCGGGGTTTGACGCTGTTTGCACCACCTCTTCGGTGGAGAAACGATGTCTGAATTTGTCGATTCCAGGCTGGATGCTATAGTTGAATTTTGCCTGATGGGGTTTGCCATCGTTTCCGATGAGCGAAAAGTTGAGTGTACTGCCTTCCTTAAAACTGATATCCTTGAAGGTAAATCGGCCATTGCTCACGGAACTGTTCCGAAACAGTTCGTTCGATTTTGAATACAATAAAACGCTTTCCGGAACGACTTTCTTCGATACCGGTTCAACGACCCCTAGGATGCCTCCTGTCACGTAATTTTCATTCGGGATTCGGAGGTTGTCGTTAAAGATGTTGCGCCAGTCGTACTTCGCTTTGGCAAACAAGGTAAGATCGTCGGTACGGTTATCCAAACCAGGAATTCCTGCCACCGCAGTCCATAAATGGGTCCACTGTGCCCCTTTGAAATAAGGTTCGAGCTGTAGGGCGAAAAATGCGTTTTTTCGAAATCGTTGGGCTTGGGTGCCACTAGGGAGTACCGATAAACTCAAAGATCCCTTTCGCATACTGAGAGCGATACGAATCGAATCTTGGTTTAAACCTTCCAATGCGGTTTCCATTACCGTATTTTTTTCTTTCTGTTGGAAGAACAAGCGTTCGGTCCACACCTTTTTTTCGGCGTCGATGACTGTCAAGGCGTTCATTCCTTGAAACAAGACGTCGTAGGCAAGTTTGAACCGGTAGTTTCCGGATGCACCGTTTTCGGGAAAAGGGAAATCCAAGAGCTTATTGTCCTTATGGAGATAAAGCCTGAGGGGAGCTCGTTCGTTTCGAGCTCTGCGGTCGGTCAATTGCACGATCAGTTCTTCGGTTTTAGGATTGCGGTGCAATGAGATGGCCACTCCGTATTCCGAAACTTCGGGCAAGGGTTGGCGCAGGATGCTATCCCCCAAATCCGCTATCAGAACATAGGCGTTTCCTTCTTTGGGAATGAAGTTGAAAGGGATCAAGGAGCGACTCGCCACCGCTGGTTTTAGGATCAGTTCCCCTTGTGCATTCCGAACTTCCAGGCTTTTCGGGCGAAGCGATTGTCCTTGAACATCGGTAATCCGAACCATGCATTTGGCCATGGTTCCGGCTACCAATTGCCCACCTTCAGCAACGATGGCTATTTGCGGCTGTGGACTCCGCTTTTGATAAGCATAGTCCAAAGGGTCTAGATTAAAATCTTGTTGTACCCGAATCGGGTAAATCGAGCTGTCGTCTTCTTCGAAACCCTGCATGTTGGCCGTATAGGCTTGTAAAAAATACAAACCCGAAGGTAAGGAGGGTGAAAGAACGATATCGCCTTTGCCATGGCCGTTTCGGCTCAAGATGATGCGTTGATCGATTCGTTTTCCGCTCTCGGTCAGTAGATCGATATAGACGTACTCCTCGTTCCTGCTCGGAAAATCAAGGGTTTGGTTGAACAGATAGGTGCTGAACCAAATGCGTTCGCCCCCGTTAAAGACGGTTTTGTTCAGATGCACATGCACACTTTTCCGGTCTGTTTTGAAATAGTCATGGTAGGCATCCGCGACACCCTGGTCCAAGGTCGAATCGCGTTGGGCGATCGTACTCCACGAAGCTAGAAAGACCAAGATCGGCAGCAGCTGTTTCATCCCCTTAAAATAAGGAATAATCCGTTGTGTTTTGAGGAATCAGCCTAAAGGAATTCTTAAAGTTGGGTTAAGGAAATTGCCTTTTTTAAGGCTCAAAATCAGGATTTTGTACCTTTGTAGCTATGAACGAAAGGTTGCGACAGATCGTATCCCCATTTTTGGCCCTATTGGTGCTGCTATCGACGGTTTCATGGTCGGTTGAAAAGCATCTGTGTATGGGTCGGGTCACGGACATCGCTTTTTTTCACCATGCCGATAGTTGTGGTATGGAGGAAGGAATGGAGGCCATGGGCCTAGCGACGGATGCCATGGATTGTTGTGACGATGAGGCGTTTACTATAGAAGGTCAAGATGACCTAAAGATTACATGGGAAGACCTCAGTGGGGAACAGCAGACCTTCGTTACCGTTTTTGGTCAGGTTTTTCTATTGCAACTGCACTTGGCTTCAGAACAGGTGATTGCAAAGACCGACTATCCCCCTCCATTGTTGGTCTATAATCTACAACTCCTACACGAGGTCTATTTGATTTGATCGGGTGCCCATAGACGCCGTATCTACGGCGATGTGCTAGAGTACCCTATGTTCAATTCAAATACAACAATGAAAAAAATCCTAGGCTTTCTTATTGCCTTACAAATAAGTGCCTTCACGGTCGATGCCCAGCAGAAAATCGAGGGTATGGTCATGGAGGCGAACGATGCCGGCAAGCATATCGGCTTGGCCGGGGCCAATGTATATTGGTTGGATTCCCCAATCGGTACCATTACCAATGATGAAGGCCTGTTCTCGATCCCTTACAGCAAGGAATACGATCGACTGGTCATTAGTTTCGTTGGTTTCGAGACCGATACCTTGACCATCGAAAGTCCGAGAATGGTGCACCATTGGTTGCGTCCTTCGAATCAGCTTGATGAAGTGGTGGTCGAAAAAGAACGCGATGCGTTACAAAAGACCTTTTTGAGTTCCCAAAACGTAGTAACGATCAATAGTGCCGAACTCTTGAAAGCTGCCTGCTGCAACCTATCGGAAAGTTTTGAGACCAACCCGGCCATCGATGTGAATTTCAACGATGCCTTGACCGGGACCAAGCAAATCCAAATGCTCGGGTTGACCAGTCCGTACTTGCTGATCACCCAAGAGAATATTCCCATGGTACGTGGGGCCTCCCAGATTTACGGCCTCACTTTTACGCCTGGCACTTGGGTAGAGAGCATCCAGATTACCAAAGGTGCCGGAAGCGTGATCAACGGTTTTGAAAGCATTTCTGGGCAGATCAATACCGAATTGGTCAAACCGTTCACCGACACCCCGATTTTCGTAAACGGCTATGCCAACTTAAACGGGCGTTTGGAGTTGAATGCGCACTTCAACAAGGACTTGTCCGATAAATGGAGTACGGGCCTATACTTGCACGGAAACCAACGCACGGTCGAAGTCGATAACAATGACGATGGCTTTTTGGATGTGCCCTTGGCCGACCAGATCAACATCCAGAACCGCTGGCAGTTCCAAGATGCCGAGAAGGGGTGGATCGGTTTTTTGAATCTGCGGTTCTTGAATGATGAAAAACAGGCCGGGCAGACCCTATTCAATCCGGATACCGATCGTTTTACGATCAATGCTTGGGGTAGCGAAATCGATACCCGAAGGTATGATGCCTCCGTAAAATTGGGGTATGTGTTCCCTGAACTTCCTTTTCAAAGTGTCGGATTCCAGGCGGCCTACAGCAACCATCGACAAGAATCGTACTTTGGGTTCAATCGCTATGATATCGATCATGAGAGCCTGTATTCCAATTTAATATTCAATTCCATCATCGGCAATACCAAGCATAAATTTAAAACCGGCTTTTCCTTAACATATGATAGCTATGATGAGCTAGCGAACAATGTAATCTACCAGCGGGTCGATAATTCAGCAGGGGCCTTTTTTGAATACAGTTTTGATGACTTGGACAAGGTGAGCCTTACGGCTGGGCTTCGGGTCGATTCACATAACCGTATCGGGGAATTCGTAACCCCGCGTTTCCACATTCGGTATACCCCGTGGGAATTGGGAAGCTTACGCGGATCTTTCGGAATCGGGCGTCGGGTACCCAACTTTTTTGCCGAGAACCAACAACTGTTCGGTTCTGCCCGTTCGATTCAATTGGTGGGCAATGGCGGCAATGTGTATGGGCTCGATGCAGAGAAGGCCACCAATTTCGGCATCAGTTTTTTGCAGGGCTTCAACCTCTTCGATCGCCCAGGTAACATATCAGTTGATTTTTACCGTACTGATTTCGAAAACCAGGTGGTGGTCGATTGGGAAAACCCAAGGGAAATCCTTTTCACGAATTTGGATGGGGACAGTTATGCCAACAGCTTGCAAATCGAGTTGAACCATGAGATCTTACCTAAGTTGGAGGCGCGTGCCGCCTACAAATTCTATGATGTCAAGACCCAGTATCAAACCGGGTTGCTGCAGCGGCCCTTGACCGCGCGTAACCGGTTCTTTGCGAATTTAGGGTATGAAACGGAAGTAACGGATAAGGATTCCCAATGGCGTTTCGACTATACCTTGCATGTGGTTGGGCCGCAACGGCTACCCAGCACCGCTGCCAATCCGATCCCCTTTCAATTGGGTGATTTTTCGGCAGGGTATTCTTTGATGAACGCCCAGGTAACCAAGGTATTTTCGAAAAAGTTCGAGGTCTACCTGGGGGGAGAGAACCTGACCGCCGAACGGCAACAAGGTCCGGTACTGAGTGCGGGTAACCCTTTTAGCGAGAATTTTGATACCAGCTTTGTGTATGCCCCCATTTTAGGGCGGATGATCTATGCCGGTTTCCGATTTAAATCTTAATTTAATACTAGTAGTAATGAAACATACGATATTCACATTAGCGTTCACCTTTTGCACTGTAGTGGTGTTCGCCCAACAGAAAAACAAGAAAATGGCCTTCGAGGTCGATGGCGTTTGCGAAATGTGTAAAATGCGCATCGAAAAGGCCGCCTTGGAAGTGGCCGGGGTCAAGTTTGCCGATTGGAACATACCCAGCCATGAATTGACGCTGATCGTCGACGAACGGAAAACCAATGCCATGGCCATCAAATCGGCTATTGTAAAGGTAGGCCATGACACCAAAGAGCTCAAAGCTACCGAAGAGGCATATCGCAAGGTGAATCCTTGTTGTAGATACCGCGAAGGCGATGCCAACCCGCACGAAGGCCATCATTAAATGGAGCAGCATTTGAATATATCAGGTATGACCTGCCAGGGCTGTGTCAAATCGGTAACTGAAAAACTATCGCAAGTGGCAGGTGTTGAAGCGGTCTTTGTGGATTTGGAAAGCGGGACCGCGGCCATTTCGGCACCGCTACCCATCGAAATCGGAGCCCTGAGTTCGGCACTGCCCAACAAGTATCGAATTTCTCCCGTAGATGACCCGGTCAATCCGAATACCATGGGCGAGGAGGTTTCAAAATGGCGGCAGTTGCGACCCCTATTCCTGATTTTCGCCTACCTCTTTGGAGCTGGCTTCTTATTGAATTACAACACATGGGACTGGAACGCGGCGATGTTGGATTTTATGGGCTTGTTCTATATCGTCTTCAGCTTTTTCAAGTTCCTCGACCTTAAGGGCTTTCCTGAAAGTTTTCGCATGTACGACCCTTTGGCAAAACTAGTGCCGGCTTACGGATGGGTATACCCCTTTTTGGAGTTGGCCTTGGGACTATTGTTCCTGATGCGGATACAAGTGCAGCTTGCTTTGGTGTTGACCATTGTCATTCTGGGGATTACGACCATTGGGGTAACCAAAACCCTCTTGGATAAAAAAGCGATTTGTTGTGCCTGTTTGGGCACGGCCTTGCAATTACCGATGACCGAGGCTACCTTTATCGAAAACGCGATCATGCTGATCATGGCAATCGGCATGTTGGTGCAAATGGTATAAAGGAATGCTTGATCGAAAAAAGAAGGTGGCCGTGCGAAAGGCCCACCGTTATTTGGGCCTCTTTCTAGGAGTCCAGTTCTTATTATGGACGCTCAGTGGGCTGTATTTCAGTTGGACGGATATCGATGAGATCCATGGGGATGATTATAAACAACTACCCCCTCAAAAGAACAGTTATTCGAATTTGATAGCGGTTACCGCGATTTCGAACATCAAAAAAGTGGAAACTTTGGAACTGCTTGAAATCGATGCCCAACCTTATTACTGGGTCAACGAAAGTCAATTGGTACATGCCCAAACCGGTGAAACCAAAACAGGAATCAGTTCGGAGGAGGCACTTGCCATCGCGAACCGATATATGCGGTCTGATTTGGTGGTGGTATCGATCAAACGTATCGATAGTGTCGGCCCGCACCATGAATATCGAGGTCGACCCTTACCGGCCTTCGAAATAAGTTATGAAACCGCGAAGAACGTCAAGGCTTACGTGGCTATAGATAACGGGGCATTCCAAACGGTACGATTTAGGGATTGGCGTTGGTTCGATTTTTTATGGATGACCCATACCATGGACTATCAAGGCCGTGACGATATCAACACATTGTTACTCCGTATCTTTTCGATTGGGGGCTTGTTGACCGTCCTTAGTGGATTAACGCTTTGGGGAACCAGTTCACCCCGTTTAAGAAAATTATGGGCCTCCGGAAAAAGAAAAACGCCCTGAAATAAGGGCGTTTTTATCATGTATATGGGAGATGGTTTACATCATTCCTGGCATTCCTCCGCCACCCATTGGCGGCATGGCAGGGGCATCTTCCTTAATATCGGTCAAGGCACATTCGGTGGTCAAGATCATTCCTGAAACCGAAGCGGCGTTTTCCAAGGCGACACGGGTCACTTTCTTAGGATCGATGATCCCGGCCTTCATCATTTCGACATACTTGTCGGACTTGGCATCATAACCGAAATCGTTTTTCCCATCCAATACTTTGGCAACGACGACCGAACCTTCACCACCCGCATTCTCAACGATGGTACGCAAAGGTGATTCGATGGCTCGGGCAACGATTTGCAAACCAGTGGCCTCGTCATCATTCTCAGTGGCTACTTTCGCCAATACCGATTTTGCGCGGACCAAGGCAACGCCACCACCCGCAACGATTCCTTCCTCAACGGCAGCCCTAGTGGCATGCAACGCATCGTCAACGCGGTCTTTCTTCTCCTTCATTTCGACTTCCGAAGCAGCACCGACATAAAGTACGGCAACCCCACCGGCCAATTTGGCCAATCGCTCTTGAAGTTTCTCTTTATCGTAATCCGAAGTAGTCGTTTCGATCTGTGATTTGATCTGATTGACCCTGGTTTTGATGTTCTTGGCAGACCCTGCTCCATTGACGATGGTCGTATTGTCTTTGTCGATGGTCACCCTTTCGGTGGTACCCAACATATCGATGGTGGCGGTTTCCAAGGAGAACCCGCGCTCTTCCGAAATAACGGTACCGTTGGTCAAAATGGCGATGTCTTCCAACATGGCTTTTCTACGATCTCCGAAACCTGGCGCTTTGACCGCGGCGATTTTCAATGATCCACGCAGTTTGTTCACGACCAAGGTAGCCAAGGCCTCCCCGTCGACATCTTCGGCGATGATCAACAATGGTTTCCCAGATTGGGCAACAGGCTCCAACACTGGTAAAAGATCCTTCATGGCCGAGATTTTCTTATCGAACAACAAGATGTACGGATTGTCCAAATCAGCGATCATTTTTTCTGAATCGGTAACGAAGTAAGGAGACAAGTACCCACGATCGAACTGCATTCCTTCAACGACGTCTACATAGGTGTCGGTTCCTTTGGCTTCCTCAACGGTAATGACCCCTTCTTTACCTACTTTTTCGAAGGCTTGGGCGATCAAATCACCGATAGCTTCGTCGTTGTTGGCAGAGATCGCAGCAACTTGCTTGATTTTCTCAGAAGAATCACCCACTTTTTTGGATTGCTTCGCCAAGTTTTCGACGATGGCCTCAACGGCCTTGTCGATTCCGCGCTTCAAGTCCATAGGGTTGGCACCCGCAGCGACGTTCTTTAGGCCTTCCTTGACGATGGCCTGGGCCAATACGGTAGCCGTAGTGGTTCCGTCACCGGCGAGGTCATTGGTTTTGGAAGCGACTTCCTTGACCATTTGCGCCCCCATGTTCTCCAGGGCGTCTTCCAATTCAATTTCTTTGGCTACGGTAACCCCGTCTTTGGTAACTTGAGGGGCCCCGAAGGATTTGCTGATGATCACGTTACGACCTTTTGGGCCTAAGGTAACCTTGACCGCGTTCGCCAAGGCATCGACCCCTTTCTTCAGGCCGTCACGGGCGTCTATATCGAATTTGATGTCTTTTGCCATTTCTTTTTGGTTTTGTGGGTCCCGTTATGCAGGAACCTTGATATACAATAGATAGATTTTCGGAATAGGAAATTCCAATGCTGTTAGACGATTGCTAAAATGTCACTTTCACGCATGATAAGGTAATCGGTACCTTCGAATTTCAATTCGGTACCTGCGTATTTTCCGTAGAGTACGGAATCACCCACTTTGACGGTCATCGCCTCGTCTTTGGAACCGGGTCCTACGGCAACGACTTTCCCTTTTTGTGGTTTCTCCTTCGCAGTGTCGGGAATGATGATGCCTGAAGCCGTTTTGGTCTCGGCCGCCATGGGCTCGATCAAGACCCTATCTGCCAATGGTTTGATGTTAACTTTAGCCATTTTATTGATTTTTATGTATTAGTTTTTTAGAATCTTCAAATTTTTTGACAGAAATTGTGCCAATGCGCAAAAACTGACAATCCGTAAACAAAAAATGCCAGCTTGTCACAAAAGCTGGCATTCTTCATTTCATATCGTCCCCCAATCTTATCGGATCGTGTCCGCTGGGTTGTTTCCGTCAGTAGCAGGTACTTCTTCGGGTACCTCCTCAGGCAAGGTTTCGGGCACTTCGGCCTCAATGTCATCACCCTGCAACAATTTCGAGTCGACCACACCATAATTTCCTTTCAAGGCCACATTCGATAACAAGATCAAAACGATCAACAGGGTTGCTAGGGTCCAGGTACTCTTATCCAAAAAATCACCGGTTTTCTTCACTCCACCGACAACTTGGTTACCACCCCCTCCGAATGATGACGACAAGCCACCACCTTTTGGGTTTTGTACCATGATCACCAATACCAAAAGAAGGCAAACGGCGATTATCAGAATCAAAAATATGCTAAACGTACTCATTGTCTCAATCGTTATCTTTCTGCAATTGCTTCACTTCCCGAATTCGGTCTGCAAAGAAACCACTTTTTTCCGGATATTTCAAACTCAAGATCTTATACGATTGGATGGCCTTTTTGTACTTCTTTTGCTCGAGATACACTTTGGCCAAAGTCTCGGTCATTAGTTCTGTTTTATCGAATTTGACCGATTCTTTGATAGCCACTTTGGTCGTCTTTTCTTCAGAGGGTACGATCTTCGGTCGGCTTTCGATGAACTTGTCCAACAATTCGAACTTTTTCTTCTTATCAAGCGCTTGCTTAGCGGGTTCTTCTGTGGTTTCCGCCTTCCGTTCGATGGGTTTGAATGAGGTCAATTGCAACCATTCCGAAAAGGAATGGCGTTCACTCTTGGTAAAGGGTAGGGGCTTGCCCAGATTTAGTCCATCGGGGGTTTGGGTGTCGGCATTCCCTTCTTCGATCTTTGCTTCCTCATCGGGTTCCGTCGTTTCGAAAAGTGCCGGATCCAAGATCTGTTCGGCATCCTTGATGTTTTGGGGCAAAGGCTCGGCCTCGGTTTCCCCTAAGATCACTTGGGCTTCCGGATTGGGTTCGATCTCTTCCGATACGGCGGGCTTCTCCTCCAACTTCGGGGAGCGGCCCAGCAGGCTGTCGGCAATATTGTTTTGGGTGAACTCGTCTGAAGTAATCAAATCGAACAAGACTTCGCGGTCGGTCGTATGGGCCGCGGTAAGCTTTAAGGCGTTGTTGTATTTATAGCTCTCCAAGTTTTTCAGTCCTTTCAAATGTAAGGCCCGGGCAGCTTGAAAATAGGGGTACTCATGCAGGATGTCTTCGAGCTCACGGGTCTGCTTCGGCGAGAGGATCGTGTTCGAATGTTGTAAGATCGCTATGAAGTCGGAAACGTTCATTACCAATCCGCGAGCGATGCATTGAAAATATCTTGGGTAATCCGTTCGAAGAGTACCTCATGGGCCTCGCTTTTGACGGACTCCAACAACTGGGTGCCCGGAAAGTCGAAAAAGAAGGAAAAACGGCGTTCGAAATCGACATCGTCTTTGGTCTTGTTGAAAAACCGGACGTTCACACTCATGGTCAAGCGGTTTTGGGCCGCCGTTTGATTGGCCGTGGCCGACATGGGCGACACGCGATATTCCACGATTTCGCCTTCATACAAGAGGTCGCCATTGCTATTGGTCAGGTTCAGACTGGTCAGGTTGGTGATCAGGTCTTGCAAGGCAATGGTAAAGTCGCGGTCCAATTGGGGTTCGATGGTCGAACCAGGGGTCTGATCGGCGTAGTTTTGAAAAAAGTTGACCTGAAACGATTCTGCCGTACCGGTACTGGCCCCAGAAAAATTATAAAATCCGCATCCATTCAAGAATACTACGAGTGCGCCGGCCATAAGTAAGGCCATTCGTTTTTTCATCATCCTATCGTCTTAAAGATCGTATTGTTTGATTTTTCGATATAAGGTGCGTTCCGAAATGCCCAATTCGACAGCGGCCGCTTTTCGTTTGCCCCGGTTGCGTTCCAATGACTTTTTGATCAATTCGATTTCCTTTTCCTGTAAAGATAAGGTTTCCTCTTCTTGGATTTCCTCGGCAAAATGATAGCGGTCTTCCGCCACGGGCTCTGGCCGTTGGGGTTCGACCACAGGTTCGGGCAGGTGCAAGACCTCTGCTGCATGGGTATTGGTTTCGTCGACCACCTCGTCTTTGTTGCCATAGATTTTGCGGATCAAGGTCTCGTTCTCTTGCTGTACTTTGGCCGAGTCATTGTCCTTGAGCAATTCTAAGGTCAATTTCTTCAAATCGTTGAGGTCACCCTTCATATCGAACAACACCTTATAGAGGATTTCACGTTCGTTGCTGAAATCACTTTCCTTCTTCTCCGAACCGACCACTGCCGGCAGGTTGGTGGCATGGCTGGTGGGCAAATACCCATGTAGGGTATTCGCACTGATCGATCGGGTTTCTTCCAAGACCGAAATCTGCTCGGCGATATTACGCAGCTGGCGGATGTTACCGGGCCATCGGTACTTTTGCAAGAGGGCTACAGCGGCTTCATCAAGGCGTACCGTGGGCATTTTGTATTTCTGCCCGAAATCGGCCGCGAACTTACGGAACAGCAAATGGATGTCATCTTGCCGTTCACGCAATGGGGGGATGTTGATTTCGACCGTGCTGAGACGGTAGTACAGGTCTTCACGGAATTTCTCTTTTTTGATGGCCTCGAACATGTTGATGTTGGTGGCCGCGACGATACGGACATCGGTTTTTTGTACTTGTGAAGAGCCTACTTTCAAGAATTCACCATTCTCCAACACCCGCAACAGCCGTACCTGGGTCGTCAAGGGGAGTTCGCCGACCTCATCAAGGAAGATGGTGCCACCATCGGCCACTTCGAAATATCCGCTCCGGGTCTGCGTCGCTCCGGTAAAGGCCCCTTTTTCATGTCCGAAGAGTTCACTGTCGATCGTGCCTTCAGGAATCGCCCCGCAGTTCACGGCGATGTACTTCGCGTGTTTGCGATGCGATAGGGAATGGATGATCTTGGGGATTGCCTCTTTACCGACCCCACTTTCACCGGTCACCAAAACCGAAATATCGGTCGGGGCGACTTGGATCGCCTTTTCAAGGGCACGGTTCAGTTTGACATCGTTGCCGATGAGTTCGAACCGTTGTTTTATTGCTTGAACGTTTTCCAAAATAGCTGTACTTATTCACTAAGGCCCACGGCCGTTCCCAACAAGGTGGCCGAGGTACAATCATTGATTTTTACATTGACGAAATCACCGATTTGATAGTTTTCCTTGGGGAAGACCACCACGGTATTCTGCGAGTTTCGACCCATCCAATGGGCGTCGGATTTCTTCGAATTCCCTTCGATCAACACTTCTTCGACCTTGCCGACATGTTGCTGGGTACGGTATAATCCGTGCTGTTGTTGCAGGTTGATGATCTCGTTCAAACGTCGTTTTTTGACCGCTTCGGGCACATCGTCTTCCAATTTTCGGGCGGCCAAGGTCCCCGGTCGTTCCGAATAAGCGAACATAAAACCGAAATCGTACTTGACATACTCCATCAATGAAAGGGTATCTTGATGGTCTTCTTCGGTCTCGGTCGGAAAGCCACTGATCATATCTTGACTGATCGCACAGTCGGGATTGATCCGTTTGATGTTGTCGATAAGGTCGAAATATTCTTGACGGGTATGCAATCGGTTCATGGCTTTGAGGATACGATCGCTACCGCTCTGCACTGGAAGGTGGATGTAATCACAGATGTTCTTGAAGCGGGCCATGGTTTCGATAACGTCCAGGGTCATGTCCTGTGGATTGGAGGTTGAAAACCGGATGCGCATTCTGGGCTGGGCCAAAGCGACCAACTCCAACAATTTGGCAAAATTGACCGAGGTGGCTTTTTGCATTTCAGTGGCCTTTTCGAAGTCTTTTTTCAAACCGCCCCCATACCAAAGGTAGCTATCGACGTTCTGGCCCAATAAGGTGATCTCTTTGAAGCCGCGTGACCAAAGATCGTTGACTTCATCGACGATCGATTGTGGATCTCGACTACGTTCACGGCCCCGGGTAAAAGGCACGACGCAAAAGGTGCACATGTTATCACAGCCGCGGGTAATGGAAACGAAGGCGGTCACCCCATTCGAATTCAAGCGAACCGGGGCCACATCACCATAAGTCTCATCTTTCGATAAGATCACGTTGACCGCGTTTCGGCCTTCGTCAATTTCTTGGATCAGGTTCGGTAGGTCTTTATAGGCATCGGGCCCCACCACCATATCGACGATTTTTTCTTCTTCGAGGAACTTGCTTTTCAAGCGTTCGGCCATACAGCCGAGCACTCCGACTTTCATGTTCGGATTGACCTTTTTGACGGCATTGAATTTCTCAAGACGTTTGCGTACGGTCTGCTCCGCTTTTTCGCGGATCGAACAGGTGTTCACCAAAACCAAATCGGCCTCGGCCAGCTCCTGGGTGGTATTGAACCCCTCTTTGGCCAAAATGGAAGCCACGATCTCACTGTCAGAAAAATTCATCTGACAACCGTAACTTTCAATGTAAAGTTTCCGGTCGTTCGTGGCCTTGCTTTCGACCAAGGTCGCAGTGCCTTGGGCACGTTCGTCCATTGTTTTTTCCATAGGTTTTCCTGCTTCCCTCATCTACGCTTAATAAGGATGCAAAGATAGTGCTTAATCCATGTTTATGACAATATGTCAGCTTTTTTTTAAGAAAGAAGCACGCAACTTTGTTTAACGAAAACCATCTAAAATCCAAATTCCACACTAAAAAATTAAACAAATGAAAAAGAATGCCCTATTATTCTTGACCCTGATTACCGCTACTTTTTTTTCCTGTAATGACGACAACGCCGATGATGGTGAATATGCCGATTTCTTGGTGGCCCGACCTTTGGTCATCAGTCGCGCTGAATTCGAAGATAGCGTGGCCATAGTCGACCCACTTCCTATCGAGGAGTCTGGGAAAATATACGCCTATCAAAACCTGATATTCGTGAACGATACCTATAAAGGTATTCATGTCATTGACAATTCGAATCCGGCCTCCCCAACTAAAATAGCCTTTATCAATATCGCGGGCAATGTCGATATTTCGGTCAAGGATGGGTTCCTGTATGCCGATAGTGTTACCGATTTGTTGGTCATTGATATTTCGGACATCCAAAGTATCGAGGTCATCAACCGATTGGAGAATGTCTTGCGCGATAATATCGTTTGGCCCAATGCTGATATTTTCGAATGGGAGGGCCTCGATAATGATGAGATTTTGGTTGGATGGGAAACCGTGACCGAACGCCGGCGCATCGATGAGGTGCAACCGGATATCGCTTTTTTCGAAGATGCGGCGACCAATGACTCCGGAGGCGATACAGGTCAGGGTGGTTCATTGGCACGTTTTAAGATCGTTGGCGATTTTCTCTATGCGGTCGATAGCCATTCCATCAACGTATTCGATATTTCCGATCTGTCGCAGCCCCAAGATCTCGATGATGTCTATGCCGGTTTTGATATCGAAACCATCTTCAACAAGGGTGAACACCTCTTCTTAGGGAGCATGCGCGGTATGTATATCTACGATATCAGCAGTCCGGCAACTCCGACTTACGTTTCCGAATTCCAGCACGGTACGGCCTGTGATCCGGTGGTCGTTGATGGCGACTATGCCTATGTAACCTTGCGTGGCGGTAATTTCTGCGGTGCCACGGAAAGCGGGTTGTACATTGTCGATATTTCGACCATCGAAACCCCTGAGCTCAAAGTCATCTATCCTATGGATGAACCTTACGGACTTGGGGTAAAAGATGATAAACTGTTTGTTTGTGATGGAAGTTCCGGTTTGAAAGTCTATGACAAATCGGCTGTTCCGGATCTACCACAGTTAAATCATTTTAAAGAAATCGTTACGTTTGACGTCATCCCGATGCAAGAGCAATTGTTGATGGTCGGTGACGGGGTGCTGTATCAGTATGAGTACCTTGACGATTCGATCGAGTTGATCAGTACCCTAGACTTGAATTGATATGCGACGATACCTATATAGTATAATGATCGTGGCCGTATGTTTTACGGCCTGTGATGCCGAAGATGATGAACTCGATCTTGACGAACAGTTCGAAGCCCTGGTGGCATTGTCAGAAAGCGTGACTTGTGTCGATCCGGCCGAATGGCGTGTTGCCGGTATCGGGGCCAAAGCCTGTGGTGGTCCTTCGGATTACATTGCCTATTCGGTAGCCATCGACACCTTGGATTTTTTGCAACGATTGGAAACCTACAACGAAGGGGTCGCTGCCCGAATTGCCGACTCAGGCTTGTTTTCCGATTGCAGTATCACACCCCCGCCCAGGGCGGTAAGCTGTGAGAACGGTAAGGCCGTTTTAATGTATTGACGTACCGATGAGGTACATTGATTATTTCCTTTTTATACACTTTTAAGCAGGTATTCCGTACCTGCTTTTTTTATGTGGGATGTACGCCCTCGCGATCGGAATTAAAAAATTGCCATACTTTTGTTTTCGCAAAACCTATTGAATGCCAAAGAATTTAGTAATTGTCGAGTCCCCGGCCAAAGCAAAGACCATTGAACGATTTCTAGGAAAGGATTTTCAGGTTGAATCGAGTTTCGGCCATATCGTAGACCTACCCTCCAAGGAGTTGGGGGTGGATGTCGAAAAGAACTTCGAACCGAAATATATCGTTGATAAAGAGAAAAAGGCCCTTGTCAAAAAATTGAAGGACCTGGCCAAAAAAGCCGAGACCATTTGGCTGGCCAGTGATGAAGACCGCGAAGGAGAGGCCATATCGTGGCACCTTGCCGAAAAGTTGGGCCTGGATCGTTCGAAGACCAGACGCATCGTCTTTAACTCGATTACGAAATCGGCCATTCAAAAGGCCATTGACAATCCGCGTGAGATCAATTACAATTTGGTGAATGCCCAACAGGCACGACGGGTTTTAGACCGGTTGGTGGGGTATCAACTCTCGCCGGTGTTATGGAAGAAAATCAAACCCGGGCTTTCTGCCGGTCGGGTGCAATCCGTAGCCGTACGATTGATCGTTGAGCGCGAACGGGCGATCGAAGCCTTTACCCCTGAAGCCACGTTTCGGGTTCGGGGTATTTTCAAAACGACCAATGGAAAGGCTTTTGAGGCCCGATTAGGAAAGACTTTCGATTCGAAGGCCGCGGCCGAAGCCTTTTTGAAGCAAAACATCGGTGCTGATTTCGAGGTGGGGAACCTCGATAAGAAACCGGCTAAAAAATCACCCGCCGCCCCCTTTACCACTTCGACCTTACAACAAGAAGCGTCACGAAAATTGTATTTCTCCGTAGCGCGCACCATGCAAGTCGCCCAGCGATTGTACGAAGCGGGATTGATTACCTATATGCGTACCGATAGCGTCAACCTTTCAAACGAGGCGTTGAACGCAGCCAAAGATGCCATTGTCGAGAATTATGGCGAAGCCTACAGTAAGGTGCGCAGTTATACCGGAAAATCGAAAGGGGCGCAAGAAGCGCATGAGGCCATCCGCCCTACCGATATGAAAATGCAACCCGTAGGTATCGGCACCTCGCTGGAAAGGGATCAAGCCAAGCTCTACGAATTGATTTGGAAACGTACGCTCGCCTCCCAGATGAGCGACGCCCAGTTAGAGCGTACCAATGTGAAGATAAAAAGCAATACCCATGACCAAGAATTCACCGCCAATGGTGAAGTCGTGAAATTCGATGGTTTCCTGAAGGTATACCTCGAAGGGGTCGATGAAGAAGATAAAGGGGATGAACAAGAGGGCATGTTGCCGGCAATGGCGATCGGTGACGCGTTGACCAATGATCATCTCACGGCAACGGAGCGGTTCTCAAGACCTCCCTATCGATTTACGGAAGCCTCCTTGGTCAAGAAACTCGAAGAATTGGGCATCGGACGACCTTCGACTTATGCCCCGACCATTTCGACCATACAAAACCGGGGCTATGTCGAAAAAGGAACCGTAGAAGGGGTAGAACGAAAATACAGCCAATTGCTGCTCGAAGCCGGCCAACTGACTGACAAGCAATTGGTTGAGACCGTCGGGTCTGACAAAGGAAAGATGGTGCCCACCGATATCGGAATGATCGTCAATGATTTCCTGGTCAGCCATTTTACCAATATTTTGGACTATAATTTCACGGCCAAGGTCGAAGAGGATTTCGATGAGATCGCTGCCGGCCAAGAAGATTGGCAAAAGGTAATGCGGTCCTTCTACAAAGATTTCCATCCGACCGTACAAGATGTTGAAGAAAACGCGGAACGTGCCAGCGGTGAACGGGTGTTGGGCACCGATCCCAAAACAGGGCGTCAGGTGGCGGCACGTTTAGGACGCTTCGGGCCCATGGTGCAAATCGGTACCGTTGAAGAAGAGGAAAAACCTTTGTTCGCCAGTTTACTGCCCGAACAGTCGATCAACACGATCACCTTCGAAGAGGCGATGACCCTTTTCGAACTTCCCAAAAAATTGGGGACCTATGAAGGAGAGGAAGTCGAATCGAACGTCGGTCGATATGGACCGTACGTGCGTTTTGGTAAAAAGTTCATTTCGTTGGACAAAGGCGAAAGTGCCTTCGAAGTTGACATGGACCGGGCCATCGAATTGATCAAGGCCAAGCAAAAGGCCGATGCCCCGATCGCGAAATACGAAAGCCATGACGTGACCAAAGGCGTCGGGCGCTTTGGACCCTTCATCAAATGGAACGGCATGTTCATCAATGTGAACAAGAAATACGACTTTGACAACCTATCACAAAATGACATTGTCGAATTGATAGAGGCCAAAAAGCAAAAGGAAATTGAAAAATTGGTGCAGGAATGGCCTGAAGAAGGTATCCGTATCGAAAAGGCCAGATGGGGTAGGCACAATATCATCAAAGGAAGGATCAAGGTCGAGTTGACCAAGGATGTCGATGCGACCAAGGTAACCTTGGAAGAGGCCCAAAGTTTGATCGAGAAGAAGTCCCCCAAGAAAACCAAAGCAAGAAAAAAGGCGAAATAAAACTATGGCATTCGATTTTTTGGTTCCCGTTAGTGATAAGGTGCTGGCGTTTACCGAATTTTTACCCCCACAATCCTTAGGGAAAAACATCTTCAAACACACCGCGAAAAAAGGACTGCCCGTTTTCGCGAATGCCTCGGTCGCGATTTTTGGGGTTTTGGAATCTAGGAACGCTTTTGAAAAGAAACCCGCCACACTAGATATGGACGGGCTTCGCCTCCAGCTCTACCGCTTGATGATGGGCAACTGGAATACCACCCTGATCGATATTGGCGATGTGGAGGCAGGCGAAACGGTTGAAGATACCTACTTCGTGGTCAAAGAGATCGTTGCCGGACTTTTGGAAGAAAAAATCATACCTATTATTATAGGAGCGACCCAAGACATCACCTTCCCTACCTATCGTGCCTTTGACAATATCAAGGACATGATCAATATCGTTTCGGTCGATAGTCGATTCGATTTTGGGGAAGATGACGAATTGATTTCATCACATTCCTATATGAGTCGGATCATTACCGACAAACCCAACAACCTCTACAACTTCTCGAACCTGGGGTATCAAAGTTATTTCAATGCCCAGGAAGAGATCGATTTGATGGAGCGTTTGTTTTTCGATGCCTATCGCCTGGGTGAGATCATTGCCGATATTTCTTTGGCCGAGCCGGTGCTGCGAAACGCCAACCTCGTCAGTATGGATATGCGTTCAGTACGGGCCGGCGAGATGGGTGTTACCCAAAACTTTTCGCCCAACGGTTTCAGCGGCCGTGAAATCTGTGCCATTGCACGCTACGCGGGCATGAGCGATAAGGTCACCGTGTTCGGTATTTATGAAATGGAAAACACTTCCCTTTCTTTTCAGCTTACCGCACAAATCTTATGGTATTTCATTGAAGGCCTGAGTTACCGCATTACCGAAGTGCCAAGTTCCGATGATGAGGATTTCACGAAGTTCACCGTACCCACCGATTCCGATGAGCTGATCTTCTATAAAAGCCATGTGACCGAAAGGTGGTGGGTCGAGGTACCATCGATTTTACCCGAGCATACTAAAAACAATTCGATCGCGTTATTACCATGCACCCAACAGGACTATTTGGATGCGTGCAACCAAATTATTCCCGAAAGGTGGTTCAAGGCCTATAAAAAAGGCTTCAACTAAACAAAAATAATTTTTGACGTTATAGTCGCTCCGACACAATAATTCCCTCAAAATTCAGTTTAGAGAGTAGAAAAATAGTGTTCGACCAGATTGTAATCTTAAATCGAAAATTTAACCTAAAGTATGAGAAAGCTATTATTGTCATCTATTGCACTTGTTTTTTTGCTCACAAGTTGTGGTTCAAAATCAAAGTCGAAAGGTGAATTGGTAGGGGTGAAAGGAAAGAAGTGGTACCCTGAGAAACCGTACGGGATGGAATTGATCCCAAGGGGTTCTTTCGTGATGGGTAAGGCAGAGGAAGATCAAGCCAAAGTCCTGAACGCACCCACGCGAACGGTTACCGTCCGTTCTTTCTATATGGATGACACCGAAATCACTAACAGTGAATACCGTCAATTCGTCGAATGGGTCAAAGATTCAGTCGTACGCACCAAGTTGGCCATCTTGGCCGATGAGTTGGGCGTCGGACCTGAAGATGAAGGTATCGGCGAATTCGCATTCAAAGATGCCGACACCACCAAAATGTCGGTCTATGATAAATACATGCTCGACAATTACGCCGGGCTAGGTGAAACCGGATATGAAGGTAGGGCCTTGAATACCGATATCGATTTGGTATGGGATACTTCCGATTACCCGGATGAATTCTATACCGAGATCATGGATTCGTTATACCTATCTGAAGAAGAGACCTATAATGGTCAACGAACCATCGATGTCAAGCAATTGAAATACAAATACAATTGGATGGATATCGAAGCGGCCGCCCGATCACGTACCGGAAGCCGAAAAGACTTCACCAAGCAAGAAGAATACGAGGTGTATCCTGATACTACGGTATGGATCCGCGATTTCGAATACTCGTACAACGAGCCCATGCACAATGATTACTTCTGGCATGATGCGTACAGTGAATATCCAGTGGTCGGTGTGAATTGGGAACAAGCCAAGGCTTTCTGCCATTGGAGGACCAAATTCAAGAACGACGATCAAAAAGAGCGGGGTAGACAATTCGTCAACCAGTTCCGTTTGCCTACCGAGGCCGAATGGGAGTATGCCGCACGAGGGGGTATCGAAGGAGGCACCTACCCGTGGGGTGGTCCTTACGTGATCAGTGATACGGGTTGTTTTATGGCGAACTTCAAACCGCAACGTGGTGATTACGCCGCCGATGCAGCCTTGTATACCGTTGAGGCCAAATCATACGAACCCAACGATTTCAACTTATACAATATGGCCGGAAACGTTTCTGAATGGACGAATTCAAGTTACGATCCTGGGGCCTATGAATATGTTTCGACCATGAACCCGAATGCCGGTTCTGGCCAGAACAAACGCAAAGTCATCCGAGGGGGCTCTTGGAAGGATGTCGCTTATTTCTTGCAGGTGAGTACCCGTGATTACGAGTACCAAGATTCCGCAAGAAGCTACATCGGTTTCCGTACGGTCCAAGATTATATGGGTGAAGAAGACTCAGAACAACAACGAAGAAGAAGTAGTAGATAATAGAAAACGATTTTAAGGAACACTATACAAGCCTTTTAACCAAATTCTTATTATACTTAATTTAAAATTGAAATTATGGCACAGTCAAAATCAACAAAGAAACTGTTTAACATGGCCTACGGCCTTGGAGCATCGGTCGTTATTATCGGTGCATTGTTCAAGATCCTTCACTGGGAATTCGGACCACTGACCGGTGGATTACTACTCGCAGTAGGTTTGATTACCGAAGCATTGATCTTCGCGATCTCAGCCTTCGAACCTGTAGATGACGAATACGATTGGTCATTGGTATACCCTGAATTGGCCGGTGGTCAAGATAAAGGTACCAAGCAAGATGCCAAGATGGCCCAAGAATCTGAAGGGATCCTTTCCAAAAAATTGGACAACCTTTTGAAAGAAGCGAATATCGATTCCGAATTGTTCAACAGCTTGGGTGATAGCATCAGAAGCTTTGAAGGAGCTGCTAAAAACATCTCTCCGACTACCGACGCGATCCAACACACCAAGAAGTATTCTGAGGAGTTGTCTCACGCCGCTGCCCAAATGGAATCTTTGAACAGCTTGTACAAAGTACAATTGGAAAGCGCGAGCCGACAAGCTTCGATCAACGAGGAAGTCGTTCAGAATGCCGGTGCTTTGAAAGAGCAAATGGAGTCTTTGGCCACTAACCTATCTTCATTGAACGGAGTTTATGGCGGTATGCTTTCTGCCATGAGCAAAAACTAGTACTAATTAGAACACTGATTGAAAACCAAACCCGAATCATTTAATTAATTCTAATTAGTAAAAAACATGGCATCAGGAAAACAAACCCCACGTCAGAAGATGATCAACCTTATGTACTTGATCTTCATCGCGATGTTGGCCTTGAATATGAGCAAAGAGGTGCTTTCCGCTTTCGGTCTGATGAACGAAAAGCTGGAGGCCTCCAATGCGAAGACCACCGATAACAACAACGCCTTTTTGGCAAGTTTGGAGGTCAAAGCATCTGAAAATACCGAGAAATTCGGCCCGCTTTACGAAAAAGCGAGCCAGATTCAGAAACTATCCTCTGAATACTACAACTACTTGGGCGACTTGAAAAACCGCATGACCGAGAAGTTGGAAGACGATCAGGATTATGAAGTAATGGACAAGTCGGATTTCTTAGATCAAGAATTCTTCCAAGGCGATAACTATACCAAGGAAGGAAAAGATTTCGTCGGTCGTATCGACGGGTACAGAATCGAAGTATCCCGCATCTTGGGAGAAGATTTCAAAGAAGTCGCTTCTACTTTGGATAGCCGTTTCTCTACTGGTGAAAACGGAAAAGCCACAAACCGTGATGGGAAGAAAATCGATTGGTTGGATTACCATTTCAAAGGATTCCCATTGGTCGCTTCGTTGACCAAGATCACCCAATTGCAAGCTGATATCAAGGCTACTGAAGAAGAAGCCCTTTCAGCGATGTTGCAAGGAAAGTTGAGCGACGATTTGAAGATGACCAACTATACCACTTTGTTGGAGCAGGAGAAATCAGCTTTCTACGCTGGTGAGAAGTTCTCCGGTAACATCGTATTGGGTCGTAAAGACGCCACTACGCGACCTAATGAAGTGAACATTACTTTGGATGGTAGAAAGCTATCCGAAGGGTCTGACTTCGTTATCGAAGACGGTAAAGTGAAATTGTTGGTGAGCGCAGGTGCTCCTGGTGATCACAAAATCGAAGGAAATTTGGTTTTCCTTCAAGATGGTGAGCGTACCGAGGTTCCTGTTTCCTCTACTTTCGCAACGATTTCGAAACCGAATGCCGCGGTAATCGCCGCTGATAAAATGAACGTTGTATATCGAGGGGTTGCAAACCCAATGACGATCTCAATCCCAGGTATTCCTGACAATAAGGTTACCGCCTCTGCTCCAGGTCTTTCGAAAAGAAGTGGTAGCAAGTATGTCATGAACCCAGGTAAAGGTCGTGAAGTAACGATCAGCGCCTCAGGGGTATTGCCTGACGGTCAGCGTATCAGCACTCCGGCTACCTTCCGTATCAAAGATATTCCACGTCCAGCAGGTGCCGTTCGCGGTGAGGCCGGGAGCATCAAGATGCCAAGAAGGAACCTTGAAGTTTCGACCATTACCGCCGTATTGGAAGACTTTGACTTTGACTTGAACCTTGCGATCAGCGGTTTCAAATTCAAAGTACCGGGTCAGCCTACCATCGCGGTCAAAGGAAACAAATTGGATGCGCGTGCGAAAAGCGCCTTGAAGCGTGCCAAGAGAGGTTCAGCCGTCCAGATTTTCGATATCCAAGCATTCATCAGCAACAACAGAAGCTACAAGTTGAAGAAAGTTTCTCCAGTTGTTGTTGAGCTTACAAACTAGAATAGAAAAGTAGATTATGATCATGAATTGGAAAAATGTATTGGTAGTTGCGGCTTTAGGTGTATTGCCTATGTCACTAGCGGCCCAGGCAAACATCTTGAATGCCAAAAAGCCGGAAGACGTCGGTAAGAAAACCGAAGCCCAAATGGAACAAGACAACGATGCTCCCTTAGAGTACGGGTATGTCGACGATAGGGATATCCTTTGGTCGAAGACCGTATGGGAAACCGTTGACTTGGATGAGCGCGTCAACTTCCCGTTGTACTATCCGACCGACACCATTGGTATCGGCGCCGATAGACGGTCATTGTACCACGTTTTGATGAAGAACATCCGAAACGGGAAACTGACCGACGTGTACACCGATTCGTACTTCACCGAAAAGAGGAAGTTCGATGACTTGACCGCTACATTGAGTAAGGTGGATACCACCGATTTAGGGTACGAACAATTCAATGCCGGAGAGCAGATCTCTGAGGAGTTCATCAACAAAAGAGATCTTACCGCTGCCGATATTGAGGAGTACCGAATCAAGGGTATCTGGTATTTCGACAAGCGACAAGGCGAGTTGAAGTATCGCATGCTGGGCATCGCCCCGGTTGCACCCGACGTAAACTTTATCGATGACGAATCTGTAGACCCAGGTGAAAACAAAGTAGAACTGTTTTGGGTTTGGTACCCTAGTGCCAGACAGATTTTGCACGAAGCCAAGGTCTTCAATAACCGCAACTCGGCACAGCCCATATCATTTGATATGTTGCTGAACGCGAGAAGGTTCAACGGCGTCATCTATAAGGAAGACAACGTCCATGGCGATCGCAAGATCACCGACTACGTTTTTGATAACGCCTTGTTCCAGTTGCTGGAGGCAAACCGCATCAAGGAAACCATCCGCGACCGCGAACAAGACATGTGGGCCTACTAAACCCACGAACTTTTCCAATTCCATAAAACAACGCCCCGGATTTTCCGGGGCGTTTTTTGTTTGTGGTAATAGGAGCAACGTCAGCCACACTTTGGATATCTTCGCAACATGATCGACTATTTGGTGGTAGGGAGTGGTTTGGCCGGGATTAGCTTTTGTGAGCGCTTGGAACAGCACGGCCATTCGTATCGGGTAGTCTCAGATAACTCCCAACAGGCTTCCAAAGTAGCAGGTGGGCTCTACAATCCTATCATCCTGAAACGCTTGACCATGGCCTGGAAAGCCGCTGAGCAGCTTGCCATGGCCCTTCCTTTTTATGCGGATCTTGAGAAGAAACTTTCCGTGGCACTCGACCATAAAGTAGCCGTCTTTCGAAAGTTCGCTTCCATTGAAGAACAGAACAATTGGTTTGCAGCCATGGATAAACCCGGATTCGATGCTTTTTTATCCCCCGGACTACAATCCAATACCAATCCCCATATCGAAGCGCCTTTTGGTTTTGGGGAGGTGATGCAGACCGGTCGTGTCGATACCAAGGTATTGTTGGATGCCTATCGAAAGTACCTTGCCAACCGCCAGGTGCTTATGGAAGAAGCTTTCGATCATACCATCCTCACCCTAGGTAAAGACCATGTGTCGTATAAAGGGCAAACCTATAGGCAGCTGGTGTTCGCAGAAGGTTTCGGAATGCGTAACAATCCCTTTTTCGGATACTTGCCCTTGAACGGCACCAAAGGGGAATTGTTGACCGTCAAAATCCCCGGTCTGGGATTGGAACAGGTCTTGAAATCAGGAGTGTTCATGATTCCCCTTGGGGGCGACCATTACAGGATCGGGGCGACCTACAAATGGAAAGACAAGACCAACATACCGACCGAGGCGGCAAAGACCGAATTGCTTGACAAATTAAGGACCTTGTTGAAAGTCGACGTCGAGTTGGTCGAGCATGTAGCGGGCATTCGTCCTACTGTGGCCGACCGCAGGCCTTTGGTCGGCAGGCATCCCGAACACCCCCAGCTCTATCTCCTTAATGGATTCGGTTCTCGAGGCGTGTTGATCGCCCCCTATGCTTCCCAGGGGTTGTATCAGCTGATTCAAAACGGGACCGCTCTAGATGAGGACATGGACCTGTCACGATTTACCAAAAAGTATTATGCAGCCGGATCGGCCAATTGAGCGGGATCGTATTTGATAAAAAAGTTGATCCAGATATTCCGGGACAAGCGGATGATGATCGGCAATAGCAACACCAAGGTCGCGATAATGGCGATAAAGGCCGTTTTTAAGGATGTTCCTATCAATAAGAAGGTTATCACGAAGGTAGCGATCGCAAAGGCGACACCCACGCCATAACTGACGTACATGGCCCCATAAAAGAAGGATGGTTCGATTTTGTATTTGGTATGGCAATGCGAACAGCGTTCGTGCATTTTGAACAAGGCACCGACTTTGTAGGGGTTCTTGTGCACATACATGCTTTCACTGTGGCATTTTGGGCAACTTCCTGTTAAAATGCTGTAGAGTTTCGAGCCTTTTTTTAACATTTGCAGCGATTTTTGACAAAATTACGAAATCAAAACAGCCCATTCGGTAACTAAGATTACATAAATGCTCAACGTACACGATCTTTCGGTTTCTTTTGGTGGTGAATACCTCTTCGAGTCCATTTCGTTTCGGCTGAACGGGGGCGACCGCGTCGGATTAATTGGTAAGAATGGGGCGGGTAAATCGACCTTGTTGAAACTGTTGAGCAAGGAAATGGAAGCGGATACCGGCACCATCGCCTCCGACAAGCAAGTAGCCATCGGCTTTTTGAAACAGGATATCGATTTCGTCTTTGGCCGTACCGTTTTGGATGAGGCCTACCAGGCTTTTGGGGCTATCAAGGCCCTCGAGGCGCAATTGGAAAAAATCAACACCGATCTGGCCGAACGTACCGACTATGAAAGTGAAGGCTATCATCAGCTGATGGTTGACCTCAATGAGGTGACCCATCGCTATGAGATCATCGGGGGATACAATTACCAAGGGGACACTGAAAAGGTGTTACTTGGATTGGGATTCAAGCGTGAGGATTTCAATAAGCTTACCGATACCTTCTCCGGAGGATGGCGCATGCGGATCGAACTGGCCAAATTGCTGTTACAGCAGAATGACGTTTTGCTTTTGGATGAACCGACCAACCACCTTGATATCGAATCGATCATTTGGTTGGAGCAATTTTTGAAGAGCTATGCAGGTGCCGTGGTGCTGGTCTCCCACGACAAAATGTTCTTGGATAATGTAACCAACCGAACCATCGAGATTTCGCTGGGCAGGATTTACGATTATAACAAACCCTATTCAAAGTTCTTGGAATTGAGGGCCGAGATCAAGGAACAGCAGCGAAGTGCCCAGAAAAACCAAGAGAAACAGATACAGCAGACCGAACGGTTGATCGAAAAGTTCAGGGCTAAGGCCAGTAAGGCTTCCATGGCGCAGTCCTTGATCAAAAAGTTGGACCGGATCGACCGCATTGAAGTCGATGAGGACGATAGCAGTGTGATGAACCTGCGTTTCCCGGTTTCGATCACCCCGGGTAAGGTAGTGGCCGAAGTGGAGGGCCTTTCAAAGCATTATGGGGAAAAAGAGGTGTTGCAACAGATCGATCTGCTTATCGAACGGGGGAGTAAGACCGCCTTTGTAGGTCAGAACGGGCAGGGCAAAACGACTTTGGCCAAGGTCTTGGTGGGCGAACTTGAGTACACCGGTGGATTGAAGTTGGGCCATAACGTGCAATTGGGTTATTTCGCCCAGAACCAATCCGATTATTTGGAGGGCGACAAAACCGTTCTCGACACCATGGTCGATGCCGCCAATGAAAGCAACCGCAGCAAGGTGCGCGATATCTTGGGTTCTTTCCTATTCCGTGGTGATGATGTCGACAAACAGGTCAAAGTACTGTCAGGTGGCGAACGTAACCGCTTGGCCTTGGCCAAATTGCTATTGCAACCCTTTAATGTCTTGGTCATGGATGAACCGACCAACCACCTCGACATCAAATCGAAGAACGTATTGAAATCGGCCCTTCGTAATTTCGAAGGCACCTTGATCTTGGTCTCCCACGATCGTGATTTTCTTCAGGGCCTGTCCAATAAAGTATACGAGTTCAGGGATAAGAAAATCAAGGAATACCTAGGCGATATCGATTTTTATTTGGAGCAGCGCCAACTGGCCGATTTTCGAATGCTGGAGGCTAAAAGGGAAGCAGTGGGATCCAAAAAAGAGCAAGCTCCGAAAAAGGAGAACGACTACGAACAACAGAAGAAAATCAAGTCGCTGAAAAACAAACTCAGCGGGGTCGAGAAGAAAATAGCCGCCTTGGAGAAGGAAATCGCCGAAATGGATCATGAACTTTTGATGAATTACGATGCGACCGTCGCTACGGAAGGCTTCTTTGATGGCTATCACGGAAAAAAAGGGGAGTTGGACGCATTAATGCAGCAATGGGAAACACTCTCAGAGGCCCTGGAAGGTTAATTTGTAGGATTTCACTTATGTTTACCACAAAAATCGGAAGGTTCTCAACAAGAACCCCCGTCTTCACCTAATTTACTTGTTGTTATAGGATAATACGCATTTATTTGTAAGTAAATTCTTAATATTTGAATTTGCTAATCATGAGAAACCTAATCGTAATCCTTGTTTGCTTTACCGTGTTCGCGGTTAGGGCCGACGACCAAATCAACGCTAAAGAGCGAAAGATTTTGGTGGAGCTGTTCGAAAGCACCCAAGGGTCCGATTGGCAGCATCCATGGGATCTCAATGCCAGTGTGTCCAACTGGAAAGGGATCACCCTAGTCGATAAGCATGTGGTTTCGATCAACCTGTTCAATAATAACCTGAATGGGGTATTGCCCGAAAGCATCGGCAAACTCAAACACTTGACTTATTTGAATCTTGCGTTCAACAACCTGACAGGGACTTTTCCAAAAACCCTAGTGCAGTTGGAAAACCTCAAGGTGTTGAAGTTGGAAATGAACCGGCTGAAAGGAGAAATCCCAGATCGGATCGGCACCATGAAAAGCCTGGAGGAAATCTCCCTGTTCAATAACTTCTTGAGTGGGACCCTGCCAGCTAGTTTGGGTGATATCAAGAATCTAAAGGTCTTGAACCTATCGAGCAACAACCTTAAGGGTGAAATTCCCCAATCGATTGGAAAACTGGCCCAACTCGAGCAACTGGGTTTGTTCGAAAACCGTTTGGAAGGAAGCATTCCAAGCGAGATGGGGCAATTGAAAAAATTAAAGGAATTGGTTTTGGCCAATAACCAACTGGGCGGTGATATCCCGAAGGAATTCGGTGATCTGGCCAGCCTGAAGATCTTACAGATACAGAACAATCGATTCAAGTCCTTCGAAGGATTGCATCTGATGGATACCAAACAGTTTTTGGTGTTCGATACCGATGACCGTAGCTTGAATCCATATAAAGAAATCAATCTTCAACCCACCCGTACGCGCATGGCCGATACGAAGTTTGAAGATGTTGACGATAATGAGTAGTTAGTTATACTTTAGTTTGTTTGGTTCGGGGACGCAGAGGTGTGTCCCCTTTTTTTGTTTCATACTTTCCCCAGAACCGCTCAACATTTATGAAATATTTAACCAAGACCCCTTTCGCAAGGCAATAGCTTTGCACAGAAACTAATCAACCGCGCATGCGTAAGACAATTATTTCAGTGCTATTGGGTCTTTTGGTGATCGCATTGGCCTTTTATGGGGCCCAGGCCATTGCCGATAGTAAGGAAGATCGAAGGCCGAAACCGCAAAAGGTGGTCAAGACCGTTTTCGTTGATACCGTATCGAACGGGGCAGTACCGATTGTCGTACCCGCCAATGGCAATTTGGTAGCCAAGAAAAGGGTCGAACTCTATGCTGAGGTTCAAGGCGTCTTTCGGCCGGGCAGCCAATTGTTCAAGACGGGGCAAGCCTATCGCAGCGGTCAGACCTTGATCCGAATCGACGCTTCCGAATATTTTGCCAGTGTGCAATCGGCAAAGAGCAACCTCTACAATCTGATTACCTCCATCATGCCGGACCTCCAATTGGATTATCCTGAACATTTTCCGAAATGGCAGGCGTATCTGGCCGGTTTCGATTTGGAAAAGGCCACACCCGAATTGCCCGAAACCACCTCCGAAAAGGAGAAATACTTCATTACGGGCCGCGGCATTTTCAGTAGTTATTACAACGTCAAGAACCTCGAACAGCGGCTCTCGAAATATACGATTTACGCCCCTTTTAGCGGAGTATTGACCGAGGCTTTGGTGACCGAGGGCACTTTGGTTCGGGCCGGTCAAAAATTGGGGGAATATATCGAGACCGGAACCTACGAACTTGAAGTGGCCATTAGTAAATCGTATGCGGACTTTTTAAAAGTCGGGGAGCAAGTGCGTCTTTCGAATTTGGAAAAGACCGAATACTTTATGGGTAAGGTGGTTCGGATCAACGGGCGTGTCGATCAAGCATCCCAAACGATTACGGCCTTTATCGAAGTCTCGGGCGACACCTTGAAAGAAGGCCAGTATCTTGAGGCGAACCTCAATGCGAAGAACGAGTCGAACGCCATTGAAATCGACCGTTCGTTGTTGTTGGAAGACGACCGCATCTTCGTGGTCCGTGATTCCATTTTAGATCTCATCGAGGTAACCCCGGTCTACTTCTCCGATAAGAAAGTGGTCTTGAAGAACGTACCCGATGGGGAGACCATTGTGTCAAGACCCATTGCAGGCGGCTACGCCGGGATGTTGGTGAAGGTATACGGAGCTGAAGAAAAAGAAACGGCCGCGGAATGAAAAAGGTAATCGCATATTTTATCAAGTATCATGTTGCCGTCAACGTGATCATTATCTCCTTTTTCATTTTCGGGATCGTTGGCGCCTTGTCACTCAAATCCTCCTTTTTTCCCCTTACCGAATCGAAAAACGTATTGATCAATATCACCTATCCCGGAGCCTCTCCACAAGAAATCGAGGAAGGGATCGTGTTGAAGATCGAAGACAACCTCAAAGGTTTGCAAGGGGTCGATCGGGTGACGTCGACATCACGGGAAAACTCCGGATCGATCAATGTTGAGATCGAAAAAGGCTATGATATTGATTTCATGTTGCTCGAGGTCAAGAACGCCGTGGATCGGGTACCTACCTTTCCGACGGGTATGGAGCCCTTGGTGGTCTCGAAACTGGAAGCGGTCAGACAGACCATAAGTTTCGCGGTCAGTGGGGAACAAATTTCCTTGGCGACCCTCAAACAAATTGGGAGACAGGTCGAAAACGACCTCAGGGGTATCGAAGGTATTTCGCAAATCGCCATTTCGGGCTATCCGGAAGAAGAAATCGAGATCGCCGTCAATGAGAACAACCTCTTGGCCTATAACATCTCCTTTAATGAAGTGGCCCAAGCCGTTGCCAACGCCAATCTGTTGGTGACCGGAGGGAATATCAAGACCAGTGCCGAAGAATATTTGATCCGGGCCAATAACCGTTCGTATTATGGTAAGGAACTTTCGAATTTGATCGTTCGTGGCGATGCCTCAGGGCGAACCATCCGATTGAAGGACGTGGCCGAGATCAGGGATCGTTTTTCCGAAACCCCCAATGCCTCTTATTACAATCAAGACCTTTCGGTCAGCGTTACCGTGACCAGTACGAATACCGAAGATTTGATCGGTTCCGCAGAAAATGTAAAAGCCTATATCGAAGAGTTCAACCAGAAATACAACAATGTACAATTGAACGTGGTCAGTGACCTTTCGACCACCTTGACCCAACGTACGCAACTGTTGACCGAGAATGCGATCATGGGGATGATCTTAGTACTCATTTTCCTGTCGTTGTTCCTCAATACGCGACTGGCTTTTTGGGTGGCATTCGGTTTACCGGTGGCCTTTTTGGGGATGTTCATTTTCGCTCCCATGCTGAATGTGACCATCAACGTATTGTCGTTGTTCGGTATGATCATCGTCATCGGTATTTTGGTGGATGATGGCATCGTGATCGCCGAAAACATCTACCAGCATTATGAAAAGGGTAAGAAACCGATCCAGGCGGCCATTGACGGAACTATGGAGGTGATACCACCGATCGTTTCGGCCATCGTGACCACGATTTTGGCGTTTTCGATCTTTTTGTTCCTGGATGGACGTATCGGGGATTTCTTTGGGGAGGTTTCCGTCATCGTAATCTTGACCCTGGTGGTTTCGCTGGTGGAAGCTTTGATCATTTTACCGGCACACTTGGCTCATTCCAAGGCCCTCCGCAAACAGAACGACCGTCCGAAAACCGGGATCGCCCGAATGTTTTCCAAACTGCGATCCATCAACAAAATGGGGGATCGGGCCATGGGCTGGATGCGCGACACCCTTTACAGTCCTATGCTTCGCTTTGCCTTGCAATACAAGTTGTTGACCTTTTCCTTTTTTGTTTTGGGTCTGTTTTTGACTTTTGGATCCATCGGGGGCGGGATCATTCGCACCGCATTTTTTCCGCGTATCGCAAGCGACCGGGTCGCGGTCGAACTTCTAATGCCGAACGGGACCAATGAAAAGGTGACCGATTCGATCATCAGCTTGATCCAAGAAAAGGCCGTGATCGTCAATCAAGAGTTGACCGAACAATATTTGCAAGGAAGTGATAAGCAACTCTTCAAGAACATGATCAAAAATGTGGGTCCCGGTTCATCGGCGGCCACCTTGGTCATCAACTTATTACCAGGTGAAGAACGCCCCGATGCGGTGCGGTCCGATGTCGTGACCAGTAGGTTACGCGAATTGGTAGGGCCCGTTTTCGGTGTCGAGAGCTTGATTTATGGATCAGGGGGTAATTTTGGGGGAGACCCCGTCGCGGTCGCCCTTTTGGGAAACAATATCCAGGAGTTGAAAGCGGCCAAGGCCGAATTGAAGACGGCTATGGTCGGCAATTCGCTGTTAAAGGATGTGGCTGATAACGATCCAGCGGGTATCAAGGAAATCCAGTTGGAACTCAAGGAAAATGCCTACCTCCTGGGCTTGGACCTTCGCAATGTCATGAACCAGGTACGTGCCGGCTTTTTCGGAACCCAAGCACAACGCTTCCAACGCGGGCAAGACGAAATCAGGGTTTGGGTCCGCTATGACCGCTCGAATCGTTCATCGATTACCGATTTGGATGAAATGAGGATCGCTACCCCTTCTGGAGCGCGGATCCCTTTGAAAGAGATCGCTGAGTACAGCATCCAACGCGGTGACGTGGCCATCAACCACTTGGACGGCCAGCGTGAAATCCGGTTAACGGCCGATCTGAAAGATCCCGACAATACCAGTGCCCCGGATATTTTAACCTGGATCAGAACGGAGGTAATGCCTGAGATCCAATCGAAATACCCTAGTGTCATGGCCTCCTACGAAGGCCAGAACAGGGAACGCAACAAGCTGATGGATTCCTTGAATTTCGTTGGCTTGGTAGTGTTGTTTTTGATTTACATCACCATTGCCTTCACATTTCGAAGCTTCAGCCAACCGTTGCTATTGTTGCTATTGGTGCCTTTTAGTTTGACAGCGGTTTCATGGGGGCATTGGATCCATGGCTTTCCGATTAACATCCTCTCCATGTTGGGGATCATCGCCTTGATCGGGATCATGGTCAACGATGGACTGGTCCTCATCGGCAAGTTCAACAACAACCTGAGGGAAGGTCTGTCCTTCGATGATGCGATCTTCGAGGCGGGTCGATCCCGCTTCAGGGCTATTTTCCTGACTTCGATTACGACCATCGCCGGTTTGGCACCTTTGCTTTTGGAAAAAAGCCGTCAAGCACAGTTTTTAAAGCCTATGGCCATTTCCATTGCTTATGGCATCGGGTTCGCGACCTTGCTGACCCTGGTTATGTTACCCATATTCCTTTCGTTCAGTAATAGTGTGAAGGTGTCGACAAAATGGCTGATTACCGGAAATAAGGTAAGCAAGGAAGAAGTCGAACGCGCCATTAAGGAACAGCTTGAAGAAGAAGACCATCCCACGGAAACAGCGACACCAAAATTGAACGGCCATCATGGCCATACGACGGTTGCCGACCAACCGGAAGAAGAATTTGAAGAACTTGTTTGACATGTTGAGATCCCTCCTATCGCTATTGATATGTTTGGTTTGTAGTACCGTTTTCGGCCAAGAGCAGTTGACCAAAGACGAAGCGGTCAAACTGACCCTTGAGAATAATTTCGGTATCGTTATCGCGAATAACAATGTCAAGATCGCCGAAAACAACAAAGCCTTGTTGAATTCGAATTTCTTGCCTTCGTTGACCGGTAATGCCGGGGCCAGCTATGACAAGAACAACCAAGAAGCGACCTTTCAAGATGCCACGGTAAGGGCCATCGATGGGGCCGAGACCACACGTTACAATGCGTCGTTGAATTTGAATTATACCTTATTTGACGGTTTGGGACGTTGGTACGATTACAAACGATTGAAGGAAGAATACAACCTCAGTGAACTGCAGGCACGGGAAACGATCGAAACCACGATCATCCAACTGTTCACAGTGTATTTCGAAGCGGCCCGGATATCGGAGAACATCCAGGTGTTGGAAGAGACCTATGCCAACACCAAAGATCGCTTGCAACGGGCTACCTACAGTTTTGAATATGGGCAGACCAACAAACTCGATGTCCTCAACGCCGAGGTCGATTTGGTGAATGACAGCATCAACCTGATGACCGAACGGCAACTCTTTCGAAATACGCAACGCGATTTGAACATCGTATTGAACCGGGAGTTAGAGGAGCGTTTTGCCGTCGATACGATGATTACTTTCCTATCCGAATTGCAGATGGAAGACTACTTGGGCCAGGGGGAGGCGAACAACGTTCGGATGCTTCAGGCCAAATCGAATATGACCATCAACGATTATACCTTGAAATCGGCCAAATCGGTTTTTTTGCCCACCATTGGGTTGACGGGTTCTTACGGGTGGAACGAAGGGAATTTTCCAGCTACCAATTTCTTGGCATCGAGCACCTCGACCGGGGTTTCGGCAGGGGTCAACCTAACATGGAACCTTTTTGATGGGGGGCGGGGTATCACCCAGGTGAAGAATGCCCGCATCCTTTTGGAGTCCCAAGATGCGCAACAAAACCAGATCGCCATTGAGGTGAAAAGGGATATTGCCAATGCCCGGGGTAATTATTATAACCGCTTGCGGGTCTTCCATTTGCAGGAACAGAACGTCATCACGGCCACCGATAACTACAATCGATCTAACGAACGTTACAAACTGGGGCAGATCACCTCGGTCGAACTCCGTCTCGCCCAAATCAACCTTTTGAATGCCAAGACCAGTAAAAATCTAGCCAAATACAATGCGAAATTGGCCGAGTTGCAATTGCTGCAATTGACGGGGCAACTACTGAACGTGACCATTTGATATGTTCGAACACTTTTTTCAATGTCCGTATTGCTGGGAGGAAATCTCGATGTTGTTCGATAGTTCGATACCTCGACAGACCTATGTTGAAGATTGTGAGGTATGCTGCAACCCCATAGAAGTATCCGTGCATTTCGAGAACCGTGAATTGTATGCTGCAGAAGCCAACGTTCTGGGGCAATAGGCTTGGGGTGCTGTCATGTGAATCCTTACCTTGCGACCAACCCCTAAAGGATTCTTAATATGGCCGATGAGGCGCCGAAAGAGTATCATTTACATAAGCACCAACCTTCCAAACTCCAATTGGCGGTGCGCGATTTGGCGCCCTATTTGAAAAAGCATGGCGACAAGGCCACGAAAGCCCATAGCCATAGTTACTACCAAATCATACTCTTTGCGACCGAAGGGCGGCATTATGTCGACTACGAAGTCGTATCCCATACCCGTCATACCGCTTTCGTGTTGCTGCCCGGGCAAATCCACTACTTCTGGCCCGATGCGATGAATGAAGGGCGTATCATTCAATTCAACGAACAATTCTTGGCGCGCTTCGATCCGAAGGCAAGGGATGTCATCGAGTATCGACTCTTTAATGAACTGACCCCCGAAAGCTTAACCATTGCAAGACCTGAATGGGAAAAGATATGCGGTGTCTTGGATTTGTTGGAGCACGAGATCGCCGATCAGAAAAACGATTACCCGACCCAGAGTTATCACCTTTTGCGGACCTTGATCACCTATTTAGAGCGCGCCCAGGAAGTGCAATATGGTGCCATACCTGCCGCTTCCAAAGACTATCGGATGGCTTAAAAATTCAAGCGGTTGATACAGGATAAGATTTCGACTTTCCCTGAATTGGCGCAATATGCTGCCTGGATGAACACCAGTACGAAGACCTTGAGCCGGATTTCCAAACGCTATTGGAACGATACCCCGGCGAATGTCATCAAGAAGCGAAAGATCTTAGAGGCCAAACGGCTATTGGCCAACCGACAGATACAGGTGAAGGAAGTGGGTTATTCCCTAGGTTTTGAGGAACCCTCGAATTTCAGCAAGTATTTCACAAAAGTGGTCGGAATGCGACCTAAAGAGTTCCAACAACAACTTCCCTAGGCTACCTTTCATTGTCCTTTTCGTACCATTTTGCAAAACGAAATGGGAGGATCTTTGTGGCTACTTCTAAAATTAAAAGATGAAAGAACAAGCATTGATTATTGGTGGTACTACCGGAATGGGAAAGGCCACCGCAGCTATACTATTGGAAAAAGGTATTGAGGTTACCGTTATCGGTAGGCCTGGGTCGAATTTAGCGGAGGTTTCGGCAGCACTTGCCGATAAGGGTCAACTTCGGACCATTGGGTTGGATCTTTTCGACCTAGAAGCTGTGAAAGGATTCGCAGCTTCATTGGATACCACACTTTCCGATTTGAGGTATTTGGTTAATGCGGCTGGGTATTTTAGTCCGAAGTCATTTTTGGAGCATACCGAAGCCGACTATGATATCTACCATAATTTCAACAAGGCCTTCTTCTTGATTACCCAGGCCGCCGCCAACATTATGAAGCAACATGCAAAGGGATCCATCGTGAATATCGGGTCCATGTGGGCCAAACAGGCTATCAAAGCGACCCCATCTTCAGCCTATTCCATGGCCAAGGCAGGCTTGCATGCGATGACCCAGCATTTGGCTATGGAACTTGCGGAACATCATATCAGGGTGAACGCCGTGTCGCCGGCAGTGGTCGTAACCCCGATCTATGGTGCTTTTATTGAAAAAGACCAGATCGAGGAGACCTTACAAGGCTTCAATGATTTCCATCCTATCGGTCGGGTGGGGCGACCCGAAGACATTGCCAAAACCATTGTTTTCCTGTTGACCGACGAAAGCTCTTGGGTCACCGGGGCGATTTGGGACATCGATGGGGGCGTCATGGCCGGTAGGAATTGATCGCCGAAAAAGTATACCTATAAAGGCCCTCCTATCGAGGGCTTTTTTTTTGGGTGGATACCAACAGGAATATCGGATTCATGTACGTAAATTCTTTCGTATATTTAGGGAGCTCCCCCTTTTAGTTCCCAGTAAACGCTAAAACCATAAATACAACTACCCATGGCTTTTTATCACGCGCTAAAGCGCTACGGCATCGATGCCGATTATCCTCAAAAAGATGCGTGGATCGCATCACGACTATTGACCCTAAGGCATGATCTGTTCCATGCTATCAAAAAAGACCGGCTACCCAATTCCTTGATCATCGGATCATGGAATATTCGTGCCTTCGATGGTGGCATGCCGCGAATGGACGAAAGCTACCATTACATTGCCGAGATCATCGATCATTTTGATATTTGTGCCATACAAGAGGTAAAGAAAGACCTCGAACCCCTCCGTCGCTTGAGGGATTTGTTAGGCCCTAATTGGGACTTTTTCGTTTCGGACCTCTCCATTCACGAAGGCGGTAATTCGGAACGGATGGCCTTCATGTACAACAAGAACAAGGTCTTTTTTAGAAACCTGATCGGCGAGATCGTCTTGCCAAATGCACAGTTGATCGACGGTAACCAAGTGGCCCGCACCCCATTTTTCGCTTCTTTTCAGGCGGGTTGGTTTAAATTTTCACTCTGTTCGGCCCATATCATATTTGGGAACGACCTCGCCATACGCGCTGAAGAAATCGAGGCCATTGCCGATATCTTGGTCAAGCGGGCCAAAAGTGAAGATCAGGTCCATATTTTTTTGGGCGATATGAATATCGAGACCCCTGATGATGAGGTGATGACCGCATTGCAAGGTTCTGAAATGAACGTTCCCGATTTTGGCCCGACCAATATGGGCGGTAACCGATGGTTCGACCAAATGGCTTTTACCCAAGAAGGCAAATCAGGAGACAAAACCCGATTGCTCCGCCATGGTACCTTCGATTGGCGTCATGCGGTTTACGGACCACACCCTAATGATCCGGTGCCTGATAGCTGGGAGATCCAAAATGGGGATGGTAGTGGCAAGCAACGACTGACCCATGCCCAAATCATTGCCCATTATGAAACGATAGTGCCGCACTTCAGGGCGGTACATGGCAAAGATCCCCATACTGATTTTGCCCAAAGTTATCGCAGTTGGACGACCCACGAGATGTCGGATCACCTGCCCATTTGGATGGAATTGGAAATCGATTATTCAGACGATTACCTTAGGAAATTCGTGGAATAACCTACCAATGGCCTCAAGGGGTCAATCGGCAATTCGGCAAACGTATACCTGTTTCTGGGATCTGGCACCGAAGGGCTGCTCATCGAATCCTCCGAACTTTTGGGTGATTTGAAAGCCATTCCATTGTAAATAGGCATCCAGTTCTTGGGGAAAGAACAAGCGCATATCGAGTTGCTGGGTCGAATCGAAGCTGTCGTTGATATAGAATTCCCATTTAATCCGATTGACTTGGGTGGTCGAATCGTACATCATATGTTCTTCGATCCGTACCGCGCGGCCATCGTCAGTCGTGTACTTAGAGATTTCGTATGGCTGATTTTGACCATTCACCAATAACCCCAGATCCGGGTTGAAACAATCGAAGATGAACCGCCCCTTGGGTTTCAAATGCTTGGCCACGGTCGCTAAGGCCTTGAAAAGATCGGCGTTGGTATACATATGGTGGATGGAGTTGAACGGGATGAATACCAGATCGTATTGCTTTTTCAACTCCAGGGTTCGGATGTCCCCTTCGATAAAGCGGATGCTGATGTCGGCTTCGCTGGCTTTGTTTTTGGCCTTTTCCAACATCGAGGGAGTGAAATCGACCCCATCGATTTGATGGCCTTTTTGGGCGAGCGGCAGGGTCAACCTTCCCGTACCACAGCAAAGTTCCAAAATGGCAGCATCTTCCTCTTGGGGCATCCACCGTTCGTAAAACGGCAAATCGGCCATATCGGTGTTCATGCCATCGTAAATGGCGGCATCATAAATCAGTCCGCCAACGGAATAGGGTTTTTGCATTGCTTTTGATCATCTGAAGGATTCCATCCAAAAGTAGGGGAATAATGGGCTTGTGAAAAACCTTTTCCACACGAAAAGGGCCTAAGTAATGGAATGATACCCTTACTTGAGGTCCGATTGTTTTCGCATGATCAGCATAACGGCCGAAGAACCGCCATTGACGGCAACCCCTATTTCACGGCCAAGCACCTGCTCTAAATCGTAACCTTGGGCCGTCATTTCGTTCAATACCGTAGCATAGGAGGTAATCTCAGGGAACAAGGCGGCCAAGCGTTCCGCTTCATGGCGTTGGCCAGGGCTTCCACCGAGGTCGACCAGTACCCGCATTTTTTTGGTGAACGGTTTGCCTTGTATCACAACGAAGGCGTAGTCAATGGGTTCCTTTTGTGCCATACCCTCGGTCGGTAGCAAGGCAAACAGTACCGTAAGGCATACGATGGATAGTGTTTTTGAGGCCGTCATAACATTGGTGTTTTAGTGTTTTGACTACCATGAAGATAAAAGGTTTAAACCTTCATAGTTTCAGGGCTAGAGCCGGTAAAATGAAGCTCGCGGTTTCCCTTGGACTTTATCAAACCAAGACCAATCGAATATCAGCAATCATTCAGAACTCCTCTTGCAAAGCCAGGCGTTTTTCGAAATAACGGTAGGCAGCGAATATACCGGTACCCCCTTCACCACGGATTGTATTCGGCTCGACACTCAATTCCAGAAAAGGATCGCCTTCGTTGGTGTCGTTCAAATAATTGGCCCGCAATAAATTGAACAGGGGGCGTTCGGCGAGCATGACTTGCATGACCAGATCTTGCTCGACGATTTCGGGCTCATAGGCATCATTGAAAATAACATCGGGGAAAAACTCGGTATTGGCACCGATTTCGCGTCCGTCCCTTAGATTGTCGGTCTGAAAGGCCTCCAGTTCGAAACCGATGGTTCGGACAAACCCCAGATTCTCTTCGCTGGGCACGTCCAAAAAAGCGCCGACCACATAAAAATTGTCTTCATCAGGGATGTCGATAAAGCCAATATCCAGGTCATATGTGCTGAAACCGAATTCATCGGTGCTTACACGGATCTGCTGGTCGATGGCAGCGATGTTATCCAAAGGCACGGTGTAATTGGCCGTATAGGTCCTTCCTTCAGCTTCAACGATTAGGAGATAGGTTTCTCCGGGAACGATGGGCAATTGATTCGTACTTTCAGCATATTGGAATTGGGCGGCGTTATACGGCAACTGAACGCTTGCCCCTGCACTGTTTGAAATGCGCACCTCGGCATCTTTGATAAGGAAACGCTCTAAATCTTGCTCTGGGTCGACGGTGTTGATTTCCAGACCGAGTGCGGGTAACGTTCGTGAAATGTTGACGCGCAGGCTATCGATTTCAGGGGATATGAAACTGGAGATATAGATGGTTTGCTCGATCGATACGATTTCGGTGTCGACCACATCGTCACATGAAAAAATCAAGGCAGACAGCATTAAAATCAATAACGGTTTCTTCATAGCGATTAAAATTTTAAAGTGTAGTTGATCGAGGGTACGAAGACCAGCAAAGCGACGCGATTGAGATCCGTTCGAACGGCATCCCCGAATTGATCGCCATCGGTATCGACCGAGGTCTGATCAGTGTAATAGAAGAAGGGGTTCTTACGGGCGTAGGCATTGTAGATCGAAACGCCCCAGGTGCGCAAGCTCTTAGCTCTTTTTTTATGGAATTGGATGCCCAAATCCAGCCGATGGTTGGCCTCTCCCTGAAAGTTGTTACGTTGGTTGGTGAATTCCCCGGTTTCAACGCTTCCGAAAAAACCGTTGCCGAAGCGATCGAATCGGTTGCTGATGGGCACACCGCTATTAGGGCTCAATCGGGCGATATCGGGTAAGGTATAATTAACCCCAGACGAATACACCCAATTGGCCGAAAAGGTGATCCGATCCGAAGGTTTGTAAATCCCCACCAAAGAAATATCATGCCGACGGTCATATCGGGCGTTGAACCGCCTGCCCTGATTCAGATCGTCGAATTGCCGTTGCGACCAGGCCAAGGTATACCCCAACCAGCCCGTAAATGGTCCTTTCTTTTTCCGAAGCAACAATTCGGCGCCGTAGGCCCAGCCTTTGCCGGCCGTTATATTGTCTTCTCAATCGACCTCGCTGGCGGTATCAAGGTCGTCAAGCACCAAAAAGGAAGCCCCTTCTTGGTATTCGATGATGTCGTCCATGGTTTTGTAGTAGCCCTCCAAACTGAGCGAATAGGCATTGTCGGCAAAATCCTTGTCGAGGCCCAAAGCGAACTGCTCCGCTCTTTGGGGGCGTACGTTATCGGTGGTCGATACCCATAGATGCGTAGGTAAGCCGATACCCGAACTCGATAACAGATGCACGTATTGGTTCATATTCGCATAGGACCCTTTTAACGCAAGGGCCATACCGAACTGAGCATATCGGCACAGTGCCGCACATTGTCACTGCACCGTTCAGGGCTTTATTACAAACCCAGAGGTGAAACGCAGCTGAACCTTGAGCTGATGCGCCTGATGGACGAGCATTATCTGTACCATCCCGAGAAGGGTGCCAAGCGTATGCATGCATGGCTCAAAAGGGACAAAGGCTACAAGGTCAGCAAGAACCGTATCGAGAGATTGTATTACAAGATAATGGGGCTAAGGGCGGTGCTACCGGGCAGACATACCTCCAAGAGGAACAAACAGCACAAGGTGTACCCATATCTTTTGAGGAACTTGGAAATAACAAGGCCCAACCAGGTATGGGCCACCGATATCACCTACATCCCCATGAAAAAGGGATACATGTACCTTATGGCCATCATCGACCTGTACAGTCGCTTTGTCGTCCATTGGAGCGTATCCAATTCCATGGACGCGGACTGGTGCACAAAAACCTTGGAAGAGGCAATTCAGATACACGGGCGGCCCGAGATCGTCAATACCGACCAAGGAAGCCAGTTCACTTCAGATGAATTCACCGCCGCCGTACTTGGAAAGGGCATAAAGCTATCTATGGATGGTAAGGGAAGGGCAACCGATAATGCCTTTATAGAAAGGTTATGGAGAAGCGTAAAGTATGAAAAGATATATCTGAGCCCTCCCAGGGACGGTCTCGAACTGTTCCTGCTATTGGC
>JABSPK010000006.1 GCA_013214065.1 Flavobacteriaceae bacterium
CCGTAACCCCTATCGCATCTCGGTCGATCCCAAGAACGGTTACCTGTATTGGGGTGATGTCGGTCCTGACGCCCGTCAAGACGATTATGCAGCCCGCGGTCCAAGGGGGTATGACGAAATGGGATTGGCACGTGAGGCCGGAAACTATGGCTGGCCTTTGTTCATTGGGGATAACAAACCCTATGTCGATTATGACTATGCTACCGGTGAAAGTGGGGCCGCATTCGATCCAGAGCACCCAATCAATGATTCGCAAAACAATACAGGTCTTAGGGAATTACCCCCTGCGCAGCCGGCGTATATTTTTTATCCCTATGCCGACACCCCAGACTTTCCGCAGGTAGGTACCGGCGGGCGAAATGCCATGGCAGGGCCGGTATATTACGCCGATCTGTACCCTGGCAACGAAAACCTTCCCGACTATTATACCGGAAAAGCCATCATTTACGAATGGATGCGTGGGTGGATGATGGCCGTCAATCTCTTTGAGGATGGAAGTTTTAATAAAATGGAACCCTTCGCAACCGAAATCGAGGTCAATAGCTTGATCGACATGGAATTGGGTGATGATGGGCGCATTTATCTATTGGAATATGGTAGTGGATGGTTTACCAAAAACGACAACTCCGCCTTGAGTTTTATCGAATACAATGGAGGTAACCGTCCGCCACTGATCGATGAATTGACCGTAGATCACACCTCAGGGAGCCTACCATTGACAATCTCGGCCAGCGCTAAGGCACACGATCGCGAAAAGGATGCGATCGTTTATCAATGGGATTTCGGAAATGGCGAAACACTAGAGACGGAAGAAGGTACGATCAACCATACTTTCGAGGAAGCTGGGGAGTATACGATTGCCGTAACTGCCAAAGACGCCCTTGGGGAAACCTCTACGACCAAGACGCTCGCAGTCACGGCCGGAAATTCAAGACCTGAGGTTACCATCGATTTGAAAGGGGGCAATTCGTCCTTTTTCATTGCAGGTGTTCCTGTCGCCTACGAAGTCACGGTTACCGACCCTGACGCGGGGGAAATCGACCCTAAGAACATCTTCGTTTCGGTCGATTACCGACAGGGCATGGATCAGGTGAACCAATCACTCGGTCATCAACAGGTTTCAGCTGCCGTAATGGGTGAGGCTTTGACCCAATCGATGGACTGCAAAACCTGTCATAAGGAAAAGGAGGCTTCCATCGGACCGAATTATCTTGAAATCGCGGAACGCTACAAAGATGAAGACGATGCTTTGGGATATTTGATGACCAAGATCGTCGAAGGAGGCGGTGGCGCCTGGGGCGAGGTGGTCATGCCTGCGCATCCGAACATCACCGCTGAAGAATCGAACCAAATCGCCTTATACATACAATCTTTGGTCGCTGACGCGAGCCAAGAACCCTCTTTACCCGCGAAAGGGACCATAGTGCCCAGTCCTTCCGGAAACGCCAATGTCATGGTTTTGACGGCCAGTTATACCGATGAGGGCAATGGTATCGGCAAACCTTTGACCGGAATCCGTTCGGCGGCATTGCAGAGCAGTACGGTCACTTTTGCCGGGGAACTGGCCTCCGAAGGTTTTACCAAAGTGAAATTCGGAGGTATGGATTTATTGGTGGTTCCGGATGATAGCGGATGGTTCGCCATGAACGACATCGACTTGACCGGGGTCAGTACGGTGAATTTAACGGTTGGATGGCAGGCGCCACCAACTTCGAAATTAACCTTCGAACTACGGAACGGTGGTGCCGATGGCCCGTTATTGGGCAAAGGAAGCATGCCGAAGCCTGTTGAAGGGCAACCGGCCGGGTTACTAACTATGGTGTTGAATGAAAAGGTCAACGAGGTGTTGGATCTCTATTTCGTTTACGTTCCGGAAACGGACGAGGAACGCGGTCCCGCCCCAGTGGCCCTAATCAATGCCAGTTTCAATTAACTAATGAGCCTACGAAGGGCTATTTAAGTATCGCAAAAGTGAGTCCGTCTTTCTTTTCGGTATGTAAGTGGCCCAAGGGGCCTGTTTTATCGATCAGTTCACCACCCAATTTGCCTACGGCTTTTTGAGATCGCAGGTTGTATTTGTTCACATTGAAGAGCACGACATCAAAATGCTGATGCGCATGTTCGATCATCAAGCCTTTGAAGGAATGGTTATAGGTACCCCCCCAAAAGGCCTTTGATAAAAAGGTCCATCCGATTTCAATGGCCTTACTTTCGGCATTGGCGATTCGAAAGCGGGAGCTTCCGATAATCCGTCCCGATTTTTTATCGATGATGGCAAAGGCCCCTTTTGAAGCCATCGCTCCATCGAAGAAGGTTTTGAACACGGACTTTTCCCAGCGATCGGGATTCTGGTGTTGCTCCCAGATTTCCGGATCTGAGGCCGCTTGGTATACTGCATCGAAATCACCTACTTCGAGGGGTCTTACCAATACGAGGTCATTTTCCAAAGTGGGCTGTAGGTAGTTTTCTTCGTTCAAAAGGCTTAACGTTTGGTCGCGTTGATATAAAAGTTCCGATCGACCTCGAATTCAGCGTTACGTCCGACGGCTTCAGGATGGGAGGTCCAATCGGCCTTTGGAAAAACCCATTGTTCCTTTCCACCGATCTTCACCTTGACGGGCATATCGAAATCTTTGACGATGTTCTGGTAGCGGTATTCCAGCGCTTTTCCCTCTTGACGGTATTCCAATACCGGTACCATGGCGGTTCGGAGGTATTGGTTGAAAAAAGCGGAAAGGTCTTTGCCCGTTGTGGTCGACAGGTATTGCTCGATTTGTTGGGTAGTGACCGTTTGATGGTAAAAGGTTTTGTTCAGTCCACGTAAGATGCTCCGCCATTGTTCATCATCCTCGATCAACTGGCGCAAGGTGTGCAACACATTGGCCCCTTTGTAATACATATCCCCAGAACCTCTTTTGTTCAGATTATACCGCCCGATAATGGGCTTGTCGTTCATTATGCGCTTTCGGGTACCGATCACATAATCGGCCGATGCTTCGGAACCATAATGGTAATCGAGAAAAAGGTTTTCCGAATAGGCGGTAAAACTTTCATGGATCCACATATCGGCAATGTCTTTATTGGTGATGCTATTGGCAAACCACTCATGACCGGCCTCGTGAATGATGATGAAATCGAATTTCAGGCCCCAGCCCGAATCGGAAAGATCGATACCCCGATACCCGTTCTGATAGCCATTGCCATAGGTGACCGAACTTTGGTGTTCCATGCCCAAATAGGGTACTTCGACCAGCTTGAACCCGTCTTCATAGAATGGGTAAGGTCCGAACCAATGCTCGAAAGCCTCCATCATGGGTTTGGTCTGTTTGAACTGTTCCTTTGCTTTTTCAAGGTTGTCACGAAGCACGAAGTAATCGAAGTCGAGTTCGCCGTTTTCACCTTGGTAGGTTTCGCTGAAATGGGCATAATCACCAATATTGATGTTTACCCCATAGTTATTGATCGGATTGCGTACGAACCAATGGGTAGTCCTCGTGTTCCCGTTTTCTTCGATTCCTTCCAAACGTCCGTTCGAAATGTTCATCAGGTCTTTCGGAAATGTCACGCTGATGCGCATGCTATCGACTTCGTCGTACATGTGGTCTTTATTGGGCCACCAAATACTGGCACCTAGTCCTTGACAAGAACTGGCAACGAAGTGTTTGCCATTTGCATCTTTTTTCCAAGATAATCCACCATCCCATGGTGCCCTAACCGCTTCTTTGGGGTATCCGGAATAATAGACATCCAATTCATGAAAAGAACCTACCGCTTGATCGTCGTTCACTAGCACGAAATAAGCGTTTTCCCCTTCTTTCTTATAGGAGAGTTCTTTTCCGTCTTGCACGATCTTTTCTATTTTTAAAGGGGGTTGTAGGTCGATTTGCAGCACTTCATTGGTTGCTAGCACTTTGTAACGGATCGTATTCTTGCCTTTGATGAATTTCTCATCGGGTCGCACCTCGATATCCAAATGGTAATAGTTGAGGTCCCACCAAGAACGTTCTGGTGTGATGCTACCGCGTAAAAATTCATCTTTGGTGTAACTCAAATCTTCCTGAGCCACGGTCTGGAGGGCAAAAAACCCGAGCAGCAACAGACAAAGTCTTTTCATATATCCCTTATTTTTCAAACAATTTGGTTGGATAAACAATCGGAAATCCTCGGTATATCCCCCAAAATAACATACTTATGACCGCCATAGTGAAAGTGAACACCGATTAGTATGTTTTGTAAAACGTTTCCTACACGTATATAATTGTCCCAAATTTAAGAAGTTGTTGCCCATTGGTATCCAAGGTCGTTTGTTTTTCACCCATCAGGTTGCTTTCTTTTTTTCAAATTGCATCCCATGAACGTAGCATAACGGTCCAAGCAGGGCGTAGATCATTCCGGGTAGGGCGTATAGCAAACCGATTTTGAATTTCGCCAAAAGGATTGATACCAACGAAACGAAGACATAAATACCGAAATGGCGGGCGTAGAACAACAACTGTATGGCGTTCTCAATGGATTTCGTCTTTTTATAAGCCCTAAGGTACATCAAGGAAAAACAAAGGAAAATCAAGAAAAAACCAAGACTATAGAGCTGGAATAACGATGAAAACTCCTCAACGTCCAATCCATTACCACTGGCCCAGGTATCGATCAACGATTTCAATGGGAAAATGTAGTATAACACCACGAACAATAAGATCGAATTCAGGGCGATGATCCAATTGTCCATATGTTTTGTCCTTCTGAAAAAATTGTAGTGTACCGACCACAAGCTGACCAGCACGAAAAAACTGACCCCGAAACTCAAGAAAACCCGCCAATCGACCTTCAGGATCGAACCACTATCCGTATCGCCTACCGAAACGACCAAGAGGGTGGCGGCGAAAGCGAATACAGCATCACTGAAGGCTTCGATACGGCTGATGTTGTGTGGGAATTTCACAAAAGGAAAATTATCTTAAAAATGTGACTTTGGCAATTTTTCCGTTCTCCACTTCATAAATGGCCACGGCCGAAAAGTTTTGGCCGTTGATGGTCAGGAATTCCTCATCGATGACCTTGTTGCCTATCACGATCCTATTCTTGATCTCGCAATGCAGGTCGGGCGTCGATTCAAAGAAGCCCTGGTATTGTTTTCTCATGGCGTCCAAGCCTTGTGCCGTCTGTTCACCGGGGAAATTGAATAAGGTAATCGAATCGGAATAAGTCGCCAAAAAGGCATCGATATCGCGATTGTTGTAGGCGTCTAGCTGTTTTTGGACAATGGCTTCGGGTGAAGTGGAGGAAACCAAGACCAATTTTCGACCGTCGGGACTAAATACCAAACGGGTGATTCCACTCAAATCGGCATCATTGAAGGTGTGAAAGGGTTCCCAATCGGTTCCTTTGCTGGGGTCCAATTTCAACAAAATGTTCTTAAAGGCAATGATGACAAAGCCCGAAGGATGCCATGCATAATCCTGTACCGTTGTTAGGGGTATGTTCAAAGTACCTTTGGTACTTGATTCGGGATCAAACGAAAGAATGGTGTTGCCCTCCGCCTTGGTCTTGACATAAGATACCTCTTGGGAATTCGGTACCCCAGAAATTCCGCGCCCGACTTGTTGGGCAATGGTATCGTATTTTTTTCTCTTCAAATCGTTCAAGACGAGATCCATGCGGTTTTCAACCAGGACGGTGGTGACGAATATATTGGGGTCATACCAATGGTGATAGCCAACTTTGGCATCTTTGAGAATGCGTTGATCAGTTCCTTTTCCGATATCGTAGCGATAAAGACGCTGTAATCCGGTGGTGTCAAGACGAATGGCTGAGATTGCATCACTTTCAGGAATTCGGGTAGGGGAGTATTCGCTGCCCTGGGGGGTATCGGTCAACCAAGTCGTTGTTCCAGAATCCATAGCATAAGACCGAATATCCGTTTGACCGTTCCTTGTCGATGAGAACAAGATCGTATTGGCATCGAAAAACGAGGGTTGGTTGTCATAGCCCTCATTTTGGGAAATGTTCGTCTTTCCGGATACGGAAATACTATCGCCTGCAAGGGTGAAGTCGAAAAGATAGATTTCGGTATCGCTCTGGCCAAAGGCCAAAGTTGACACCAAAACGAATAAAAAAAGGTTAGTTGATCGTCTCATAGTCCCATTAATTCAGTTAAAAACAGCCGCACTTTCTTCGTACCTTCCACATGATACTTCGCTTGGGTCTTTTTAAGACCCACTTTGATTGTTACCGCACTTTCAGGCAAGTCTTGGAACATGAATTCATCGGTCCAATCGTCACCGATGGCCATGATGAAATCATAGTTACTTTCCCCAAGCATGCGAACCGAAGCACGGCCCTTGTTCACATTACTGCTTTTGACTTCAATGACCTTATTGCCGTTCAAGACGCTGATATCGTCATTTCCGATAAGTCCGGTCAAAACGGTATTGAGTTCCGTTGCCCGCTTCTCTCCAAAATCGGGATCGGTATTGCGATAATGCCAAGCCAGGGAGTAGTTCTTTTTCTCGATAAAGGAACCCGGCGTCCGATCCACGAAGGATTCCAAAACCGGCTGTACCTTGTCGATCCAATCGTCTTTGACCTGTTCAAGCAGTTTAAAGGACTCACCCCCTTGCGAAATCCATACGCCATGCTCGACGATCATGTTGTACTTCCTATCGATGAACCATTTGGTAAAGGTCTCCTTATCGCGGCCACTGATCAAAAAGAGCGTGGTGTTCGGCTGTTGGTGCAACCGATCTAAAATGTCATATAACTCGGCATCGGGAACGGCTTTTTGGGGGTCCTTGTGGAATCCGGTCAGGGTGCCGTCGTAATCCAAGAAGAGAATACGGTTGCCCGCTTGGCGGTATTCCTTTGTGATGGATTCCACTAAATCCTTGTTCAGCTTGCGGGAAACGTAGGTTTCCAAATTGGCTTTTTGATGGTCCAAGACACTCATGAATTCTTTGGCCCACACCTCGACATTATAGCGTTGTAAGCGATTCTGCAAAAACATATTTCGGGCCATTTGTTCTTTCAATGGCATGGTGATCGCCTGTTTCAAGGTGTCGGCCTGTTGTTCGAAATTATTCGGATTGATCAGCAGCGCTTCGTTCATTTCATAGGCAGATCCAGCCATTTCACTAAGGATCAAAACCCCTGATTTATCGGTGCGGGTGGCCACATATTCCTTTGCGACGAGATTCATACCATCGCGTAACGGGGTCAACCAGGCAATATCGCTTGACGTATAAAGGTCGATGAGGTTTTCGAAAGGGAGCGAACGATAGAAGTACCAGATGGGGGTCCAGTTCACCGTGGAAAGTTCCCCATTGATCCGACCGACCAACTCATCGATTTCACGTTTCAAGACCTGGTATTGCGGGACATTGGATCTCGATGGTACGGCCAAAATGATCAAGCGGACCTTTTCTTTATACTCCGGGTATTTGTTCAAAAAGTATTCGAAGGCGTTGATGCGCTGGGCAATCCCTTTACTGTAATCGAGGCGGTCGATGGAAAGGATCAATTTCCCATCGGGGACCGACTCTTTATGGGCGTCCAACTTTTTTTGCAGATCGGAATGTTCAGAAGCCGCGTTTTCATGATGGACCTTGGCGGCCGCACTGAATTTATCGTAGTCGATGCCCATGGGAAACGAATCGACCTTGATGACCCGATTTTCCAGAAAGATATCGTTAAAACTTACTTCCAAGCCCAATAAACGACGGACGGAACTCAAAAAATGCCTTTCGTAATCATAAGTATGGAAACCTATGAGATCCGATCCCAACAAGCCTTCCAAGATTTCTTCACGCCAGGGTAGGGTCCTAAAGATCTCATAGGAGGGGAAGGGGATGTGCAGGAAAAAGCCGATGGTGGCATTGGGTCGTTGCGCCTTGACCATTTGGGGTACCAGCATCAATTGGTAATCGTGCACCCATATGGTATCGTTTTCACCCGATTGCTCCAAAATGGCATCGGCGAATTTTTGGTTTACCGCTTTGTAACTGTTCCAGAAATCCAATTCGAATTCGGAGTATTCCAAAAAATAATGGAACAGGGGCCAGATGGTCCTGTTGCTGAAACCGAAGTAAAACCCATCGACATCCCTTTTGGTCAGGTTGACCTTGGCACAACCGTGCTTTTTCAGGGCCTTGTCGATCTCTGGTGCCAAAGGGGCCGGAATATCCTCATCGGTCAGTCCAGACCAGCCAATCCATAAGCTTTCACCTCCGCTATGCACTGATTTCATTCCCGTAGCCAAACCGCCGACGCTGGGTATGGCCGAAAGACCGCCATCACTTATTTGCAGTTGGACTGGCAGCCTATTGGAAATAATTATAGTTTTACTCATCTAAGATATTTTATCGCAAAAATGTAATAAAAAAGGGGTTTTTCGGTTTTATAAGAAAGAAAAAACCTACAATACACAGTCGAAACATAGTTACGTTGCATGGATAACCTAAATTACGGAATAATCGGTAACTGCCGAAGTGCCGCTTTGATTTCCGATACCGGATCATTGGATTGGTGCTGTTTACCACAGTTCGATTCCTCTTCGATTTTTGCCAAATTACTTGATGAGAAGAAGGGGGGGAGTTTTGAGATTTTGACCCGATACAATTACGAAATTACCCAGAAGTACTTTCGCAATACCGCCATTTTGATTACACGGTATTCGGATGGGGAGAATACCTTTGAAGTACACGATTTTATGCCGCGCTACCATAAGTTGAGCGGCAAATACAATGCGCCACCCGAGGTCGTTCGATACATCAAATACATTTCGGGTGCACCGAAGTTCAGCGTGCTTTACGACCCGAAACTGGTGTATGCCCAGGGCGAGACCACGAATTACGTTAAGACGAATTTTATCGTCAGCCTGACCAGCAAACGAAAGTTCGATACACTCTTCCTTTATACATCTTTCGATAAGGAAACGGTGGTCAATGGAGGTGAGATCACCCTGAAAGAAGACGGCTTTTTCTCGATCTGTTATAACGAGAAGATTTTCAAACCGACGACCGAGAAGGTTTCGTTGGAGCTGGAGCGTACCAAGATCTATTGGTTGGATTGGGTGGATCGTACCCCTTCCTATAAGAAATTCAACGACCAAATCATGCGCAGCGCCTTGACGCTAAAGATGTTGACCTATGATAAGACCGGGGCCGTATTGGCCGCTGCCACTACCTCTTTGCCCGAAACCATCGGAGAGGTCCGGAATTGGGATTACCGCTTTTGTTGGATACGTGATGCCTCAATGGTCATCAAAGTGGTCTCGGAATTAGGTCATAAAAACTCCGCCAAGCGCTACTTGCAGTTTATCATCGATTTGATGCCGGATAAGGATGAGAAACTCCAGATCATGTACGGGATCAACAAGGAGAAAAGACTGACCGAGAATACCCTCGAACATCTTGAAGGCTACAAGGGATCAAAGCCGGTTCGGACAGGAAATGCCGCCTATAAGCAAAAACAGAACGATATTTACGGCATCTTAATGGATGTCATCTACGAGCAGTTGATGAAGTTCAGTAACGATATTGAAAACGGTGAGGAACTTTGGAGTATTACCAAAGGAATCGTTTGGATCGTCAATAAGCACTGGAAGGAACCCGATAAGGGTATCTGGGAGTTTCGTGGCGAAGACCGTCATTTCACCTTTTCGAAGGTACTCTGTTGGGTGGCCTTGGATCGTGCCATCAAGGTCGCACGCATATTCGGAAAACACGGGAAGATCAAGAAATGGCAACCCATCGAAGAAGAAATTCGGGCCGATATTTACGAAAATGCATGGAACGATGATGTTCAGGCCTTTGTACAATCCTACGGGTCCTATCACCTGGATGCCTCTGTATTATTGATGGAGTCGTACGGGTTCATCGATGCCAAAGACCCGAAGTTCGTGAGTACAGTGAAGGCCATCGAACGTGATTTAAGCAATGACGGACTGTTGTACCGCTATAAAAACGAAGATGATTTCGGCTTGCCCTCTTCTTCATTCACCATTTGTACTTTCTGGTTCATCAATGCCTTGTTCAAAATCGGGGAGGAAGAAAAAGCACTTGCCCATTTCGAACAGTTGTTGGGGTATAGCAATCACTTGGGCTTGTTCAGTGAGGACATCGATTTCAAAACGAAACGGTTGCTCGGGAATTTCCCACAAGCATATTCCCATTTGGCATTGATTGAGTGTGCGATCAACTTTTCACGCAAACACAGCGAGGAGAAAATTTTGGAATCGATCAGTTAACGAGCCCTACGGCAAGCTTTTGGGCCTTGCTTTCAAGCTCTTGTAGCAATGCACGCAAGTGTTCGATCGTGGTAAACGGATTCATTAACGATACCCGTAAATAAAGAATACCACGTAGCTTGGTCTGTACCAAGTAGAACCGGCCCTCTTCCAAGAGAAGTTGTCTGATTTCAGCATTGATGCCATCCAATTCCGATTCGTTTAGGTCACGATGTGTCCACCTGAAGCAAACAATGTTCGATTGTGGTGGTGTGGCGATTTCAAACCTGGGATGATTCTTCAGTTCCGTGGCAAAGGCTTTTCCTAAATCGAATTGGCGGGTTACAAAACTGTCAAAGACGGCTTCACTATACACCTTCAAAAGAAGGAACCAATGGAGGCTCATCATCGTCTTGGTACATTCAAAGGTCTTTTTTCCGCTATTGAACCACTGTTCTTCGAGCGAATCGTCCAATAGATAATCCGCGGTCTGGCTGAAGGTATGTTGTGCTTCCCTTTTGTTTTTGAACAGCAATGCCGTTGTAATGGTCGGCAAGAGTAACATTTTGTGGCCATCAATGACGACCGAATCGGCCTTTTCGATGCCGGAGACCAATGGGGCGTATTTTTTTGAATAAATAGCGGCCCCGCCATGGGCGCCGTCGACATGGAACCAAAGGTTGTGTGTTTTAGCGAATTCCGCTATGGCTTCAAGATCATCGTAAGCTCCGGTAGCGGTTGAAGGGGCCGATCCTACAATGGCGAATATCTCGATACCTTTTGCGGTCGCTTCCTGAAAGTAGGTCTCCAGGTTGGCCACGTCCATTGAGTGGTCTTTTTTACCGGGGATCTTGATGATTCCTTGCTCCCCCAACCCCATAACCTTGGCGGCCCGATCGATACAATAGTGGGCCTCTTCGCAAACCATAATGCCCAAAGCACCCTGATGGCCTTCGTTCCAGACATCACCGTTCGCTTTGGCCCTGCGTGCCGAGAGCATGGCCGTTAGATTGGCCAAAGTACCTCCTGAGGTAAGAAACCCACCGGAGTCTTCGGAATACCCGATACATGCACAAATGCTATCAATGACCACACGTTCAATGGCCGATGGGGCCATACCCATTTCATATACGGCCATTCCATTGTTCAATAACCCACTGACCATACTGGTCAAAGCAGTAAGTGGGGCAGTGGCCGCCACTTGATGCCCGACATAGCGTGGATGATGGGTGTGGATGGTACGGGCCAGGATTTCATCTAAAAAGTCATTGGAATCCCCCTCTTTCAAAAAGGATTGCCAAAACTCCAGTTCCTTTTCGGGCGTATTCCAGGCAATCACCCTTTCGGTATGTCCTTTGGTCGTCTTTTCAAGATGGGCCGTCAAGACTTCGATAAAGCGTTTGCCATGGGCCTCAAAGGCTTGTGGATCATACAGCTGGTCAAGCAATTCTTGGTTCATGCCATAAAGGTAAACCCAACGGTCACGCTGGCAAAATGCGGCATAAAAAAAACCGCCCGATAAGGGCGGTTCTCAAATCAGCTTGGTGAAGCTATTTGAATTAGTCGAAGGTATACCCATTATCAGCAGCGACCTTATCGGCTATTGCCGTGCGTAAAGCCACTACATTGGGTTGGTTCGTATATTTCGTAAAGCGCTTCAAGCCCATCAACATCATGCGTTGTTCGTCTCCGTCAGCGAAAGAAACGATGGCTTCCTTCCCTTTTTGGACCACGATGTCAACGGCGCGATAGAGGTACAGGCGTGACATGGCTATTTGGGTCGCTTGCGCTTCCTCACCATATCGTTTGGCGTTTTTCTCGGTTCGGAGAATAGCCGACTCGGCCAAGTAAACTTGAATCAAAATATCAGAGGCCGCCATTAAAAGTTGTTGGTGCTTCTCCAATTCGGTCCCATACTTCTGCACCGCACTTCCGGCAACCATCAAAAAGACCTTTTTCAGTCGTGCGACCAAGTCTTTCTCTTCGGCGAAAAGTTCTGAAAAGTCAGGAGTGTCAAAAGATGGGATACCCATCAGCTCTTCACCGACTGCCGTCGCCGGTCCTAAAAGATCGACATGGCCTTTCATGGCTTTTTTCACCAACATGCCCACAGCGAGCATGCGGTTGATTTCGTTGGTGCCTTCATAGATGCGGGATATCCGCGCATCCCTCCAGGCCGACTCCATCGGGGTATCGGCACTGAAGCCCATGCCCCCGAAAATCTGTATGCCCTCATCGGTAGTGTCCTGAACGTGTTCGGAAACCGCCACTTTCAATATGGAGCATTCGATGGCATACTCCTCGACACCTTTGAGTTCGGCTTCTTGATGGGTGTTTCCATTCGCTTCGCGGATGGCGATGCGGTCTTCGATATTCTTGGCGGCACGATAACAGGCTGCCTCATCAACGTAGGCATTGGTCGCCATTTCGGCGATCTTGGCCTTGATGGCCCCGAAATTCATAATCGGCGTCTTGAACTGGATGCGTTCGTTGGCGTAGTTTACCGCTTCATTGATTACGCGCCGTTGCGCCTCCAAACAGGCGGCTGCCAATTTGATTCGGCCCACGTTCAAGGCGTTCATGGCGATTTTGAATCCGTTACCACGCTCCGACAACATATTTTCGACCGGAACAACGGTCTCATTGAAGAAGACTTGACGTGTTGAGGAGGAATGGATACCTAATTTCTTCTCTTCGTCGCCTAGGGTGATACCATTGCCCGGGTCGTTCTCGACGATAAAACCGGTAATGTTCTTATCGTCTTCGATGCGTGCGAAAACAATGAAAAGGCTGCAGAAACCGGCATTCGAAATCCACATTTTCTGCCCGGTGATCTTGTACGATTTGCCATCTTCCGAAAGCACCGCCTTGGTCTTCCCGGAGTTGGCGTCCGATCCTGCCCCGGGCTCGGTAAGGCAATAAGCCCCGAACCATTCACCAGAGGCCAATTTGGGCACATATTTTTGTTTCTGCTCTTCGGTTCCGTATAAAGTAATGGGCATGGTACCGATACCGGTATGTGCCCCGAAAGCCGTACTGAACGAACCGGTCGCACCTGAGATGTAATCACAAACCAACATGGTCGAAACAAAACCCATACCCATTCCGCCATAGGCTTCTGGGACCGCTATGCTCAACAAGCCCAACTCACCTGCTTCACGCATAGCTTCTTCGGTATAGGCGTAATCTTTCTTCTCAAACTTCTCCCAATGCGCCCAAAGTTTTCGATCGACGAATTCTTTGGTGCTTTCTCGCATCATTTGCTGTTCTTCGGTCAGGTCTTCTAGGGTGAAAACTTCCTCGCATTGCGTTTCTTTGACCAGAAACTGGCCGCCACGAAGGATTTCCTTTTCCATTGTTTCAGTACTCATAGCTTATCTTATTCAATTAATCAATTCAAAAATTCAAATATTCCAGCGGCACCTTGACCGGTACCCACGCACATGGTCACCATGCCGTGTTTGCCCTGCATGTTCCTTTTTCGCATCTCGTCGAAGAGTTGTACCGAAAGTTTGGCCCCGGTACAGCCAAGGGGGTGTCCAAGGGCAATGGCACCACCATTGACGTTGATGATGTCAGGATTCAATCCCAATTCACGGATCACCGCTAAAGATTGGGAGGCAAAGGCTTCGTTCAACTCGATCAATTCGATATCGTTCTGTGAAAGTCCTGCCTGCTTCAAAGCTTTCGGCACGGCTGCCACCGGACCGATGCCCATAATTCGGGGTGGAACCCCCGCAGCGGCATAGTTGACCAAACGGGCGACGGGTTCAAGATTCAATTCCTTGACCATTTCTTCACTCATGACCATAACGAAGGCGGCGCCGTCGCTGGTCTGCGAAGAATTGCCCGCGGTTACGCTCCCGTTGGCGGCAAATACCGGCCGTAACTTTGCGAGTGCTTCTTTTGAAGTACCTCTTCGCGGACCTTCATCTTTGGTTACGGAGAACTTTTTGGATGCTCGCTTACCGTTTCCGTCGACATAGGTCTGTTCGACTTCTATGGGCACGATTTGATCCTGAAAACGGTCTTCATCAAGCGCTTTCAAGGCTTTCATATGCGAATGGTAGGCGAATTCGTCTTGGTCTTCACGCGAAACCTTGTATTCTTGTGCGACCGCTTCGGCCGTATTTCCCATTCCCCAATAGTAATCTTCGTGTCCCGAACGGACTAGATCGTAGTTCAATTCGGTCTTGAATCCCGTCATGGGTACGGAGCTCATACTTTCAACACCCCCGGCGATGATGCAATCAGCCATTCCGGCCTGTATTTTAGCGGAAGCGATCCCGATGGTTTCCAATCCTGAAGAACAGAATCGATTAACGGTTACGCCGGGTACATCGACGATGTCCAATCCCATCAAGGAAATCAATCGGGCCATGTTCAAGCCTTGCGAGCCTTCGGGCATGGCATTACCGACGATAACGTCATCAATCCTGGTTTTATCGAACTCAGGCAATTGCCCGACCAAATGTTCGATGGTCTCCGCTGCCAATTCATCGGCCCTTTTGAATCGGAACCCTCCTCTTTTGGATTTGCCGACCGCGGTGCGGTATCCTTTGACTATATATGCTGTTTTCATGTTTTTAGTTTCTAAGGGGTTTTCCTGTTTTCAACATATGCTGAATGCGTTCAAGGGTCTTCCTTTCGGTACAAAGGGAAAGAAAGGCTTCGCGTTCGATATCCAGAAGGTATTGCTCCGAAACCATCGTGGGCTCCGAAAGGTCACCTCCTGCCATAACGTAAGCCAACTTGTTCGCTATTTTCTTATCGTGTTCACTGATGTAACGGCTGGCTTCCATGGCATCGGTGCCGACCAAGAACATACCCAAGGCCTGTTTTCCCAATACTTTCACGTCTTTGCGACTTGGCGGTTTGGTGTAGCCTGCTTCGGCCATCAATTTCGCGTGGGCCTTGGCCGTAGCGATCTGGCGGTCTTTGTTGACCACGACCACATCCTTACCCTTTTGTAAGATGCCCAAATCGAAGGCCTCATAAGCCGATGTGGATACCTTGGCCATTCCGATCGTCAAAAAGTATTCTTGTAAGATGTTCAACTCGACATCCCCTTTACGGAAAGAGTCTGAGGCCCGCATGGCGAATTCCTTGGATCCACCACCACCCGGGATGACCCCGACACCGAACTCGACAAGCCCGATATAGGTCTCTGCCGCTGCAACGACTTTGTCGGCATGCAATGACAGTTCGCAACCCCCACCCAAACACATGCCATGGGGGGCTGAAATAGTCGGAATCGATGAATACCGCATGCGCATCATCGTATCTTGAAACATCTTGATGGCCATGTTCAGCTCATCATATTCTTGTTCGACGGCCATCATGAAGATCATGCCGATATTCGCACCCACTGAAAAGTTGGCAGCCTGATTTCCGACGACCAAGCCTTGAAAGTCTTTTTCCGCAAGGTCAATGGCCTTATTCAAACCGGCTAAAACATCGCCACCGATGGTGTTCATTTTGGACTGGAACTCACAGTTTAGGATGCCATCTCCCAAATCTTCGATGACAACACCAGAATTTTTGAAGACCTCATTACTCTTACGGATATTGTCAAGAATGATAAACGCGTCCTGTCCGGGTACTTTCACCATTGCTTTTTTCGGAATATCGTAATAGTGGGTGGCCCCATCCTTAACCGAATAAAAGGAGCTGATACCGGCCGCTTGCATTTCAGTGACCCAAGCCGCTGGCTCCTGTCCTTCGGCCTTGATGAACTCCAATCCTTTATCGATCCCGACGGCGTCCCAAATCTGGAATGGGCCGTGTTCCCAGCCGAAACCGGCTTTCATGGCGTCATCGATTTTATAGAGTTCGTCGGTAATTTCAGGAATGCGATGTGATACGTAAGCGAACAATTGCCCGAAGCTTTTTCTGTAGAATTCCCCGGCCTTGTCTTTTCCGCCACACAAGACAGCGAAGCGATCGACCACTTTGTCAATGGTCTTCGTTAGTTCCAAAGTCGCGAATTTCGCCGATTTTTTGGAGCGGTACTCCATACTGTCGAGATCCAGGGTAAGGATCTCACTTTTTCCGGCATCGTTCTTTACTTTTTTGTAAAAACCTTGTCCCGACTTACTGCCCAACCATTTGTTGGCCATGAGGGTATCGATGAAATCAGGAAGTTTGAAAAGGCCATGTCTTTCGTCATCGGGGCAGTTTTCATAGAGCCCGTTGGCGACATGCACCAAGGTGTCAAGACCGACGACATCCACGGTGCGGAAGGTGGCTGATTTAGGTCTTCCGATAACGGGACCGGTCAGTTTGTCGACTTCCTCAACAGTCATTCCAAGGTCTTTCACCGCATGAAAGAGACTCATGATGCTGAAAATACCGATCCTGTTTCCGATAAAAGCCGGCGTGTCTTTGGCCACCACGGAGGTTTTTCCCAAAAACTGTTCGCCATAACCATTTAACAACGTAAGGACCTCCGAATCGGTTTTCGGACCTGGGATGATCTCAAAGAGCTTGAGGTATCTGGCAGGATTGAAGAAGTGGGTTCCGCAAAAATGTTTTTGGAAATCCTCACTTCTTCCCTCACTCATGAAATGTATCGGAATGCCCGAGGTATTCGAAGTGATCAAGGTACCCGGTTTCCGGTGCTTTTCGATGTTTTCGAACACTTGTTTTTTGATGTCGAGCCGTTCTACAACGACTTCGATGATCCAATCGACATCTTTGATCTTGGCGATATCGTCTTCCAAGTTCCCGGTGCTGATGCGATTGGCGAATTTTTGATGATAGATGGGGGAAGGTTTGCCCTTTAGGGCGGCTTTAAGTGAATCGTTGACGATCCGGTTGCGGACGGCCTTGTCCTCAAGGGTGAGCCCTTTGGCCTTTTCGGCATCGCTCAGTTCCCTGGGTACGATATCCAAAAGCAAAACTTCGACCCCGATATTTGCGAAATGACAGGCAATGCCACTTCCCATAATTCCGGAACCGATTACCGCAACATTATTGATGTGCCTTTTCATGTAACTTATGATGGATTAATTAGTTCGTTGATTTGATATAGATTTCCTTGTCGGCGATCAATTTGTTGATCGCCTCCATGGTCTTGTAGAAGCCTTTCAATTCGTTTTCACCGACCGTTCCTTGAACGACATCATTGAACCGCATGACCACTTCTTTCGAGTCTTTGCGCTTCTCGATACCCAGTGCGGTCAAATGGATCAAGACACCACGACCATCTTTGGGGTTGGGCCTGCGTTCGATGTATCCCTTTTCTTCAATACTTTTCAAAATGCGGGAAAGGCTGGTCGCCTCCATGCCCATTCTCGGGCCAAGGGCGGTACTCGGTGTCCCTTTTTTGGCATCGATACTCAACAACGTAAAGCCAATGGCCATAGTCAGCCCATAGTTCTTTGCTTCTTCGTTGTACATTTTTGTGACCGCTTGCCAAGTTGCACGGAGTGCCCAGTCGATTGTGACTTCTTTCATTTGGGAAATTTCGATTCCAAAGATACTAAAATTTATTATGCATGCATAATAAATGTTTAAGCGATCACTATTCGGCTGTGACGTTTAAATCGAAAATTCAGGATGGGTTTTGCCCTCTTTTTTTGAGTTCACTCCCGACACTGGAAGCGAAAAGGGCCGGAAATATGGAAAGTGGTCCGAACACCGTAGGAACCAAGAACAAAATCGAGGAATTACCGCCATCGCTACTTTCCATGATACCGTAAACCAGCATCACGACCGTAAACAGCAAGGCTACGATACTCAGACCGAGTAAGATCTTTTGCGCCTTCTTCAATTGTTCGGTGGTGTATTTTTCGTAAGCCATGGCAATCAGGGATCAATACCCGTAGATGTCGTTGTAAAGCTTCAGGTATTTCTCCTTGACGATTTTCCGACGCAATTTCATGGTCGGGGTCAGATGGCCGTCATCGACACTCCATACGTCTGGAGTCAAACGGAATTGCTTCACTTTTTCCCATTTGGCAAAATCCTCATTGGCCAGGTCGACTTCTTCTTGTAGTCGGGCCAAGACCTTGTCGTTGACGATAATATCCGATTTTTGACTGATGGTGATATCGTTGCTTTCAGCCCAACTGAAGAGCATGTCGAAATTCGGTTGTATCAAGGCTGCCGGCATTTTTTCACCTTCTCCGACAACCATGATCTGTTCGATGAATACGGATTCCTTAAAACGGTTTTCCAACAGTTGCGGCGCTACGTACTTTCCGCCTGAGGTTTTGAACATTTCTTTTTTGCGATCGGTGATTCTCAGAAAGCCATCGCTATCGATTTCCCCGATATCCCCAGTGTGGAAGTAGCCATCTTTAAGCACTTCGGCGGTCTTTTCGGGGTCTTTGTAATAGCCTTGCATGACATTAGGGCCTTTGCAGAGGATTTCGCCATCTTCGGCGATCTTGACTTCCACGCCTTTGATGATGCGTCCGACCGCACCGATTTTCCAACCGCCACCTTCTTCTTGATTGACTGAGATGACCGGAGAAGTTTCCGTTAGGCCATAGCCTTCCATCACGGGCATTCCGGCAGCGCCAAAGACCCGTCCCAGACGTTGCTGTAGGGCTGCACTACCTGAAACCATGGTCTCGAGATTACCACCGAGACCTTCTTGCCATTTGCTGAAGATCAGCTTTCGGGCCAAGCCTAATTTGGTTTCATACCACCAACCGTTCTGGCCATAAGGTTCGAATTTCAATCCAAGGTTGACGGCCCAGAAGAAGAGTTTCTTTTTGAGACCGGTCAGGGCAGTCCCCTTGGCGATGATCGAATCGTATACTTTTTCCAAAAGTCGTGGCACCACCGTCATCACGTTCGGTTTGATTTCCTTGACGTTATCACTGATCTTGTCAAGGCCTTCGGCGAAGTAGACCTCGATGCCACAATATTGATAGAGGTAGAGTATCATCCGTTCGAAGATGTGACAGATCGGTAAAAAGCTCAAGGCGACGCCCCCGGCCTTAAATGGCACCCGTTCTTTACTGGATATGACGTTCGAGACGATGTTGTCGTGGGAGAGCATGACCCCTTTGGGGCGACCCGTGGTGCCCGAGGTGTAGATCAAGGTCGCGAGATCTTCCGGTTTGACGGCAGCCTTCCTTTTTTCAACTTCATCTTGATTCGAAGTGTCGGCGCCTTGTTCCAAGACTTGGGTCCAATGATCGCAATTGTCCAACTGGTCAAAAGAGAACACCGCTTTTAATTTTTTCAACTTTCCACTAATGGCCAACACTTTGTTCAATACATCTTGGCATGAAACAAAGCAATAAACGGCTTCCGAGTGGTTCAGTACGTATTCGTAGTCTTCTTCGGAGATGGTGGGATAAATGGGTACGTTTTGTGCTCCGGTCTGAAGGATACCGATATCCATGATATTCCATTCCGTGCGGTTGGTCATAGAGATGACCGCGATCTTGTCATTGGCATTTACGCCCATTCGAAGCAATCCTCGGCTAATGGCATTGGCCTTGTCGATATACTCTTGGGTAGACGTCGATACCCATTTACCGGAGTATTTGGTAACCAAGGCATTATCAAGGGGGTTGTTCGCTAATTGGTGGTATGGAAAATCAAAAAGTCTAGTTACTGTAGCCATAGTAAGTTTCTCTAAAGAAATTGCAAAATAGGGAAAGGAAGGCGGATTTTAAAATGGATATGGCAATTGGGTCTCCTAAAAATTGTAAAAATGCCAGTTTCAGGCGACTTGGTATGGAACGCTGATATAGGACGTTTCAAGCACCTGGGAAGGCTGCAAAAAGCACCATTCGCTTTGGCCAAACCGATTCCATATCCTTTAGGAAAGTTTGAGTTTCATTCCTTCATGGGAGGCTCTAAATCCGAGTTGCTCATAAAACTTCAAGGCTTCGGGCCGCTTTTTGTCCGTGGTCAGTTGCAGCAGATGGGCCCCACGTTCCTTTGCTCGTTCAATGGCCCAGGTGAAAAACCGATGGCCAAGGCCCAACCCGCGGAATTCGGAATGGATGCGCACCTGTTCGATTTGTGCCCTTATGCCGCCTTGATAGGTCAAGTAAGGCAAAAAGGAGAGTTGCAAGGTACCGACAATGGTATGTCCATCTTCGACCATAACCATCAGTTCGTGATTGGGATCGGCATCGATTTCGGCAAAGGCATCATAATAGGTTTGGGGTAGGGGAAGACGGTATTGCTCCCGTTCACGACCCAAGACATCATCTGCCAATAGCGCAACGATACGGGGTACCTCATCGATGGTCGCCCGTCGGATGGTAAAATTGTTGGAGGTGTGCTTTTCCGCCATTAGCCTGCATTCCTTTCGATCCAATTGCGTGCGTTTACGAAGGCTTGGATCCACGGAGAGATCACATCATCCCTGTCCTTTGGGTAGTGGGCCCAGTTCCATGGGAAGATGGAGCGTTCGATATGCGGCATGGTCACCAAATGCCTTCCGCTCTTGTCACAGAGCATGGCCACGTTATAATCACTGCCATTTGGATTGGACGGATAGGCTTCATAGCCATATTTGGCCACGATACCGTATTCATCTTCTTTCATCGGCAACACGAACTTGCCCTCGCCATGACTGATCCATACACCAAGGGTCGTTCCTTCAAGGTTGCCCAGCATTACCGAATCGTTATTTTGCACCTTGACGGAGGTAAAGTTGCTTTCGTGTTTGGCGGAATCGTTATACGTCATTTTTCCGTGCTTGTCACCATGCTCCGGATTGATCAAATCCAATTCCATGAACAACTGGCAGCCATTGCAGATTCCGACCGATAGGGTGTCCTTTCGGGCGAAGAAATCGTCAATGGCTTTTTTGGCCTTATCGTTGTACTTGATGGCCCCGGCCCAACCTTTGGCCGAACCCAACACATCGGAATTCGAGAAACCGCCGACAGCGCCCAAAAATTGGATTTCTTTAAGGTCTTCCCGCCCGGTAATCAAATCGGTCATGTGAACGTCTTTCACATCGAAACCGGCCAGGAACATGGCATGCGCCATTTCCCGTTCGGAGTTGCTCCCTTTTTCACGCAAGATGGCCGCTTTGGGTCGCTCTTTTTTGGGGATTCTTGGAAGGCTATCCAGCGCCAATCGTTTTGGGAAGCTATACGTCAACGCTTGTTCTTTATAATTTGTGAACCGTTCCTTTGCCAGCCCTTTCGCGGTCTGTTGGTCGTCTAACAAATAGGAGGTTTTGAACCAGGTATCACGAAGTGACGGGATGTTCAATCCCATTTCCACGCCATGGTTTTTGATGGTCATTTCGGAACCGTTTCTCGGATCGCCGATTTTGATGATGTCCAAACCTTGCGAACGCAAACGTTCTTCGACCCAACCATCACCTTGGAAGACGATGCCGATGTTTTCAGCGAATAAAACCTTCATACTATCGGGTTCACCAATCGGGGTAAGATCGATGGAGGCACCGATGCCATTATCGGCAAAACAGAGTTCCAAAAGGGTAGTGATCAATCCGCCAGAGCCCACGTCGTGACCTGAATGGATGTTCCCTGCTTTGATTTCTTGTTGTATGATGTTGAAAGCCTTTTTGAAGTAGGCCGCGTCGCCGATAGAAGGTGCGGTACTGCCCACTGCGTTCAACACCTGGTAAAAACTCGACCCCCCTAATTCATGGGATTCTTGGCTTAAGTTGAGGTAGTAAATGTACCCCCCGTCTTTTTGCAATACCGGTTCGACCACTTTCGTCAAATCCGAACAGTGCCCGGCCGCCGAAATGATCACCGTACCCGGGGCGATGACCTCCTGGTCGGGATATTTCTGTTTCATGCTGAGCGAATCTTTCCCGGTTGGGATGTTGATGCCCAGTTCAATCGCGAATTCGGAACAGGCCTGCACTGCTTCATACAGCCGCGCATCCTCACCTGGATTCTTGCAGGGCCACATCCAATTGGCCGATAGTGAAACCGATTTCAATCCTTCTTCCAATGGGGCCCAAATGATGTTGGTCAAGGCTTCGGCGATGCTGTTTCGACTTCCTGCGCTTGGGTCGATAAGCCCAGAGACCGGCGAATGGCCAATACTGGTCGCCAGTCCTTCCTTGCCTTTGAAATCAAGGGCCATCACGCCACAGTTATTCAATGGAAGTTGCAAGGGGCCTGCACACTGTTGTTTGGCTACGCGACCTCCGACACAGCGATCGACTTTGTTGGTCAGCCAGTCTTTGCAAGCAACCGCTTCCAATTGCAACAGCTGTTCCAAGTAGTCGTGGAAATGGGCCAACTCGTATGGGGCATCCTGGAACGTCGTGTTCGATTTCCGATCTTCCATGATCGTTTTGGGGGAGCTTCCGAACATATCGTCCATACCAAGATCCATCGGCGTATCCCCTTTAGAGCTGCTGCTAAAGGTAAAGCGATGGTCTCCTGTCACTTCGCCCACAGTGAACATGGGAGAACGCTCCCTAGCGGCGATACGTTCCAATTGCGCCATATCGTTTTCGGCAATGACCAAGCCCATACGTTCTTGGCTCTCGTTCCCGATGATTTCTTTTGCTGAAAGGGTAGGGTCACCCACTGGGAGCTTGTCCAAATCGATTTTACCCCCGGTTTCCTCGACCAATTCCGATAGGCAATTCAAATGCCCGCCGGCACCATGATCGTGGATGGAAACAATGGGGTTCATATCGGCTTCGACCAAGCCACGAATGGCATTGGCCGCTCGTTTCTGCATTTCCGGATTGCTGCGTTGCACGGCATTCAATTCAATGGCAGACTCAAATTCACCGGTGTCCGCACTCGAAACGGCCGCACCACCCATTCCGATGCGGTAATTGTCACCACCAAGGATTACGACCTTGTTCCCGGTCTTCGGACTGTTTTTCAATGCCTGTTCGGTTTTGGCGTATCCGATACCACCGGCCATCATGATCACTTTGTCGAAACCTAGGCGGGCGGCTTCTTCGCGATGTTCAAAAGTCAATACGGAACCGGTGATCAAAGGTTGCCCGAACTTATTTCCGAAATCGGATGCTCCATTACTCGCTTTGATCAAAATATCCAACGGGGTCTGATAGAGCCACTTCCGGGCTTCAAAGGTCTTTTCCCAGGGCCGGGTATCTTCTAACCGCGAATAGGAGGTCATATATACGGCAGTACCGGCCAATGGCAGACTACCTTGCCCTCCCGCTAGGCGATCCCTAATCTCACCACCCGATCCGGTAGCCGCTCCGTTGAAGGGTTCGACAGTTGTCGGAAAGTTGTGGGTTTCCGCTTTTAAAGACAACACCGAATCAAAGGGTCGTTCTTCGTAAAAATCAGGAATATCGGCTCGTTTCGGGGCAAATTGGACCACCTTGGGTCCCTTGATAAAGGCTACGTTGTCCTTGTAAGCCGAAACGATACCGTTCGGATGCTCTTCCGAGGTTTTTTTGATCATTTTGAACAAGGAACCCGGCATTTCCTTTCCATCGATGACAAAGGTGCCGTTAAAGATCTTATGACGGCAGTGCTCAGAGTTGACCTGACTGAACCCGAATACTTCCGAATCGGTCAATTTTCGACCCAAACGTTCTGATAGCTGATTTAGGTAATCCACCTCTTCCTCGCTAAGGGCCAACCCTTCTTGCTGGTTGTAAGCGGCGATATCATCAACATCCAAAATCGGTTCGGGTTCGATATCGAACGTAAAAATAGCTTGGTCCAACCTCGGGTATTTTTGGAACAACATCGGGTCGAATTCGGTGGTGTCCCCATCGACAGCGGTAAAGATTTCGATGCGTTCGATACCGACGATACCCATGTTCTGGGTGATCTCGGTGGCGTTGGTACTCCATGGGGTTATCATGGTAGCCCTCGGACCAACAAAAAAGGCGTCAAGGGACGCCGATTCAATTTTATCTTGGTTGCCGAACAACCAGCTCAGTTTTTGTTGGTCTTCACTACTTAGGGGTTGCGAAGTCTGCAATGCGAAAACCTTTGCCGAGGGGTCTCCGAAAAAGTGGATCATTGTGCTGATTTTGGAAAGTGCAAATTTAGCAAAAAGCAAGGAAAAAAGCCTATATGGAAAGCGGAGTTGTTAACGGTCGTTGTTGAAAGAATCCGGTAATGTTACAGTCTGAAATTGTACCGGATTTTCAAAAGGACCTGACGGTTTTGGAGTTCCCAAGGTTGGCTCATCCCGTTGAAGGTATTGTTATTGAAAACCAGGAATACATCCCCCAATGGGGAGAAAATCCAATGGATACGTGCGTTCAAGCCGAGTATCCGGCTATCCGTATCATATTGGAGGTAGCTGTTCAACTGCAAATTGGAATTGACATTGAAGCGCACCCTTAGTCCGGCAAGCGTCTGGTTGAAGTCCCCGAACGGGAGCCGGGCGCGATTGTGTAAACCATTGAACTCGAAGGCCAACAAGGCACTCGGATTCCAGTTCAAGCTCAATTCGAATTCATCGAGTGTACCTTCATAAAAGCTGCCGAACCACCAGGTCGCCTGCCCACTCAATCGTCGTTTTCGAGCGAATTCGGCTTCTAAGCGATACCGCATGAAGTTGTATTCACCCACCGGAATGGTAACCCCATCTGAAATCTCGAAAGGCTCGAGGATATTCTCACCGACCGGCCGTATGTTGGCCTCGATGCGATCCCCGCTCTCCAGACGCCAATTGATGGGAGCCGTGAAGATGCTATACGATTGCCAAGGCCCTGCAATGGTATTGACATAAGTCACGAAAAACTGGTGGAACATTTGGCGCAACCATGGCGCCTTGGGTCGCGGGGCGAACACCCCACCAAAACGATAAAAATTGACCCCACGACGTGGCACGAAGCCCAAAGAAGGGTCGAAATCCTCCCCAATCCGGGCGTAGGTAATGGCGGCATCCCAGCGGTCATTGGGGTAATCGATCTTAAACCCGACCGCGGAGCGATCTCCAGACAGGTCGGCCCGATCAGTAAACAAGGCCCAACCCCCGACCAAAAAGTTGTTATCCCCATTAAAACGAGTGGTTTGGAAGGTGAAGTCCGTTCCGGTCATCCAACTTCCGGCACGGCCCAATGGATCGCCGGAGGAAGCGATGAGACCCACCGAACTTTCCTTCAGTACATTACGTCGCACCCGTACCACTCCCATATTGGTGGCGTCGAAACCGGTATCCCCCAAATCGAAATCGTTGGTGCGTATGCCCAAAGCACCGAAAGCGGTCTTGCCGATACGACCGTTCAATTTGGTACCCGCGACCACGGGTATTTGTACATTATCGCGAAGGCCGATACGTCGGCTGAAAAAAGGAAGTACGGTACTTCGACTGGTACCGAAACCAAACTCGAAAATATCGGAACCTTCGAGAAAGAACGTCCGCTTTTCAGGAAAGAACAAGGGAAAACGCGTGAGGTTGGTCTGTCGGCTATCGACTTCGGTCTCGCCAAAGTCTGTATTCACGGTAAAGGTGGCCAAGACATTGGGACCGATGCGTTGGTTGGCATCAAGGCTCACGTCCGGGTCGAGCACCATGGCACCGTTCGCTCCGGTTTGATTGGCATTCCCGATCAATGACGGACGAATATTGGTGCCCACCCCATAGTTGAATTTGGGCAACCCAGTAAGCAGTCCGGCGCGACTGGTTTGGGCGATCCACTGGTCGCGTTTCACATTGGCCCAACGAATGGTTTCCAAGTTTCTTTGGATACGACGCTCTACATTGAACCCCCAGGTTGACAGTCCTTTTTTAAACGCGATACTCTGGATGGGAATCACGATTTCGGCGGTCCAACCAGTTTCGGTAATCTGGGTTTTTGCATCCCAAACGGCGTCCCAATCGTCGTTTTCATCTTCCCCACGATCCGAGACCAAAGCATCATAACGGGCGGCCAAGGGGTTGACAGCGAAAATATAACCCGATTGACCGTCTTGAAAGGGGTCGATAACGATCTTGACATGGTCTTCCTCCGAAATATCGGCATCCCTAAGTTTTGAAAAACGAATGATCCCATTGGGGTCCGAGTCATCGCATCGGACGCCGATAACGACGTTTCGGGCATTCGCGATGACCTGTATTCGGGTCGGTTGGGAAGGAGTCCCCCCTTCAACGGGAACGGTTGTTTTCAAATCGGTCAAAACCGGGGCCATAGACCATGCTTCTTCGTTTAGGGCGCCATCGAAATCCAAGGCGCCTTGTAAACTTCCGGAAGCGAATGAGGGGCGCTCCTGGTCTTGTGCCAGTATTGATGGTGCGTAAAAAAGGCAAAGCACAAGGGTAACGCGCAAAAAGTGCATGTAGGAGTTGGCGATGGATGCTGTTTTGGTCTGCAATGGTGGATTGGCTTATCCCAAAAATACGCAATATCGACCGATGGATGGGTTGTCCACATAGACCGGGTCCCTAGGGTCAAACCCTGTAGGGTCGATCAATCCAATTTGCTCCGCAAATAGGTAAAGGCTTCATCGACCGTATCGAAAATATCTTCATGGGGGATGAGGTCATCGATCAAATCAATCGCCTGTAGCTGGTCGCGGGGCTGTTCTTTCAATCCGGTGACGATGACTTCAATATCCTGGGCTCGAAGATCGAACACCGCTTCTTCAAGTGCATAAAGACCCGATTGATCGATGTAGGGAACACGGTCCATTCGAATGATCAAGGCTTTGATGTCGTTCTGTAGGTTTTTGATCTCGTCTTTGAAATGCGAGGTAAAGCCAAAAAAGAACGGGCCATATAAGTGTTTGATGATCACCTTGTCTTTGTACTTCTCATAAAACTCCAGTTCGTCTTGCCAGGGTTTCGATCCATCGAAATCCGCTACCGGTCCAACGTCAAGCCCATTTTTGGCCAGATCACTCGATTGTTTCATGAACAGCAATGAGGCAAGGGCCACACCGATACCGACCGCATTGATCAAGCTCCCGAAGGTCGTGATCAATAAAACGATGATCAGCACTATGGCATCGGCCCGTGGTACGACCTTCAAATGTTTCAATCCTTTGAAATCAATGATTTTAAAGCCGATCGGTATCAGCAGTCCGGCCAAGACGGATAATGGAATGTGTGCGGCCAGTTTTCCAAGGCCCAACAATACGGTCAGCAAGAACAGGCCGTGCATGGCGCCTGACAAACGGGTCCTGCCCCCTGCATTGATATTGACAACGGTACCTTTGGTGGCACCGGCTCCCGGAATTCCCCCGATGACCGCGGCTAACATGTTTCCGATTCCTTGACCGATCAATTCCCGGTTACTATTGTGCTTTGTTTTGGTCATGTTATCGGCGATGACCGAGGTCAATAAAGAATCGATACTTCCTAAAACGGCAAGAACGATGGCATATTCAATGATCAATCCATAAGCACCGGAATCAATGGGCCAAAACGTTCCGATCTGCAAGGAAGGTAGGCCTGCGGGGATTTCGCCGATGACCGGCACATCCAATTTCATGAAATAGGCCACCAATGAAGCGACTACCAAGGCCACCAACGGGCTGGGTACCGCTTTGGTGATTTTGGGGAAAACATAATATACGATGATGGTCAATACCCCCAGTCCCAAAGCATACCAATTCCCATCGGTGAACATCAAGCCGATATCCTTCAACACCGCAACGGTCGACTTTGGCGACGAAAGCCCGACCAAGGGAAAAAGTTGCAGGATGATAATAATGAGTCCGACCCCGCTCATAAAGCCTGAAACCACGGGGTAGGGAAAATATTTTACATATCCGGCGATATTCAACAACCCGAATACCACTTGAAACAAGCCCCCCAACAGGAAGGTGACCAAAATAATCCCCATGGCGTTGTCCAGTCCGCTATTCATTTGAATCGCAGCGGCCACCAAGGCGGCCGAGACCACGGTCATCGGTCCGGTAGGTCCACTTGCCTGGGTCTGGGTACCTCCGAAGAGGGCGGCGAAAATACCGACAGCGATGGCCCCATAGAGCCCTGCTGCCGCTCCCATTCCGGATTGAACCCCGAACGCCAAGGCAAGGGGTAAGGCAACGATTCCGGCAACCAACCCACCGGTCAGGTCCCCTTTGAGGTTTTTAAGGTCATAGATGTTCTTCATGTTGAAGTCGGCTAAATGTTCGTTGCTAAAAATACGACAGCCAAGACATAAATTAAAGGAAGTACCCCAACATTACGACAATTCAAAAAAAAAGCCCCGATTCGGGGCTTTGCTGATCAGACGAACATGCCGCCCGATGCTTCGATGCGCTGACCGTTGACCCAAGCGGCATCATCGGTACATAAGAAAGCCACAATGGCCCCGATGTCGGGAGCTTCGCCAACCGGCCCCAGTGCCGTCAATGAGGCGATCATATCAACGACCTGCGGGGTTTCTTCGAACCGCTCTTTGTTGAAATCGGTATTGATGGCCCCTGGTGCTACGGTATTGGCTTTGATACGCCGCTCGCCCAACTCTTTTGCCAGATACCGGGTATATACCTCGACGGCCCCTTTCATGGCCGCATAGGCTGAATACCCCGGAAATGAGAATCGCGCCAATCCACGTGAAATGTTGACAATACCCCCTCCATCGTTCATGTTTGGGAGCAAGGTTTGCGTCAAGAAATAGACCCCCTTGAAATGGACGTTCATCAAGTCGTCGAAAGCTGCTTCGGTGGTATCTTGTACCGAACCGTGGTAGCCAAAGCCCGCATTGTTGATCAAATAGTCGAACTTCGGTAGGTCGAAAGTTTCGCCTAAGGCATGCTGCAGGCGTTCACTGAATTGACTGAACGATTTCACCTCCCTGGCATCCAAGGGGAGCGCGATGGCCGATCCACCCAAGGCTGAAATTTCGGCAACCGTAGCGTCGGCCGCGTTTTTATTCGACTGATAGGTAAGTACGACCCCCAGTCCTTTTTGTGCCAAATTTAAGGCCATATCTTTTCCGAGGCCCCGGCTACCACCGGTAACCAAGGCTATTTTTTTAGTTTCTATACTGTCTTGATTTTAGTTTCCACAAAGGTCTAACTGGGAACGGGCTTTCCAGTTGTGCGCAACAAGCGATGACTTGCAAAAATCAAACAATAGGACTATTCCTGAATTTTGTAGGTGAGGTACGGGTATGTTTTTTAAAGAAGTTCGAAAAATGGGCGGTCTCTTCAAACCCTAGCGAATATGCGATTTCCGAAATATCCCAATTCGTATGACGGATCAGGATTTTGGCCTCTTGGACCACCCGTTCGGCGATTTGGGTCGAGGTGCTTTTCTGATTGGTCTCTTTGAGCGCGCGATTCAAATGGTTCACATGCACGCTGAGTTGGGTGGCAAAATCAGAGGGAGACCGAAGTCGCATGCGTTGCAGCGGGCTTTCGATGGGAAACTGCCTTTCGAGCAATTCCATAAACAATCCGGAAATACGTTCGGAAGCGTTCGAATGGGTAGGAAGGGTGTTTTCAGCGGGCTGCATTTTCAAACCGATGTGGATCAGTTCATGGGCCAGGTTGCGCAACAAATCGTACTTGTACGGATAATCCGAGCCGATTTCAGTGAACATGCGTTCGTATAAGGGCACTACCGTGGCCATTTGCTCATCGGATAGCGGAAATACCGGGTTGCCATTGGGTTGGAATATGGGATATTCCAAGAGATTGCCGTATTGATGGAAGAATGATTCCGTAAAGACACAGAAGTAGCCGGTCAACTGATCATCAATGCGTTCCCAATTGTATGGAATCTGAGGGTTTGAAAAAACCAGCACCTGCCGATCGACAGTGACCGTCTTATCGGCATAGTGTACCTTGCTTTTACCCTTGACCAGACTGATTTTAAAATAATCCCTACGGTTGAAGGGCATGGGTTTCGGTTTCTTGCAAGCGAACTCGTCCAATTTGAAAACGTTGAAGTGCCCGATATCGGTGCGTACACTTTCCGGAACGTAGTGTAGCGACGACTCGTAAAATTCTTCAATGGACACCCTCTTTTGCATAGGGCAAAGTTACATAAATCAAATAACTATGACTTCCGTTGCAGTAAGGCCATATAAAAGCCATCGTAGCCTGAAGTGGAAGCGAAAACCTTTTGGTCGTGTGTAAAAACGAAGTCTTTGCCCGATTCGGAGGCCAAAAACCCTTCGACCTGCATATCGTTTTCCTCGGGTAGGATGGAACAGGTCGCATAGACCATTTTACCTCCGGGTTTGACCATTTTCGAATAGTCTTGCAGGATTTGTTGCTGCACCCCCTTGATACGCTCGAGGAATTCGGGCTGTAATTTCCACTTGCTGTCCGGATTCCTTCGGATGACCCCAAGACCCGAACAAGGAGCATCCAAGAGCAAACGATCGGCTTTACCATGCAGCTTTTTGATTACTTTGGAGTTGGCGATCAAGCGGGTCTCCATATTGTGTACCCCGTTGCGACGGGCCCTGACCTTCATCTTTTTGAGCTTGCTTTCATAAATATCCATGGCGATGAGCTGCCCTTTGTTTTCCATCAAAGCGGCCAAGTGCAAGGTTTTTCCGCCAGCGCCCGCACAAGCATCCACCACCCGTTGACCCGGTTTTACGTCCAAGTAAGCAGCGACAAGTTGCGATGAGGCATCCTGTACTTCGAACCAGCCTTCTTTGAAGGCTTGGGTAGGAAAGACGTTTTTGCGCTGCACCAGTTTAAGGGCATCTGGATGCGTCGGCAAGACTTCCGTGGCGATCTCTTCCTGTTCCAAAGCCTGCTGCAAGCGTTTTCGATCTGTTTTTAGGGTGTTCGTTCGCAGAATGACCTCGGCTTGTCGGTTTAGGGCTTTACTTTCTTCGGTCCAAAGCGTTTCGCCCAGGGCCTCGACGGCGCGATCATCGATCCAATCGGGATAGGACTCCCGCATTTTCCTGATTTTCGATAAGGCGTCGAACTTGCCTTTGATCCTGCGTTCAGGGGTGTTTTCGAATTGCTTCCAATCGGGAAGGCCGACACCCTTCAAAACGGCCCAAACGGCGAACAGCCGAAAGAGGTCCGGTCTTGAATAAGGGGTGTTGACTTCGGCGATTTCACTGTAGAGCCGTTTCCATCGGATGATGTCATAGGTGGTTTCGGCGATAAAACCCCGATCACGGGCGCCCCAGCGTTTATCGTATTTCAATACTTTTTCAATGACCTTGTCGGCATATTCATTCTCATTGCAGATAAGGTGCAGGGCGTCGATAACGGCGAATACCAAATTTCGGTGTAGGCGCATAAGGTGATAAATGCGCAAAGATAGAACTTCGTGATGCAAATAAAAAAGGACGCTTACGGGCGTCCTTTTTTGGAATAACAACTATCAATCAACCAAATCTAAACAGTGACGACCACATAGTGCCGTCCGGATCTTTTATACCAGATCCCTTTGTATTTATACAGCTTTCTTCCGTTGACGACAACGACTTTGTTTCCTCGAGGTAAGGTTCTTACCCTGACCCCTACAGGAGCGGCACAAACAACGTACTTTTTACCCCGTGCTTTGTACCAGATGCCATCGGCTAGGTAAAAGTTTGTTTTTTTATGGACAACGACTCGTGGTTTTTTAATGGTCGTTACTACCGTACCATGTTTCGGATATACACGAACAACGGTTCGTTGTGCGGTCGAAGTCAACATTCCTCCCATAAGGGCCATAGTCAAAAGGATAAGTTTCAAATTTTTCATTGCATTCGTTTTATTGGGTTTCTGATAGTAAGACCATGGTTTTCGATAAGGGTTTAAACAAAAAAGAAGCCATTGGGCTTCTTTTTGGTGTTGTTAATCGATTTTAGATCGTAATTACTGACCGGCTCGACGTTTCCGGAATTGCTGTAAAAGCCGTTTTTTGAAATCTTCTTCCGATTTGATCAGTAAGATGATTTTCTTGGGCGAAATGACGCCATCCAAATTCGCAACGAAGCGCTGTTGGGCCTCTTGTTTCTCCTTCATCAATTGCATGTATTTCGCTAGCATTTTGGAGGCTTCCCCATCCGACATATCCATCAAACTGGCCATGCGCCCGGCCAGTTCCTGTTTTTCACGAACCCGTAGGGATTCCACGGTCTTTTCATGTTCGTTGTATATGGGCCAGAATGCCTGGGCCTCTTCAGAAGTCAAGGCCAAACGTTCGGTCAAAAAGGCGATTTTCAACGAACGGATGCGTTCTTGCCCTGGCCGCTGCTGCGCCATGGTGGCTATGGAAAACAGCACCAGGGATAGCATGGATACCATTTTAATCATAGTCGATCTCATCATAGTCTAGGTTTAAGTCTTCATAATCATCGATATGTTCATCGAGGTATTCGATAATGGTCGCATCTTCCAGTGGGACATCGTTCATCGTTTGGAGCTGCTCCGTGTCGATATCGATGAGTTCGGCCAATTCATAGGAACTCAAATCGATGCTGTTCGAATCGAAATAGGCGTCCAACTCGGTATGGGCCAAATCTTCGAAGGTCACGTCAGACCCTGTGTTGGTCCGGATGGAAAATACCAAGATGAAGATGGCCGCGATCGAGGCCGCGACAACCCATAGGTTTCGGTTCGGATGCAATCGCACCACTTTCGGCTCTTGCTTGCCCACGGTTTCCTTGACCTTGGGCAGCACCGTTTCGAAATACCCTTCCGGCACCCCGAAGCCATCATTCTTCGGAATGATACTTGACGTATCTTCCTCCTCCAACCGCGCCTGTAACCGGGCATTGAAGCTTTCGAAATAGCCTTCAGGTGTTTTGAATGATTTATCGTGGTTCTTTTTCATTTCAATACTTAGACCGCCATCGGGCGATAAGGTTTAATTATTCTTCTCTAAGATACGATTCAATTTTTTTCACGGCCAAATGGTACGAAGCTTTCAATCCGCCGACCGAAGTTTGTAAAACTTCAGAGATTTCGTCGTATTTCATTTCTTGAAAGTACTTCATATTGAATACCAATTTCTGTTTTTCAGGTAATGTGGCCAAGGCTTTTTGAAGCTTCAGTTGGATTTCCTCGCCTTCAAAGTATACATCGGCCTCTAGGTTGGCTACGAGTTGTTCTTGTAATTCCGATTTACCGACCCCCATCTTCCGGCTTTTCTGTTTCAAGAAGGTCAGGGCCTCATTGGTCGCTATCCGGTACATCCAAGAATATAGTTTGCTGTCACCCTTGAATCCCTCGATACTGCGAAATACCTTGATAAAGGTGTTTTGGAGCACATCATCGGCATCGTCATGGTCAAGGACGATCCTTCGAATATGCCAATACAGCCTTTCTTTGTAGGTGTTGACGAGCGTTTCGAAGGCTTTCGCCTGGGTCGCTTTGTCTTTCAACGCTTGTACCAAGGTTTCTTCAGTACCCAAAAGTAGTGTTTTGCTATTCTGACTAAAGTAACGCGAAAAGGTTTAATTTGTTGGCCGCTGACCGGGTATTGTTTCCGACCTGCGCTTAGGCAAGGGTCTGTAATTCCACCAATTTTTTATAGCCTTTTTTCGACTGCATCAATTCTTGATGGGTGCCTTCTTCCACGATTTTCCCTTTTTGCAACACTACGATCTTATCGGCATTTTGAATGGTCGACAAGCGGTGTGCGATCACGATAGAGGTGCGGTTGGCCATCATTTTCTCCAAGGCTTCCTGCACCAACTGTTCGCTTTCGGTATCCAAGGCTGAGGTGGCTTCATCCAGGATCATGATGGGAGGGTTTTTCAGCACCGCCCTGGCGATGGATAGCCGTTGCTTTTGACCACCGCTCAATTTGTTGCCCCCATCACCGATATTGGTATCGTAGCCGTCAGGTAACTCGGTGATAAAGGTATGGGCATTGGCGATTTTGGCCGCTTCGATGAGTTCGGCTTCGGTCGCCCCTGGTTTGGCCAACAACAAATTGTTTTTCACCGTATCGTTAAAAAGTATCGAATCTTGTGTGACCAAGCCCATTAAGGAACGTAGGCCCTCTTTTGAAAGCTGGGTGATGTTGGTTCCGTCTATGGTGATTTCCCCTTCGTTCACATCGTAAAAACGGGTGACTAGGTTGGCCACCGTACTCTTTCCGCTACCGGATTGGCCGACCAAGGCTACGGTCTGCCCTTTTTTAACGGTGAGGGTGAAATCGCGAAGTACGTATTCCTCCCCATATTTGAAGGAGACGTTTTTCAACTCCAAGGCCTCAGTCAGGGTATCGACCCGTTTCGGATGCTCGGGTTCGACAAGCGGGTTGATCGTTTCAAGGAGCTCAAAAACACGTTCTGAGGAGGCATTTCCCTTTTTGATATTGTAATTGACCGTAGTGATCGATTTCACCGGGTTGATGATCGTATAGAACAGCCCGATATACCCCATGAATTCTTGTGGGGTCAAAGTGCTTTCATTGCCCAACACCAAACTGCCCCCATACCACAATACCGTAATGACCACGGTGACCCCTAAAAATTCACTGAACGGGGAAGCCAGGCCTTTGCGCTGCAAAACGGAGGTCATGATGCTTTTGAATTTAGAGGTCGATCCGGTAAACCGCTCAGCGAACCGCCCTTCGGCATTGAAGCCCTTGATGATCTTTAAGGAACCCAAGGTCTCTTCGAGAAAGGAAAGGAAAATACCGGTCTCTTTCTGCGCCTCCAACGACTGCGCTTTCAACCGTTTGCCCACAGCTGAAATCAAAAATCCCGCGATGGGTAAAAAGATGAAAACGAAGAGGGTCAGTTGGGCGCTGATGGCCAACATCGAAATCAGAACGATGATGATGGTAATGGGTTCGCGGGCCAGGGCCTCAAGCGAATTGATGATCGAATTCTCGATTTCCTTCACATCGGAAGTCATCCGCGCTAATAGATCTCCTTTGCGAGCCTCGGTAAAATACCCAATCGATAGGCCTAAGGTCTTATGGTATAAACTGTCTTGAATGTCCTTCACCATGCCCGTTCGCAGAAACGCCAAGACGTACATGGCCGCATAGCGGAACAGGTTTTTGAAAAAGAAGATGACGATACTCGCGATACAGATAAAGACCAGGGCGGCCATGGGGCCTTCATCGCTGACCTTTTCCGTAAGAAAGAAATTCAAAGAGCCCTCAAGATACCCCTTGAGGTTGCCCATACCCTGATACACCGGTTTTTCCAATACCTGCTCCTGGGTCCCGAACAAAATGCCCAAAGTGGGTATGAAAATGATGATCGATAATACATTGAAAATCGAATACAGGATGTTGAAAAAGATATTTAAAAAAGCATACGATCGATACGGTTTTGCAAACCGTAGGATCTTTTTGAAATAATTCATCCGCTATAAATTCAGTTCAGCGAGGATACCTTCCAATTTAGTATCCAACTGCGAATTTACGGATTTAAAATCCGAAGGGTCGTCCAATCGGGTGTTCGTGCTGATGTAAAATTTCACTTTGGGTTCGGTACCACTAGGCCTTGCCGCGATACGCGTACCATCTTCGGTTTCGTAGATGAGCACATTCGACTTCGGTAAATCGATCGCCCGTTCTTCGCCGCTCTGCACGTTGGTCGCAATAGAGGTGTTGTAGTCTTCGATCCAAACTACCTTCGAGCCTTGTACCGAAGCAACGGGGTTCTCTTTGAAATCCTTCAACATTTGCTTGATTTCTTCGGCACCACTGATACCCTTTTTCGTCAAAGAGATCAGTTTTTCCTTATAAAACCCGAACTGCACATAGCAATCGATCAGGTCTTGATAAAAGGAACTACCGTTGGCTTTTGCCTGGGCAGCGATTTCACAGGCCAAGAGGGTAGAGGTGACCGCATCTTTATCGCGAACGAAATCACCGACCATATATCCGAAACTTTCTTCACCGCCTCCCATAAAATGGGAATCCGGAAAATCCTTGATCATTTTCCCGATCCATTTGAAGCCGGTCAAGGCGGTTTTGAATTCGATACCATAGGATTTGGCCATCCGTTCCATCATGGGAGTCGAGACAATGGTGGCGGCTATGAATTCGTTGCCTTTGAACCCTTTTTCCTTGTAGCGGTCCATTAAGAATTTGGTCATCAAGACCATGGTTTGGTTTCCATTGAGCAATTCCAATTTTCCCTCCAAGTTTCGAACGGCAATGCCCAAACGATCACTATCGGGATCGGTTCCGACGACCATATCGGCGCCGATTTCCTCCGCTTTTTCAAGGGCCATTGCAAGTGCTTCAGGTTCTTCGGGGTTCGGCGATTTTACCGTCGGGAAACTACCGTCAGGTGTTGCCTGCTCCTCAATGACCGTAACGTTTTGATAGCCTGCCCTTCGTAGCACTTCCGGAATGGCGGTTATCGAAGTTCCATGGATGGAAGTGAATACGATACTGAAATCATCCTTGCCCGCAGCATTGAAATTCCCCGATTTTACCGAAGCTTCGAAAAAGGCTTCGTCCACTTCGGTGTCGATCGCCTCGATCAATTCCGGTCGGGCTTCAAAATTAATATCCCCGAAATCCAAGGCATTGATCTTGGCAATGATCTCCCCGTCCTGGGGCGGAACGATTTGCCCCCCATCGGTCCAATAAACCTTGTATCCGTTGTATTCTGGCGGATTGTGTGAGGCCGTCAATACGATACCTGCATGACAATTCAGATGGCGTACGGCAAACGATAGTTCGGGTGTGGTCCGCAGCGCGGAGAACCGATACACATGGATGCCATTGGCCGATAGTACTTCGGCGACCACTTGTGACAAGGTATCGCTATTGTGTCTGCAATCATAGGCAATGACCACTTTCAAGGATTCATTGGGGTAGGTTTCCTTGAGGTAATTGCTCAGTCCTTGGGTACTTTTGCCCAGGGTATACTTATTGATCCGGTTGGTGCCGACGCCCATGACGCCACGCATCCCACCGGTTCCGAATTCGAGGTCTTTGTAAAAACGTTCTTTCAATTCTTCGGGCTCACTTTCCAACAAAGTGCGCACTTCTTCTTGTGTTGCGGTGTCAAAGACTTCGGTAAGCCATGATTTGGCGTTTTCGGTAATGGAATCCATAGAGGTTGTTAATTGCATGCTGCTGAGACAAAATTACATCAGTTTCTTCTTACAATAATCGAAAATGGATAGAATATATTGCTTCAACCCGGTTTTTCTTAAACTATCGGTAAAATTGGGTTTTGAATGAAAAAAATATTATGTTACGGCGCTATGGGAAAAAGAATCCTCACCGTTTTGCTTCTTTTTGCGACCGGCCTTTATGGGCAAAGGGAAGCCTCGAATTGGTATTTCGGGAAAAACGCGGGATTGGACTTCAATTCCGGGGCGCCGGTTCCCCTGCTTGATGGCCAGATCAATACCGTTGAAGGTTGCGAATCGTTTTCCGATGCCAATGGCAACCTGCTCTTTTATACCGAAGGGAAGACCGTATGGAACAAGAACCATCAAGTCATGCCCAATGGCACCGGGTTAAGGGGGAGCTTTTCGACCTCACAATCCGCTTTGGTGGTGCCGAATCCGGTCGATAAGAACATCTATTACATTTTCACACCTGATGACGCCTTGGCGCAACAACTCAGCGGGTCTTCGAACGGGTTCAATTATTCGGTAGTCGATATGGGTCGGAATTCGGGCCTTGGTGATGTTACCACTAAGAACGTCGAACTTTTGCCGCAATGTTCCGAAAAGGTTTCGGCCGTTCGTAATGCGGCCGGCGACTTTTATTGGGTTGTGACCCATTTCACCAATCGGTTTTATGCCTATCGGGTCGACGAAAACGGAGTCGACACTACACCGGTGGTTTCCCAGGTCGGTCCTTGGATCGAGGATTTTGAAAATATCAGGGGTTCGTTGAAACTGTCACCAGACGGTACCAAGTTGGCCATTACCCATACCATTGTGGAGCCGGAGTTCGAAGCGGGTTTTTATCTTTTTGATTTCGATGTAGACACTGGACTGGTCAGCAATCCGGTCAGTGTCAGTGATACACGGCTGTATTACGGTGTGGAATTTTCATCGAATTCGACCAAGCTATATGCCAGCGGCCTACGTCTCGAACAAAGGGGTGATACCCTGGCTTTGGGTGGGTTGCAAATTACCCAATACGATTTGCAAGCCCCGAACCTGACTGCTAGTGAATATTTGGTACACGACTTTGGATCGCCTTTACGCACCTTTGTTGCCGGGGCATTGCAGATAGGTATCGATAAGAAAATCTATCATGCGATACCGAATGAACGGTTGTCGGTGATACGGACACCCAACCTTGACGGCTTGGATTCCGACTTCAGACCCTATGGCGTTAATTTGGGTGATCGGGCCGCAACCTATGGCCTACCACCATTCGTACAATCGTTTTTTGAGACCATTGTCACCATAGAAAATTTTTGCGAAGGGGATAAAACCACTTTTACTACGGAATCTACCGGAAACATTGTCGCCATTCAATGGGATTTTGGTGATCCCGCTTCCGGAACCGCCAATTTTTCGACCGAACTCAATCCCACCCATATCTATTCTACCAATGGTACGTTTACGGTCACCATTGATGTGGAATACGCGAATGGCTCGTCTAGACAGTTTTTGGAATTCGTCGAAATTGCCGAAACCCCCAACGTCAACAGTCAGGTCGAACTCGTACAATGCGATGTCGATGGGGTGAACGATGGCATCACCACTTTCAACCTAAGACAGGCGATTCCGTTATTCAACAATGGGAACGAAGATATCACCGGTTTGTTCTTTTTGCAAGAAGCCGATGCAATCGCCAATCAAAACGTACTGGACCCTATTGGTTTTGTGAATACGGTTTCTGGCCAGACGATATATGCCAGGGCCTTTGAGAATTCGGAATGCTTTAGCATCGTTGAAATCCAATTGACGGCCGAGCCAATGACCGACTTGGGGGAATACGATACCTTGTTCATTTGTGAGGGCAGGGTAGCGGTCATCGCGACCATTGTGAATATCACGGAAGTCCATGAACAATTGACCGCTGATTTCTCGGCGTATGACTCCTTGCAGATTTTTTTACGGAGGGACGAGGCGGTGCTGGAACAGAACCCCATGCCATTGGAAGAGCATACTTTCGGGCCTTTGGATGCCCTTGAGGTGTATTTCAGGGTAGAGGATAACGACGCCTGTGCGTTTATAGGTAAAGTGAAGCTCAACGTGTCGCAACCTCCCGAATTCGAACCCTTGGTTCAAGTAAGTCTATGTCGAGGAAGGGCTGAATTGACCGCCCTTGATGGTTTTGATAGCTATCTATGGCCTGATGGCAGTCAAGCTGCCTCTTATTTGGCCACGCAAACCGGGACGGTGGATGTCGTTTTTTCGAACGGCCCTTGTATGTATACCCAGTCCTTTGAGGTGCTCGAAGAGCCTGAAATCGTACTTGACGAAGTCATCGTGAATGACTTTCAACGGAACATTTCGCTTGAAGTACTGGCCGATAGTGCCTCTGAACTCGATAGCTTGCGATTTTCATTGGATGGGGGCAGTAACTACCAAGATTCCAATATCTTCCGAGGGGTATTCCCCGGACTTTATAGATTGACCATAGACAACGGATGTTCCGTATTGGAACAGGAAGTGTTAGTCGGTGGCACCCCAGCTTTTTTTACTCCCAATAATGATGGTTTTAATGACAGCTGGACAATGATGAACCAGGAGTTTTTCCCTGATTATACCATTTCGATATTTGATCGTTATGGCAAGTTACTGCGTAGTTTCGGTGAAGGCCAAAGTTGGGACGGCACTTTCAACAACCGATTGATGCCCGCTGATGATTATTGGTATCACCTTACCCTGGCCGACGGCCGCACCGTAAAGGGCTACTTTGCATTGAAACGTTAAACGTTCAGTGTTTCGCTTACCGAATAGCCTTCGACATTCTTTTTGGCCCTGATGATGATTTCACCCAGAAAGCCCGCAAGAAAGAGCTGGGTACCTAAAACCATACAGACCAAAGCGATGTAGAATTGTGGACGATCGGTGATCAACCGCCCGGTGGGGTCCAAAAAGAGCTTATCGATTCCAAGATATACCGAAAAAGCGAAGCCGATGAAGAAAACGAAGACCCCCCAAGCCCCGAAGAGGTGCATGGGACGTTTTCCGAATTTGGAAACGAACCAAATGGTCAAAAGATCTAGAAAGCCGTTGATAAAGCGTTCGGCCCCGAATTTGGTTTCACCGTATTTGCGGGCTTGGTGTTTGACCACTTTTTCACCTATGGTCGAAAAGCCGGCACTTTTCGCCAAAACCGGGATATAGCGGTGCATTTCACCGGAAACCTCGATATTCTTGATGACCTCTTTTCGAAAGGCCTTTAAACCACAATTGAAATCATGTAGCGCGACCCCGGAGGTTTTCCGTGCGGCCCAATTGAATAGTTTGGAAGGAAGGTTTTTGGCGAAAAAAGAATCGAACCGTTTTTTCTTCCATCCCGAGACCAAGTCGAAACCTTGCTCGGTGATGAGATGGTACAATTCGGGGATTTCATCAGGATTGTCTTGCAAATCGGCATCCATGGTGATCACGACATCACCTTGTGCCTCACGAAAACCCGCATGTAAAGCCTGTGACTTCCCGAAGTTTTTCGGAAACCGGATACCTTTGACTTCCCGATGTTCGGCACCCAATTGTTCGATAACCTGCCAAGAACCATCGGTGCTGCCATCATCGATGAAGATAACCTCATATAAAAAACGATTGGACCGCATAACCGCAGCGATCCAATCGTGTAGTTCATGAAGTGATTCTTTTTCGTTGAGTAAGGGAATTACAATAGATAACTGCATGTGCCTATTCGCGAGGTTCCCTCAAAAGTACCACTTTTTGGTTTAGTAGGTCGGCTGTGCTTTCTTTAGGATAAGGCCACCGATCAATGAGAAAATGGCACCGAAAAAAATACTGGCCAAGGCCCCGAAAGCGATCATCATGCCCGGACCTGAGAATTTCTTCATCATTTCCGTAGCGTTGTCGACCTGTTCTTGCGTCATGTTCGGGTTTTGAGCGATCATCTCGGCCTTTCTGATTTCCATCATATTGTCCATGAACTCAGGTTCGATGACGTTGATGAAGATCATTTGGTAGATGATACCGATGACAAAGCCCACCAAGGCGATACCGAGGCCCACTTTCATGGCTTGGCCCAAGGTCAAATACCCGGCATTGGCCTTTCTGAACTGTGCGATACCGAAAATGATGATACCCGCCATAATGACCAGGTTGATCGCGTTGATTTCCCAGCCTTGCTCATAATGCATATCGGCAGAATACAGCATAAAGCCGAAAACAATACCGACAAGACCCAATAGGGCCCCATAATTCAATGAAAACTTTCCAGTTTTCGGAGGAGTTCCTTCCATTGTATTAAAATTTAAGTTGATTACCATTGGTTAGTGCGGAATCCCACACTTTTGTTACAACTAAATGTACAATTATTTCTTTTTTAATATTTTGGGGTTGGCATTGTTCAAAAAATAACTAAATTTGCAGCTCGAAAATTCCCAGAATTAAGAAGATACAGCGATGAAAACAGGTTTACACCCAGAAAACTATAGATTGGTTGCTTTCAAAGACATGTCGAACGACGACGTGTTCATCACCAAGTCAACTGCAGAATCAAAAGAAACGATTACGGTTGAAGGCGTAGAATACCCTTTGATCAAGTTGGAAATTTCGAGAACATCACACCCATATTATACCGGGAAGACGAAATTGGTCGATACGGCCGGTCGAATCGACAAGTTCAAGAACAAGTACAAGAAATTCAGCAAGGATGAAAAGAAAGCCGAATAAGCACCTTTTCTTAAAATATACCGACAACGCCTTCGTTTTTAATGAAGGCGTTTTTATTTTTAGACCATATGGCTACGCACATGAACTACATTCTCTCCGATGGCACTTCAAGGGAAGCTTTATTTCCATTGACGTTTACGCGACCGGTAGCTGAACTTCGCGTAGGGATCTTGACCCTACGTGAAAAATGGGAGAAGCAATTGGGAGCCCCATGCAGCGTGCTGACCGAAGCCTATCTTGCAGAGAAGTTCCCGCTTACCACCACAGCTCGCAACGTGGTGATCAGCGCGGATTACCTGCCTACCGAAACCTTGCTCGGATTGGTGGGCCAATTGCAATTGGGTGAGGCCATTATCGCCAATGGCGAGGTCGTTGCCTATGCTACGGAAGATGCGACGGCCGACTTCAGTCTATCGTCCTATCGTTCGATCAGCTATGATGCCGGTGATGCGACCATCAAACATACTTGGGATATATTCTCAAAAAATGCCGAAGCCTTAAAGGCCGATTTCGCGCTTTTGACCAAAGGGCGACGTTCGCAACCTTTATCATCGACCAATACCGTGATCAATCCGGATGCGGTATTCTTGGAAGCGGGTGCGAAAGTTGAATGTTCCATTTTAAATGCGACCAACGGACCCATTTATATCGGCGCTGGAGCCGAAGTTATGGAGGGATGTATCATCAGGGGTGGACTCGCCCTTGGCGAAGGGGCCATTTTAAAGATGGGGGCCAAGATTTATGGTGCCTGTACCTTCGGGCCATATTGCAAGGTCGGTGGCGAGGTCAATAATTCGGTACTATTCGCCTATTCCAATAAAGGGCATGATGGCTTCTTAGGGAATTCCGTACTAGGGGAATGGTGCAATCTCGGTGCCGATACCAATACCTCAAACCTCAAGAACAATTATGCCGAAGTCAGGCTGTGGGACTACCAAAAAGAAGGGTTTTCCAAGACCGGACTTCAATTTTGCGGACTGATCATGGGAGATCACAGTAAAAGTGGCATCAATGTAATGTTCAATACCGGAACGGTGGTCGGTGTCAGTGCCAATATCTTCGGATCCGGTTTTCCGCGAAACTTCGTTCCGAGTTACAGTTGGGGAGGTGCTTCCGGTTTTACGACCTACCTGACCAAAAAAGCATTCGAGACCGCTAAGGCTATGATGGGGCGTCGGGATGTTGAATTCGACGATACCGAAGCGCGGATATTGGAAACCGTCTATGGCATGACCCAAAAATGGCGTCGCAATTAAGGGGCTATCCCTTTTAGAACCAACAGCTTAAAATTGATATCTTTACAGGCCTGAATGGGAGGAAGACCGATGAACAAGAAAGTCGCATTTTATACGTTGGGTTGCAAGCTCAACTTTTCAGAAACTTCAACGATAGCAAGAGACTTCGAGGCGCGGCAATTCGATCGTGTCGACTTCGAAGAGGTAGCCGATATCTATGTCATCAATACTTGTTCGGTGACGGAGAACGCGGACAAGCGTTTTAAAACCGTTGTTCGGCAAGCCCTTAAAAAAAACCCTGAGGCCTTTGTCGCAGCCGTGGGTTGTTATGCCCAATTGAAGCCCGAAGCCTTAGCTGCGGTCGATGGGGTCGACCTGGTCCTCGGTGCGACGGAGAAATTCAAGATTACCGATTACATCAACGACCTGTCGAAAAATGATTTCGGCCAAGTACACTCCTGTGAGATCGAGGAGGCTGATTTCTATGTGGGCAGCTATGCCATCGGTGACCGAACCCGAGCCTTTTTAAAGGTGCAAGACGGCTGCGATTACAAATGTACCTATTGCACCATTCCCCTGGCCAGGGGTATTTCACGCAGCGATTCCTTGTCGAATGTATTGACCAACGCCGCTGAAATCGCCGCCAAAGGGATCAAGGAAATCGTGTTGACCGGGGTTAATATCGGAGACTATGGCAAAGGCGAATTCGGAAACAAAAAGCATGAACATACCTTTTTCGATTTGGTAACCGCTTTGGATACCGTTCAGGGCATCCACCGCTTACGGATTTCATCCATCGAACCGAACCTGTTGAAAAACCAAACCATCGATTTCGTAGCCCAAAGCGAATCCTTCGTTCCACATTTCCATATTCCGTTGCAAAGTGGCAGTGATGCCATTTTGAAAAAAATGAGACGTCGCTACCTAACGCAGCTCTATGTCGATCGGGTCGCAAGGATCAAAAAGGTCATGCCCCATGCCTGTATCGGGGTCGATGTGATCGTTGGGTTCCCAGGGGAGACCGATGCGCACTTCATGGAAACCTATCATTTCTTGAACGAATTGGACATCTCTTACTTGCACGTGTTCACTTATTCCGAACGCGACAATACCTTAGCCGCCGATATGGAAGGTGCGGTGCCTAAGCAAATCAGGCACAAACGGAGTAAGATGTTGCGCGGCCTATCGGTCAAAAAACGACGTGCGTTCTATGAAAGTCAGTTGGGTTCGACACGAACCGTACTCTTCGAAGGGGAGAACAAATCGGGGTACATCCATGGGTTTACTGAAAACTACGTGAAGGTCAAGGCCCCTTGGGATCCGGCCTTAGTGAATACCCTGCATGAAGTGGAATTGAAGGAAATCGATGCTGACGGACTGGTACGGTTCGCCTTTACGGAAGAAAATATCTGGGTATAAAAAAACCCCCTTGCGGAGGTTTTGTCGTTAGATGCGGATGCCTACCGGCAGCATCTCTTTGTATTGTCTGTTTTTTCTCAAAAAGCCCGCGATATGTGGACTTGTAGGAACGACCCTTAGATTCTGTTCTTGGATCTGGTGCAACACCCCTTTGATGAAGTCTTCCTTAAAGCCTTCTTGGGAAATTTCTTCGGGAATGACCAGTTTGGTCAAAAATACCTTTCGCTCTTGGGATGAATACTCGATCTTGGCAAGATGTCCATCGACTTTGGTTTCGAATTGACGCAAGAAACTATTGTCCTTAATTTCCATTTCAGTCATATAGTTTAGTTAATATTGAGACTAGACAAAAAGATTACGAAGTCAAGACCCGTAATCCGCTAGTAGTTAATCCCCTAAAAACCGTGTGCAAAAAATGTAGGATGTGATGCAAACGGAAGGCAAAATTAGTTAAAAAATCCCTAATTTCCTAGGGAAATCGACCATATACACTAATGTCCGACAGGAAGACCGTTATATACCTCATGCCCGGAATGGCCGCCAATCCATCCATATTCGATGGCTTGAAATTGTCCGAAGATCGGTTCGAACTGATCCGTTTGCAATGGTTTGTTCCCGACCCCGGAATGTCGTTGGCGCAGTATGCGCAAAAAATGGCAACACATATCAAACACAGCAAACCGATTCTCCTTGGGGTCTCTTTCGGGGGGATGTTGGTGCAGGAAATGGCCAAACACATGCCCGTAGAGCGCATCATTGCCGTTTCTTGCGTGAAACGTACTGACGAACTCCCCAAACGCATGCTTTTCGCGAAGTACACCAAAGTCCATAAACTTTTGCCCACCGGGTTGGTGAACAACGTGGAACTTTTGGCCAAATACGCTTTTGGTGAGACCGTGACCAAACGTTTGGCCCTATACGAACAATACCTCTCGGTACGTGATCGTCGCTACATTGACTGGGCCATCGATCAGATCGTGAATTGGAAGCAAGACGATCCACCTTCCAACCTGGTGCACATCCATGGGGATAAGGATGCTGTGTTCCCCATAGTGAACATCAAGGATTGCATACCCGTCCAGAACGGCACGCATACGATGATCATCCACAGGGCCCGTTGGTTCAATGAGCACTTGCCGGCGATTATTTTGGAAGGAGCTCACGGGAAGTAGTATCTTGCAAAGGAATTAAGGAATCCATGATATGAAGTACCTCAAGAACGTATTGGCCACCATCGGCTTTTTGTTTGTCATCGCCACCTTCGTTTATGCCATACAAGCCTCTGGCGATGCACAACCAGACGATGCCATTGAAAACAAGGAAGACGATAAAAGTGTATCGGAAGCATACCGGATCAGTGCCATTGCCATACCTGAGGACTTGAATTTCGCAGGAGAACCGGTTCCCATCGACGACCCTGAAATCATGGAACGGGTCGATCGTGAATTCTTGGTGAACACCTATTGGCAATCGAATGCGCTTTTGTTGATGAAGCGTGCCAATAAGTACTTCCCTATCATTGAGCCGATTTTGGCCAAAAACGGAATCCCAGACGATTTTAAGTACTTGGCCGTTGCCGAAAGTGGTTTGATAGACGTGCCATCACCCGCCGGGGCATCCGGACTCTGGCATTTTATGAAGGGTACGGGCCGTGAATACGGTTTGGAAGTGAATGCCAATGTCGATGAACGGTATCACGTTCGCAAGTCGACCCAAGCCGCTTGTGAGTACCTAAAAAAATGGAAGGGTAAATTTAAAAGCTGGACGCTGACCGCCGCTGCCTACAATGCTGGGCCCGCCGGCATCCAGAAGTACATGCGCATCCAAAAGGTCGACGACTACTACGATTTGCTTTTAGGGCAAGAGACCGGCCGCTATGTGTTCCGGATCCTAGCGATCAAGGAGATTCTTTCCCATCCCGAAAACTATGGCTTTGAACTCGATGAGGCCGACCTGTACGAAATGGTACCCACTTTTACGGTCGAAGTCGATACGGTTGTCAACAGCTGGGCTGACTTTGCCGGTCTTTATGAGATCAATTACAAAATATTGAAAAGACACAATCCTTGGCTGCGTGAACCGCACTTGAACAATGCCTCGCGCAAAAAGTACGTCATCGAAATCCCGAACAAGGGGTATTACAAGGTCGATTAAGGCCTAGATGCGCTTCATTTGCTGCTGCATCATCTTGATCTGTTCGGTCAGCATGTTGTTCTTATCCAATTTCTTGGCTTCGTTCAAAAGCGTGGTCGCCTCGCGCTTGCGCCGTTTTTGCATGGCGATACCGGCAAGGCTCAATTTGGCCATGGCCACGTCATAATCCATATTCAACCCTAATTTTAAAGCCTTTTTGAAGTACTTTTCAGCCTGTGTGAGGTTCTTTTGGGAATAAATGATGCCGTGCAGGTAGTTGTAATAGCCTTGTTGTTTGGTGATCAGGGCCGCTTCGGGGTTCTTGATTTTCGACAGCCATTTTTGGGTACCTTCCATATCCTGCTTCCGCATGCGCAAGAAAGCCAATAAGATGATCTCGTTCCTGAAGTACAGGAAAATGAAGATCCCTGAAAGGAGGATGAGGAAAATACCGTTGCCGATGTATCCTTCGATGAATTGATATACGGCGTAAGCGATGATCAGACCTGCTAAGATCAGTTTGAAGTTTTTATTGAACATTTATTCCGTGATTAATTCGTAAGTGATTGTTTGGTTCAGGGTGGTCGGAATCTCGACACTGCCCAATTGATTCATAACAGAGGTTCCGGAGAATTCCCCTTTGACCATCATTTTTGTCATGAAACCGTTCGATTCCTTGGCTTGGATCATGGTTTCCAAATTGCCTTCAAGCGTTAGTGATAAGCTATCGTCTTGGTTTTGCATTGTAGCCTTGGCCGTACCCGAGATAGCGGTAGTGCCATTCGCGACCTGCTCTAACGTCCATTCATTCTCGGCATCTATTTTTCCTTCATAACGGGTTTGCCAGGTATCCCCGATGGTAACCGCCTTTGGTGGGTGGAAGAAGGTCATTTGTTCAAAACTCTGGGCGAGCCCGGACCCAAACTCCTTCTCCAGTGATTTTCGCATCATGACCATGGTGAACTCATCGGTAATATTGGCCGCTGCGATCATTTTGGTAATCAGTCCATCACTGCCCGAAGTTTCCAATATCGCCCCTTGGCGATCCATCTTTAAGATAAGTTCATGGCCGATCAAGGCATTGAATATGGTCGACATGATATCGCCTTCGATTTTCTCACTAGCCCGAACGTTCAAGACCTCGCCCTGCATACTCGAAGTCGATTTTATCGCAAAATCATCGAAGGTCATCACGATCGTGTGTACCCCATCTTCTACCGCCCGCACCTTGAAGGTGAAACGCCCTTCAAGGTCGTTGTTCAAAACATGGCTGGTGCCTTCAAGGGTCTGTGTCATTTGTTGTGTGGCCCGCTGGGTGATCTTGAACTCGTCACCGACTTGCAACCGATATCCCATGCTGTGCTGTGCCGTTAGGGTGCCCAACCCGAGCAGGGTGAGTAAAACGAACAAACGGGTGGGGTGAAATGACATCAGGTGGGTTTATGATTTACGCAACAAAACTAATACAAACTTTTTTTAGAAAGCATTTGTCAAACTTAATAGTCTTCGTATATTTGCGCCCAGAATTTCAAAAGGCCTGAGGGCTTTTACCCTATAAATCCTTCAAAATGAAAAGAACATATCAGCCGTCGAAGCGGAAGAGAAGAAACAAACACGGTTTTAGAGAACGTATGGCTACGGCTAACGGAAGAAAGGTTCTTGCCAGAAGAAGGGCAAAAGGAAGAAAGAAACTTTCTGTTTCATCAGAACCAAGACACAAAAAATAATGAGTGTCAATAACTTTTAATTTAAAGGTGCTAGTTTTTAAGATTAGCACCTTTTTTTTGACCTATTTTTAGCGATTGAATACAAAGTAACACGATTAGAAAATGCCCAAAAGAGACGATCTCAAATCGATTTTGATTATTGGTTCAGGCCCCATCATCATTGGTCAGGCCTGCGAGTTTGATTATTCTGGATCCCAAGCCCTGCGTTCCCTTCGGGAAGACGGTATCGAGACCATTTTGATCAATAGCAATCCGGCAACGATCATGACCGATCCTTCCATGGCCGACCATGTCTATCTCAAACCTTTGAATACCAAATCGATTATTGAGATCTTGAAGGAGCATCCGCAGATCGATGCGGTCTTACCGACCATGGGTGGGCAAACGGCCTTGAACCTTTGTATCGAAGCGGACGAAAAAGGCATTTGGGAAGATTTCAACGTAGAGATCATCGGGGTCGACATCGACGCCATCAATATTACCGAAGACCGCGAAAAGTTCCGCGAGTTGATGTTGAAAATCGGCATAGGGATGCCGCCACAAGCTGCCGCAACTTCTTTTTTGAAAGGAAAGGAAATCGCCCAGGAGTTCGGTTTTCCCTTAGTGATCCGGGCTTCGTTTACCCTCGGGGGAGCTGGAGCTTCCATTGTATACGAACCTGAGAAATTCGATGATCAATTGAGCCATGCCCTTGAAGTCTCGCCCATACACGAGGTGATGATCGATAAGGCCTTGATGGGATGGAAAGAATACGAGTTGGAGCTTTTGCGCGATAAGAACGACAATGTGGTCATCATCTGTACCATTGAGAATATGGACCCTATGGGCATCCATACCGGTGATTCGATTACCGTAGCCCCTGCCATGACACTTTCTGACCGCACTTTCCAAAGGATGCGTGATATGGCGATCCATATGATGCGCAGTATCGGTGATTTTGCGGGTGGATGTAACGTGCAGTTCGCAGTGAGCCCTGATGAACAAGAAGACATCATCGCTATTGAGATCAATCCGCGGGTATCGCGTTCTTCGGCCTTGGCCTCCAAGGCAACCGGATATCCGATTGCCAAAGTGGCCGCGAAATTAGCCATTGGCTATACCTTGGACGAGCTCCAAAACCAAATCACCCAGTCGACCTCGGCCCTTTTCGAGCCCACGATCGACTATGTGATCGTGAAGATCCCACGATGGAATTTCGATAAATTCGAAGGTTCGGATCGCACCTTGGGCCTACAGATGAAGGCCGTAGGGGAGGTGATGGGAATCGGGCGTTCGTTCCAAGAAGCCTTACATAAGGCCACCCAATCGTTAGAGATCAAACGAAACGGCCTTGGAGCCGACGGAAAAGGCTATACCGATTATGAGACCATCATCCAAAAGTTGACGGTACCGAGCTGGGATCGCGTCTTTGTGATCTATGATGCCATTCAATTGGGTATTCCGCTCAAACGGATCTATGAGATCACCAAAATCGATATGTGGTTCTTAAAGCAGTATGAAGAACTGCACCATCTCGAACTTGAGATCGCCAAATACACGGTAGAGAGCCTTCCTAAGGCCTTGTTATTGGAAGCCAAGCAAAAGGGATTTGCCGACCGCCAGATCGCCCATATGCTCGATTGCTATGAAAGTGAGGTGCATAAGAAACGTATGGAAATGAGCATCAATCGGGTGTATAAATTGGTCGATACCTGTGCCGCTGAATTCGAGGCCATTACCCCCTATTATTATTCAACCTTCGAAGAAGAAATCGAGACCACCGATGGCAAACGCTATGTGGCCAACGATAGTGCGGTAACCGATAAGAAGAAAATCGTGGTCTTGGGATCTGGGCCGAACCGGATCGGTCAAGGGATCGAATTCGATTACTGCTGTGTTCACGGGGTACTCGCCGCTGCCGAATGCGGGTATGAGACCATCATGATCAACTGCAACCCAGAGACCGTATCGACCGACTTCGATACCGCTGATAAACTGTATTTCGAACCGGTGTTCTGGGAACATATCTACGACATTATCCTGCATGAAAAACCGGAAGGCGTTATCGTGCAATTGGGTGGCCAAACGGCTTTGAAGTTGGCCGAGAAATTGGATCGCTACGGGATCAACATCATCGGAACCAGCTTTAAATCCTTGGATTTGGCCGAAGATCGCGGTAGTTTCTCCACCTTGTTGAAAGACAACAACATCCCATACCCCCGATTTGGTACTGCGGAAAGCGCTGATGAAGCATTGGACCTTGCCGATGAACTCGGTTTCCCATTGTTGGTCAGACCATCTTACGTTTTAGGTGGACAGGGAATGAAAATCGTGATCAACAAAGAAGATCTAGAGGCCCATGTGGTCGACCTGCTTCGGAAAATACCGAACAACAAACTGTTATTGGACCACTATCTCGATGGGGCCATTGAGGCCGAAGCCGATGCCATTTGCGATGGCGAAGACATCTATATCATCGGAATCATGGAGCATATCGAACCTTGCGGTATCCACTCCGGCGATTCGAACGCCACCTTGCCCGCCTTTAATTTGGGGGAGTTCGTATTGCAACAGATCAAAGACCATACGAAGAAGATCGCCCTTGCACTTAACACGGTCGGTTTGATCAACATCCAGTTTGCGGTCAAAGACGATACGGTATACATCATCGAGGCCAACCCACGTGCTTCACGGACGGTGCCTTTTATCGCCAAAGCCTATGGGGAGCCTTATGTGAACTATGCGACCAAGGTGATGTTGGGCGAGAAAAAGATCAAGGACTTTACGTTCAAGCCCGAATTGGAGGGCTATGCGATCAAGCAACCGGTCTTCTCCTTCAACAAGTTCCCGAACGTCAATAAGAACCTTGGGCCTGAAATGAAGAGTACCGGAGAGAGCATCCTCTTTATCGATAGTTTGAAAGATGATGATTTCTACAACCTTTACTCAAGGCGCAAGATGTATTTGAGCAAGTAATCCGAAGGGCTAAAAAGTAAGCGAGAACCCGGTTTCCAGACCAATACTGTTATGCCCGTTGTTCGGAAAGTACAATTGGGCATTCGAACAGTGCCGTATCGCCAAGCGTAGGTCTACGGCAATGCCCTCGCCTTGCCAAAGGATACCCAGACCAAGAATGTCGGAAAAGGCCAATCCTTTTCGAAGCCGTTCGGTATGTTCGGTGCCGATCATGGGTCCGACGCTTCCCAATAGGTAGGGGTGCAGCTGCCCGATTTTCATGAACTGCCATCGCAACCCGATGTTGAGCGCATATTCCAAAAAACGTTTGTTTGTCGTATAGGTCGCCCGTTGATTAAGATAGTCGGGTCCACGGTTGGGCTGTATGAAAAAAGGATTCAGTAAACGATGTTCCGACCAATACAGGCTGGGTTCGACCAAGATCGCCAACAATTGCGCCCTTCGATGATAAATCGTTTTTTCAAGTTGCACTTTGACGAAGCGGTTTTCGTATTGGTAATCCGGATTGTCAAAAGGGGCATACCCTTGAGAGGCGGCACCGATATTCACACCGATACGATAGTCTCGGGTCGTTGACTCGCCGTGTTGCCCTACGACCGAAAAGGTCAAGGTACATAGCCATTTGGAAATCCAACAATTACGCATGAACAACGAATTGATGGTCAGTGTCTTGTAAAGCTAAGGAATTCAGTCTTTACTACGGTAATCGATACAAGGGGGCGCTATCCCTTTTGCCACTCCGTATGGAAAATGCCATCACGATCGATTCGCTCATAAGTATGTGAACCGAAGTAATCCCGTTGCCCTTGGATCAGGTTCAATGGCAGGCGTTCCGAGGTGTAGGCGTCGAAATACGTCAAGGCATTCGACAGCCCGGGCAGGGGGATGCCATTAGTGGCCCCATAAGCGACCAATTTACGGGTAGCATCCACGGTACCTTGCACCTTGGTAACGAACGATGGGGAAAGTAAAAGGTTGGGTAATTTCGGGTCTTCACGGAAGGCTTCCGTAATATCGGCCAATAGTGCCGCACGAATGATGCAACCGGCCCGCCAGATCTTGGCGATTTCACCCAAATCCAGCTCATAGCCATATTCCTTACTAGCATCCGAAAGTTGGTGCATGCCTTGGGCATACGCCATGATGAAGGCGAAATAAAGGGCGTTTTCCGCCTTTTGGACCAAGGTATCCTTGACCACGCTTTCAGGTTCAGGGCGATCGTAGAGTGCGTCCGCTTTGATCCGTTCTTCCTTGAGGGCCGAGATTTCGCGCATGCTGACCGCAATATCGATGGTGGGTACGGGTATCCCTAGATCCATGGCATTCTGAGAGGTCCATTTACCGGTCCCTTTTTGTTTTGCCTTATCGAGGATCATATCGACCAAGCTCGCATCGGTTAAATCGTCTTTTTGGGCGAATATCGCTACAGTAATCTCGACTAAAAACGATTGCAACCGACCTTGATTCCATGTGGTATAGGTTTGGTGGAGCTCACTATTGCTGAGTCCACCTGCTTTTTTGAGCAGGTCATAAATTTCGGAAGTAAGCTGCATCAACCCGTATTCAATGCCGTTGTGAACCATTTTGACATAGTTTCCGGCCGATTTAGGGCCCAAATAAGTGACACAGGGTTCGTTTTGGTATTTGGCCGCCACCGCTTCGAAAATCGGTTTCACATATTGGTACGCATCGCGGGATCCCCCCGGCATGATGCTCGGTCCCAAACGCGCCCCTTTGGCACCACCGGAAACCCCGGCCCCGAAAAAGTTAATGCCCTTTTCTTTCAGATAGGCTTCACGGCGATCGGTATCGGTGAAAAAGGAGTTGCCCCCATCGATGATGATATCACCTGCATCGAGCAGGGGTAATAAACTTTCGATAACGGCATCGACGATTTTGCCGGCCGGTACGAGTAACATGATTTTCCGCGGACTGCTCAAGGCGTTGACAAAGGTGGCCGCATCGGTGCTGGCGTTGACTTTATCGGGGTTTCCACCCTCTTCGATCAAGGCCGCGACCTTTTCCACATCCAAATCATTGCCAAATGCCGAAAAGCCATTATCGGCGACATTCAATATAAAATTCCGACCCATTACGCCAAGGCCGACCAATCCAAAGTCATAGGTGTTTGCCATTCTTTTGTTTTTAGAGCACTGTTAAGACATCGCTAAGGGTGTGCGGCATCCTAAACCAAACCTAAAATAAACGTTATATTCGTTACACTCAAATAAACTGCATTCCAAATTTTTTAAATGAAGAAGACCGAGAATCAAATGTTGGTCATTTTCGGGGCCTCAGGAGATCTGACCGCTCGAAAATTGGTACCGGCCATATTCAACCTGTATGTAGCACGGCAATTGCCCGAAAACTTCGTGGTCTTGGGGGCAAGTCGTAGTGACCTCACCGATAAGGCCTTTCGAAACAAGGTAGTGTTGGAAAGCCCTTACCTAAAGACCCGCTTGGAAGATCTGAAGGAGAACTACATCAAAGGCTTTTCGGATAAGTTCTTTTATGAAGATCTTGGCGGCGATTACGATACCCATTATGGCCGTTTGCGCAAGCGCATCGAAGACCTGAATTCGAAATACGGTACGGCCGGCAATATCATTTATTACCTGTCGACACCGCCCACCTTATACGAGACCATTGCCAAGAACCTGGCCGAAGTGGCCTTGAACACCCAAAACAATGGTTGGAAACGCTTGATCGTCGAAAAACCGTTTGGGTACAGCCTTGAAACGGCCAAGAACTTAAATCAAGGGCTACAGCAATATTTTACCGAACCACAGATCTATCGTATCGATCATTACCTGGGTAAGGAAACCGTTCAAAACCTCCTGGTGACCCGCTTTGCGAATAGCATTTTCGAGCCGCTTTGGAACCGCAATTACATCCACCATGTCGAAATCACCAATGCCGAAAGCGTCGGGGTCGAAAAACGTGGAGGCTATTATGACAAATCAGGGGCCTTGCGCGATATGTTCCAAAACCACCTTTTGCAGATCGTCAGTCTGATCGTGATGGAACCCCCGATCAGCAATCAACCCGAGGAAATCCGGAACGAAAAGGTCAAGGCGCTTAAGTCATTGCGCATCATGAACGATGATCAGACGATATACGACCATACCATAAGGGCACAATACGTCGCCTCTGAAATCAATGGTGAAAAGGTGAAGGGGTATCGTGAAGAAGATGGGGTCGATCCCAATTCGACCACCGAAACCTATGCCGCCCTGAAGTTCTTTGTCGACAACTGGCGTTGGAAAGACGTGCCGTTTTACGTGCGCACCGCCAAGCGGATGCCGACCAAGGTCACGGAAGTAGTCATCCATTTCAAAACGCCCCACCATCAGATCTTCCAGGATTCGGGTATGGATAGCAAAGACAACAAATTGGTCATCCGGATCCAACCGAACGAAGGGGTATTGATCAAATTCGGGGTCAAAGTACCCGGCCAGGGCTTTAAGGTGGAGCGTGCGAACCTCGATTTCTACTATTCGAGTTTGGCCGAGACCCATGTCATGGAAGCCTATGAGCGTCTATTGCTCGATGCCATGCAAGGCGATGCCACCCTGTATGCCCGTGCCGATGAGGTCGAGGCCGCTTGGGAATTCGTCGATCCGATTTTGGAATATTGGGCGAGCGGAAAGGACATTCGTATGTACGGCTATGCGGCGGGGGTCTGGGGCCCAGAGAATGCCGATGAGTTGATCGATGGGATCGGGTATTGGCGTAATCCGGGTGAGAACCTGACTGATGATCCCGGTTATTGCGTGATCTGCTAGCAAACGTTTCATAATCCAATCAAAAAACAGTTGCACATGGAATTAAAGATCCAAAAAGATAAAACAGCGGTAGCTGAAGCGTTTTCCGCCTATTTCGCTGAATTCGTCAAAGGAAAGGAAAGCGTACATATCGCCCTATCGGGCGGGAGCACCCCGAAATTGATCTTCGATATCTTGGCCGATACCTTCGGGGAAACCATCGATTGGTCGGCCCTGCATTTTTATTGGGGGGATGAGCGATGCGTACCGCCGACCGACGCAGAGAGCAATTATAAAATGACGGTCGATCACCTTTTTTCAAAGATCGACGTTCCAAAAGAAAACATCCATCGCGTATTGGGGGAAAACGACCCCATGGGTGAAGCCATGCGCTATGCCAATCTGTTGGAAATCAACTTAGACCGGATCAACGGCGTACCACAGTTCGACCTGGTGCTCTTGGGCATGGGCGACGATGGGCATACCGCCTCCATTTTCCCGCATGAGATCGATTTGTGGGATGCCGAAGATCACTGCGTGGTGGCTACCCATCCCGAATCCGGACAACAACGGGTGTCGATTAATGGCAAGGTCATCAATACGGCAAAAACGGTGGTTTTTTTGGTCACGGGGGAGGCAAAGACCGAAAAGTTCCGTTGCATCAAAGACCGCCAAGAAGGCCATGAAGCCCTCCCGGCGAGTTTGGTGGCCCCTGACTCCGGCGAGCTCATCTGGTTTTTAGACGAGGCCGCGGCAGGCGGGGCTTAAGCGACAGCAACCCGCATTCTATTTCGATAATAATACCAGAGGAAATAGAGCGATACCAGGTTGGGTAGCAGAAACAGCGCCATGGATTGTACCACCCCCGTCACATCGGTGAGCACGCCACTCTGATAGCCGGCCCATACATCCATCAAATCCATGGTGAAGCGGGCGAGCAAGGCGGTCAGCGTACTGTGATAAGTACGAAAGACCCATACCCCCAAGATCAAAGCAACGGCAAGGGCGATATAGCGCCCAGCTGAGTTCAATAAGATAAAGTCGCTGGCACCACCGGTATCGATACCAAAAGCTTCCATCATCCCGTTTCCATCCACAAACCCATAGACGCTGAAGACGACCGTCCAGAGGGTCAGATAAGCCGGTAGCAGATACTACCATCGGGGCATGACCAGCTTTTTATCGATTTCCGATAGCGATTTAGTAGACACGTTCCGACGGAATTTGAAGTTGATGGGGCCGGTTTTCTGCCTTGTCGAAGGGGGTGCCATCGACATGCTTGGCCCCCATAAAGAGCAGGCCGTTTTTGAAGTAGATGAGGTCATAATCGGAAACGATCTGGCCTTCTACGATATGGAACATCGGGAAGGCCTTGCCCAGAATATCCTTCTTTTCATGGGCGATGAAAGGTGTCATGCCTTCGGGCAAACCACTATTCAATAGGGCGGCGGACTGTTCGCTCAAAGGGGTGACCGCAAAGCCGCCGTTCAGCACATAATCGATATTATAGGCCCCCTCGGCAATTGGATGGGCTTCACCCCAGACCAGATCCCCTTTGAATTCGAATTCCATCAAGGGCAGGCTACCGTAGTTGTCGGCGAAAAGGGTGATGGTGCCCGTAAAGCGATCGGCGGAATGGTAGGTAAAATGCCGTTTCAAAAAAGTGGGTTGTACGACGCCGCTGCCGCTGCGGTCCTCGGTAGGCCGCAGTTCTACGGACAGGCTTTGCCATTTCCCAAGGGCATAGGCTTTTACTTCCTCCAGACTCTTGGGGGTTTCGACCATTCGTTTTGCTTTTGCTCGTTTGTTTTCCATATGCTGTGATTTTACCGGAACCGCCAACAGACCGAGAACGATCAGCAGGGTGGCCGGAATTGATTTTTTCATGAGATATGATTTAAAGCCCCAAAAAAACGTATCATTGTCTAAACAAGAAGACAAGTCTTGTTTTTTGTATATAGTATAAAAAATAGACCATTGAGTATGGTAAGAAAAACGAAAGATTTCAACCCGAATGGCTGTCCGGTGACTCATTGTTTGAATAAGATCGGCGGCAAGTGGAAGCCGGTCATCTTGTTTTTGATCCGAAAAGATTGCAACCGTTTTTCGATGCTACGTCGGGCTATACCCGATATCAGCAAACAGATGTTGGTGAACCAGTTGCGTGAGCTTGAGGCCGATGGTATTGTGGATCGTACGGTCTTCGCCGAGGTACCCCCTCGAGTCGAATACGCTATTTCAAAGTATGGCAAGGGGCTGCTGCCGATTATTGACAGTATGCAGGACTGGGGCTTGGCCGATATGGGGAAAAGCTGCTAGTCGAGATCCAGTTTGACGTTTTCATCGTCTAGAAGGTCGAGGTATTCCTTGATCTTCACTTTTTCATTATGGTATTTCGAATCGCGTTGGTAAACGGTTTTCTTGCGCTCCACGCTGCGCGCGAACCGACGCAGCCCTTCCTTATCGGTGAGCAATAAACCGGGTACCTTCACATTTTTCCCCTCCTTATTTTTGGCGACCATAGTGAAGTAGGACGAATTGCAATGTTTGGTCTTTCCGCTACGAACGTTCTCCGATTCTACGCGTACCCCGACCACCATAGAGGTCTTGCCGGTATAGTTGATACTCGCTTTGAGGGTGACCAGTTCGCCCACTTCGATGGGGTTCAGGAAATCGACCCGGTTGACCGAAGCGGTGACACAGTATTGTTGTGAATGTTTGCTAGCGCAGGCAAATGCGATTTGGTCCATTAAATTCAGGATATAGCCCCCATGCACCTTGCCCCCGAAATTGGAGTGGGCGGGGAGCATCAGCTCCGTAATGGATACCCGTGATTCAACGACCGATTTAAACTTCTTCATGGCTTATAGTTCCAAGGTCGATTGTTGCAGGTCGTCTTCCTCGGCCCGTTTTAAAATGGGTTCCGGGATTGATTTCTTGGCTTTGGCCCCCATTTTCTTGAGCCGTTCGATGCTGGTGACGATGTTGCCGCGTCCTTCGACCAGCTTGTTCATGGCCCCACGGTATTCGTTCTTGGCCTCGTCCATCTTTTTGCCCACTTTGGTGAGGTCGGTCACGAAACCTTCGAATTTATCATAGAGGGCACCCGCTTGTCGGGCGATCTCGATGGCATTGCGTTGTTGTTTCTCATTGCTCCACATGGTATCGATCGTGCGGAGGGTCGCCAATAGGGTGGCCGGGGTCACGATGACGATGTTTTGTTCAAAGGCCTTGTTGTACAAGGAATTGTCTTCATTGATGGCAATGGCAAAGGCCGGTTCGATCGGTACGAAAAGCAAGACGAAATCGGGGCTCTCCATTTCATACAGGTCTTCGTATTTCTTGGCCGAAAGCTGTTCGACATGCCGCCTTAAGGAGTTGATGTGCTCTTTCAGATACTTGGGTCGCTCTTCTTCGTCGGCATTGGTGTAGCGTTCGTAATCGGTCAACGAGACTTTGGAGTCGACTACCATTTTCTTCCCGTTGGGAAGGTGGATGATCACATCGGGCATGACCCGTGAACCGTCTTCGCGGGTAAAACTTTGTTGTACGCTATATTCGCGATCTTTCTCCAAACCGGACTTTTCCAACACCCGTTCCAAGACCAATTCCCCCCAATTCCCCTGCATTTTGCTATCCCCTTTTAGGGCCTTGGTCAGATTCTCGGCCTCTTGGGTGATCTTAAGGTTCTGGTTTTGCAAATGCAGCAACTGTTCTTTTAGGGCGGAGTGGATGCTGATATTCTCCTTTTGGGACTCTTCTACCTTCTTTTCGAAACGCTGGATTTTTTCCTGAAGCGGATTCAGGATGAGCTTGATGTTCTTTTGGTTCTGCTCCGTGAATTTATTGCTCTTCTCGTCCAAGATTTTGTTGGCCAAGTTTTCAAATTCCTTGGTGAACTTCTGTTGTAGTTTTTCGACTTCCTCGCGCTGTTCGGTATTGATACGCTGCAGGTTTTCCATGCCAGCTTGGCGTTTGACCAGTTCAAGGCCCTGCTGTTCTTTTTCGAACTGCAGTTGCCGATTGGTCTCATGGGCGGCCTCCAATTTGCCGTTCAGATCTGATGCGGTCTGTTTCCATTGTTGCTCCCGCTCGTCCCAAATAGCGTCTTTCGAACCGCTCTTCAACCGTTGCAGGTACATACCGGCCACGATGCCGATGGCGATGGCCACCAAGGCCACTAGTAAGATGATCAAACTTTCACTCATGGGTTCCCTTCTAAAGCTAAAGATACTGCTTTTCACTTTCAGAAAAGTAAGTAGCCAAGCCGTCTATCGGTTCAAGATAAACCGTTTTGTTTTTGGGTCGAATCGGAGGCTATCATCTGGGAAAAGGGTGGCCAAACTTTCGCTCGCCAAAAGCTCGGGCACGGCACCGAACGGATTGTCTTTTCCATCCAAGATCAGGAGTTTGTCGCAAAGTTCCAGGGCCAAGTTGACCTCATGACTCGTAAATAGTATGGTTTTACCGTGTACATGGGCCAGCTCTCGCAATCGCTTTAAAATGGAGACCTTGTGGTAGAGGTCCAAATGGCTGGTGGGTTCATCCAACAAGATCAAGGGCGTGTCTTGGGCCATGGCCCTAGCGATAAGCACCCGCTGTAACTGCCCGTCGCTGAGCTCGGCACACCGCCGATCTTGTAAGGCTTGCAAGTCCAAGAGGGCCATGCAGTCTTGGGCAATTTCGCGATCTTTTTCCGTCAGCCTTCCGAGCCAATCGGAATAGGGCTGTCGCCCCAGGGCCACAAGATCTTGCACCCGAAGGTTTTTAGAGGCCAAAGGGTCGGTCAAGACCACCGCAAGCCTTTGGGCCAATTCGTGCAGCGAAAACGATTCTAGGGCCTTGCCTTGCAGGGTAATGGCACCGCCGCACTTGGTTTGTAAGCCGGCGAGGGTACGCAATAGGGTCGATTTTCCGATGCCATTGCCGCCAATGATCCCGCAGAGCTCCCCTTGATTCAAAGAAAGGGATATCGGTTCGATCAGGGGATTGCCCCCGTAGCCGATACCCAATTGGGAAACTGTGATGATATTGGTTGCTTCCATACTCAAAACAAAAACCGTCTTTTTTTGACCAACAACCAGATGACCACCGGCGCGCCGACGATCGAGGTGATCGCATTGATGGGCAATACCGCCGCTGAATTCGGCCATTGCGCGATGCTATCGCAGACCAAGAGCAATAGGGCTCCATACAGGAAAACCGCTGGTAACAAGACCTGGTGCCGGGTAGTATCGAACAACTGCCGCGCCAAATGGGGTACGGCGAGACCGACAAAGGCAATCGGTCCCGCAAATGCGGTGATGCTACCGGCCAATATGCCGGTCGCTGCGATTATGGTGTATTTCGAACGTTTCAAGGCGACACCCAGACTTTGGGCATAGCGTTCGCCTAAGAGCAGGGCGTTCAAGGTCTTGGTCGACACCAAGGTTAAAAACAAACCTATGAGCACCAAAGCTGCCAGCAAGCCGATTTGCGACCAACTCAAGTCGCCCACACTACCGAAGGACCAAAACACGTAGCGTTGTAGGGCCTCGGCACTCGAGAAATAAGCCAAAACACTGACCACGGCCGAGGTGATGCTGCCGAACATCAGTCCGATAATCAGCAAGGCCATGGTATCACGTACGCGGTTCGCGACCACCAATACGACGAAAAGTACCAGCACACTGCCCATACTGGCCGCCAATACCAAGGGTACGTCACCGGCCCAACCCACGGTCGAGGCACCAAAGACCGCACCCGCACCCAATATCAAGATCGCGGCCCCAAGACTGGCCCCAGAACTGATCCCTAGCACAAAAGGCCCGGCCAAGGGGTTGCGAAAAAAGGTCTGCATCAGCAAGCCGCTGACGGCCAAGCCGCCCCCGACCAAAATCGAGGCCAAGGCTTTGGGCAATCGGTATTCCCAAATGATGAGTTCCCAAGACGGGTTGCTGACCGGTCGCCCGATAAACGCCCTTAGCGTTTCCGTAAAGGGGATGGTGACGGATCCCAAGCTGATGTTCACCAAAACCATCACCAGCAAGGCGACCGATAGGGCCACGAAGGAAAGGCGATATGACGGACGAAAGACCATTATTCCAGGGGGGTGAAAAAATAGGGTTGATGGTCGGGCAGCAGCTCGGGGTGAAATATCTTGACCAGATCACGAAGTACGAGATCCGGGCGTTGCGGGGCCAATTCGTAATACAGCATGCCCCCCGTTTCTCCTTTGGTATTGGCAAAGGTATGTACTTGTCGGTTTTGGAAGGCTTCGAAATTGGCATACAGCGTATTATCCGCTTCCATATCGGCATAGCGGGTGAATTGCGAAGGGGCGATCCAGAAATCGGCTTCACGCCCACGTTCAAACACCTTTTCAAGACTGAGTGAAAGGCTGCCACTGCCCTTGGTCTCCTTCCAGAGGTATTCGGCATGGGCATCGGCTACAAAGCGGGCACCCCAGCTCTCACCGGCGGGTAGGTACCACACATCCTTGAACAGGGCACCGCTCAATACGGTCGGCCGTTCGGTCGCGGTCGCCGCCAGTTCGCGCACCTTTTGGTAATCGGCAACGATCTTTTCGAATAGGGCATTGGCTTCGGTCTGTTTTTCGGCAAGGACCCCGAAGAATTTGATCCATTCGGCCCGGCCCAAGGGGGTCATTTCCATCCAATCGCCGTTGAAGACCACCGGAATACCGGCGGCTTGCAGGGTTTGGTATTGTTTGTTTTGATTGTCGATGCCAAAACCGATGATCAAATCGGGAGTGTTGTTCAACACCAATTCGGTATTGAGTTGGCCGTTCATCCCTACTTCGGTGATGCTGCCGTTTTCGATGCGCTGGCGTGCCGCTTTGGAGGAAATGTAACGCGTATCGGGAAAACCGGTCAGATTCGGTAAAAGCCCAAGGGCCTCCAAGGCCGGTATGTGGGTCGAACTGGTGGCGATCAACCGTTCGACCGGGGTGCCGATGATGGCATCGTAGCGATCGGCGGCAAAGGTCATGGCCGCTAGGTTCGCTTTGGGTACGAAAGCATAGGTGAAAGTCTTATCACTGTTGGGCCACGGGGTCGAAACACGCACTTCGGTAAACCCCTCACGCTCGATAAGTTGCAACCCGGTGGCATGTTGTAATGTGTAGTCGGTCGATGGTTGGGCAGGTGGTTCCGGTTTGTTTTTAGGGTTGCATTGCAGCATCAAAACCGCCAAAAGGGCGAGCAAGAAAAGGCGTAGGTGGGGTCGTCGCATCATGACCTCAAAAGTAAGCTTATTTTCGAACTGAAAATGAAGTCGGAATTGCTTACATTCGTCGCGAATTTGGTTCGGGTCGTTTGTTGCGATCCGATTAAAAGGGAATTCGGTGTAAGACCGAAGCTGTTCCCGCAACTGTAAACCCTGCCGCTGTCGCGGCACCCAGTTTGGGGCGTCTATTTCCGCAATGCCACTGTTTCGTTGAAATGGGAAGGCCGATAGACGTTGGTAAGCCAGGAGACCTGCCTTATTCGAACAGAATGTGAAACTTTCGGGATAGAAGTTTGCATATGGCACACATATGGCTTTTCCGAGCAAACAAAAACAAATGAAGAACAACCTTTGGGGGTTTTGTACCCTAGCGCTTTTTAGCGCAACCGCAACGGCACAACAAGACACTGTGGCCGTGAAAAAATTGGACGAAGTGGTGGTCACCGACAGCCGTTTTGCCTTAAAACGTGAAAATTCAGGGAAGACGGTCATCAAGATCGACAGCCTTGAGATCCAACGCAACCAGGGGAAGACCCTGGCCGAACTTTTGAACACCCAGACCGGGTTCGAACTTAATGGAAGCCGGAGCAATGCCGGCCAGAACCTTGGCGTATTCAGTAGGGGAGGGAGCAATCGGCAAGTTTTGGTACTGATCGATGGCATTCAGGTATCGGATCCTTCCAGCCTTTCCGCTGAGTTCGATTTACGCCTTTTGAACCTGTCACAAATCCAATCGATTGAGATCATCAAGGGGGCGGCCTCTACCTTATACGGAAATGCGGCGGCCACTGCGGTAATCAACATTACGACCAAAAAAACTTCGGAACCGGGGTGGTCGGTGAACCTGACGTCGAGTGCTGGTACGAACCAATCGGCCGATGATCAGAATTTTGAGATCAACGATTTTTCGAACGCGGTCAATCTGGGGTATCGTGACGGGCAGTTGCGCGTAGATGGTTCTTTCAGCAACCAGAACACCAATGGCCTTTCGGCAGCGGTGGGTACCGAATCGGACCCCTTTAACCGAAACAACGCCAGTCTGGGCTTGGGCTATGCATTCAGTTCGGCTTTTTCGGCCTCTTTCAAATTCTACTATGATGAATTGAATTTTGCGTTCGACAATGGTTTCCCCGTAGAAGATGCGGACAACAACTCGAAAAGTGAGCAGTTGCGCTACCAGTTAGGTTCGACCTATACCTATGGTAAAGGGAGTTTGCATTTCAATGCGGCCTTTAACAAGATCGATCGGCAGTTCTTTTCGGCCTTTCCATCCCAATTCGATTCGGAATCCTTCACCTTTGATCTGTTCCATAAATACATCATTGATTCGAAATGGCACACCATCGTGGGGATTAATTTGATCGATCATAAGACGGAGTTCGAAAACGAGGAAACGACCACCTCTATCGACCCCTATGCCAACGTGGTCTATGTATCCGATTTCGGTTTGAACCTGAATGCCGGTGCCCGATTGAACAATCACAGCGAATACGGCAGCAATCTGGTGTATAACTTCAACCCTTCGTACCGCTTCAAAATACAAGAGGGCTATTTGAAGTTCTTTAGCTCGTACGCCACCTCCTTTATTGCGCCTAACCTTTCGCAATTGTTCGGGGCCTTTGGACCCAATCCTGATTTGGACCCCGAAGAGAACGCCACCTTTGAAATCGGGTTCGAATACCGACCGAACAATAACTTCCGGTTCTCTACCTTGTATTTTAACCGAAAGGAGGACAACAACATTGCCTTTGAATTGATCGATCCCGACACCTTTGAATTTCAATATCGAAATGTGGATGATACCCTAGTTTTCCGAGGCGTAGAAGTGGAATTAGAGGCTACCTTATCAAAGTATGTACGATGGGTGGCCAATTATAGTTTTACGGAGAACAAAGAGTTCGAGCTAATTCGTTTGCCCAAGAACAAGGTCAACAGTAAGTTGGATTTTACCTTAAGCGAACGATGGCTGGCTTCGGTGAATTTCCAGCACAATTCAGGCCGTGAGGATACGGACTTCGGAATCGGCGAAGTGGTCAATTTCGATGCCTTTAATCTGTTCGGGCTCTATACTTCCTATAGATTCAATGCGCAGGTCAACGCCTTTTTGAACGTGGAGAACCTGTTCAACGAAGAATATTTCGAAGTTGTGGGTTTCACCACCCGGGGCCGCAACCTTCGGTTGGGGGTACAGATTAATCTCTAAGGGAAAGAGCGGCCTCGGCCGCTCTTTTTTTTTATTCGAATCGAATGTCTTTGTCCAACAACATCAAATCCCTGCCTGGGGTGACCAATTGGGGTCCTGCCGATAAACGGGGTATCTCCCGTTGTTGCCCTATCTTAGACGAAACGCCGGTGATCTCTTCAATGGCCCGAGCCAACAAAGGTTCACTCACGTCACCCAACACACCGAGGTTTCCGAAATCCTCTTCCAAGTTAATGTCAGGTGCCAGCCCATCGGTATAATCAAAAAAGCCGTTGGCATTCTCGTTGCGACCGACCAAAGGCTGCAAGGCCCAGCTGTTGGTAGGGTTGATCTCATTTTCACGCGATTGGCTGTATACGTAATTGTTAGCCGCGTCATCGACCAAGGTAATCGAGAATTCATTCTTACCCCGGGTGGTTTCGCCGATCTGGATGATCTGTACATAAGGGTCCAAACCGTTCATGACCAACTCACTGGCCGAGGCCGTACGACCACTGGTCAGTACGTACACCCGGTTCAAGTTCAAGGTGTTCAAGGTCGACCCGTTCACCGAACTGGCGAAATAATCTTCCAATTGGTTATCGCTTAGTTGGGCCTGTATCTTGGCATTCCAGCGTTGCCTGATGTAAAGGTCGTTGGTATTGGCCCCATAAATCATACTGGCCAATAATCGCGATGAATTCACCGACCCGCCTGGGTTATAGCGGACATCCAATATCAAATCCGTCGCCCCATCGGCCACGAATTGCCCAAAGGCATTGTTGAGTTCGTCATCGAAATCGCGGGTAAACCCATTGTACATCAAATAGCCGATTTTTTGCCCGTTGACATCCAAGGTTTGGGCCACGAAGACCGGATTTTCGACCAAACCTTCCAATTTGGTCAGGCTTACTTCTTCAGCCGTATCGGTAATGGTACCGTTGTCGATGGTTGCAAGCCCCAAGGTATAGGTGTCGTTATCACCGAACAACAACGAAATGTAATTGTCGGCATTCAACTGCTGCCCATCGACCCGGGTGAAAATGTCACCCCGTTCTATGTCTTTGGTAGCGGCATCGGATCCGGGCACGATATACCGCACATAACCGAAGATGTCGACATTGTTGTCAAAGAATACCAGGCCGAACTCCAGGCCGTTGCTTTTAGAGACCCCGTTCAAATTGTTGACCAGGGTAGTATAATCTTGGTTCGAAAAGCTGAACCGATCCTCGTTGAATTGGATGTTATCGTAAAAGGTTTGCGGATCGGGTGTGGCCGCCAAGAAATCGGTGTATTCTTGATCCGAGCCAAAACGATTATCGGCGAGGTCGGGAACTTCGGCTTGCCAGAAATACCAAAAGTTCATGGCTTGCCACATAAAATTCTGTACCGTGACCTGATTATTGGTCGGGTCAGGGGTATCGCCGTTGGTCAAATCATCATCATTGTTGCAAGCCGAGAAGATCAAAGCCAAGGCCGCAAGGAGGGAAAAGTACTTTTTCATAGCGTGTTTTTAGTCGTTGCTGCAATTAGCGTTCCAAAATGGAAAGGGTTTACTATACCTATAACAATTTGTGCAACGAAAACCCTAAAATAGCGACATCTGAAAAGAATCCATAATTTTTGTAACAAATTTAGATTAGTGTCGTCATCATGTTGTAGGTCGCAAATTCGAACTACAAATAACAATACCAACCCATGCAACAAAGCGAGTTTTTAAAAGTTGTAATGCCTTTTAAGGATAAGTTGTACCGATTGGCCAAAAGGTTGCTCGTCTCGCGTGAAGAAGCCGAAGACGCTACGCAGGAGATCCTGATGAAGCTGTGGTCGAAGAACGAATCGATCGAGCAGTATAAAAGTGTCGAAGCCTTTGCCATGACGATGACCAAGAACTTTTGTCTGGATCGATTGAAGTCGAAACAGGCCGGTAACCTAAAATTGGTACACAGCAACTATCGTGACGAAAACACCTCCTTGCAAAAACAATTGGAGGCTGAAGATAGTGTGGACTGGGTAGAGCGGATTATGGATGAACTGCCCGAACAACAAAAAATGGTACTGCAATTGCGCGATATCGAAGATTATGATTTTGAGGAGATATCGGAAATGCTGGGCATGAAGCCCACTGCGGTAAGGGTTACCTTGTCAAGGGCCCGAAAGGCGGTACGTGAAAAATTAATGGAAAAACACAGCTATGGAATCGGTTAAAAACATAGAAAAATTATTGGAGAAATACTTTGAGGCCACGACGAGCGTCGCTGAAGAAACTACCCTAAGGGCCTATTTCGAGGGCGAGGAGGTAGCACCACAGTTCGAGCAATACCGTCCGATGTTCAATTATTTTTCCAATGCCAAAGAGGAACGCTACACCAAGCTACCAACCCTAACGGAGCCTGTAAAACCCAGAAAAAAGTTCAGCTATAGATGGGCTTCCGTAGCAGCCGCTGTCGTGTTGTCCTTTGGCGTCTATTTCGGTAATCAATATCGATTGCATTTACAAGAGGTCAGGGAAGCCGAATACGCTTACCAAGAGACCAAAAAGGCTTTGAACCTCCTTGCCGAAAATTTCGGAAAAGGCACTCAAAGTATCGCCTATCTGCAAGAATACGAAGCCACTAAAACCAAGATGGCCGGGTATCTGCAAGAGTTCGAAGCCGCGAAATCCAAAATTTATAACGAAAATTAAAATTAAAACGTAAAGAGATGAGAAAGAATATCCTAATTCTATTGGTTGCTTTAGTACCACTATCCGGCTTTTCACAGTCGTTGTTCGACAAATACGAAGAACTTGACGATGTGACTTCCGTAGTGGTCAACCAGAGCATGTTCAACCTGTTGGCCAAAATCGATGTGGAGGTCGATGATCCCGAAGCACAAGATTTTATGGACATTGCCAAAAGCGTCAAGAGCTTGAAGGTGTTTACCACCGACAACGCCAGTATCGGTGCCGACATGAAGTCTTCGGTGAACAAATACCTCAAGGCTTCTTCCTTGACCGAATTAATGCGGGTAAAAGACAAAGATGCTAATGTCAAGTTCTACATCAAGGAAGGAAAAGACAGCGATCACGTCAGCGAGTTGTTGATGTTCGTCACCGGTTTGAAAGAAGTCGAAGCCGATGGTCGAAAGTTCGAGACGGTCTTGCTATCGTTAACGGGCAACATCGATTTGAACAAAATCAATTCATTGACCAAGAAAATGAACCTGCCCGAAGAGTTGAACAAGGCAGGAAAACAAGAGTAGTTTAAGTTGATACCTAACAGTGTGCGGCCGGTAAGGGCCGCCACTGTTTTTCAAAACACCAAAATCACATCAATCACAACGAACAATGCGACATCATACCATCAAATCACTGATTGCAGCCTTGATGCTGCTCCCTTCCATGCTCATGGCCCAATCGGTTTTCGATCGTTTCGAAAACGCGGATAATATCGGTTCGGTAACCGTAAACAAAGGAATGTTGGGCATCGTTGCCAGCATGTCTACCGATGATGCGGATCAAGACACCCGCGATTTCATCGATTTGGCCAAAAGCATCGATAATATCAAAGTCTTCGTTTCGGAAGACAAAAAAGCATCGGCCGACATGGCCGCTGCCATGAAGAAATACGTCAAATCCTCGACTTTGGAAGAATTGATGAAGATTAGGGACGGCGATACCAATGTGCGTTTCTACGTCAAGACCGGAAAGGATGCCGATCATGTCTCTGAACTCTTGATGTTCGTCACCGGGGTCGATGGCAAAAAAGACAGGCCCCATTTCGAAACCGTCTTGATGACCATGACAGGCGATATCGACCTAAACAAGGTCGGTGCCTTGGTCAATAAGATGAACATGCCCAAACAATTGAAAAAGGTGGAAAAAAAGCGGTAAAATCCACTCGATGAAACGTAACAAAACCCAGGTAATCACTACAAATCAATTAGAAATCAATCAATAACGCAGCAATGAAATATTTAGTAAAAAGCCTTTTAGTGATCGTAGCCTTGGCCTTGGGATCTTGTGCCTCCCAACAGAGTCTACAGGAATATTACGTCGATAACCAAGAGAATCCGAATTTCATCTCCTTGGACATTCCGGCAAGCATCTTGAAAATGGACGAGGTCGACCTGACCGATACCCAAAAAGAAGCAGTCGAATCGCTCCGCAAATTCAACTTGTTGGCCTTTCGCAAGACGGAGACCAATGAAGCGGATTACAAAATGGAGAAATCGAAGATCAAGGAAATCTTGAAGAACGAGGACTTCGTTGAACTCATGAAGATCAATTCACAGTACGGCAAAGGGGTCATCAAGTATCTTGGTGACGAGAACGCTATCGATGAGGTCATCATCTATGGGGATAGTAAAGAACAAGGATTCGCCGTGGTGCGGGTCTTGGGTAAGGATATGAACCCAGCCCACATCGTGCAATTGATGCAGGCTATACAAAAGTCGGATTATGATGGCGCGGATTTGGGCGAAATCGGAAAGTTCTTAAAAGGATAACCAAAACCAACTGACCCAAAGATCCCGATCGGTTTTTCCGATCGGGATCTTTTTGTTTTAACCATTTGCTAAACCAAAAATGTGACCTTCTTAGTACCTTAGTGTCTACCTAATGGAAACACTAACATCTAAACCACATTTTTATGGAAAACGCAGAACTATGGATCAACAAAGGGGTTGACTTCATTTCAGAATACGGACTCAAGGTCGTTGGGGCCATTGTCATCTTTATCATTGGGTCGTGGATCATTAAAAGGATCGTCGGTACCGCGCGAAAAGTGATGTCGAAGAGCAACTATGAGGAATCGTTGCAAAAATTCTTGTTGAACCTGGCTTCTTGGGCCCTGAAAGTGCTTTTGATCATTATCGTTATTTCGACTTTAGGGGTCGATGTGACCACCTTCGCAGCCGTTCTTGCCGCAGCTGGCCTTGCCGTTGGTATGGCCCTTCAAGGTTCGCTATCGAATTTCGCGGGCGGGGTGTTGCTGATGATCTTCAAGCCGTATAAGATCGGTGACCTGATCGAAGCCCAGGGCGAACTGGGCGTGGTGAAGGAAATCGAGGTCTTTACCACCAAATTGACCACTCCTGAAAACAAATTGGCCATCATTCCGAATGGGGCCATGGCCAACGGAAATATCATCAATTATACCGCTGAAGGAAAGATCCGTGTCGACACCGTTATCGGGGTCGGTTATGGGGAGGATATCAAAAAGACGAAAGCGGTACTGCTCGAAGTATTGACCTCAAACGAATTGGTCTTGAAAGATCCTGCACCTTCGGTAAACGTCTTGGAATTGGCTGACAGTTCCGTGAATTTTGCGGTACGTCCCTTCTGTAAACCGGAACATTATTGGGATGTATACTTTGCTACTTATGAAGGTGCCAAATTGGCGCTTGACAAAGCGGGTATCGAAATCCCATACCCACATCAAGTCGAAATCCACAAAGAAGGCTAGGACTTTGTGTTTGTTTTGTTCTAGACCCCGGTATACGTTGCCGGGGTTATTTGTTTCAGTTCGGCTTTGATGGTTTCGGAGACGTCTAGACCGTCGATGAATTCAGCAATGGTTTCTTGGGTGATCTTGGTGTTCGTACGGGTCAGTCCTTTCAGGGCTTCATACGGATTCGGATAGCCTTCGCGTCGCAAGATGGTCTGTATGGCCTCTGCTACAACGGCCCAATTCGCTTCGAGATCGGCTTCGAATTTGGCGGCGTTCAAGACCAACTTGCCCAATCCTTTCAAACTGGCCAGAAAAGCGACCATCGTATGGGCGAACGGTACGCCTACATTGCGCAAAACGGTGCTGTCGGTCAAATCGCGTTGCAGCCGTGAAATCGGAAGCTTGGCCGAAAGATGTTCGAAGAGGGCATTGGCGATGCCCAAGTTACCTTCCGAATTTTCGAAATCGATCGGGTTCACTTTATGGGGCATGGCCGAAGAACCGACTTCCCCTTTTTTAATCTTTTGTTTGAAATAATCCATCGAGATATAGGTCCAGATATCCCGGTCCAAATCGATAATGATCGTATTGATCCTTTTCAGGCAGTCGAACAGGGCCGCCATATGGTCGTAGTGCTCGATCTGTGTGGTCGGAAACGAATGGTGCAGCCCCAATTTTTCTTGTACGAAGGTTTTTCCGAAGACCTTCCAATCCACATCGGGGTAGGCCACTTTATGGGCGTTGTAATTTCCCGTAGCCCCACCGAATTTCGCAGCACTCGGTATATCGTTCAACAAATCGAATTGCTGCCTCAACCGTTCGACATAGACTTCGATTTCCTTGCCCAGTCGGGTGGGAGAGGCCGGTTGACCATGGGTTCGCGCCAACATCGGAATATCGGCCCATTCGGTAGCCAAGGCCTGCAATTGCCCGAACAATTCGAAATATAGGGGCACATAACAATCGTTCATGGCCGCTTTGATCGAAAGCGGTATGGCCGTATTGTTGATATCTTGCGAAGTCAAGCCGAAGTGGATGAATTCCTTGTATTCCTCCAAACCTAAGGTGTCAAACGCTTTTTTGATGAAGTATTCGACCGCTTTTACATCGTGGTTGGTCGTTCGCTCGATGGTCTTGATGGCTTCAGCATCCGAAGCATCGAAGTCCTCGTAAATCGCCCTCAAGGCTTCGAACTTGGTGGAATCAAAACCCTTCAATTGCGGTAAAGGCAGTTCACAAAGGGCGATGAAGTATTCGATCTCGACCAGTACGCGGTATTTGATCAGCGCCTCTTCTGAAAAATAGGCACCCAGTTTTTCGGTTTTATTGCGGTATCGCCCGTCAATGGGAGAGATGGCATTCAGTTGGTTCAACGACATATCGCGGGTGTTGGAAAGCTGCAAAGATACTCAAACCACTCAAGTTTAACGCCCCCATGCATGCAGTTGGTCCAATGTTTTTTTGGCCCTATGCTTGTACCCTGCCGTACCTTGGGCAATGGTCGCTTCCAGAACCGGGCGAAGTTCTGCATGGATCCAATCGAAGGCTTGACCCAAATGCAACAAGCTTGTCATGGCAAACACCTTGGCGGCGACCTTATGTGTGCCGATCAACCAATCGAAACACGTAGACGCCATGACCTCAAGATGGGTCTCGTTCATATGTTTTCGAACGTTTTCATCCTTCTTTTTGAAATAGGCCAAGACCAAGAGTTCACAACAATGGGCCATCGGGCGTATGCAGGATTCGGAAACCAGTGAAGGGATTATCTCTGTGAAGCGATCCAGGTGCGGTAATAGCGGATGCAGCCCTTTACGAACCGCATTATCGAACACCCAGCTGGCGTTGAAGGTGCCTTCTTGGTCTTCTAGGGCGATGAACTCCAACAATGGGCCGATGAGCTCAGGATGCGCCAAAACCACCTTGACCAAACGATCACGCCGCGCCATGGTCAGGCGGCCTGAATTTAATTCCCGTTGCAAAGTGGCTTTGGTCATAAATGCCGTATTTTAGACGAAACGATCCGCCCAATGAAAATAGCAAAAAAAATAGGCCTGGCCCTTTTAGTGGTCTTGGTCATCTTACAATTCTTCAAACCTGAAAAAAACCAGACCGAAGCCACCGACTACGTTGCTGCCTTCGAGACCGATACCCAACCGAATGCCGAAGTAAAGCAATTGTTGAAAACCGCTTGTTACGATTGCCACAGTGCCCATACGGAGTATCCTTGGTACAACCAATTCGCCCCTGTGGCCTTTTGGCTCGACCACCATGTTGAGGAAGGTAAAGAGCATTTGGACTTTTCATCTTGGGCGAGCTATTCCATCAAGAAGAGAGATCATAAGCTGGATGAGCTTATCGAAGAGGTTGAAGAAGGGGAAATGCCCTTGAACGAATATACCTGGACCCATGCTGATGCACGTTTGAGCGATACTCAGATCCAAAGCCTGATCGCTTGGGCGAAGGAAGCTAGGGCGCGTTATGACATAGCCGAGTAACCAAATCTGGCACCCCTTTGGTCGCCGGTTCGGCGATGACACGCAACTGGTCGAAAGCATGAGCGTCAACACTCGGTTTTGGATCGATAAAATACATTGGGATTCCGGCAGGGGCATAGTTTGCCAAACTGGCGGCAGGGTAAACCTGCATCGAGGTACCGATAATAATCAGGATATCGGCCGTTTGGGTAATGGAAATGGCCTGTTCCAATAAAGGCACCATTTCACCGAACCATACGATATGCGGCCGCAACTGATGCCCGTTGGGGTCAAGGTCGCCCAAATGAAGGTCTTTTTCCCAATCAAGAACATACGATTCATCCACCGTACTCCGCACTTTCAATAGTTCCCCATGGAGATGGAGCACCTTGCTGCTTCCGGCCTGCTCGTGTAGATTATCGACATTCTGGGTGATGATCTCAACCTCGAAATGGGTTTCCAGATACTTTAAGGCCAGATGACCGGCATTGGGGGAGACCTGCAGTAATTGCCGACGCCTTTGATTATAGAACTCCAATACCAAATCGGGGTCGTTCGCGAAACCTTGGGGTGATGCGACCTCCATGACGTCATGCCCTTCCCAAAGTCCGTTCGCGTCCCTAAAGGTCTTGAGCCCGCTTTCGGCACTCATGCCGGCCCCGGTCAATACGACGATGCGTTGTTTTGCCATAGTTCCAAAAATAAGCTTTTCGATTTTTGTTATCTTGTTTGTTATGGATACCGATCTTTTGGCGTATTTGGAGGCTGATTTTCTCACCGAAGCGCGCCGACAGCGCTTTATTGAGGTGCTGTCGCGACGCACGAAGCTATTGACCGTGGCCATTGAGGATGTCTTTCAATTGCACAACACCAGTGCGATTATCCGGAGCTGTGACGCCTTTGGTATCCAAGAAGTACATGTAGTCGAAGATCGTTTCGAAGATCGCTTGGACAAGAACATTGCGATGGGGTCTGAGCAATGGGTCGATGTCACCCGATATGCTGATTCCGCCAGCTGTTTGGATGCCTTGAAACGGAAAGGGTATCGCATTGTGGCCACGGTACCCTACAATGGTTCGGTCTCCATGGATGCCTTTCAGATCGATGCCCCGACCGCCTTGTTCTTCGGTACGGAAAAGGAAGGCCTGAGTGCGGCTGTTTTAGAAAGGGCCGATACGTTTTTGACCATACCTATGGTGGGTTTTCCCGAAAGCCTGAACGTTTCCGTTTCAGCAGCGATCCTTATTCAAAGGCTCAGTAGCCAACTGCGTGACTCGAACCTGCCCTGGCAGCTACATCCCGAAGAAATCCTCGAAAAACGACTGGAATGGACTAAAAAGTCGATCAAGAATGTGGAAGGGATTATCGAACGTTACCATTCAAAATAGGCTTTTTTGTACATTTAAGGGTAACCACTAAATCAAACGAACATGATTACCGCACTCTATATTGTCGGCGCGATCGTACTTTTGGTCCTTTTTTTGGCCCTGATCGCCCCCAAGACCTATGATGTTTCACGATCCATCACCATCAATCGACCCAAACAACAGGTTTTTGATGTTTTGAAATCCTTAAAGCGGCAAGATGAGTGGTCGCCCTGGGCCAAAAAAGACCCCAACATGCACAAAGAATTTCGGGGAACCGATGGAGAGGTAGGTTCGGTCAGCTATTGGAACGGGAACAAGGAAGTTGGCGAAGGCGAACAAGAAATCACCAAGATCATGGATGGTGAACGGATAGAAGGGGAGCTCCGTTTCTTGAAACCTTGGAAATCGGAATCGGATTGCTATTTCATTACTGAAGCTCCTGAAGAGGGACAGACCAAGGTGACTTGGGGCTTCTCGGGCAAAAACAAGTTTCCGTTCAGCATCATGATGCTTTTTATGAGTATGGATAAAATGGTGGGAAAGGACTTTGAAGAGGGATTGGATTCCTTGAAGGCCCTAATGGAAAACTAAATCAAGTTGAGGTATGGAAATGAATAGCGTAAGCTGGTTTGAAATTCCGGTAACGGACATGCAACGGGCCAAAAAGTTCTATGAAACGGTTTTGGATATTGAGATCGCGGTGCACGATTTCAATGGTACCTTGATGGGATGGTTCCCATTTGCCCAAGGCAAACCAGGAGCTTCAGGTTCTTTGATCCAACATCCTGAATGGTATAAACCCAGCAGTTCGGATGGGGTGCTGATCTACCTTTCGAGTTCGGATGTACAGCAAGAACTGGATCGTGTCGAAGCGGCCGGCGGCCAAGTACTAAAACCCAAGACCATGATCAGTGAATCGGTCGGCTACATGGGGGTTTTCTTGGATTCCGAAGGCAATCGAATGGCTTTACATTCGCATCAATGACCTACTCTAAAAGTTCCAAAAGGGCAATATCGTAATCGTTCTCTAGGGTCACTTTTCCGTTTTTGACCACCACTTGGGTATCCGAATAGGTATCGTACAGGGTCGTGCCGTCACCGAAGAAGCCTTTGACCCAAAGTGATTTTTTACCTTTTGGCAGGTCGAGTCCCACAACGACTTTGTCTTTGTAATCACCGTTGACATACGTACGTGAAAACACATAGGGCTTGCTGGCCAGGCGTTTGTGTTTGCCCGCACCAACCGCGGGGTGGTTGGCCCTAAAACGGCCCAATTTCTGCCAGTGCGCGTGAATGTCCTGCACGGCAGGGACAGAATCAAGGTCTTCCCAATTCATAAACGAACGGAGTGTAGCGTCACCTTCGGTACCTTCGATGATCAAGGGTCTTGAGGTCTCGTCGCCATAATATACCTGTGATGCTCCAGGGGTCAACAACAACACGTTCGCCGCCCGATAGGGCTTGGCGCGTTCCTTGTCATACGGACTCCCATCATCATGCGAAGTGAGGTAGTTCAAGACACTTTTGCCTTTCAATTTGGTGTTCAGTAGCCCGTTGTATTTTTTGAAGATCTCTTCATAGGGTTTGTCCCCATCGGTCTTCAACTCGAAATTGATCAAGCTGGTGAAGCCGTTATCGTAATAGTCGACCTCTTTGTCACCGAAATCATAAAGGCGACCGGTTGAGATGCCATAGTTGTAAACCTCACCGACCATATAAAAGGGGAGTTCGTCCAACACCCGGTCCGGATTCTTTTTCTTCCAGGTTAGAAAGGCGTATTCGGCTTCTTTCCGCAATTCGCCCCAAGCATTTTCATTGACGTGCTTCACGGTATCGAACCGAAAGCCGTCAACCCCGAAATCATTGATGTAGTCGGTCAACCATTTGATGATGTAAAAGCGTGGCGCCCTAGGGTAGCCGGTGCGCTCGAAAAACAACTGCAGTTCGTCCAATTCTTGGCTCAATCGGCCTTCGTCTTTCCATTTGGCCAAAAGGGCATCAGGCAATTCTACAGGCTCATCCGATTCGGTGAGGATATCGGGAAGGTTTTTGACCAAGGTACATGCCGTGGTGTTCTTATAGGTCGTAAACTCACAGGCCGGTTCGGTACGTACCCAATCTTCAGGCCAGACCGGGTCTATATCGGTGACGGGTCCTGTGTGGTTGAGTACCACATCAAGCAAGACCCGAATGCCTTTGGCGTGGGCGGCTTTGACCAGGTTTTCCAATTCTTTTTTAGTGCCGAAGTTCGGATCGATGGCCGTCCAATCCTTGGCCCAATAACCATGGTAGCCATACGTATTGCCCGTGCCTTCATTGGTGGCACCGTGGATCTGTTCCACAATAGGGGTAAACCAAATGGCATTGATCCCAAGGTTTGTAAAGTAATCTTCCTCAATTTTTTTGGTGATACCCAAGATGTCACCGCCTTCGAATCCGCGTAAGACCGCGGTCGAGTCGGTGCGCTCGAAATTAACGTCGTTTTCCGTTTTTCCGTTATTGAACCGATCGGTCAATAAAAAGTACACGTTGGCACCTTCCCAAACGAAAGGCGCTGTAGGTATGGGCGATACGTCTTCTTGTACTACGGTTTCTTTGGGGGTATCCTTCTTGACTTTGTTACATCCGAACAGGAATGACACTATCGACATAGCGATAAGTAGTTTTTTCATTATTGAGGAATTTGCCTAAAACTATAAAATGCTTCCCGAAATCTAAAATTTATTTGGACTGGTAGGAGGTAAAAGACTAGCCTCGGTTCAAGACCTTGTACTCCTCGTAGCAACTGCTAATGGCATCGAGTATCTGCAGGTCGTTGGCATTTTGGATAAAGGACTTGGAATAGCTGCAGTTGTTCAGGATATCCTCGATATCGACTTTCTCGATCTGGAGCAATTGCGTTAGGGTTTCACGATCGAACTTGGAAGCCAATAGGTTGCGGATTTCATCATCCTCCTTCATTTGACGGAGCTTGCGCATTTGCTTGGGTTTTTTACCGAACAGATTGCGCAACAAATCGGCCGGATTAAGTATCGCACCGAGCACTTTGGTTACGGCACTGGGATTTTTGTTTCCTGCTTCATAACTTTTGTTCAGACCAGAGATGCTGTATTGATAGGCATTATTGACCGGAAGGTTCTTCACATCGATTTCAAGATAGCCCGTCAGTTGATAGGGGCGAACGATAACCTCTTCCAAAGCATAGGCCAATTCGGTCATGGCGATCTTTGTATCCTCGAATTTGAACATGTCGTTCGTCACCCGTACTTTTTGTGATTTAAAACCTAAAAACGTCAAGTACAAGGTATCATTGACCGAAGCGTTGATGGTGAACTTACCATTGGGGTCGGTAATTGCACCGATGACCTTGTTCAAGTTGATGATGTGCACGCTTTCCAACGGAAATTCGGTCTGCGCATTTACCACGGTCGCCGTGAGTTCTTGTGAGGGTAGTTTGGCCTCTTGCGCTTTGGCAAGAACGAAAACCAAGAAAAAGGCAAGGGGTAAAAGTTTCTTCATGCAGCAATTTGAACACTAAGGTACAAAACAAACAAAATCTGCCGGTTTGCGCAGCTTTTTAAGACGCAATTAACTAAACGAAGCCCTTGTTGCGCTTGCCACGATGCGATCCACCGCCTTTTTTAGGACCGCCGAAAGATCCTTTTTGTTTGCGGCCTCCACGAAAACGGTCGCGTTTCCGTTTTCCGCCACTGCGTCCCGGATTTTTTGATACTTCGACGTTGATGAACCGACCATCGACTTTGAAATCCGTAAAGGTTTCCATGACCAGTGGGGTCAGTTTCCCATCCGTGTTGAAAAAGGAGAACGAGTCTTTGGTGTCTACTTTGTAGATATCGTCTTTGTCCAAACCAAGGGCATCCCTTAAAAAGTCTTTCAACGACATCCAATCAAAACCATCGCGTTCGCCGACATTGATGAAATACCGGACCGATCCGTCACTGGCTTCATGTGAGCCGCCGTCACCCTTTTCACGCCTTTCTTTGCGCTCTTCGTTTTGGTTGAGATCACGGGTCTTGCTGTAATAGGAGAAAAAGCGGGTAAACTCTACCGAAACGATTTTCTTGATAAGCTCTTCGCGATCCACCCCGTTCAATACATCGTGAATGGCCGGCAAATACCCTTCGATTTCATCATTGACTTCGGTGTCTTTGATTTTATTGGCCAAGTGATACAGCTGTATTTCGCAGATTTCAATGCCGGTAGGGATTTTCTTTTCGATGAATGACTGCTTGATGATCTTTTCGACGGCCTTGATCTTACGCAATTCGCTACGCGTAACGATGACCATCGAAATCCCTGATTTTCCTGCACGACCGGTTCGACCGCTTCGGTGGGTATAGGTTTCAATCTCATCGGGCAGCTGGTAATTGATCACGTGGGTGATATCATCGACATCGATACCCCGGGCCGCCACATCGGTGGCAACCAACATCTGCACTTGCTTTTTTCGGAAGGCGTTCATGACCAAATCACGCTGGTTCTGGCTTAAATCGCCATGTAATGCCCCGGCGTTGTATCCGTCTTCGATGAGTTTTTCAGCTACCCTTTGGGTATCCCGTTTGGTACGGCAGAACACCACGGAGAAAATTCCCGGATTGGCATCGGCCAATCGCTTCAAGGCGGCGTACCGATCCCGGCCTCCGACCAAATAATATTCATGCTGCACGGTTGTCGCCCCCGCATTTTTAGCACCTACGGTGATTTCTTGGGGTTGGTACATGAATTTCTTGGCGATGGTTGCTACTTCCTTCGGCATGGTGGCCGAGAACAACCAGGTCGATTTCTCTTCAGGGGTATTCGATAGAATATCCTTGATGTCTTCATAGAAGCCCATGTTAAGCATCTCATCCGCCTCGTCGAGAATGCAGTAGTCGATTTTCGAGATATCGACGATGCCCCGTTTGATCATGTCTTTCATACGGCCTGGGGTGGCCACGACGATCTGCGCCCCTTTCTTGATCTGTTTCGCCTGTTCGGTAATGCTTGCCCCACCATAAATGGCCACCACATTCAGTCCTTTCTCGTATTTCGAATACGATTGTAGCTCATTAGTGATCTGCAAACACAGTTCACGGGTAGGGGAAAGGATCAACCCTTGTGTGGTGCGGCTTTCGACCTGTATTTTTTGGATCAACGGAAAGCCGAAGGCGGCTGTTTTTCCGGTTCCGGTCTGTGCCAAGGCGACCAAATCGGTTTCACTTTCCAATAGGATGGGAATGGCTTTTTCCTGTACTTCGGAAGGGGTTTCAAAACCCATATCGGCAATAGCCGACAAAAGGGACTCTTGGAGCCCTAATTTTTCAAATGCTGTCATTACGGTTGTTTTTTCGCAAATAGGTGTGTTACAGAGTGCGAGGATTTCAACCTAACGACTGCACAGCGCAACACCTGCCATACCGGCGGCTTAATTCGGCGGCAAAGGTACTGCTATTTTACTGACTGGCACAGCTTTGCCCGATAATTCATTGGCCAAGGTCCAATTCGCTTAAAAATGCGATCAGTTTCTCAATGGCCTTTCCGCGGTGGCTGATGCGGTTCTTTTCATCCATGCTGAGTTCGGCGAAAGTGCGGCCGAACCCGTTGGGCATGAATATGGGGTCGTATCCGAATCCCTGGTCTCCGTGTTTATCTTTGGTGATTCGGCCTTGTACCTGTCCGACGAATAGATACGACCTGTTGTGGATATTCAAAGCAATGGCCGTTTCGAAACGAGCACTCCGATCAGCTTTACCTTCTAGTTCATCAAGTAATTTGGCCATGTTCGCTCCAGCGTTTTTTTCTGGTCCTGCATATCGGGCCGAATACACCCCGGGTGCCCCATCGAGGGTGTCGACCAATAAACCGGTGTCGTCTGAAAAGCAGGCCATACCGTAATGTTTGGTGACATGATCGGCCTTGATTCGAGCGTTTTCGGCCAGGGTGCTCCCAGTTTCGGCTATTTCTTCGTGACAACCGATGTGGTCGAGCGATTGCAGTTCGATGCCCGGCGGGAGCAACTGCTTGACTTCTTCGAATTTGTTCTGGTTGTGCGTGGCAAAAACCAATTTCATGGAACACGGATTTTATTGATCGCTAAAGTAGTATTTTAGCGCTGATGAAATTGCGTATTATCCCTCCTTTGGTCATGGTGTTGTTCGGGCTGTTGATGTACCTTTTAGATCGGGTATTGCCTGTGGGGGAATTCGATTTCTTCGGTCGGCGCACCTTGACCCTCTTCTTGATGGGGGTGGCGTTATTGATCATGGCATCGGCCCTGTTCCAGTTTTCACGGCACAAGACCACCACGGATCCCTTAGACCCCGAAAAAGCCAGTACCTTGGTGACCTCCGGTATTTATCGCTTTACGCGTAACCCCATGTATTTGGCAATGTTGGTGCTGTTGATCGTTTGGGGACTGCGATTGGGCAATGCCTTCAACACCTTGATAGCGGCAGGTTTCGTATACTACATGAACCATTTTCAGATCAAGCAGGAAGAGGAAGCTTTATTGCGACTTTTCGGTAAACCCTATCGAACCTATTGCAAGGCCGTTCGGCGATGGTTCTAAAATTATCGGATTCTTAATTTTCACTAGGATGTTCCGTTGATTTTTCAACGAATATGCCCAACTTCTGCATGCAAGTTCTTTTTTTCAAACATCTAGTGCGCCAGTAGGATAAATTTTTACTTTTATGGCTTAAAATTTTTTGAGCAATGGTAGCAACTACCCGCAAATACGTTTTCGATTTTGACAGTACCTTGACCCGTGTCGAGGCTTTGGACGTATTGGCCGAAATGACCCTTCAAGACAATCCTAAAAAAAAGGAGGTACTCGACGAAATACAAAGGATCACCAATCTAGGTATCGATGGTGATATTTCATTTACCGAGTCGTTGGAACGTAGGATCCGCTTGCTCAAAGCACACAAAGACCACCTACAACCCCTTGTTGAGGAACTGCGCCAGAAAATTTCAAAGTCGATTGAAGAGAACAAGGAGTTTTTCGGAAAATACGGAGAGGATATCTACGTTATCTCTTGTGGTTTCAAGGAATTCATCGACCCCATTGTAGCCGACTACAACATACCGGCCGATCGGGTTTATGCCAATACCTTCACCTTTGATGGAGACGGGAATATCGTTGGTTTTGATGAAGACAATGTCTTATCTTCCCACAACGGGAAGATCGAATGCCTGAAAAACCTGAATTTGGAAGGTGAAGTCCAGGTCATCGGAGACGGCTACAGTGATTATGTCATGCGCGAAGCCGGTATTGCCGATAAGTTCTTCGCCTACACGGAGAACGTACACCGTGAAAAAGCCACGAACAATGCAGATCACGTGGCACCTAACCTGAATGAATTTTTATTCGTGAACGATTTACCAAGAAAAATATCCTATCCCAAGAACCGGATCAAGATCTTATTGCTCGAGAACGTGCATGTAAATGCTTTTGAGAACCTTTCGGCCGATGGGTTTTCCGTCGAACTGATCAAGCATAGCCTGCCCGAAGAAGAATTGATCGAACGGATCAAAGGAGTGCATGTTTTGGGCATCCGCTCGAAAACCCAAGTGACCCAAAAGGTGTTGGAGGCTGCTGACAGGTTATTGGTCGTCGGTGCGTTTTGTATCGGAACCACCCAAATCGATTTGGAAGCCGCTAAAAAGAAAGGGGTCGTCGTTTTCAATGCCCCTTACAGCAATACCCGGTCCGTGGTCGAATTGGCCATTGGGCAAATCATCATGTTGATGCGTAACGTGGTCACACGCAGCGCTGAAATGCATGCCGGAAAATGGTTTAAGACCGCGTTGAATTCCAATGAGGTCCGAGGGAAGAATTTGGGTATCGTCGGCTATGGCAATATCGGCAAGCAACTTTCGGTTTTGGCTGAAGCGATCGGAATGCGGGTCTATTATTATGACGTTGCCGATCAATTGGCCTTGGGTAACGCCATCAAATGCAATACGCTCGAAGACCTGCTATCGGTCAGTGATGTGGTAACCCTTCATATCGATGACAATAAGGCCAATCAAAATTTTATGGGCGAGCGCGAGTTGGCCCAGATGCGCGATGGGGCCATGTTGATCAACCTTTCACGGGGGTTCGTGGTCGATATCGAAGCCTTGGTGGCTGCCTTGAAAACCAAGAAATTAGGGGGCGCTGCCATTGACGTTTATCCGACCGAGCCCAGAAGCAACGGGGACTTCGTGACCGAACTACAAGGGCTCGAAAACGTCATCCTGACCCCGCACGTCGGGGGCAGTACCCAAGAGGCCCAACAAGATATCGCTGATTTCGTACCCAATAAGATCATGGATTACATCAATTCGGGCAATACCGTCGACGCGGTGAACTTTCCGAACATCCGCCTACCGAAACAAAACAATGCCCACCGCTTTTTACATATCCATAAAAACGTACCAGGGGTCATGGCGAAAATCAATGAAGTACTGGCCAAGTACGAGATGAACATCACGGGTCAATTCCTTTCGACCGATCCAGAGGTAGGATATGTGATATCCGATTTGGATAAGGAGTATAATAAAGAAGTGGTCAAAGCCTTGAGAGAGGTGGAACATACCATTAAGTTCAGGGTACTTTATTAGCGTTCTTTTCGCAGCAATCCGGCTTTCACCCGCATATTGCGGCCTTTCACAACATTTTTGGTTTTTTAAGGCATTTTCAATTTAAATTGTGCGTAAATTCTTATAAAAACGCAACCATTGAAAATTAGAAAATTCGAAAGCGGTAGGAAGGGGTTCCGGGCATATTATCTTTTGGTCGTTTCGATCATCGTCTTGACCATTGCCATCCAATCGATCATACAATACTCGTTGAGCAAACAGCGGGCGACGGCCATGGTAGTCAACTTGGCGGGGCGGCAACGCATGCTCAGCCAACGTTTGTTGAACGAGGTGTATTCGTGTCGCTATCACAATTGTGATTTCGCGGAGTTGAAACTTAGTTTGAACAAACTGTACCAAATGAACGGCATACTGCAGAATGGGAGTGAATCCTTGGGGATTCCCGCATTGGCGAATGAAGAAATCATGACCAATTTCCGACGGTTGCAGCCCCATGTCGATTGGTTCAATTCAAATTTGGGCGATGTGCAGCAGATCGACGGTGTTTCGTTCACCGATATCCGCTATCGGGCGGATCGGTTCTTGGCCATTATGGATATGATTGTTTTGCAGTTCCAGAAGAAATCGGAGGAGGACATCAAGGCGATGCGCATCATCGAAATGGAATTGGCGATTTTCTCGGTATTGATCGTACTTTTTGAAATCTTTTTCATCGTCAATCCGATCATCAGCCGTATCATGAACCAAAAAAAGAAACTTGCCGAAATCGCCTGGCACCAATCCCATGTCTTCGGGTCGCACATGAAGAACATCCGTGACTTGCAGTATGTGCTCAAAGCGGAGAAAAAACCAGAGCGCCAAGCGGAAATCTATAAATTCATTTCTGAAGAACTGGATCAGCTCGGCGAGGTTTCGGATAAGATGGTCAAGGCCATTAAGAACAACGATCAAAACGTTGCCATGGCCCATCATATGGTTCTCAAAAAAGTGGAAGACTTTTTAGAGAAATACCAATTGATGCCCTCTGAGGAAATCACCGATGATGATAGGGTTCGTTCTTTAGGATCGTAAAAGCCCGATACAGCTGTTCAACGAAGAATAGCCGCACCATTTGATGCGAGAAGGTCATGGCCGAAAGGCTCAGTTTCTGTTGTGCGCGGGCTACGATCTGCTCAGCAAACCCGTAGGGACCCCCGATGATGAACACCAAACGTTTTTTGCCACTGTTCATATGTTTTTGCAGAAAGGTTGAGAAACCGACCGAACTATATGAGGTGCCGTGTTCATCCAACAAAACAATGTGGTCGGTCGGATCGATGGCCTTCAGGATCAATTCGGCTTCTTTCTCCTTTTGTTGGTTTTCACTCAGGCTTTTGGTGTTTTTGATATCGGGCAGCTCCATAAGGTCGTACTTCACGTAATGCCCCAATCTTTTTCCATAAAAAGCGATGAGCGATTTCAATTCGGCCTTGTCCGTAGCCCCGATGCATAAAAGGGTAATTCGCATAATCGTTAGAAAGGACCAAATTTAACGAATCGCCGGTAGCGCTAACCCACGATTTCTTAATTTAGCCCAAACTGCGATGGGTTTATGATAAGCGAACAGCAATTCCAGCATGAAATCGAATTGATCATTGCCAATGCCATTCGGGAAGATGTAGGCGATGGTGATCATAGTTCTTTGGCCTGTATTCCTTCAACGGCAAAAGGAAAGGCCAAGCTTCTGGTGAAAGACACCGGTATTCTAGCAGGGGTGGGTTTCGCCGAAAAGGTATTCGCCTATGTAGATCCCGGACTTGAGATCGAGGTGTTGCTAGAAGATGGTGCACGCGTCGACCATGGCGATATTGCCTTTTACGTTAGTGGCCGTTCTCAAAGTATCCTAAAAGCCGAACGTTTGGTGTTGAATGCCATGCAACGTATGAGCGCGATCGCCACCAAGGCAAGGTATTATGCCGATCTACTTGATGGTACGAACACCAAGATTTTAGATACACGAAAAACAACCCCTGGTATCAGGGCGTTGGAAAAATGGGCCGTTCGGATCGGAGGTGGTGAAAACCATCGATTCGCGCTTTATGATATGATCATGCTCAAAGACAACCATATCGATTTCGCTGGGGGCATCGCCAAGGCGATCGAGAAGACCAAACACTACCTTCAAAGCAACGGGCGTGACCTCAAGATCATCGTCGAGGCGCGCGATTTGGATGAAGTGGCCGAAATCTTGAATTCAGGCGGGGTATACCGCATCCTTTTGGATAATTTCAATTATGGGGATACGCGAAAGGCGGTGGCACTGATCGGTGATCAATGCCTGACCGAATCGTCAGGGGGTATCAACGAACAGACCTTACGGGCGTATGCCGAATGTGGGGTCGATTACATCTCTTCAGGTGCATTGACCCATTCGGTGCATAACCTGGATCTAAGTCTAAAAGCCGTCTGAATGTCAAAAGAGATTGAAGAACGTTTGGAGCGGATTCCACTGGTTCGATGGGTGGTCGAGCTGTTGAAAAAATTAAGATTACCGGGTTTTGAAGGCCTATCCGTTTACGATCTTATTGAAATCTATGTGGTCGGGATCGTTCAGGGGGCCTTGTCAAGTAGGGCAGGGGCCATTGCCTTCAGTCTCTTTATGGCCTTGTTTCCACTACTCATTTTTTTGGTGACCCTGATCCCGTTCCTTATTCCCTATGTGCGGGTGGGTAATGAAGATTTCGATATCCAGTTTCTGCTGTTCCTCGAATCGTTTTTGCCTTCGGCCACTGGCGATTATTTTGGTGATATTTACCAACAGATCAAAGATCAAAAGCGGGGCGGCCTGTTATCATCCGCATTTTTGATCTCTATTTTCTTGGTCGCCAATGGGGTGAACGCCATTTTCAGTGCCTTTGAGAATTCGTACCATATCGAGCTTACCAGAAACTTCTTCCGACAGTATGCCTATGCGCTGATGGTGGGTCTTATCTTGTCGATTTTGTTGATCGTCGGTGCTGTACTTTTCGTTTATTTTGAATTTTATATTGTCGAATATACCAGTGAATATTTGGGCAAAACGCTGGGTTATAGCATTGAACGTGGAGATACTATCGGGTATCAACTGACCAAGGTGTTGTTCTTCATGTTACTTTCTTATTTGACTACCGCCATATTGTATTATTTTGGAACGGTGGAAGGGCGCAAAGTCCGGTTTTTTTCGGTTGGAGCCTTGATGACCACCCTTTTGTTCGTGGTGACATCCTATCTGTTCGGGATTTATGTGGAAAAATTCGCCCGATACAATGAATTGTACGGGGCCTTGGGGGGCTTGTTGATATTAATGGTTTTCATTTGGCTGAATTCGAACATCCTATTGTTGGGTTTTGAATTGAACGCCACCTTGAATTCCTTGAAAAAAAGTGTATTGAGAAATAAGAACAATGAAGAAAAGTAGTTTCGAGCTCTTGCTGCTGTGTTTCCTTCCCCTCTGTTGCTTCGCGCAATCGATAGAAGGCATGTGGCGCACCATAGACGATCGGAATGGGAAACCCAAGGCCGAAGTCCAATTGTATATGGAAAATGGCCTCCTCTTTGCCAAGATCATCAAAATCTTGGAGAAAGGGAAGGAAGATGCCCGTTGTATCAAATGCAAGGGCGACCTCAAAGACAAACCGGTTTTGGGCATGAAGATCATCGACGGCTTTAAGGGCGATGGCAAAGGGGTCTTTAAAGGCAAACGCTTGTTCGACCCCGAACAAGGCATGACCTTTCGTGGTAAGGTCTGGTTGGATCCCGACGATTCCGATAAATTGAAGGTCAGGGGCTATTTGGCCTTCTTGTACCGCACCCAGACGTGGTTGCGGGTCGAAGAACAGTAAAGCGGATGCAGTTTTTTTTGGATGTGGTCTTACCGATTCCTTTAGAGCGGCTGTTTACATACAAGCTCTCTGAAGACCAAGCGGCGCAATTGCGTCCAGGCATGCGCGTGGCCGTACCCTTCGGAAAAAGAAAGCTCTATACGGCACTAGCACTTAACATCCATCAAAACGCCCCTTCGGCCTATGAAGCCAAGGAAATCGATCAAATTTTGGATACCGCCCCCTTGGTCCACCAAGTTCAATTCGAGCATTGGCAATGGATGGCGCAATACTACATGTGTACATTGGGCGAAGTGCTGCGAACCGCACTTCCGGGTTCCTTGCTGTTGGAAAGTTCCACAACGATATTGGCTGGGGAATGGGACGGGATTGACGAAACCGTATTAAGTGATGAGGAGTTTTTGATCTTGGAGGCTTTACGGCATCAAAAGGCCCTTAGTGTCGACGATGCCATAGCCATTACCGGAAGAAAGCGGGTTTTGCCCCTTCTCAACGGTTTGGTCGCGCAGGGTGCGGTAGTGTTGCGCGAGTCGGTGCAACACCAATACAAACCGAAACTGGTTAAATTCGTGAGTTTGGCCGATACCTATGTTGAGGAGGCCCGGCTCGAAGCATTACTCGAAGCCCTTCGCCGGGCACCCAAGCAGATTGAAGCCCTACTGCAACTTTTTCAATTGAAGGCAGGCCAGGCCAAACCCATCAAGCTTCTCGATTTTGAAAAAAGACCAGGTATTTCGAAAAGTGCCGTCAAGGCCCTGATCGATAAGGAAATCTTGCAGGTCGAGGTGCGCCAGATCGATCGCATTGCATTTGGAAACAACTCCAGGAAACCGGAAGATATCGTACTCAATTCGGATCAAGAAGCAGCTTACGCTGCTATTACCAGTAGTTTTGCTGCAGGCAAAGTATGTTTATTGCATGGGGTGACCGCATCGGGAAAGACCGAAATCTATATCAAAAAAATCGCGGAAACCTTGGCCAAAGGACAACAAGCCTTGTATTTGTTGCCCGAGATCGCCCTGACCGCTCAGTTGATCCATCGTTTGCAATCCTATTTTGGCAACCAAGTGGCGGTCTACCATTCGAAATACAGTCTTAACGAACGGGTCGAGGTCTGGAACAATGTGCTGGCCCAGACCGATAAGGCCCAAATCGTTTTGGGGGCCCGATCCGCCCTTTTTCTTCCATTTTCCAATTTGGGTCTGGTCATTGTCGATGAGGAACACGAAAGTTCCTTCAAGCAATTCGATCCGGCGCCCCGCTATCATGGTAGGGATGCGGCCATTGTTTTGGCAACCATGCACAAGGCCGATTGCTTGTTGGGTTCGGCTACGCCAAGCATCGAGACCTATAAGAATGCCCTCAGTGGAAAATACGGTTTAGCGACTATTGATAAGCGCTATGGAGAGGTGCTGTTGCCCGATATCCAATTAGTCGATATCAAAGAAGCCAGTCGCAAAAAACGAATGAAAGGGCACTTTTCGGATACCTTGTTCGAAGCCATACAAGATAGTTTGGAAGATGGTGAACAGATCATCCTGTTTCAAAACCGTAGGGGATTTTCACCCGTAATCGAGTGCACCACCTGTGGCCATGTCGCCCAATGTCCGAATTGTGATGTCAGTTTGACCTATCACAAATACCGCAACCAATTACGCTGCCATTACTGTGGTTATCACATGGCCGTGCAACAGAGCTGTCAAGCATGCGGCAACAGTACCTTAGATCAAAAAGGCTTCGGCACCGAACAGGTGGAGGAGGAGTTGCGACAATTGTTGCCCGATCATACTGTGGCACGAATGGATCTGGATACCACACGTGGTAAATATGCTTATGAACGGATCATTGAGCGTTTCGAGCAGCATGAGATCGATATTTTGGTGGGTACCCAAATGATAACCAAGGGACTTGATTTCCGGAATGTCGGTTTGGTCGGGATCATGAACGCCGACACCTTGTTGAATTTCCCTGACTATCGGGCCCACGAACGAAGTTTTCAATTGCTGACCCAAGTAGCCGGCCGCGCCGGTAGGACCAAGAAACGGGGAAAGGTCCTCATCCAGACGTACAATCCGTTTCACCAGATCTTACAACAGGTGACGACCAATTCGTATGCGAAAATGTATGCAGAGCAAGTATATGAACGGGAACAGTATCGGTATCCACCGAATTGCAAGATCATCAAGATAACGCTGAAGTCAAGGGACTTCAACGGTTTGAATGAGGCTTCCGATTGGTTTTCCGCTTCCTTGCGCAATATCAGGGGCATCACGGTTTTGGGACCGGAGCAGCCCGTCATTGGAAAGATCCGAAACGAGTACTTGAAAAACATCCTGATCAAATTCGATCAGCGGTTGTCACAGAAACAACTAAAAAATGGCATCAAAAGAATTCAAGCTTCTTTTCATGCCATTTCGAAATATCGGAGTATCAAGTTGGTCTACAACGTAGACCATATCTGATTAGACGTTGGCCAATGCTTCGGCCAGTTCCGTCTTCTTGTTTCTACTTAAAGGAATTTGTCTACCGGCTACTTCAACATTTTTACTGTTGAACTTTTCGATCTTCTCGAGATTCACGATGTAGGATTTGTGGATCCGCAAGAACTTTTCGGCAGGCAATTGCTTTTCGAATGATTTCATGGTTGATAAGATGACGATGTTGGCTTCGTCGGTCACCAATTTGATGTAGTCACCCAAGGCTTCTACCCATTTGATATCATTAAGGATAACCTTACGTTTTTTAAGGTTACTCTTCACAAAGATGTGCTCTTCATCCTCATCGACACGATGCATTTGCTCGTATTTGGCTACCGCCCTTTTGACCGATGCCTCGAAACGGGCCAAGGTAATCGGTTTGTGAAGGTAATCGGTAACATCGTAATCGAAGGCCTTTAGGGCATAATCAGGTTTCCCGGTAATCAAGATGACCTGTGGTGGGTTTTCAAGCGCCTCCAAAAGGTCAAAGCCACTAATAATAGGCATTTCGACGTCAAGGAAGATCAAATCGACTTCGTGGTTCTTCAAGCCGTTCTTCGCTTCAATCGCGTTGCTGTACTCAGCGACCAGGGCAAGATGTGGGTGATTGTTGACCAACTTGGCCACCGCCATTCGCTGCATGGACGAGTCGTCAACAATTATACTTTTAAGTTTCATAGATAGGGGTGATTTGTGGGGTTAAATCATCGGCAAATTACATAAAATACTCGGTAAAGCGCAACAAAAGATGTAAACATGGCCTATTGTGTTGTGTATTCGGTAATATGTACGATGTAGCGTTTGTTTTGGTTTTTCTTGTTAATAACTTATTAAAGGAATAACGAACATTTCACAAAATTCTTGTGGGTGGTCTGTTTATTGTTTACTTTTGCGCTCCTTTAAAAATTAGTTATATGAACCATTACGAAACTGTTTTCATTTTGAATCCCGTTCTATCTGATACCCAGATAGAGGAAACAGTTAAGAAATTTGAAAATTTCTTAATTAAGAATGGTGCCAAAATGGTATCCAAAGAAGATTGGGGGCTTAAGAAATTGGCCTACCCGATCCAAAACAAGAAAAGTGGCTTTTACCACTTGTTCGAATTCACCGCTCCAGGAGAGGCTATCGGCCCTTACGAGCTTGAATTCAGAAGAGATGAACGCATTATGCGGTTTTTGACCGTAAAGCTTGACAAGCATGCCATTGCTTGGGCAGAGAAGAGGAGAACCAAACTAAAAACAAAAGCGTAAGACATGTCATCTATAGAACAACAGGCGAAAGCTAAGAAAGATGGGGAAATCAGGTACTTGACCCCCTTGAACATCGAAACCAATAAGCAAAAGAAATATTGCAGGTTCAAGAAATCAGGTATCAAGTATATCGATTATAAGGATCCAGACTTTTTGATGAAGTTGGTCAACGAGCAAGGCAAGTTGTTGCCACGTCGATTGACGGGTACTTCATTAAAGTATCAAAGAAAAGTGGCCCAAGCCGTAAAGCGGGCACGTCATTTGGCTTTGATGCCATACGTTGGTGATATGTTGAAATAAAAAAAGAAGGAGCATGGAACTTATATTAAAATCAGACGTACAGGATTTAGGCTTCAAAGACGATATCGTTACCGTTAAGAACGGTTACGGAAGAAACTACCTTATTCCACAAGGGTTGGCCGCGTTGGCTACCCCAGCTGCGAAAAAGGTCTTGGCCGAGAATTTGAGACAACGCGCCCACAAAGAGAAGCAGATTATCGAGGATGCCCAAAAGGTAGCCGAGAGCTTGAAGGAAATGCAGATCAAGATCGCCGCTAAAGCGGGTGTAGGAGATAAATTGTTCGGTTCGGTTTCGAACATCGATTTGGCTGAGGCTATTGCCAAAGCCGGTCAGGATATCGATCGAAAATTCATCAACATCCAAGGGGGAACCGTCAAAAGGGTCGGTCCTTACAATGCGAAAGTACGATTGCACCGCGAGGTGATTGTCGATCTTCCATTTGAAGTGATCGCTGAAGCGAAATAAATACTACTTTTTCGTTAATAACTTGTAAAGAGCTATGCGTGCATAGCTCTTTTTTTGTGCTATTTTAGTTCGTACTTCAAACGAACTTAATTGAACACAACATGATCAAAAAATTACTCTTTACGGTAATCGGACTATTGGTGGTTGCTACCACTGCAATGGCCCAGGTTACCACATCGAACATCAAGGGCTCGGTCGTTGATGATCAAGGGGCGCCTTTGTTCGGCGCCAATGTAGTCGCCGTGCATACCCCGACCGGGACGCGATTCGGCGCCATCACGAACGAAACAGGGCGATTCAACCTGTTGAACCTTAGGGTCGGTGGCCCTTACGAGGTGACCATTTCTTACGTAGGTTTCAAAAGCGATGTCCGAAACGACATCTTCCTGTCTTTGGGTAAGACCTTTACCTATTCCGTCAGCATGGTACCTGATAGCCAGCAATTGGATGAAGTAGTGCTCGTATCGGACCAGTCAGGAACCTTTGGCAGCGATAGAACGGGAGCCGAAACCAGCGTGAGCCGTCGTGATTTGCAACGTTTGCCGACGATTTCAAGATCGGCCAGTGATTTTATCCGATTAGAGCCCGCCGCTTCTTCAGGGGCATCGGGACTTTCCTTCGGTGGTCGAAACGATCAATACAACAACTTTTCTTTGGACGGCGCCATTTTCAACAACCCTTTTGGATTGGATGCGGCAACGCCAGGTGGCCAGGCCAACGCCCAGCCGATTTCCTTGGATGCCATCGATCAAATCGCGGTGACCACGGCACCCTATGACGTAACCCAATCCGGTTTTACCGGAGCCTCGGTCAATGCGGTCACGAAAAGTGGTACCAATGATTTCTATGCCACGGTGTATGGGTTCTTTAGAAACGATGACCTGACCGGAGGAAAGATCAATGGTGATGACGTCATCAAGACCGGATTGGAGCAAACCCAATACGGTGTGAGTGTGGGTGGACCTATCGTCAAAAACAAGCTTTTCTTCTTCGCCAATTTCGAGCGCGATGAGTTGACCTCTTTGGGTACCGATGGATTCGTTCCAGGGGGAACGGGTACCAATGGGATCAGTACTTCAAGGGTCACCCAATCCGACATGTTGTTGGTCGACAACATCCTTCGTCAAGTGGTGATCGGTCAAGACGGCCAAGGCAACGATATTTTCTATGATCCCGGGGCAATTACCGGCTTCAATTTCGATCAAGAATCCACTAAAGGGATATTGAAATTGGATTGGAACATCAATGAGAACAACCGTTTGGCGGTCATTTACAATTTCTTGAACGCGTCACGCGGTTTGCCTGCCAACAGAAATGCCATCACCTTCAGGGGGCCGAGTACACAGACCTTACAGTTTGAGAATGCCGGATACGAAATCAATAACAACATCCAATCCGTACAGCTCGAATTGAACAGTACCTTGGGTAATGATGCAACGAATAAACTGCAAGTCGGATACACCCATTTCGACGATTTTAGGAATCCGTTTTCCACCCCGGCGCCGAGTATCACCTTGTTGGATGATACCGGTAGCTCGAATTATATCATCGCGGGCCATGAACCATTTTCGATAAACAACCGCTTGGACCAAAAAGTCTTTCAAGTGACCGATAACCTGAATTTCTTTGTTGGGGATCATACGGTAACCGTGGGCTTCTCCTATGAGAAGTTTGAATTCGACAATTCGTTCAACCTTGGGTTTTATGGTGCTAGAGGGGTTTTCTTCCCAACGGGATCCATTACTGACTTTAGGAACCTCGATGCTGCGGGTGAAGCCGCCTTGGTGGCCGATTATCAAGCCCAATTCGATGCCGCTATCGCTACGGCGAACAACAACAACCAGTTTCCTGATGGTACGCCGGGCGGATGGTCTTTGGCCGAAACCAACGTAGGGCAGCTTTCGTTTTATTTGCAGGATCAGTGGGATGCGACCGACAATTTCAAATTGACCTATGGGGTCCGATTCGATCGTCCGTTGTATTTCAATACGGCTGATTTGGTCGGTGAGAACATCGACCGTAAAGGAGGAACCTTGGCAGAAGGGGGTACCTATGCACCTGACATCGCCTATTTCGATCCGGATACCAACGAACAGATCACCATCGATTCGGAGCAGTTACCCACCAACGATTGGTTGATTTCACCAAGGGTAGGTTTCAACTGGGATGTGAAAGGCGATCAAACCTTACAGATACGCGGGGGATCCGGGGTATTCACCGGAAGGTTCCCGTTCGTTTGGTTGGGCAACCAAGTACAAGGCACCGACTTCTTTTTCTATCAAGTCGTCGATCCCGATTTCCAATGGCCGCAGGTATGGCGAACCAATGTGGGACTTGATAAACGTTTTGAAAACGGAATCATCCTAACCGCTGATTTGGCCTATACCAAAGACATCAATGCCGCTCATGTACAAAATTGGGGCTTGGGTGCACCATCGTTAACCTTGAACGGACCGGATAACCGCGCCATCTATGCCAATGAAGATAAATCGCAATTGTTCGGAGGGCCTACCAACGCCTATGTGTTTACCAATTCCGATCAAGGCCGAATTTGGAATGCCACCTTGAAGTTGCAAAAGACGTTCGAAGATGGCCTGTATACGCAGTTGGCCTATAACTATCTCGATGCCCGTGAGGTGAACTCCATCGACGCGGAGATTACCGGCGATGCCTTTGCAGGCAATGCCATTGTAGGCAATGCGAATACCGATGTTTTGGCCTTTTCGAGATACGGTGACAAACACAGGATCATCGGTATCGTGTCCAAAGCGTTTAAGACAGGAACAACCGTTTCTACCTTTTTCGAATATGCGCAAAGCGGTCGTTTCAATTACATCTATGGTGGCGACATCAACAATGATGGTTCTGCCATCAACGATTTGATCTACATTCCGACCTCAAGTGAGCTCCAACAGATGAATTTCAGCGGTACCGGACAAGCCGAAGCTTTTGAAGCCTTCATCCAACAAGACGACTACTTGAGTGGTCGCAGAGGCCAGTATGCGGAGCGCTATGGCGCCTTGGCGCCTTGGCGTGGTCGTTGGGACATTAAGGTCTTGCAAGACATTAAGATCAACGAGGGCAACCGTTTTCAGTTGAGCTTGGATATCTTGAACTTCGGCAATTTGATCAACTCCAATTGGGGCGTTGTTGAACAACAAGATTTCGATCAGCTGCTCGGGGTAACCGTCGATGATACGAATACACCGACCTTTACCTTCAATCCTGATCGTACCAACACCTTCTCGGCCGATACGCGTTTGCGTTCAAGATGGCAAGCACAAGTTGGGGTACGTTACATATTTGATTAAAAGAACCAAAACCAAAATTCAAACCCTGGCCTTTGGCCGGGGTTTTCTATTATCCTATGAAGTACACACGACTGAGCAAAGAGCAGCTAGAGGAGCTACACCAAGAGTTCATCAACTTTTTGGCGACCCAATCCATTACGGCCGAAGAATGGCAGAAAATCAAGTCGGATACCCCCGCAGTGGCCGAACAGGAGTTGGATGTATTCAGCGATTTGATTTGGGAAGGAGTGCTTTCGAAGGTCAAATACCTCGAAAACGTTTCCGAACGACACATGCATCTCTTCGAGCTGAACGAAAAGGAAATGAAACTGATTTCAGTAAAGGTGCTCAATCCGCATATCGATTTACGCACGGCTGAAGGATTTGGGTGGTTCAAACGCAATTTCCAATCCGACTTTGTCGAATACCTCACCGCCGCCAAAAGTTACAGTGCGGATAAGAACAAAGACAAGTTCGATCTGATCCAACAGGGTGGTGTGATTACCAAAGGCGAATTGTACCAATGGTTTGACCAGATCATTGAAAACTGAGGTGAAAGTGTGATATTTGTGCAAATTCCAGGGTAAGGGCCCCCAAGGCCTGCCTACCCTAAATACGATTCCATGCCGCAAAAACCAAGCATACCCAAAGGGACCAGGGATTTTAATCCTGCTACCGTTGCCAAACGCAACCACATCATCAACACCATTAAAAGACAGTTCGAACTGTTCGGGTTTCAGCCGATCGAAACCCCGAGTTTCGAAAATTCGGAGACCTTATTGGGAAAGTATGGGGAAGAAGGGGATCGTTTGATCTTCAAGATCTTGAATTCAGGGGATTTCATTTCGAAGGTAGACGACATTACCTACAGTTCAAAAAACTCGGCTTCTTTGGCACCCAAGATTTCTGAGAAAGCCCTTCGATATGATTTGACCGTTCCTTTTGCACGCTATGTGGTCATGCACCAAAATGAGATCGATTTCCCGTTCAAACGCTACCAAATACAACCCGTATGGCGGGCCGACCGACCCCAAAAGGGTCGTTTCCGTGAATTTTACCAATGCGATGCCGACGTGGTCGGGGCGAATTCCATCTTGCAAGAAGTGGAGTTCATACAATTGTACGATGCGGTGTTTAGCCAATTGGGCTTGCAAGGGGTGACCATCAAGTTGAACAATAGGAAGATCCTTTCGGGTATTGCCGAAGTGATCGGCGCCAAGCATCTCTTGGTCGATTTTACCGTAGCCCTTGATAAACTGGACAAGATCGGCGAAGAAAAAGTCAAGGCCGAAATGCGTGCCAAGGGCCTTAGCGACCATGCGATCACAAAGGCGGAGCCCTTATTTTCGATGACGGGTAGTTCTACTGAGCAACTGCAACGCCTCAAGACCCTTTTGGCCGATTCGGACATCGGAATGCAAGGGGTTGGCGAATTGGAGGAAATCGTGGATTTCATCGAGCATACTGAGCTTTTGGCGAGTCGGCTGCAGATCGATGTTACCCTTGCGCGTGGATTGAATTATTACACTGGTGCCATCGTTGAGGTCGCGGCCCCTGAGTCTGTGGCCATCGGATCGATCGGTGGGGGAGGTCGTTACGATGACCTGACCGGAATTTTTGGTTTAAAGGATGTCAGTGGGGTCGGCATTTCTTTTGGATTGGACCGTATCTATATGGTCTTGGAAGAACTGGATCTTTTTCCTGAGGCTATCAATCGGCAAGTCGATGTATTGATCTTGAATTTCGGCGGCGAAGAGGGTAAAGAAGCCTTTAAACTTCTCGGCAGGATCAGAAAGGAAGGTATCCGGGCCGATATGTATCCAGCGGCCACCAAGGTACAGAAACAATTGAAGTATGCCCATAAAAGAGGCATTCCGATCGTGTTGTTCTTAGGGAAGGAGGAATTGGCCAAGGGCGAGTTCATTGTGAAGAATATGGCCGACGGGCAACAAGTAACCCATCCAATAGATATCGAACGCTTCAGCTCATGGGAGTTCTAAGCGCTTTTTAATGGCACTGATGATCATTTGATAACGACCTTCCGAATCCGGTACCAGGTCAAGGCTGTTGTTTTCGATATGCGATTCGAACGCAGGAATAGCCATCCATTGCAATGCTTCCACTTCGGTTTGCTGTGGGGTCAGTTCCACTTGGGTATCGATTTCACACAAGAACATATGGTTGAATTCCCGATCAATGAAATCGGCGGCGTGACGGTGTTCCGTTTTTAGGATTTCCAGAGGGATCAACTGCGGGCTTTCGATCCGAATCCCGATTTCTTCGGCTACTTCACGCAGGGCGGCTTTTTCAATCGATTCCCCAGCCGAGACATGACCGGCAACCGATACATCCCATAATAGGGGGAAGGTCTTTTTGTCCTTTCCGCGTTGTTGTAAAAGAATCTTTCCCGACTTGGAATAACACCAAACATGTACCGTGGCGTGGAAATGTCCCAAGCGATGTGCTTCCTTTTTCAGTAAGGTCGACTGGGTTGGCCGACCGTTTTCATCCAAGATATCAACGTATTCTTCCATACGTCGTCCGGTCAATCAAAATAGCTGAAGGTCTCTCCGGCTTTAATGGTCAATAAGGTCTCATAGATCAAACGGATCACGTTCTCAACATCCTCTCGGTGTACGGTCTCGACCGTGGTGTGCATATACCGCAACGGCAAAGAGATCAAAGCGGACGCTACCCCGCCATTACTATAGGCAAAGGCGTCGGTATCAGTGCCTGTAAATCGGGATGAGGCCGCTCTTTGAAAGGGTATCTTTTTGGCTTCGGCGGTTTCGATGATCCGTTCGCGCAGTTTTTGCTGAACGGCAGGCGCATAGGAAATTACCGGGCCTTTACCGATGGCCGCTTCCCCTTGCACTTTTTTGTCGATCATCGGGGTCGTGGTATCGTGGGTCACATCGGTCACGATAGCGACGTTGGGCTTGATGGTCTGGGTGATCATTTCGGCACCACGTAGACCGATTTCCTCTTGTACCGAATTGGTGATGTACAGTCCGAATGGGAGTGTATTGCCGTTTTCATGTAACAGTCGAGCTACTTCGGCGATCATAAAACCACCCGCCCGATTATCGAGCGCACGGCAAACGAATTTATCCTTGTTCAAGATTTGGAACTCGTCCGGATAGGTGATTACGCAGCCTACGTGAACGCCCATCTTTTCGACTTCCTCTTTGTCTTTGGCGCCGATATCGATAAAGATATTGTCGAGCTTCGGAGGTTCTTCTTTTCCGGATTTACGCGTATGAATCGCAGGCCATCCGAACACGCCCTTCACGATGCCCTTTTTGGTATGGATGTTCACCCATTTCGACGGGGCGATTTGATGGTCGCTACCCCCGTTCCGGATGACGTAGAGAAGTCCGTTGTCTGTGATATAGTTGACATACCAAGAGATTTCATCGGAATGCCCTTCGATGACCACACGGTATTCCGCTTCCGGATTGATCACCGCTACGGCGGTACCGTAGGTGTCGGTGATAAAGTCATCAACATAGGGCTTGAGATAGTCCATCCAGATCTTTTGTCCTTCCCATTCATACCCCGTGGGGGAGGCATTGTTCAAATATTTTTCAAAAAATTCCAGTGATTTTTCGTTGATGATGGCCATAGACGTCATTAAGTGTTTTATACATCAAACTTAGTAATATTCACGTTTATTTAATAATATGCGCGGGGCAATATCGTTACTTTTGGTGTGATTCTTGGTCGTATGTCCACTATGGGGAAGTATCTTTTTTTCATTCCGTTCTTTTTCGTTTGCTCGCTGTTCGCCCAAACCAAGGAAATCCCGATCGATACCTCGGCCTATTTGGTTCGGATGGAAGGGGATTCTTCCTGGATCAAAGCCATTGCCTTGGAGGACGTTTACATCTTCGGCAAACTGGAATTCGATGACCGGAAGGAGAAACTCCGCTATTACATTCTGCGCCGAAAGACCCTTAAGGTTTACCCTTATGCCAAGCTGGCCGCTGAACGGCTGGTCGAATTGAACGACAGCTTGCAGCACATCACCAAAAAACGCCACAAGAAACGCTACACGAAAAAAGTACAGAAATATATCGAGGGTGAATTCGCCGAAGAACTGAAAAAACTCACGCGCACCGAAGGGCAGATCTTGGTAAAACTCATCCACCGACAGACTGGGTCGACAGCTTTCGATTTGGTAAAAAACTTACGTAGCGGTTGGCGCGCCTTCTGGTATCAGACTACGGCCAAAGCGTTCAAGATCAATTTGAAACGCGAGTTCATCCCAACCGAGGTGCATGAAGACTACCTCATGGAAGATATTTTACAACGGGCCTTCGCCTCAGGGCGTTTGGCGCGACAACGATCTGTTTTGGATTACGATTATGCTTCACTGAGTAACAAATGGAAGAAGCCCCCTAATCCCAAATGATCAGCGTTTTTCCTTCTTTCCGAACACGGCTTCCATAACAATACGAAGCGATCGAAACCCCAAATAAATGGCCAGACCGGCCAATACCAAACCGACGATCAATACGGGCCAGAACAAGAGGTTCTCTTGATTTTTGAAGGCTTGATAGATCAAAATCGGTGCGAGGAACATCGTTAGGGCCGTCATCATGAAGGAGCGGATGCCCTTGACCAATAAATCCTTGTCGGTTCTGCGCATGCTGCAAGTTTGTTCAAAAGTACACAATACGGTAGATTGCTGTGGTATCCCCATTTGAAATTGCGCCATTCGAGAATTATCCCTAATTTTCTTCTTCACTGCAACCAACTGAACCGCTCTCCATGAATTGGCTTGATTATACCATTATCGTCGTTTACTTATTGGGATTTCTCGGACTGGGTTATCTCTTCAAGGAAAACAAGAATTCAGGCGATTATTTCTTGGGTGGACGAAGCATGGGATGGATTCCCCTCAGCCTTTCGACCATGGCGACCCAATTGTCGGCCATCAGCTTTATTTCGGCCCCGGCCTTCGTCGGTATCAAAGAAGGAGGTGGTCTGCAATGGCTGACCTACGAGTTCGGGGTACCTTTGGCCATGGCATTTTTATTGATCGCCCTGATTCCATCCTTGTACAAAGCGGGCATCGTCAGTGTTTATGAATACCTCGAACGGCGATTCGATGCATCTTCGCGGCTGTTGATCAGTTTTGTTTTTCAGATTAGCCGTTCCGTGGCGACCGGGGTCATGGTCTATACCATGGCGTTGATCTTGCAAGCCACCACGGGTATCGAATTTTGGGTATCGGTCTTACTCATCGGGGCCATTACCCTGGTCTATTCCTTTCAAGGGGGAATGAAAGCCGTGATTTGGGGTGATGTGATCCAAATGTTGATTTTGTTTTTGGGGATTGTCATCTGTTTGGCATTTGGCATTAGCGAATTGGGTGGATTCGATAATTTTCTGACCCAGGTCGATACGGATCGTTTGACAGCCGTCGATTTCTCGAAATGGGGCTTCGACAATGCCGATAAGAACGATGAATTCGGATTTTGGCCCATGGTCATCGGTGGTTTTTTCCTCTATGCCTCGTATTATGGTACCGATCAGACCCAAACCCAACGGATGCTTTCGGCCAAAGGGCTGCCCACCATTAAAAACTTGCTCTTGGCGAACGGCTTGTTCCGGTTTCCGGTCACCTTGACCTATTGTATCATGGGCTTGGTGTTGGGGACTTTGTTGATGACCGATCTCGGTTTTCAAGACCAAATCGCAGAAGTGTATGCAGCCAATATCGATAGTTTGGAAGGAAAAAAAGCCGACCTGATGGTGCCGGTCTTTATCATAAAATATTTACCCAACGGGGTCATCGGGATTCTTTTGGTCGCTATCATGTCAGCGGCCATGTCCTCTTTGAGCTCAACGGTAAACTCCTTGTCAGCGGTTACCATTGAAGATTTCGTGAAGCGGTTCAAAGGGGATCTTTCAGACGACCAATATGTTAGGTATTCGCGTTTGCTCTCGGTATTCTGGGGCTTGGTTTGCCTGTTTTTCGCCTTTTTCGCCGGTAACATTGAAGGAACCGTCATCGAGGTGATCAATAAGGTGAGTTCCATTTTTTATGGTCCGATATTAGCGGCCTTTATTTTAGCCTTGTTGACGAAACGCACCCATGCCCTGGGCGCCAACATCGGAATCGTCATCGGCGTACTCCTCAACATGTACCTTTGGTTATACGTGCCCGAGGTATTCTGGTTCTGGTGGAATGCCATCGGTTGTGTGGTAACCATGCTCGTGGCGTATTCGATAAGCCGTTTGATTCCTAGAACGGCCAAAAAGGGAATTGCGGTCGAGTACTATGTGGCGAAAAAAGAATTGATCCTGCTCTTGGCTTATTTCGTGATCATCGTGTTGATCGCATTATCCTTAAAAAACATTTTAGCATAAGTACAGCATATGCGGCATTTAATTGAACGACTTTATCCCGATGCGGTCGATGAAGTGATGGCCGGAATTTCGGCCTTGAAGAATAGCTATGATGGCCATCAAAACGAACGGCCCCTAGATCATACCGATAGCATCCTGATTACCTATGGTGATAGTTTCATTCGCGCTGGTCAAGCACCTTTGGTCACCTTGCGGGAAGTAGCTGACGCTTATCTGCAACCTTTAAGTGCCATCCATCTACTGCCATGTTTTCCGTACTCATCGGATGATGGTTTCAGTGTCATCGATTATTACCAGATCAACCCGGAATTGGGCGATTGGGGGCATATCGAAGACTTGGCAAAAGATCGTGACCTCATGTTCGATGCGGTCGTGAACCATATGTCTAAAGAATCAAAGTGGTTTCAAGGTTTTTTAAATGGGGATCCGCGTTTCAGTGACTATTTTATCGAAGCCGACCCTAGTATGGATTATTCGGCAGTGGTCCGGCCACGTGCTTTACCGCTCTTGCATGTTTTCGAAAAAGAAGGCACTCCTGTTTCGGTTTGGACCACGTTCAGCGAAGATCAGGTCGACTTGAACTACCGCAGTCCGAAAGTACTTCTACAGGTGCTCGACATTCTCTTGTATTATGCCAGCAAAGGGGCGCGATACGTACGATTGGATGCGATTGCCTTCCTTTGGAAGGAATTGGGGACCCCTTGTATCCATCTCGACCAGACCCATGAAGTGATCCAAGTCTATCGAAAGGTCATCGAGGATATGGGCAAGCAAATCGTATTGATCACCGAGACCAATGTACCCCATGAGGAAAACATCAGCTATTTCGGAAACGGAACGAACGAGGCCCATATGGTCTATAATTTCACCTTACCTCCTTTGTTGGCCCATTCGCTTCGCACCCAAGATGTTGCTGAATTGACCGATTGGGCCGGAACACTGGAACTTCAAGGGGGAACTTGTTTTTTCAATTTTACCGCAAGCCATGATGGGGTAGGGGTCAGGCCTTTACAGGGTATCATTGCCACGGATCAAATCGAGGCCCTGGCCGATACCGCTATTGCCCATGGTGGGTTCGTTTCGTACAAAGACAATGGCGACGGTACCAAATCGCCCTATGAGTTGAATTGCAATTATATGGATTTGCTCACCCACCCCGAACGACCGGATGCGGAACGGATCGACCGCTTTTTACTGACCCAATCGGTACTATTATGCATGCCGGGGGTCCCTGGAATTTATTACCACTCCATATTCGGCTCGGAAAATGATCGTGCGGCTGCGCTCTCTTCCGGAATCAATCGAAGGATCAACCGTTCCAAGTTGGATGCCGGGGAACTTCACGCGGCACTATCGAATCCGGATTCGTTCCGGGCCAAGGTGTATCGGGCCTATATGGCCTTGCTCGAAGTACGTACCTCCGAACCGCTGTTCAATCCTTATGGTCAGGCAGGCTATAAGCGTATTGGATCGGTGTTCGTCATCACCCGTAAACAGCAAAGCGAATCCTTTTTTGGCCTGCACAATTTTTCGGATGCCGCAGTGGATCTTAAGGCTTTCGCGCCTGACGCGGTTGACCTATTGACCGGAAAGAAAATGGATGAAGCTACATGGCAATTGCCCCCGTTCGGAATTTTATGGATAAAAACCAAAGGATGAATATCGTTGTCGTACCGGATAAATTCAAGGGGTCCTTGACGGCCGAACAGGTAATCGAGATCTGTTCGGAGACCTTACGGGAGTTGTACCCTGGGGTAGGTATCAAGGCTGCCCTCCTTTCTGATGGTGGCGATGGATTTTTGTCCTCGGTCGCCCAGTATTCGAAGACGAATGAAGTGATGGTCGATACCGTCGATGGCTTGATGCGACCGATCCAAGCTCCGTTTCTGTATGATTCGACACAACGGACCGCCTATGTTGAATTGGCAACGACGGCCGGTTTGGTGCTATTGGATCCTAGCGAGCGAAACCCGATGCATACGTCGACCTACGGTGTGGGTCTTCAAATACGGCATGCGATCGCTATGGGTGCCAAATCCATTTATTTGGGTATTGGAGGCAGTGCGACCAACGATGGGGCAATCGGGATCGCCCAAGCCCTTGGCTATCGATTTATGGACGAATCCGGTGAAACTTTAGCACCGATCGGAGCGAATTTGGAGGCCATTGCTACGATTGCAGGGCAATCGGACTTGGAAGGGGTTTCCTTTTTTGCCATTAACGATGTCAACAATCCGTTGTATGGTCCTGATGGTGCCGCTTTTGTCTACGCCCCACAAAAAGGAGCGGATTCGGAACAGGTCAAACTTCTTGATCAAGGGTTGCGGCATTTAGCGGAAACCGTAAAGGGGGACTTACAGCGCGATGAAGCGCAAACACCGGGTTCGGGTTCGGCCGGAGGAACGGGCTATGGCCTGAAGGTATTTTGCGGAGCGACCTATGTCAGTGGCATCGACTTTCTTTTACAGCTTTCAGGAATCGCGTCCTATTTGGAATCCCATCCTGTGGATTTGATCTTGACCGGGGAAGGGAAAATCGATGGCCAGACCTTACATGGAAAGTTGATCAGCGGCGTCATAGGATTGGCCAAAAAACATGGGATACCGACCTTGGGAATATGCGGCATGGCCGATTTAACCGAGGCCGAGCGACAAAAATTAGGGTTGGATGAACTCGTGGTCATCGCCGACCCCAATGAATCAGTAGCCTATAATATGGAACGGGCCGAACCCTTATTGAGAACCGCTTTGAAAACCCATTTTAAATCGAAAACATGGAATTGATCGTTTTGTTCGGGGCCATCGCCTTTATCATTTTTACCACCATACGGTTCAAAATGCATCCCGTTTTTTCATTGACCCTGACGGCCTTATTGACCGGCTTTTTTTTGGGAATGTCGCCCGAGTCCATCATCAAGGCCATGACCGAAGGCTTTGGAAAGACCTTATCCGGAATCGGATTGGTGATCGCATTCGGTACAGTGATCGGTACCTATCTTGAAAAAAGTGGGGCCACCACGGTACTGGCCAATGTTTTTTTAAAGGCTATCGGTCTCAAACGCTCCCCATTGGCTTTGAATTTAGCCGGGTATGTGATATCGATACCGGTCTTTTGTGATTCAGGTTTCATTATACTGTCTTCGTTGAACAAAGCCCTCAGCAAGAAAACCGGATTGCCCATGCTGGTTTTTGCGGTTTCTTTGGCGACGGGCCTCTATGCCGCCCATGTGTTCGTTCCGCCCACACCGGGTCCTTTGGCCGCCGCCGCCATGCTAGATGCCGATTTGGGGACGGTCTTGCTCTTGGGGTTGGCCGTATCCTTACCCGTTTCATTGACCGGGTATATTTGGGCACGACTTGTTGGGAAATCACTGAAATCCGACTCCGAAGTCCCGGAACAGGATGTTCTTGAACAGCCCCAAAGCCCAAAACCAACTGCTTTTCATGCTTTTTTGCCGCTATTAAGCCCTGTGGTGTTGATTGCCTTGAAGTCCATCGCGAACTACCCGACCCATCCCTTCGGACAAGAAGCTTTTTTTAAGGCGATCGACTTTCTCGGCAACCCGATAATCGCCTTGTTGGTCGGGGTGTTATTTGCTTTTCTTTTAGGGAGGAAGATAGTCGATGATTCCAAAAAAACGTGGGTTCCCTTAGCTTTGAAGCAAGCCGGATTGATCATTTTGATCACCGGGGCTGGTGGGGCTTTCGGAGCCATCTTACGAACGATCGATTTGGCCGGATTGTTGGCGTTGGAATCGGGCACCGGGATCAGCGGACTCTTGATTGCCTTTGCGATTGCCGCCTTATTGAAAACGGCACAAGGGTCGTCAACGGTCGCCATAATTACCACAGCTGCGATTTTCGCACCTTTGTTGACCGCCTTCTCGTTGACCGATACCGTTGAGGTTGCCCTAACCGTTTTGGCTATTGGTGCCGGGGCGATGACCGTATCACATATCAACGACAGCTACTTTTGGGTCGTATCACAGTTTTCAGGGATGGATGTGAAAACCGCCTTGAAAGGACACAGTTTGGCAACTTTGTTTCAAGGATTGGTCGGCATTGGCATGATCCTGTTCCTATATCTGCTGTTGTGATTATTCAACCGTGATGGTCTGGGTGTATTCTTGCACCACGGCAAAATACCCAAGGGCGAATTCATCGGGGATCAATACATTGTCGAAAAAGTCGATATTATCCAATTCGGTCACATCGAAGATGTTGCCCCGAACAGTGCCGGCAGGTGTTTCGAATACCCCAAAAGTGTCTTCCGATTGTTCGATCAGCTGGTTCATGTAGTTGTAAAAGTTCAAGTCGGCCCCTAAAATGCTGACCGTCAATTCTTGCCCTGGTTCGAATTGTTGGTCGTAGAAATACGAAAATGAAAATTGTTGTCCCTGAATGAATTGATCTTCAACGGTGGTGAAATTACCGAACCCCAGATCAAAGACATAAAAGTCGTTACGATCTCCAGGATCGGTGAAGGTGATGATGATTTCGGTGTCGTCTTCGTCGAACAAGGTTTCGGTGCCCAATTCGATACGGTCCATAGGTACGGTCTCGACATAGGGGGTTCTGGCGAAATACAAGCGATCTTCCCAATCGATCTGTAAAATCATCTCTTGGCCCGGCTCCAAACTCGATAATGTTCCGCGTTGTCGGTACACCCCGGATCCAGGGTCATCGTAATCTACCAAAATCAATCCTCCAATCGCGATTTGCTGCAAATTGGTCACTGGGATCTCACCGAAGAACGAATCGGTCAAACTGACTTTGACCTCGTAATCGACGATTTGCGAATCAGGGTCGATCCGAATCAAGGCATTGACGATCAGCCGGGGTTCTTCTTCGGGTACGTTGACCTCAATAACATCTTCGCAGCCTAACAAGAGTATAAGTAAGCCACTATACAGCCCGAAGATGCGAAGACGTACCATGGCTTATTGAATCGTAATGGTACGCCTGTATTCTTGAACAACGGCGAAATAACCCAAAGGAAAGACATCAGGTTGACCGACATTGTCGAACAAATCGATGTTATCAAGATCGGTGACATCGAAAATGTTGCCCCGAACGGTAGCGACGGGGGTTTGGAAGACCCCGGCATCGTCTTCGGTCTGTTCGATCAACAGGTCGATATAGTTGAAGAAGGCCTCATCGGCCCCCATCAAGGTAACCGTGAGTTCGTCACCAGGTTGCAAGTCGCGCTCTACGAAATAGGAGAATTCGAACTCCTCCCCATCGAAGAATTGATCTTCCAAAGCGAAAAACTCCCCATCCCCGAAATCAAGGATGTAAAAATCATTGGTGCCCGGGTTATCGGTGATGGTCAACTTGATCTCGGTATCATCATCATCGAACAAGGTTTCATCGCCCTGTTCCAAATTGTCGATAGGAACGCTTCGCTGGTAGAAGGTGCGGGCGAAATACAACCGCCCTTCGTGGGTGAGTTGCAATAAAAGTTCGCCATCTTCAAAAAAACGAAGTCCGATCGGGTCGTCATCTTGGTACATGCCGGAACCTGGTGCGGTTTCCAACAAGGTGACCGCATTGCCTCCACCGTCGGTGGGCAGGCTTAAATTCGTAATGGTGATATCTCGCAATCCCGTAAGGGGAATCGTTCCGAAAAACGAACTGGTCAGCGATACTTTGATGATGGGTCTGAAGAATTCCTCGCTTTCGTCAATGCGGATCAAGGCCTCGACGATCAAACGGGGATCTTCGGAAGGGACATCCACCTCAATAACATCCTCACACGAGAACAACAATAGGATTCCTAAAAGTGCGATAAAGAACTTTTTCATAGCTAAAACTTAAAGTTGTAGGTGACTGCTGGGACGATACCGAAGATCGAAGTTCGGATGGCCTCGTTTCTTCCGGTGTCTTGGTTCTGTCTGAAATTGATCGAAGCCGCGTTCATGCGGTTGTACAGGTTATAAACACTAAAGACCCATTCAGACTGTAGTTTCCTTGTTTTGTTTTTCCTTGATTTCAAGGTCGCCGAGATATCCAGACGATGGTAATCGGGCAAGCGCTCCTGGTTTCGCAAACCGAAATACGGTACGACCAAGCCCTCGAATTCGAACTGGCCGATTGGATAGTTCGTTGGTTGACCGGTTTGGTAAATGAAATTGGCGTTGAAACTCCATTTGTCATTCAGCTCATAATTCCCATATAGGGCGATATCATGGGTTTTATCGAACGGGGTATTATACCATTCACCGAAATTGATCCCGGTTTCCATGTTCGAGCGCCCGTTGTCAAAGGCCGGTTCACGGCCCGGGGTGCGTTGTTCCGATTTGGAAAGCGTATACGCCAACCACCCTTGCAATCTCCCGGTATTCTTTCGCAATAAGAACTCCAGTCCGTACGCGCGCGCCTCCCCATTTAGGATTACTTGCTCGATCGCATTGTTCGCGATCAAGTCGGCCCCATCGATATAATCGATCCGGTTTTGAATATCCTTGTAAAACGCTTCCGTTTCAAGCGAATAGGCCCCATTATCGATATCCTTGAAAAAGCCGATCGCGTATTGGTCCAGCAATTGGGGTTCGACAAACGGACCACTTGGTGTCCAAACATCCAAGGGGGTGGGGGAACTGGTATTCGACAGGAGGTGCAGGTACTGGGCAAGGCGGGTGTAGCTCACCTTGATCGAACTGTTGTTCGAAAAACTGTAGGCCAAAGAAGCACGGGGTTCGAAATTGAAGAACTTCTTCAAAGTACCACTCCGCCCGGGATTGATCGTATCGATCGGTTCGGCCTCTTGATAGACCAAGGTGAACGGATCGAAAATCACGGGACTGTCGTTTTCGTAGACGAAAAACTCATCTTGTCCGAGGCGATTGAATTGGCTTACCCGCAAGCCGTAGCCGACACTGAGCCGATCGGAAATCTCGTGCTCTACATCTACATAGAGTGCATTTTCGTTGGCATATTTCTTGGTCAGTTGTTCTTCAACGATTCCCGAATCCTCACTGTTGGGGCGGATTTTGCCGGGGTTGAAGACATAATAGGTGTTGTTTAAGCCGTAATTGATCTGCAGTTTATCGCTGACGTAATGCTTCAAATCGTACTTGACATTGAAGTTTTGAATGCCCGAATCCCATTCAAATCCGACGAAATCAAGTTCCAACCCATAAAAATAGTCGGAGTAGATCAGGGAGAGGTTCGAAAATAACTTATCTGAAAAGAGATGGTTCCACCTAAAATTTCCGACGGCGTTGCCATAGGTATTCACGAAACTATCATTGATACTGAACAGGTCACGCCCAAAATAACCCGAGAGGTAGATGCTGTTCCGCTCGTTGATCTTATGGCTGATCTTGGCGTTGACATCATAAAAGTAGGCGCGGTTATCGACATCGAACAAGGGTAAAAACAAGTGCGCGTAGGAGGCCCTGCCACCGGCCAAGAACGCCGTGCGGTCTTTGGTGATAGGCCCTTCGATCAATAGCCTACTTGCCACGGCACCGATACCGCCATTGACCTTGGTTTCCTTACTGTTTCCTTCACGCTGGAAAATTTCAAGGACCGAGGATACCCGTCCTCCATAGCGGGCAGGAATTCCCCCTTTATATAATTTGATATCCTTGATCGCATCCGGATTGAATACGGAAAAGAACCCGAAAAGGTGGGAGGAGTTGAAAATGGTGGCCTCATCCAACAAGATCAGGTTTTGATCAGCGGCGCCCCCACGCACGTTGAAGCCCGAAGAGGCTTCACCCGCATTGGTTACCCCAGGAAGTAGTAATAGTGATTTGATGACATCGGCCTCACCCAAGACCACGGGTATTTTCTTAATGGTCTGTACTGCCAAGGTGTTGACACTCATTTGCGGTGCCCTAATGTTCAATTGTTCCGCTTTTTCCGTTACGACGACCTCATCCAACTGTTCGGCTTCGGCCTCCATACGGAAGTTGATTTTGGTGTCACCGTTCAAATCGATGTTCCGAACGATATCCTGAAATCCCAAATAACTGATGACGAGGTTGTACTCGCCTTCGGGTAAGGTAATCGAATAAAATCCGTATTCATTGGTGGTGGTGCCCGTTCGTAGTTCGGTTATCCCGATGGTGACCCCGATCATGGTCTCGTTGCTAGCGGCTTCTGAAATCGTGCCGCTAATGGTATATCGTTGTTGGGAAAAGATCAGTTGGGATAAAAACAAGAGTGCCGGTAAAAGCACTTTGAATTTGTTCAGCATTTTTTTTTGGTTTCCTTAAATATAGGGGCCGCGCCGATTTTTTTAAAAAAATTTAACGTTCTCTTGGCGAAATTTTAAAGGTATAACGATGTAGTTCCCTATAGGGGAAGAAAAACGCCGTCTACGTAAAAGGAATTGAATTACGAAATACCGTCCAAAATGCGATTGAAGCTCGCACTAGGGCGCATGGCCTTGCTTGCCATGGCCGGGTCCGGCAGGTAATACCCTCCAATATCGATCGTATGCCCCTGGGCATCCAACAGTTCTTTCAAAATGGTGGGCGTTTCGGCATCCAGTTGTTTGGCCACTTCGCCGAAAACAGCCTTCAAGGCTGGATTCGCCTGTTGTTCAGCCAATTCTTGTGCCCAATACATGGCGAGGTAAAAGTGGCTGCCGCGGGTATCCAATTCGTTGACCTTTCGTGATGGTGAACGGTCATTGTCCAAGAAGCGTTCGGTGGCCTTGTCTAGGGCTTCACCCAATACCTTGGCTTTGTCATTGGCATTGGTTTCACCGAAATGCTCCAAAGAAACGCCCAGCGCCAAGAATTCCCCTAGGGAATCCCAACGCAAATGGCCTTCTTCCAAAAACTGCTCGACGTGTTTTGGTGCGGATCCACCGGCACCGGTTTCGAAAAGACCACCTCCGTTCATCAATGGAACGATAGACAACATTTTCGCACTGGTCCCAACTTCCAAAATAGGGAAGAGGTCAGTCAAGTAATCGCGAAGGACGTTGCCTGAAACCGAAATGGTGTCTTGCCCATCCTTCATTCTTTCTAAGGTGAACGCCGTGGCCTCCATTGGGGACAGGATGCGGATATCGAGCCCTGTGGTGTCATGCTTGGGAAGATAAGCCGTCACTTTTTCGATAAGTTCCGCATCGTGCGCACGGGCATTATCCAACCAAAAGACGGCTGGGGTATGTGTCGCCCTAGCACGTGATACGGCCAATTTGACCCAATCGCGGATCGGCGCATCCTTGACCTGGCACATGCGCCAAATATCCCCTGTAGCAACAGGGTGTTGCAATAAAACATCACCGGTTTTGGCATCTACAACCTCGACGGTTCCGCTTTCGGCGATCTCAAAGGTTTTGTCGTGCGAGCCGTATTCTTCCGCTTTTTGGGCCATTAATCCAATATTGGGAACGGTCCCCATTGTCGTTGGGTCAAAAGCCCCATGTGTTTTGCAAAAGTCGATTGTAGCTTGATAGATTCCGGCATAGCTGCTATCCGGGATCAAGGCTTTGGTGTCGCGTTGCTTGCCTTGGGCATCCCACATTTTCCCTGAATTCCGGATCATGGCGGGCATGGAGGCATCGATGATCACATCACTTGGTACATGAAGGTTGGTAATGCCTTTGTCTGAATTCACCATGGCCAAGTCGGGGCCATCGGCGATAGCCTGTTGTATGGCCGAACGGATCTCTTGCGCTTCCGCATCATCGGTTTCTGCCAAGGTGTCTAGAAGGCTCTCCAATCCATTGTTCGGACTGATGCCCAATTTGGCGAAAGTCGCCGCATATTGCTCAAAAACCGCTTCGAAATACACGGTCATTACGTGTCCGAAAATGATGGGGTCCGATACCTTCATCATAGTGGCCTTCAAATGTAATGATAGCAACAGGCCTTCGGATTTCGCAGCTGCGATTTCCTTTTTCAAAAATGCGATCAGGGCGTTTTTGGCCATCACCGTGGCATCGATGATTTCCTGATCTTGCAAGACCACTTTGTCCTTTAGCGTCGTCTGACCTGAATCGGTATTCAAGACGATCTTTACTTCCTTGGCCCCCTGAACCGTGGTCGATTTCTCATTGGAACGGAAATCACCCGCGCCCATGGTAGCCACATGGGTTTTGGAATCGGAATGCCAAGCGCCCATACTATGTGGGTTCTTTTTGGCATAGTTTTTTACCGCTTTTGGGGCCCTACGATCGGAATTGCCCTCCCTTAGTACGGGATTGACCGCACTTCCTTTGATTTTGTCATAGCGCGATTTGATATTGCGCTCTTCGTCGTTTTGTGGGGATGCCGGGTAGTCGGGTAGGGCGTATCCCTTTTGTTGCAACTCTTCGATGGCCTCGGTCAACTGCGGAATGGAGGCACTGATATTGGGCAATTTGATGATGTTGGCTTCAGGGGTTTTCGCTAGGGCCCCCAATTCGGCCAAATCGTCGCTGATGCGTTGTCCTTCTTCGAGGTAATCGGGAAAAGCCGCAATGATCCTGCCTGCGAGCGAAATATCTTTTGTGGTAATGGTGATGTCGGCGGTCTTCGTAAACGCTTGGACTATCGGGAGGAATGATTGTGTGGCCAATGCCGGGGCTTCATCGGTTTTGGTATACAGGATGTTTGCCATTGAAAATGGGATTGTTTTTTGCCGTGCAAATATAATACATTACAGTGGGGAAGTCTCTCTGGGAGCTTGCTTTTTGGAAAGAATCAAAAAGATAAAAGCCATATCATCGTACGAGTACACTGATATGGCTTTTGAGAAACCTTGCATGGACTTCAAATGGGTGTTGCCACTCATCTCGGCCGAAACCTTATCCATCGCAGGTTACAACGTTTGGGATTCTGTTCCTTTTTAATTTTTCAACTAAACAATTCACAGGCCCTCTTTGTCGTTCTGTCGTTTCGTCAGAATCGAAAATCGCTCTTCGATTCGCACACGAAGCGGTTATGGTCCCTTCAGATTACCGAGGTATTCCTCCGTTCCCATTTTTTATTTTTGATTAGTAGTGTTACCAACTAAAAATAAGTGAACTACATTTTAAAGAACGTCAACTTTAAAAGAACGCTGATTCCGTTTGCACTTCCTCATTTGTTCTTTGATAAAAGTAGCATAATTTGCTTACGAACGGCAATTTCTAACCCTTTTAAAATCAACAACTTATAAACTAGGGTTATTAACAATTGTTGATAACGAAAAAAGCCTGCACAAGGCAGGCTTTTCATTGGTATGTGTTCCGGCTTAGGAGCGTACCTCTTTGATACGTGCTTTCTTACCGGTCAATTTTCTAAAGTAGAAGATACGGGCCCTGCGGACCTTTCCTTTCTTATTGACCTCGATTTTCTGCAAGGCCGGCATGTTGATCGGGAAAATACGCTCAACGCCTACGGTACCCGACATTTTTCTGATGGTAAAGGTTTCGGTGGCTCCGCTTCCCCTACGTTGGATCACAACGCCTTTGAAGAACTGGGTACGGGTTTTTTCACCTTCCTTGATTTCGTAATACACCGTTACGGTGTCACCGGAAGAAAAATCCGGAAATTCTTTTTTTGGTACAAATTCGTTTTCTACAAAACTGATCAACGATTCCATGGTCTCATTTTATGGATGATGTCGGAACAAACATTCGTGACCATCACCAGAGGTTTATCCTAACGGACTGCAAAATTAGTGCTTATTTTCGGATGCGCAACAGTGTAGCTCATTTTTTTGGTGGATTCGGGCCATCCAAAAGATCAGGCCGGCGTTCCTCTGTGCGTTTCAGGGCCTGTTCTTCGCGCCAAGCTTCGATCTTGGCGAAATTTCCACTGGTCAACACCTCGGGTACCGACATGCCTTTGTATTCCGCTGGCCGTGTATAGACCGGTGGGGCCAATAAGCCGTCTTGGAAGGTATCGGTCAGCGCCGAGGTTTCATCGTTCAGCACTCCCGGAAGCAAACGGATCAAGGCATCCGAAACCACAGCCGCGGCTAATTCGCCGCCTGATAATACGTAATCGCCGATAGAAAGTTCGCGAGTCACCCAACGGTCCCTAACGCGTTGGTCGACCCCTTTGTAATGCCCGCAGAGCAAGATCAGGTTGTCTTTTAAAGACAGCGCATTCGCGATCCCTTGGTCGAAGCGCTCTCCATCGGGGGTCATGTAAATGATTTCATCGTAATCACGGGCGTCTTGCAGTTGGGTGATGCACCTATCGATGGGTTCGGCCATGAGCACCATACCCGCACCCCCGCCGAATTGGTAATCGTCGACTTGTTTGTAATTGCCGATGCCAAAGGTCCTGAGGTCGTGCAAGTGCACTGAGACCAACCCCTTGTCGATGGCCCGTTTTAAAATGGACGCTTCAAACGGACTTCGTAACAATTCGGGCAAGACGGTGATGATGTCAATGCGCATACGCTCACAATTTGAGGCTAAAAGTACGGGTTTCTCAGGTTTTGGGTGCCGTCCAGAAGTAGTGAAGGAATTCGGTGTCTTTTTTCCACCCCAACCGTTCGTACAATTTTTGGGCGGGATTGTCATTTGCGGTTTCCAAGGCCAATCCTTTCATGCCGTTTTGGGAGGCGAAAGCCTGTGCCGCTTCCAACAAGAGGGCACCGATCCCTTTTTTTCGATGGTCTGGATGCACGAAAAGATCGTTCAAGATGTAAAAGGCTTGCATCGAAACCGAAGAATAAGTGGGGTACAATTGGGTGAATCCTACCGCCGTACTACCCGACCATGCCATGAAGATGACCCCGTCTTCTTTTGACAATCGGTCGTTTACGAACGCCTTGGCCGCAATTAAGTCTTTGGATTGCCCGTAGAATACGCGGTAGGCATCAAAAAGGGTCGCCAACGCATCCAAATCGGAAAGGCCGGCCCGGGCGACACGGATCGAAGCCATGGGGTCAAGCGCCTTTTTTGTTCTTGTTCAATTCGTCTTGCAACTGTCGGCTGACTTTTTGCTCGCGCTCCAAAGCCCTTCTTCGATGTTGTTCGAATTCCTCCTCCAGATCATTCAAGGCCAACTTGGCTTGTTTGGTCAGGTAATTGCTGTTCCTGAATTTGTAAATGAACAACACCAACGAAATCAGAAGCGCGAAGATGATGCCCCAAACGATGAGTTTATAGGTCCCTTTCGAGACCATGGCCCCGAAAAAAGACATGCTGTCCTTTTCTTGGGTCAACTGATTGAGGTTTGTAGTCGTTTCACTGAGTTTGGCGTTCAGCGAACTTAGGGCAGTTTCATTTTCGGCAATGGTGGCTTTCAGTTCACCAATGGTTTTATTGGCCGTGCCCACCGAATCCGAAATACTTTGTTGCAGGGCGTTCAATTCTATCAAACGAACGACTTCATAGCGTCGTCCGTCTTGCCGGTAATTGCCCGATTTTCGGATCAGTTCCTCAAACTGGCCTTTAATGGTGGTGTCTTTCTGATCGGTGGTGTTCTCTTGCGCGTTGGTCGATACCAAGACACCGAGACAAACTGTAAAAAACAGCAGTGCTTTCTTCATAGGTATAATTCTTAACTACTTGACTTAGGGTAGGACGAAATTAAACCAATATTGGAAACCACCAAAGTCAATACCGAAATTCGGTCTAATAGTAAGTGAATCGTCTGACTTTGGCTATATACTTGGCCAAACGGATTACCTGGTGTGAATATCCATATTCGTTGTCGTACCATACATAAAGTACGATGTTTTTGCCGTCAGCGGATACAATGGTGGCCTTACTATCGTAAATAGAGGGTGCCGAAGCCCCTACGATATCCGAAGAAACCAGTTCGTTACTCAAGGAATACTTGATCTGTTCGACCAAATCGCCCTCTAAGGCATACTTTTTCAAAATGGTATTCACCGCTTCGATCGAGGTTTTGTTCTCGACTTCCAAGTTCAAGATCGCCAAGGAGCCGTTGGGCACGGGCACCCGAATGGCGTTCGAGGTCAACTTTCCGTCTAAGGCCGGAAGGGCCTTTGCGACGGCTTTGCCCGCACCGGTTTCGGTGATGACCATGTTCAAACCGGCCGCTCGGCCACGACGGTATTTCTTATGCATGTTGTCGACCAAATTCTGATCGTTGGTGTAGGCATGGATGGTCTCCAAATGGCCTTTGTTGATGCCCAACGAATCGTCGATAACCTTCAATACCGGGGTAATGGCATTGGTCGTGCAGGAAGCGGCTGAAAATATTTTCGTTTTATCCGGATTGTATTCCGAATGGTTGACCCCATGTACGATATTCGGCACCTCTTTACCCGGTGCGGTCAATAATACCCGGCTTGCCCCTTTGGCCACCAAGTGGCGTGATAGGGCGTTCTTATCGCGAAATGCCCCGGTATTATCGATGATCAAGGCGTTCAATATACCATATTGGGTATAGTCGATGTCTTCAGGTTGATCGGCACTGATAAAATAAACCGTTGTCCCATTGATCTGCAAGGCATTGTTCGCGGTATCGATTTCGACCGTGCCGCTGAATTGCCCGTGAACGGAATCGGTGCGCAACAAGGCGGCCCTCTTTTCCAGGATTTCAGCGGTTATCGCCCCACGGGTTACGACCGCTCGCAGTCGCAACTGGTTGCCCTTTCCGGTTTTTGCCATGAGTTCACGGGCCAATAGGCGACCGATACGACCGAAGCCATAGAGTACCACGTCCTTGGGTTTGATCGATTTGGTGGTCTGGGCGTCTTTCAACTTGTCTAGAACGAACGCCTTCACATTCAAATGACCACTATCCTGCGAATGGTATTCGTAGGTCAGTTTTCCGATATCAAGTTTCGCCGGCGGAAGGTTGATGTCGTTCACCGCCCTTAGGATTTCAACGGAATCGAAAATGGAAATCGGTTTTTGGACGAACTCGCCGGCGTATTCGTGCAAATTGATGATGTCACTGACGTTGCGATCGATGACTTGGTTTTTGAACAAGACAACTTCGATGGCTTTATCGTACCATAAGTCACTGATGATCTTGATGAATTCGGTCGTGGCTTTTCTTCGGTCTGCTTGAAAAGCAAGTTCTTTTTCGTAGGCGTTGGTATCGCTCATAACTGGGTTGCAGGTTGTTTAAAATTTTGCGCAAAATTAGATATTTCAAACGTTTTCGTAAAAGGTTTGCCATAAAAAAACGCCCCGTTGTGGGGCGTTGTTTCCTTTCGGTATTCCTTACTGGAAAATGAGGCGTTCCTTCTCGCCGTTTTTGTCGATCGTCGTAATACTGGTCGTGTCGTATCTCGAAATTTTCGAAAACACCTCATTGGCATCGTCAATGTTCTCGATTTCCTTACCGTCAACGGCAACGATGACCTTACCGACCATTCCATAGGAACGGTAAATCTCCGGTACCGCAATGATCTTGACCCCTTCATCGACCCCAAAATCCTTTTGATCTTCTTTGGTCAGGTTCTTCACCCTAAGGTTCATGTTCGGAACATCGAGGCTCTGTATTTTTCGAAGTACCACGGGGAAAACCAAACGTTTCCCATCCCTTTCGATGCCTACTTCCACTTGGTTACCGGGTCGTTTCGAAGAGAGGTAACCGGTCAGTTCCGAGAATTTCCGGACACTGATATTATCGATCTGTTTGATGATATCCCCTTCCAATAATCCGGCGTCATCGGCACCTGAGCCCTCTTCAACGGCAGCCACATAGACCCCTTCGATTTCATCTAGGCCCAATTCCTTGGCTTCCCGAGAGCTGGTATTGGCCGCTGAGATACCCAAAATCCCTTTTTGTACGTTTCCGAATTCAAGCAGGTCATCGACCACTTTCTTGGCAATATTACTCGGTACCGCGAAGGAGTATCCGACATAGGAGCCGGTCTGTGAGGTGATGGCCGTATTGATTCCGATCAGATCCCCATTGGTATTGACCAAGGCACCGCCACTGTTTCCGGGATTGACCGCTGCATCGGTTTGGATGAACGATTGGTTGCGACCCGGAGAGATCGAACGTGCCTTGGCACTGACGATTCCGGCGGTCACCGTTGAGGTGAGGTTGAACGGGTTGCCGACGGCCAAGACCCATTCCCCGATGCGGGCATTGTCCGAATCCCCAAAGGCCAAATAGGGGAGGGCGCCATCCACATCGATTTTCAATAGGGCGATGTCGGAGGTCGGATCGGCCCCGACCACTTCGGCGTCATAACTCTTATTGTTGTTCAAGGTCACTTCAAGACTGTTCGCCTTGGCAATGACGTGGTTGTTGGTCACGATGAAGCCATCAGGGGAAATGATTACCCCGGACCCCGTTCCGATTTGGGGCCGCTGACTTCCTTCGGATCCATAGAAAAATTCGGCGATACTGTTCCTGCTGCGACTGTTGGTCACATTTTTCACGTGTACCACGGCGTTGACGGTCTTTTCCGCTGCCAAGGTGAAATCGACCTCATTGATTCCCGCTCCCGCCGCCGAGGCACTTCGATTGCTGGCGGTTAGGAAAGGGGTTTGGTCTTGTTGGGGAACATAGGTGATGTTCTCTTTCTCGAAGAAGATCTTATAAGCACCGAGGGTGAATGCCCCCGCTAAAAGTGCTACGGCGAATACGCCTGCTGTTCGTTTCATGTTCAGTTCAATTTTATTATCATTCAGCTACCTAAAAGTAGTCTTAAAAAAATTCTGATTTTAACAGTTTAACGCGTTTTTAACTGCAAAAGAATCCTTAAAGAATATGCTATCTTTGACGGATGTCAAGGCCGCAAAACTTCCAATTTTATAAATACCAAGGTACGGGGAACGATTTTATCTTGATCGATAACCGGGATGGACGCTTTCCCCATGATGACACCGCTACGGTCAAGGCCTTATGCGATCGTCGCTTTGGGATCGGTGCTGATGGATTGATCCTTTTGGAATCGGATGACGAGTCCGATTTCCATATGGTGTATTTCAATTCCGACGGCCATCAGAGTACGATGTGTGGTAATGGCGGGCGCTGCATCGTGGCCTTCGCGAACGACCTTGGGGTCATTTCCGGTGAAACCCGATTCAGGGCAATCGATGGCATGCATCATGCCTCGATTTCAGACCGGACCGTTACCTTGCAAATGATCGACGTTCTAGAAGTCAAAGAAAAAGGGAACTACTTCTTTTTGGATACCGGTTCACCGCATCATGTGCAGTTCGTCAAGGACCTCGAATCCATGGATGTGAAAAAAGAGGGGGCCCGATTGCGGTACGGCATGTACGGAAAAGCAGGCAGTAATATCAATTTCGTCAAAAGCCGATCGGACGATGCGTTTGCCATGCGTACTTATGAACGGGGCGTCGAAGACGAGACCTTGTCTTGCGGTACTGGGGTGACCGCAGTAGCCTTGGCCATGCACCACGCCAACCATACCGACGCGAATCGGGTGGCGATTGCGACCCAAGGCGGGGATTTGGAAGTTACTTTTCTCAAGAAGAACGGGGTCTACACCGACGTGCATTTGATCGGAAAAGCGGAATTCGTATTTAAAGGAGAGGTCACATGCCCTTGCTGAACGGAACATATTGCTTTCTTCGCGCTTTGGAACCCGCTGACCTCGATTTCCTGTATCAACTGGAAAACGACACTGCGATATGGGAATTAAGTGGTACCCTAACCCCATATTCCAAAGGGGTGCTGCGAGAGTATCTAAAGCATGCCCATCGTGACATCTTCGAGGTCAAACAATTGCGTTTGGGTATTTGTTCCAAAGAAAGCCGACTTATCGGTCTGATCGACCTCTTTGATTTCGACCCGAGAAACAAACGTGTCGGCTTGGGGATTGTGGTATTGGATGAAGCCCAACGGAACCAGGGAGTCGGAGGTGAAGCCATCGGTTTGGTAACGGACTATGCCTTTGAAGTTCTCGATATGAACCAGGTCTATGCGAATATCTTGGAAGACAATCCGCGCAGCTTGCATCTCTTCGCAAAAATGGGTTTCACCCATGGTGGAACCAAGAAAGCTTGGGTCCGGTCCGGTTCCGGTTTCAAGGATGAATTATTGTATCAAAAATTTCGAAACGGATGAATTTAAAACGAGTGGTTTGGGCGACGGCCCTATTGGGTTTGCTGGTATGTGCTTTTATCGCCTTTAAGATCTATTCGGCCATTTTCACGCCGAATACCGCGTTTTCAAATGAGGAAGCCTTCTTGTTTATTCCTTCGGATGCCGATTTCAATGAAGTCAAATCACAATTGGAGCCATTGATTACCGATTGGGATACCTTCGAAGCGGTTGCCCAGCGCAAAGGATATATCGATAATATCAAAGGAGGGAAATTCCGTATCACGAAGGATATGAACAACAACGAACTGGTGAACGCACTTCGAAGCGGCAATGTACCGGTAAAGGTTTCGTTCAACAACCAAACCAACATCTATGACCTCGCTGGTCGTATTGCTTCTCAAATCGAGGCGGATAGCTCTAGCTTGGTCAATGCCTTTTCCGATGTAGGATTTCTCGAAGCGAACGGATTTAATACCGATTCGCAACTGGCCATGTACCTTCCGAACACTTATGAGCTTTTCTGGAACACCGATGCCGATGGTTTTCGTGATAGAATGCTCAAAGAATACCAACGGTATTGGAACCCTGAGAGGAAGGAAAAAGCCCAAAGCGCTGGACTTTCGCCGGTTGAAGTATCGGCACTTGCGGCCATCGTACAAAAAGAAACGGCCAAAGTCGATGAGCGCCCACGGGTAGCGGGCGTCTATTTGAACCGCATCCGAAAGGGGATGTTGTTGCAAGCGGACCCTACGGTCATCTTTGCGATCAAAAGGGAAACGGGTAACTATGATACCATTATAAAAAGGGTTTTGTACCGCGATTTGGAAATCGATTCCCCTTTCAATACCTATAAGTATAAGGGGGTTCCCCCAGGGCCGATTACTATGCCGGATATTTCTTCATTGAATGCGGTACTCAATGCGGAAAAACACGATTATTTGTACTTCGTTGTGGATGTAACCAACTTCGGTTACCACAAGTTCGCGGCCACCAATGAGCAGCACAACCGAAATAAAGTACCATACATCCGATGGCTTAATCAGCAGAAAATCAAGCGATAAGGTGCGTTCATCCTCTTTTTCACCCCGTTTGACGGATTTTTACACACAATTGTGAAAATCTTAGGATTTTTATAGTCACCAATAACAAATCCCCCACTATATTTGCGCGCTGAAATTTGGGTCGGCTTTAAAACCGGTCCCTAAAATTTTCAACTTATGAAAAGGTGGATTAGTTTTTTAAGTCATCTGGTCATATTAACCGTTTTGACAAGTTTTAGTACGGTGGGATTCCGCTCTAAGCCGATTCCCGTTCCAGAAGGGTTCAAGGTAGACTATACCGTTGGTGCCATCACCACGGTTCCTGAACAATGGAAGGACACCCGTACCGATTTCCATTCAATTTTTCTAACCAACGATTATATTGGATTCAAAGAGGCCTTAGCCTTTAAGGAGTCACAAGGGCGTTATCAGGTCGTCAATACTTTGGGCTACTTGGGCAAATATCAATTTGGGGCGGGTACGCTGCGATTGATGGGCGTTCGTGATACGGATCATTTTTTAGCTGATGCCCAGTTACAGGAGCGCGTCTTTGAATTGAACGTTTCACGAAATAAGTGGATTTTACGCCGCGATATCAAACGATTCGTAGGTAAGAAGATCAACGGCGTAAAGATTTCCGAAGCGGGCATCGTAGCGGCCGCACATTTGGCCGGCGCAGGTAACGTAAAAAAATACCTTCGTTCTTATGGTAAGACCAATGTGGCGGATGCTTATGGTAGTACGATTCAGTATTACATGAAAAAGTTCTCCAATTACGATATTTCAACGATCGAAGCGATCCACAATCCTAAGGTCTAAGCTTTTCTTGGCTTAGCGCTTTAGGCTTGGATGATGTACACCGTTGGTCGTTTGTGTAGTTCCAATTCGATCTGCTTCCATTCAGCAACGGGTTTACTGGCAATGGTTTCGCTCACCTGGGTGATATCGGTCGCTACACAAAGGCGGGTATAGGGTTGCAGACTGCTTTTCAGTTCATTGAACAATTTGTCATTGCGATAAGGGGTTTCCATAAAAATCTGGGATTGCCCTGTTTCTTTCGATAGTTTTTCCAAGCGCTTGATAGTTTTTTTCCGATCGACCGTGTCAATGGGCAAATACCCATTAAAAGCGAAATTTTGACCGTTCATACCACTGGCCATCATAGCCATTAGGATGGAAGAAGGCCCAACCAAGGGTACTACCTGTATCCTTTTTTCGTGGGCAATACGGATGACATCGGCCCCTGGATCGGCAATTCCCGGGCAACCCGCTTCCGACATGAGTCCAATAGGATGGCCATGGATGCATGGATCGAGATAAGAAGGAAGTTCGGCCTGATCGGTGAATTTGTTCAACAACTTGATGTCCAGTTCGGGTTGGGGTTTCGAGGCGCTGACTTTCTTGATGAACCTGCGGGCCGTTTTCTCGTTTTCGACAATATAGTGATCAATGCCTTCAATGGCACGTTTGATGGATATGGGAAGGACTTCCAAAGGGGCGTTGTCCCCAAGTGCGGTTGGGATGAGGTAAAGTTTGCCGACGACTAATCCTGGTTTTTCTTCCATGGGTTCAAATTTTACGGGCAATCGATTCACAGGCCTCGTCGATCATGTGGTACACCTTTTCAAAACCCGTTACCCCGCCGTAATAGGGGTCGGGAACTTCCTTGCTTCCATTTTGGTTGGAATCAAGGAGTAAGCTGATCTTGTTCCGTTGTTCACTGGTATGGGCCAAAGCTTGGGTATCGGCCAGATTACTTCGATCCATAACGAAGATATGATCGAATTCCTCTAAATCCTTTGCGAGCAGTTTGCGACTGCGCTGGGCCGAAATATCGATTCCGTGCTGCAACGCTGTTGCGATCGACCGCGGGTCGGGCGGGTTTCCGGCATGGTAACCGGTGGTACCCGCTGAATCGACCTGTACTTTGGTGGTATCGACTTTCGATTTCAAAATACCCTCCGCCAATGGGGACCTACATATGTTTCCGAGGCACACCATTAAAACTTTGGTCATAAATCCGGGTGATTAGGTGAACTTTTTGTTGAGGTCCTCAATGTATTTTCGGAACTGCTTATCGGTTTCCGCTAAATTATCGACCGTCTTGCAAGCATGGAGTACCGTGGCGTGATCGCGCTTTCCGATTTGGGAGCCGATGCTGGCCAAAGAGGCTTTCGTGAATTTTTTGGCGAAGAACATGGCCAATTGCCGGGCTTGTACGATATGCCGCTTCCTCGTTTTCGATTGTAAGGTGGCCACATCCATTTCGAAGTAATCGGAAACCACTTTTTGGATGTAGTCAATCGATACTTCGCGTTTGGTATTCTTGACGAATTTTTCAACGACTTGCTGGGCCAGTTCCAAAGTAACCTCACGTTTATTGAAAGACGATTGGGCGATCAAGGAGATAATGGCCCCTTCCAATTCACGGATGTTGGTCTTGATATGTTTGGCGACATGATCTACGATCTCATTGGGCATTTCAACCCCATCGCGATAAAGTTTGTTCTTTAATATGGAGACCCGGGTCTCGTAATCGGGACTTTGTAATTCTGCCGAAAGGCCCCACTTGAATCGTGAAAGCAAGCGCTGTTCGATATCCTGCATGTCGACAGGAGCTTTATCGGAAGTCAAAATAACCTGTTTGCCGTTTTGGTGCAAATGGTTGAAAATGTGGAAGAAAACATCCTGGGTTCCCGATTTTCCGGATAGGAACTGGACATCATCGATGATGAGTACGTCGATCAGTTGATAGAAATGGATGAAGTCGTTTCGGGTATTCTTTTTTACCGATTCGATATACTGCTGGGTGAATTTCTCCGCAGAGATATACAAAACAGTGCGTTCCGGGTATTTATCCTTTATCTCAACACCGATGGCATGGGCCAAATGCGTTTTTCCCAAACCAACACCCCCAAAGATCAATAAGGGATTGAAAGAGGTACCTCCGGGTTTATTCGCGACTGCCATTCCTGCAGATCGTGCGAGACGGTTGGAATCGCCTTCCAGGAAATTTTCGAAATTGTAATTCGGATTGAGTTGCGACTCGATCTTGATGTTCCGGATGCCCGGGATCACGAACGGATTTTTGAGCTCCGGATTCTTGGAGGTGACAGGCACATCCAATTCTTGCGGGGCCATGGCCGAACGGTTCGAACTCGGTATTTTTTCAGTGTACGGTTCGCTGTTCCCGTACTTGTTCTCCATTTTGATGATATAGACCAATTTGGCATTGTTCCCCAATTCCTTCCGCAAGGCGACCTTGAGCAATTTTACATAATGCTCTTCCAACCATTCGTAGAAAAATTTACTGGGGACTTCGATGCTCAACGCATTGTCTGTCAATCTGATAGGCTTAATAGGGACAAACCAGGTCTTGAATGCTTGCGGCTGGATGTTGTCTTCTATGAAAGACAAACAGTTGTTCCAAACGGATGCAGCAGTAACACTCATAAGAAGGTAATCTCGTTTTGTTGGTTAGTTTGAATTAAGCGTTCTAGGTTATCTTTTTAAGGGGAATTCCCTATGCTCTGGATGCGACAAATATGTGAACAAAAAACCTAAAAAAAAATCATTTAGCCGTTGAAATTTTACTTTTTTTTTCGCATGTTTTGCTCCGAAAAACCAAGCCTATAAATATATACTTTTTCATGAAATTATATGAATTTTAACAAATTTTCTTTCCGGGTCAGATATGGCGAAACAGACCAGATGGGCGTGGTGTATCACGGCAATTATGCCCAGTATTTGGAACTGGGTCGGGTCGAGTGGTTAAGGGAGATGGGAATCACCTATAGGAGTATGGAGGAAAATGGAATAATGTTACCGGTAATTTCCTTACAAATCGAATACAAAAAATCTGCATTGTACGACGACTTGATCACGGTCGCGACCCGCTTGGTGAAAAAGCCCATGGTCAAGATCGCTTTTGAATACCGATTGACCAATGAAAAGAACGAGTTGTTGGCCACCGCACATACCGTTTTGGCATTTATGGACAAACGAACGGGCAAACCGGTCCAATGTCCCCAATATATATTGGATAAGCTATAAACTTATTCCAATCGGATCCATTCCAATTCCGGGATCTGTGCGAAAGCTTCCTCGACCCTTTCGATTTTGGATTGGGGGCAACCCAAGATAAGGGTACAGTCGAGTGCGAGGTCCTGTTCTTGGATATCAAGGTCTTGTTGCTTGACCACGCGCATGATCCGATCCATTGACGCATAGGTAAATTTCAACCGGAATCGATTTGAAGGATCGACGATGACCAGATTGCAAGATGCCAGCGCCATTTGGGCCGCAGCCTTGTAGGCTTGGATGAGTCCTCCAACACCCAATTTGACCCCACCGAAAATCCGCACAACGGCCACCAGAACATTGGTTACCTCGAAAGCTTGTATTTGGCCATAAATGGGTTTTCCTGCTGAATTATTGGGTTCGCCATCGTCACTCGCACGATACGTCGGTTGGGTCAGGCCGATTTTCCAAGCATGACAGACATGATTGGCCATAGGATGTTCTTTACGCAATCGGGCCACCAGATGTTTGGCATCATCTTCATTTTGAATTGGGAAGGCATACCCATAGAACTTGCTTTTGCGCTCTTTGAGCAAAACGGGTTCACAAGCTTCCGAAAGGGTCTTCAATTTCAATTCCATTAGAATAGGGCCACCAAGATAATACTGATTACGGCCAACACGATCCCGATCCAATTGCTTTTTATCATACGTTCTTTGAACAGCACGATACCCAACAAGGTCGAACACATGACAATGGCCACATTGTTCAAAGTGAAAATCGCGGCACTGGGCCAGCGGTCGTTTTGCAATGCCCGCAACAAGAAGAATATGGAAAAGTAATTCGGTACCCCCAATGCGATACCTCCCAAAATGTTTTTACCATTGAACTTGAGCGGTTGTTGGACTGCCCTAATCATAATGAACACCAAGCCGGTGCAAGCAGCGGCCGCGAAAACCGTGGCCGAAAATAAGGGAAACTCCGCTTCCGATAAATGCCCTTGCTGAAAATACTTGATGGCCGTATCGATCGCACCAGATCCCAAAAAGACCAAAACGGGCAAGACGAGGGTCGCTTTTGAAAAGGTGGGACTACCTTCTTTGACGGAAGCGAAATAGACGGCTGCCAAGGCCATAAGAATACCGCAGACCTTGAAGAACGATAGCTGTTCACCATAAATGAAAACCCCGAACAAAACCGGGAGCACCAGCGACATTTTGGTGGCAACGGAGGCAACGGAAACACCCGCCTGTTGGGAAGTTTTCGCCATGATATTGAATACCAAGATGAACAATACCCCAAGCCCCAAAGTACCTAGAAACCATGACGAATCCGTGATGCCGTCGAAGGGGATGGGTGCTGCATAGAACAAGACTCCCGTCAAACAGGCCACCATGTAATTGACGATTATGGCATATAGGGTTTGGATGCGATATACCTCGAACAATTTAAAAATGACGAAAATCAGGCTGGAACAAAGGACGCTGAGCGCTAAATCAAACATCGAACCGCGCTTTAAGTTGGGTGACCTCTTCCTGTCCTACTTGAAGGTTCCACACCTGCAGGCCCAATTGCGAAGCCGTGTCCGTATTGTCTTTCGAATCATCAATGAACAGGGTTTCCTGCACCTCGAGCTGTTGCTCTTGCACAACGAATTCGAATATCTCGGCATCGGGTTTGCGCATGCCCATCTCATAGGAGAGGTAGAAAAATTCGAAACAATTCTTAAAGCGCTCGAATTTTGCCCTACCCATACGTTCTTTGACGCATTCGATATGGATGTCATTGGTATTGCTCAACAAAAACAGCCGATGTTGCCCGGCTTCGGCCAAGTCCACTATAAAATCGAGGCGATGATCCGGAAAGTCCTTTAAAATGGAGTTCCAGCCCGTAATCAGTTCCTCTTTGGTGGCGTTGGGGAAAAATCCATGCATGCGCTCTAAGAACACCGCTGTTGATACCAAACCTTTTTCATAGGTATTGAACAAGTCCTGTTGGGCTGCCGTGGGGCTATCATACCCAAAATGCTTTAGCATGCGCAACGTTGCCGGTTTGTCTAAATCGATGAATATATCACCGAAATCAAAGATGATGTTCCTGATCATTGGTCAATACGGTTAGTCGGTCTTGTTTTAAGTCCGTTTCTACATGTACGGACCCTATAATTTTTGGGGAAGGCTTCCCGGAATGGAAAAGCACCGGACCCCTGAAAATCCGGGCTTCATCCCATAAACCAAGCGAAAGGAAACTTTGAAGCGTACTTGCCCCGCCTTCTACGATGAGGCTATGCAGTTCCAGTTTCCAAAGTTCGGTACAAAGGTTGGGTATGAATTCCGAATCGAAAGCCATTTTTTTGAATTGGGTACGGTCTGTCGAACGATCGGTTTGTTTTTCGGTGAAGATCAACGTACGGACTGAATCATCGAAAATATGTGATGCCGTCGGCACCCGTAACTGGCGGTCTAAACCGATTCGAACGGGCGATTGCCCAGCTACATTGCGTACATCGAGCTTTGGGTCGTCATCGATTAAGGTCTGGGTACCCACCAAGATGGCTTGTTCTTCATGCCGCCATTGGTGCACCCATTGCCGAGACAAACTATTGGTAATCCAAATCGGGCGACGTTCCGTGTCCTTAAGGTTGCGATCGGGCACCAGAAAACCATCTTGGCTTTCGGCCCATTTTAGGATGATATAAGGACGTCTTTTTTCAAAAGCCGTCAGAAACCGCCTGTGGTGCCAACGGCATGCGTTCTCCATTACCCCGACGACGACCTCGACGCCGGCTTTCCGGAGTTTCTCGATACCGCGACCCGCGACTTTTGGGTTGGGGTCTTGTAGCCCGATGACCACTTTACCGACCCCTTTGTCGATGATCATATCGCTACATGGCGGGGTTTTTCCGAAATGGGAACAGGGTTCCAAGGTCACATATAAGGTGGCTTCCTTCAAAATCGAAGTATCGGTCACACTGCGAATAGCATTGACTTCGGCATGCGGCCCTCCATGGGCACTGGTATAGCCTTCCCCGATGATACGATCCCGGTGAACGATACAGCAGCCCACCATCGGATTCGGCGCTGCCGAACCAAGGGCATTTTTACCCAATTCGATGGCCCGGAGCATGTATTTATCGTGTATCTTCACTCTGTAAAAGTAGTACTTAAAAACCCAATACGACAAGGTGGACATCCGAACTATACAACCCGCCGACAATGAACAAGTTGCCACCTTGATCCGCTCCATTTTGGAAGCCATGGGGGTGCCCAAGATCGGCACGGCTTATGCCGACGCCGCTTTGGATGATATGGCAATGGCTTATTCGGTACCCAGTAGCGTTTTCTATGTCGTTGAAGATCACGAGGAGATCGTTGCTTGCGCCGGAATCGCCCCGTTGACCGGTCATGACGGTTCGCTCTGTGAATTGCAGAAAATGTATGTTGATCCAAAAGCCCGCGGACAGGGTTTGGCGACGACACTATTACGGAAGTGCATGCAGCAGGCCGTGGTTTTGGGCTTTACGGGGTGTTATCTAGAGACCCTTCCTAACATGGAACCGGCGCAAAGGATGTATCGAAAGATGGGGTTCTCTTATCTCGAAACCCCCTTGGGGAAAACAGGGCACGACGCTTGTTCGGTACGTATGCTGAAAACCTTTTGATGATGTTATTGCGCGAGGTCAAGACCGTTTTCCTTTCTGAGTTACAAGCGATACTTCCAGATGAAGAAATCCAATCGTTTTTTCAATTGACGGTAGAACACCTATTCGGCTATGAACGTTTTATTTTGGCACTTCGCCCTGATTTGGCCGTTTCCAATGACGAACTCAAACAACTTTTTGGGGTTTTAGATCGACTGAAACGTAACGAACCGATTCAATATATTTTAGGGGTCACCGAATTTATGGGGTACGATATCAAGGTCGATGCCCGTGTCCTTATTCCACGACCTGAAACCGAAGAGTTGGTGCATTGGATCCTTGAAACCTATGCAGAACGGAAAGCCGAGCCCTTGCGCATCTTGGATATCGGAACAGGCAGCGGTTGTATCGCGATTGCCTTGGCCCATGCGTTGCCCAGTGCTAGGGTGTTCGCCCTGGATCGTTCCGAAGATGCTTTGGAAGTCGCACGTGCCAACGCCAAGAGCCACCAACTTGATATCACCTTCCTATCCCAAGATATCCTAGCCCCATTTGAAAGTACCGAGAGCTTTGATCTGATCGTTTCAAACCCACCCTATGTTCGGGAGTCCGAAAAAAAGGAAATGGCCGACAATGTGTTGGAATTCGAGCCGAAACAGGCTTTATACGTCCCGGATGCCGAACCGTTGTTGTTCTATGACGCCATCACCCGATTCGCAAGGCAGCGACTGGCCCCTGAAGGTCATTTGTTTTTTGAGATCAATCAATATCTCGGGCAGGAGACCGAATCGATATTGTTGGAAAACGGCTTCGAAAGCGTGGTATTGAAAACCGATATTTTTGGTAATTTTCGCATGTTGAAAGGATGTATGACCAAATCGTGATCGATGCAGCACCTCGTGGTATTTTGTGGAAGCAATCCGGGCAATGATCCGGAATATGGAGCACAGGCTTTTGCCCTGGGCAAACAACTCGCCTTGACCGGTATCGGTTTGGTGTATGGCGGAGGCAAGGTCGGTCTCATGGGCAAGGTGGCCGAAGGAAGCCTGCAACATGGCGGGAAGGTGTTGGGGGTCATCCCTGATTTTCTCAAACGGAAAGAAGTCCACCATGAAGGATTACAAGAACTGATTGTGGTCAAATCAATGCATGAGCGCAAATTGTTGATGCACGAAAGATCGGACGGCATCGTGATGTTGCCCGGGGGATTCGGGACTTTCGAGGAGTTTTTCGAAATGTTGACATGGGCCCAATTGGGGCTGCATCAAAAGCCCATCGGTATTTTGAACACCTCTGGTTTTTTCAATGAACTGTTGGTTTTATTTGATCAGATGGTTGCTAAGGGATTCGTAAAAAAGGTTCATAAAAGCATGATCATCGTGTCTGATGAACCAGAGGAGCTTTTAGCTAAAATGCAAGACTACCGCCCACAACATACCGATAAATGGATGAATAAAACACAACTATGACCGCCGAATCCAAAATAAAGGCATTACGAAACGAACTGAGGGAACACAACCATCGATATTATGTGTTGGACGAGCCTACTATTTCCGATTTCGAGTTCGATTCCAAACTCAAAGCCCTGCAAGAGCTTGAAAACGCCCATCCGGAATTTTTCGACCCGAATTCACCTACCCAACGTGTCGGGGGTGCCGTGACCAAAAACTTCGAGACCGTGGCCCATGGGCAACGTATGTATTCCTTGGACAATTCGTACAATAAAGAGGATTTACAGGATTGGGAAAAGCGCATCCAGCGTATTTTGGGGGATGTGTCCGTAGAATATACCTGTGAATTGAAGTATGATGGTGCCTCGATCAGTTTGAGTTATGAAAACGGGACATTGGTCAGGGCGGTTACCCGAGGAGATGGTTTCCAAGGAGATGACGTCACTGCGAATATCAAGACAATCAAGTCGGTACCCTTGCAACTGCAAGGGGATTATCCGGATGCATTCGACATTCGCGGAGAGATTATTTTGACCCTTGAAGGCTTCGCGAAAATGAACGAGGCCCGAGTGGCCAATGGGGAAGAACCTTACATGAACCCCCGAAATACCGCTTCGGGCAGTTTGAAACTACAAGACAGTCAATTGGTCGCGCAACGTCCGCTCGAATGTTTGTTGTACAGTATCGTTGGGCGTGACCTGCCTATGGAATCACAGTTTGAGATGCTTGAAAAGGCCCGATCATGGGGGTTTAAGGTGCCGACTGTAGCGAAACATTGCCGGTCTATCGATGAGGTTTTGGAATTCGTCAACCATTGGGATGTAAAACGGCACGACCTCCCTTATGAAACCGATGGGGTCGTGATCAAAGTGAATCGGTTGCGGTATCAAGACGAACTCGGTCATACCGCCAAGGCCCCCCGATGGGCAATGGCCTATAAGTTCAAGGCAGAGCAGGCTACCACCCGATTGAACGAGATCAGTTATCAGGTCGGGCGTACCGGGGCCATTACACCCGTAGCGAACCTCGAACCCGTTTTGTTGGCAGGAACTACGGTCAAGCGCGCCTCGCTGCACAATGCGGATCAGATCGCGAAATTGGATATTCGGGAAGGGGATATCGTCTATGTGGAAAAAGGTGGTGAGATCATTCCAAAAATTACCGCGGTGGATCTATCCAAACGACCCGAAACATCCGAGCCTACGCTTTACATTACCCATTGTCCGGAGTGTGGTACCGAATTGATACGAAAAGAAGGGGAGGCCCAGCATTTTTGCCCCAATGATACCGGGTGTCCGCCACAGATTACAGGTAGGATCCAACATTTCATTTCGCGAAAAGCAATGGATATCGAAGGCTTGGGCAGTGAGACGGTTGAGCTATTGTTCAATGAAGGCCTGATCCGTAACTATGCCGACCTCTACGAGTTGACGAAGGAAGCCGTTATGCCTTTGGAACGTATGGCCGAAAAATCCGCCGAAAATTTGGTGCAAGGGGTAGCCGCCTCGAAAGCCATTCCTTTTGAACGGGTATTGTTCGCCTTGGGTATCCGCTACGTTGGGGAAACCGTTGCCAAAAAATTGGCACGGGCCTACAAAGGCATCGATGCCTTACGCAATGCCGACGTCGAGGCCCTCGTCGCCGTTGATGAAATCGGGGAGCGCATTGCTGAAAGTGTGGTGCAGTTCTTTTCGGATGACGCGAACAATGTCTTGGTCGATCGATTGAAAGGGTACGGGCTACAGTTCGAATTATCACAAGAGGCCACTGCGGGCCAAACGGAATTGTTGAAAGGAAAGACCTTCGTGGTTTCAGGGGTTTTCGAAACCTTGGATCGCAATACCCTTAAAAAGCGTATCGAAGATAATGGCGGTAAGGTCGGTTCGTCGATTTCTTCTAAAACATCCTATTTGGTAGCAGGTGACAAAATGGGTCCTAGTAAACGCGCCAAAGCCGAAAACCTTGGGGTGCCTATTATTTCTGAGCAGGATTTTCTCGCGATGCTTTGACTTCACGCTCCAAGTAGCGCTTTACGCGATGCGCTGCATTCTCTTTGATGTTCTGGTAATAGAAATTGATGTCGGCGATATGGTAATTTTTTCGGGTCAATAGAAAACTCCAAGGAAACCGGGGCTTATTCGCCCAAAGGATGCCTTGATGGACCTGCGCGTCTACCCGCTGTTGCAACACCTGTTCGAAATTCCGGAGCACCGCCCCCGAATTGGCGGATTTGGGCACGTACTCCGAGTCGATTTTCCAACTCAACGGATTGGTCACCAAAATGCTATCCCCCAACGCCCGGTCTTTGGGCAGATAACCCCTTTTGAACGTGCGCCATGAAATCGAACAACCGAGGTCGTCTTTGTCGGTACAGGGCTTGATGTGTTCAAAATAAGTTTTCGGAAGGGGTAGGCCGATGAGATACGCAGCGACCAATTGACCTTGCAAAGGGGTGCCGTCGAAAAACTCCCTGACCAAGGGTGCGCCATGAGTAGTTCCTTGACTGTGGCCGGCAATAATGATCGGCCGTCCTTTGTTATAGTGCTTTAAGTAGTATTCGAAAGCCTGTTTCACATCCGAATAGGCCAGGGCGAATGCTTTTTTTGCCGATGCGGTATCCGCCGTACGATAACTGACCAAATGGGCTTGTCGGTACCTGGGGGCGAAAACCCTTCCGCTACCATTGAAGGCCGTCGCTTGGAATTTGATGGTTGAATTGTCGATCCGTTCGTTCAATTCGATGTTATCCAATCGCGGGTTCCATGGCAGGTCTTTGCCCCGATCGTTATAGATGGTCGGATGGATAAAGAATACATCGGCTTCTAAAACTCCGGTAGATGTACCTTCCTTACCAGGAACCAGGTCCGCATTGTCCGATGTTTCGGGATGGGCCGCCCAATTCGTCAAATTCGCATAATCTATGACGGTCGGTTCGGGTTGTGTATAGCCGGAAACGGGGCCGTAAGTGCCACAGCTATCCATGAATAGGGCCACAAAGCCCAGCACGGAAATGGTTTTTTTCATGTGGCCTAATTTAGAAAATCTTGCGATGTTCTCGGCTTAGTGCTCGAATTTTGACCAATCCGGTCGCTTGCGTTTCATAATATATACCCCGAAACCCATCATAATGAAAATCGACACCCCGACCAAACCAAAGAAAATCGGCAAAATCGTTCTGTCTTTGATGACAAGGGGAGGGATCCGAGTCAAGATCTCAGCAAGGAAAGCCCCGTAAAGCCCAACGACCGACCAATACATGAAGTTATAGTGCAAGGCAATATACCCTTTAGGCCGTTTTCGTAGCACGGGCACCATGCCGGCCAATAGCGTCACCGAGCTTAGTATGGAAAAGGCATGGAAGATCCCAAAGCCACCGAACAAGTTGTACATGAAGAAAGAAGTGGCCAACATGACGACCATGGAGAAACTGTAGGCATAGCCAAGTTGTTTATGTCGCCTATCACCTTTTCGGGTAGCGAGTACCCAAGTGCCGAGCACCAAGGCCAAACTAGCAGCAATGGTATGTACCAAACCCGTGGTATCGCTGATCAAATGTTCAAAAGCCATATGTTGCGGTTTTGTTGGGATGAAAATAGTGGACATCAAGGTCCGGAACCAAAAACAAAGACCGAATTGTTGGAATCAATGACCGAACCGTAATTTTGGCATATGGATACCCCACGCAGTTTTTCGGCTTTTGAAACCAGTTTAAAACGGGACCGGCCACCCCATGATTGGCCTTTGGAGCTAAAATCGCTTTGGTTTGATGCCAAAGCGGATTGGCCGAGCGCCCATCGTTTGGTCGATCAAGAGGTCGGTTCAATGGCGATGGCCATCCATGCCTACTTGCACCGCAAGGAAGGGGATGCCATGAACGCTGCTTACTGGTATCGTCGGGCAGGGCGATCGACGCCGGAACTTTCTTTAGCTGAAGAACACCGATTATTGGTCAATGAAATGATCGCACTTCAATAAAGGCAATACCGTGATCGGAGCAATACAAAGGATTGGGTGGTCAAACCGTGATCTTCACCGCATCCGTACCGGTTTTGGCGCCATTTTCAAAGAAGAAATCGATGCGTCCAAGATTGATTCCATAACAACCGACTTGATTGACCAGCACCGAATCGCCATTGCGGTTGGTATGAATCGAAGGGCGCTCTAAAAAGGTATGGGTATGGCCACCGATGATCACATCGGTATGCGCGGTTTTGGTGGCCAAGGTGACGTCATCCGGTTTATTCGGGTTCCCTCGGTAATCATAACCCAAATGGGAAAGACAAATCACCAAATCACATGATTCGGATTCTTTCAAATGCTTTTCGGTATCGATAGCGATTTCATAAGGGTCCAAATAGCGGGTTTCTTTGCTCAATCGTTGTGGGACGAGTCCTGAAAGTTGAATGCCAAGACCATAGACCCCGATCTTGATGCCTTGGCGCATGAAGATTTTGTAGGGGTGCACGATACCGTCCAAGACCGTGTTTGAAAAATCGTAATTGGCCGAGAGCAAATCGAAGGTCGCATGGGGTACTTGGGCCAACAGGCCGTCGATCCCATTGTCAAAGTCGTGGTTTCCTATGGTGGCCGCATCGTACTTTAATTTACTCATCAGCTTGAATTCCAATTCACCCCCATAGAAATTGAAATAGGGGGTTCCTTGAAAGATGTCTCCGGCATCGAGCAATAAGGTGTTCGGATTTTCTTGTCTGATCTTGGCGACCAATGTGGCCCTTCTTGCCAAACCGCCCAAATTCGCGAACCTTGAATGGTCGCTAGGAAAAGGATCGATATGGCTGTGCACGTCATTGGTGTGCAAAATGGTTATCCGTTGCTGCGAAGGTCCGGCACACGCCTGCATGGCAACACCGTTGACTCCTAAAAATGCGGTTCCGGCCGCGGCCTTCTTTAAAAAATGTCTTCGTTCCATATTAACGCAGTTGGATGAACCGATCATCGACTTCGGCGATGAGGGTGTCCACTTTCTTGAAATAATCGATCATGGCGTTGCGCAACAGATAATCCGTAGCGTGCACGGAATCCTTTTGTTTGAAAAAACCGATTCGTTCGCCACCTTGGATGAGATAATCCGTACTGGCTACGTAATAGGTGCGATTGGGATCCAAGGGCTTCCCTTTGATTTTTAGGGATCCCACCGTGCCATCTGCTTGGAGTTGCAATTGCATGCCTGAAATGGGATGCGCCCGTTTTGAACGGGATAAAAATCCTACCAATTCCAATACGGCGTCCCCAGACATTTCCGCCACCTCAATAAAATTTTCAAAGGGCATCAATTGATAGGCGGTACGCGCATTCACCTTGCCCTTCGAAACAATAGACCGAATGCCGCCATGGTTCAAGACCACAAAATCGATGGCATGACCCGTTCTGGCTTCAAATACCGGACTGGCCTGGATGTCTACGATATCGGCCATGAGGTTTCCGATGCTGCTGTTCAAGTCCCCATCATCCTTAGTCAAGGGTTTTGGGGCATAGGCCAACGTACTGTCGAGAATGGTGTTGATGCGGTTGCGGAACGGAGCGACCATGGCATCAATACTTTCCGTTGCCGTAATGGTGGAATCAATGCTGATTTGGTTACCCGTAACCTCGGACAACTGTTTTTTATCGGCACCCACACAGGAGGACAAAACGAGTATTGTTATAAATAAAACAATTTGTTTGTTTTTTAAAAAGACCATGACGCCTAACTTCGTATTCTAATGGAGTGATATTAATTACATTTGTAAAAATGCACAATTAATATGGTATTCAAAGCCATTCAGGATAAATTTAAAGTAAAATCGGGTCTTAAGTTTTTAGAGGACGAACTCGCGAAGCCGAGAGACACCAGAACCGGAAAAAAAGGAATCCATTCCTTGGGCTGTATCATTGATTTGGATCAGTTCGAGACCCCGGATGCCTTTTATGAATTGCGACAGGAGCTATCGTTACGGCCCAATGCGATCCAATTGATCGGTTATCACAAGAACCACGACAAGAATTCACCGTTTGCCGTGCAATTTTATACCGATCGTGACTTGGGTTGGAACGGGTCGATAGAGAATGGCTATGTCGCTGAATTCACAGGAAGGGAATATGACGTGTTGATCAGTTATTACGCCCAGAATCGATTGCTGTTGCATTTGTTGACAGCCAAGACCAAAGCGAGGATCAAGGTCGGTTTCGGTGCCGTTGATGCCAAGTTCAACGATTTGATCATGAACATGCCGATCAGTGATTTTACTTCGTTTAAGCAAGAATTGAAAAAGTATTTGAAAATTTTGAACGAGATATGAGTACGACCCAGAAGTTGGTAGGAACCGGAGTGGCCCTAGTCACCCCATTCGATGCAAATGGATCGATCGATGTATCGGCACTGCAGGCCTTGGTCGAACATGTGCTGGATGGTGGCGTTGATTATTTGGTAGCCCTGGGTACAACGGCCGAATCCGTAACCCTGACCGCAGAAGAGAAATGCTTGGTCATGCAGACGATTTCACTGGTCAATGCCGGACGATTGCCTTTGGTCGTAGGGGTAGGGGGTAACAACACCCACGCTGTGGTTAAAGAACTGCAATCTATGGATATCATGGATTACGAGTTCATTTTATCGGTATCCCCATGCTATAACAAACCGACCCAGGAGGGGATTTACCGTCATTTCCGGGAATTGTCTTTGCATTCACCCTTACCGATCATTCTCTATAACGTTCCTTCGCGCACGGGTAGCAACATGCTACCCGAAACGACATTGAGGTTGGCCCGTGATTTCGAAAATATCGTTGCTATCAAGGAAGCCTGCGCCGATTCGCTACAGATTGATGGGATTTTACAACATAAGCCCGATGGGTTCTTGGTGATTTCGGGAGATGATTTCACAGCCTTACCCACTGTTTTGGCCGGTGGTTCAGGGGTCATCTCGGTTTTGGGCCAGGCGTTGCCCGATGCCTTTTCGAACATGATCGATCTTGCCTTGCGGGGTGAATCCGAACCGGCCTATGCCATCCATCAATCGCTGTTGAACGGAATGCACTTGGCTTTTGAAGAGGGCAACCCTGCCGGAGTGAAGGCTTTTTTGGCACAACTCGGTATAGGCGGTCTTCAAGTACGCTTGCCCTTGGTTGCGGCCAGTAAGGAACTGACCCAACGGATCGGTAGTTTTCTAGGCACCTTACAGCAAGTTGGGGCGTAGACGTTAAAACTTAGCTAAAGCTCGCTACAAGCCCTAGATTGGGGCGTTTTTATCATTTAATTTACATTTTTAAAATCCGGTGATAATCACTAATTTTGCAAAATGTTTTTGAAAATGAGGTCGTTCGGCGCAATTGTTTTTTCCCTTCTCTTTTTAGTTTCTTGTAATGAGTACCAAAAGGTCCTCAAAAACGAGGATGTGAAGGCGAAATACGATTTGGCCGAGAAATACTATAACGAGGGCGATTACAAACGGGCCAAACGCCTGTTCGAACAAATCGCACCGCGCTACGTGGGCAAGCCCCAAGGAGAACGGGTCATGTTCTTCTTTGCCGATTCGTATTTCAAATCGGGGGACTACTACTTGTCAGGATACCAATTCGAACGTTTTATCAAGTCTTACCCCAAGAGCGATAAGTTGCAAGATGCCCTTTTCTTAGAGGCCAAAAGCTACTACCTGCTCTCACCGAGGTACTCCCTTGACCAGACCGACACCAATAAGGCTTTGGGTAAACTACAGAATTTCATCAATACCTATCCAGAGTCTGAATTGTTTGCCGAAGCCAATGACATGGCGCAGGAGTTGACCACGAAAAAGCAAAAGAAGGAGATAGAGATTGCCAAGCAATTCGATAAGATCGGGGAATTCAACTTTCCGATTTTGGTTTCGGCCATTGCCGCATTGAACAATTTCATTGCCGACAATCCGGGTTCGAGTTTTCGCGAAGATGCTTTTTACTACCGTGCCAAGGCCGCTGCTAGCTTGGCCCAAAACAGTACGGAACAACGAAAAAAGGAACGCTACGAAGAAGCCAATGAATATTATCAGGCCTTGATGAAGTCGTATCCAGAGACCAAGTTTTCAAGACAAGCCGCAAACCTGTACAAACGCATTAAACGCGAATTGGACATCAAGGAAGAAGAAGTTTCAAAATAATAACACCTGTTTTTATGAATGATCTAAAAAACACCAACGCTCCGGTATCGACCGTGACCCACAACCGTAACGAGTTCGATAGCAAGACCGACAACATTTATGAAGCGATTTCCATTGCTTCCAAAAGGGCGATCCAAATCAATTCCGAAATCAAAAAGGAGTTGTTGGAGAAACTGGAGGAATTCGCTACCTATAGCGACAGCCTTGAGGAGGTTTTCGAAAACAAAGAACAGATTGAAGTTTCCAAGTTCTACGAAAAGCTTCCCAAGCCTCATGCTTTGGCCGTTCAAGAATGGCTTGAGGACAAAATCTACCATAGAAATACCGAGAAAGACGCCTAGATGCTTAGCGGAAAAAATATCCTTTTGGGTGTCACCGGGGGGATTGCCGCTTATAAGACGAGCTTTCTTGTCAGGTTATTGATCAAAGCCGGTGCCAACGTCAAGGTCATCATGACACAAAGTGCCGGCTCTTTCGTTTCCCCACTCACCCTTTCGACACTTTCCAAACAGCCTGTTCTGATGGATTTCATCAATCAGGAAGATGGAAGCCTATCCTGGAACAACCATGTGGAACTCGGACTTTGGGCCGATCTATTCTTAGTCGCGCCCGCTACGGCGAACACCATGGCGAAAATGGCTAATGGGACCTGTGACAACCTCTTGATGGCCACCTATCTTTCGGCAAAATGCCCGGTGTATTTCGCTCCGGCCATGGACCTTGACATGTACAAGCATCCATCGACCCGGGCCAGTATGCAGACTTTGGAGTCGTTCGGCAATGTGATGATACCGGCAGAATCTGGGGAGTTGGCCAGCGGACTCTCAGGGGAGGGGCGAATGGCCGAACCTGAGAATATCATGGCCTTTATGAACGACCATTTGGCCACGGGCCTACCCTTATCGAACAAGCAGGTTTTGATAACCGCAGGCCCCACCTATGAGGCCTTGGACCCCGTGAGGTTCTTAGGCAATCGTTCTTCGGGCACCATGGGTTTTGAATTGGCCAAATGCGCCGCCGAACTAGGAGCACGTGTGCACTTGGTGTCAGGCCCGACGGCGCTATCGGTACATCATCCGAACATCGAATTGACCCGTGTTGAATCAGCTGCTGAAATGTACGAAGCCGTGCACGCGGTCTATACCGAGATGGACATCGTCATCAGTGCAGCTGCCGTGGCCGATTACCGACCCAAGACCGTTGCCAAGGAGAAAATCAAAAAGAAACCCGACGGTGCCATGCAAATCGAAATGGAGCGCACTCAAGATATCTTAAAGTCGCTGGGGGAATTGAAAAAGGACCAATTTTTGGTCGGCTTTGCGCTCGAGACCGAAAACGAACTCGAAAATGCCAAACGCAAGCTCACACGAAAGAATCTTGATGCCATCGTGTTGAACTCCCTACGTGATGCAGGGGCCGGCTTTGGTGGATCGACCAATAAAATCACCTTTATAGACAAGAAATCGACTGAGAAAACGTTTGAACTAAAAACCAAAGCTGAGGTTGCGGCCGATATTTGGGAAGAAATCATACTACGTTTGGATGCTTAAGGTACGTTTCGCCATATTGGCCCTATTGATCGCTTCGTTTTCACGGGCCCAGGAATTGAATAGCGAGGTTACTGTCAATTCCGATCAGATCGGGCAGACCAACCAGCAAATTTTCCAGACCCTCGAACGATCCCTCAACGATTTCATCAACAAGAACAAATGGACCAATCGGGTATTTGCCGAGAACGAACGGATCAACGCCCGTTTTTTCATTACGGTGACCAGCTATGAATCGGACCGTTTTGAGGCTACCCTGCAGGTGCAGTCTTCACGCCCCGTATACAATACGAGCTATGAGTCACCTGTGTTCAATTACAAAGACAATGCATTTAATTTCCAATATCAGGAATTCGAACCCTTGGTCTACAATCCGAATTCCTTCGATTCGAACCTGGTCGCGGTCATTTCGTACTACGTTTATATCCTCATCGGGCTTGATGCCGATACCTTTTCGCTTCAAGGCGGAGACGAGTATTTCAGATTGGCACAGAATATCGTAACCCAAGCCCAAGGAAGTAACTTTGGGGGATGGGCCCAGGAGACTGGCGAACGCACTCGTTTCGAACTGGTTGACAACCTATTGTCGAATACCTTTCGCGAATACCGATTGGCCATGTACAATTACCATAGAAAAGGATTGGATATCCTCGGTGATAACAACAGTACGGGCAAACAGGTGATCGCCGGCAGCTTGCGCCTATTTGAAACCTTGATCAAACGTAGGCCGAATGCCTTCTTGATCCAGACGTTTTTTGATGCCAAATCGGAAGAAATCCAGAACATCTTTTCAGACGGTCCCAAGATAGATATCGTAAAGCTGAAAGAAAGCCTGAACAAAGTGGCACCTTTCTATTCGAGTACTTGGAATGCGATTACCTATTGAATGTTTTGAATATCGTATATCTTTGGGCTTCTAATAAGAAGTCACTTTGCTTACCCAACTTGTTATAAAGAATTATGCCCTGATCGAAGACATCGATGTCAGCTTCGATTCAGGTTTTACGACCATAACCGGTGAAACCGGAGCGGGAAAGTCGATTTTATTGGGGGCCTTGTCCTTGGTTTTGGGCAAACGCGCCGATCTTTCAGCCTTGAAGGACAACACCAATAAATGTGTGGTCGAAGCTAGTTTTTCAATCGACGATTATGGTATCACTTCATTTTTTGAAGACTACGACCTCGACTTCGAATCGTTGACCTTGTTACGTCGTGAGATCCTTCCTTCCGGTAAATCAAGGGCATTTATCAATGATACTCCGGTAACCCTTGATGTACTTTCGCGTTTGGGCGGATTTTTGGTCGATGTACATTCCCAGCACCAGACCTTGCAGCTCACTGAAAATGACTTCCAGTTTAAGGTGATCGATGCCATGGCCGGCAATGCCGAATCCCTGAAAGCATATGCCAAGGTCAGAACGGCTTACGAGACCGCCCGCAAGGAGTTGGAACGCTTGGTGTCACAACAAGCCGAGGCCACCAAAGAACACGACTACAATAGCTTTTTGTTGAATGAATTGACCAATACCCAGTTGGCAATCGGGATGCAGCAGACTTTGGAAGAAGAATACGAACGGTTGAACAACGTGGGCAACCTTCAAGAACAGCATGCCCAAGCCGATCAATTGCTGAACGATGGGCAAATCGGGATTTTGAACCTGTTGGCCGCTTTGCAACAACTTTCAAGACGTTTGGCGAATTTCGGCAAACGGTATCAAGAACTTGATGAACGCATGCAATCGGTTGTCATCGAGTTCAGTGATTGGGCGAACGAGCTGCAGCAATTGGAAGATGGTATTGAGGCGAATCCCCAACGTTTGGAGGAGGTGAACGGCAAATTGCAGCTGCTGCACGATTTGATGAAAAAGCATCAAGTAGCCACTGTCGAAGAACTCATGGCCATTGAGAACCAGTTGGCTGAAAAAGTTGATCTTAGCGAGAACATCGAAGCGAAGATCCAAGCCCAGCATCAAGAAGTCGAACGTTTGGAAGGCCAATTGGATTCAGCCGCCACTAGCCTGCATAAAGCTCGGAAAAAAGTACTCCCGTCCTTAATGGGGTACCTTGGTGAACAACTCGGGCAATTGGGTATGCCATCGGCGAATTTCCAAATCGAATTGCATCCTTCGCAAACGTTCAAGTCCAATGGAAAGGATGAACTTTCATTTTTGTTCTCGGCCAATAAAGGCATGCCTTTCGGACCACTTCGAAAAGTAGCTTCGGGAGGCGAACTATCTCGTATCATGTTGGCTATCAAGGCTTTGCTGGCCCAGCATGAACAGCTTCCTACCTTGATGTTCGATGAAATCGATACCGGGGTTTCCGGAGAAATATCGAACCGTATGGGTGAGATCATGCGTGACATGGGGGATCAGATGCAGGTCTTTTCCATTACCCACTTGCCCCAAGTGGCTTCAAAGGGCAGACAACAATTCAAGGTGTACAAGATCGAGTCTGGAGATACCACGACCACCCATATGAAAAAATTGGACGGCGAGGCCCGGGTTGAGGAGTTGGCCGAGATGTTGGGAGGCAAGAATCTATCCGGTTCGGCCTTGGCCCATGCGAAGCAACTTTTGCAATGAGCACATGTCAAAATTGAATATCTTTGCCACTTAATCCAACTAAGAAGTACTATGGGCAGTAATCTGTTGAAAGGGAAAAGAGGAATAATATTCGGCGCTTTGGATGAAAATTCGATCGCCTGGAAAACCGCTGAACGGGTCCATGAAGAGGGAGGGTCCTTTGTTTTGACCAATGCTCCGATCGCCATGCGTATGGGCCAGATCAAGAACTTGGCCGAAAAAACAGGTTCCGAGATCATTCCGGCCGACGCCACTAACGAAGAGGATTTGGCCAATTTGGTTTCCAAATCCGTTGAGATCTTGGGCGGAAAACTCGATTTTGTGTTACACTCGATCGGCATGTCCGTCAACGTGCGTAAAGGAAGGGCCTATACCGATGAGAAGTACGACTTTACCACCAAGGGTTGGGACGTTTCGGCACTCTCCTTCCATAAGGTCATGCAATCGCTGTACAAAGCCGATGCCATGAACGAATGGGGTAGTATCCTTGCCCTCACCTATATGGCGGCACAGCGTACCTTTCCGGATTATAATGACATGGCCGACAACAAAGCCTATTTGGAATCCGTGGCCCGTAGTTTTGGGTATTTCTTCGGAAAAGAGAAGAACGTAAGGGTCAATACGATTTCCCAATCACCAACCCCTACAACGGCAGGGCAAGGGGTCAAAGGATTCGACGGGTTCATCGCCTATGCCGAGAAGATGTCCCCATTGGGCAATGCAACGGCCGATGACTGTGCGAACTATACCGTGGCCATGTTCTCAGATCTCACCAAAAAGGTGACGATGCAAAACTTGTTTCACGATGGCGGATTCTCCAACACCGGGGTCAGTCAAGAAGTCATTGACGAGTTCAGCAACTAATGATAACCCGATAATAGCATAAGCCATCCAAACTTTGGGTGGCTTTTTCATTCCTGATGGCAACGGTCCAATTTTCCATAATCGTACCCGTTTACAATCGACCCAAAGAGGTCGCCGAATTGTTTGAAAGCCTTAGCCAACAGTCGTACAAGCAGTCTTTCGAGGTCGTCCTGATCGAAGACGGATCAAACCAAACTTCGGATCTCATTGTCGAACAATATGCCGAACGTCTCGATATCACCTACCTTCGGAAACCCAATACCGGTCCAGGCGATTCCAGAAATTATGGGATGGAACGCGCCAAAGGAAACTATTTTATCATATTCGATTCCGATTGTATCATCCCCCCGGAATATCTGGAGACCGTTGAGCGGGTGTTGTCCGATAGGTTCGTTGCGTGTTTCGGTGGTCCGGATCGTGCCCATCCCTCCTTTAATGCACTTCAAAAAGCGATCGATTACTGCATGACCTCTTGGTTGACTACAGGGGGCATCCGCGGAGGCAAAAAAGCCGTGGACCGATTTCAACCCCGGAGTTTCAATATGGGTTTGTCAAAAGAGGCTTTTGAATCGACCGGAGGGTTTGGTAACATCCATCCCGGCGAAGATCCCGATCTAGTTTTTCGCCTTTGGCAAAAAGGATTTCAGACAAGCTTGGTACCAGAGGCCTACGTTTATCACAAACGGCGCATTGATTTCCGGCGTTTTTACCGGCAAGTATATCGTTTCGGTTCGGTACGTCCGATCTTAAACCAATGGCATCCACATACCGCCAAACCGACCTATTGGTTTCCTACGGTTTTCATTTTCGGTTTCGCCTTGGGGTTGGTTCTCGGATGGTCCGGTTTCTGGTCGATTTGTTGGGGCTATGCCCTGTATGGGCTGCTGCTTCTCGTAGACGCCTTTCTACGGACCCGAAGCCTTTTGACGGCCGGGCTGGTCTTGCTTGCGGCACCCATTCAATTCTTCGGATACGGCCTGGGCTTTCTAAAGTCGACGATCTTGGTTAATTTTAGCAAAAGGCCTGCAGAGGAGTTGTTGCCCCATCTGTTCTTTAAAAAACGGAAATCGTGATTCGGAAGTTATTGGTCGGACTGAACAAACGCAAGGTGAAAGTCTTTTCATTGTTCTTGTTGTGTTCTTTTTTCGCCTGGACGATCAGCAAGCTGTCGGAGACCTATGAGTCGCGCGCCACTTTTCGGATCGATTATACGAATTATCCGGATACCTTACTGTTGAAATCGAATGCCGACCTCTACCTAACCGCGAAAGTACGCACCAGTGGCTTCCGGTTTTTGGCGCTCGGTTTGAATCAAAAGACAATTGCCCTGGAAGTTGATGGGGTCGCTTTGGATGGGGGCCGTTATTTTTTAGAAGCCGAAGAGGTCAAAGCGCAATTGGATCGACAACTGGCTAATACCATCACCCTTTTAGAGCTCGACCGACAGCGGTTGTACGTGGATCTTTACCAAGTCATCAGCAAACAGATCGAAATCGAGCCCCAATTGACCTTGAATCTCGCACCCAACCATATTTTGGAGGGGTCGCTGCGTTTGACTCCTGAAACCGTGACGGTCAAAGGGCCATCTTCGGAAGTGCGAATGATCAAAAAGTTGAAGACCGAAACCTTTGTTTTCGAAGAACTTACCGAGGGCTTTTCGAAAACATTGACGGTATTGCGACCCGATTCCTTGGCCAATACAATCATACAACCCAAATTCGTCAAGGTTTCCGGAACCGTTGTGCGTTTTTCAGAGCGTGAATTCGAAATTTCGATCACGCCCAAACACCTTCCAGAGGGCTACCAAATGCGGACTTTTCCCAAAAAGGTACGATTGGTCTGTAAGGCTGCATTGGATGACCTAAAGACTTTGCAGGCCGCTGATTTTACCGTTTTCGCCGATTATGCGGTGGTCAAGGACACCGATTCGGAAACCATTGATCTGGAACTCGGCGCCTTTCCTGATGGCTTGTATACGGTACGGTTATTGGAAGATGAGGTTGAATTCGTGCTAGAAAAATTATGATCGTTGGACTTACAGGAGGAATAGGAAGTGGTAAAAGTACCGTGGCCCGCATGTTCGAAGCCCATGGGGTGCCCGTGTATTATTCCGATAAAGAGGGAAAGCGCTTGATGGTGGAATCGGAGTCGCTCCGCCAGGCCATCATCGGTCTGTTCGGGGATAAGGCCTATGATACGGATGGATTGAACACGCGATTTATCGCGAATTTGGTATTCAACGACACCTCACTTTTGCAGCAATTAAATGGTTTGGTGCATCCGGCGGTTCGCGAGGATTTTAAGAAATGGACAGACCGACAGCAAGCCCCGTACGTGATCCAAGAATCGGCTTTGATCTTTGAACACGATATGCAAGGGGCGTACGATCATGTCATCGTAGTACATGCCCCAGCCGAAGAACGGATCAATAGGGTGGTGGCCCGTGATGGGGTCGATGCGCAAGGGGTCAAAGACCGTATGGCCCATCAAATTGATGTGGATGCGGCCCTAAAGGAAGCCCAATCCAGCATCGCGAACATCGACCTTGAAACCACCCGTGAGCAGGTCCGGGAAATCCATACCCAATTGCTCGCTAAAGCCCATAAAACCTGAAATTTTAACATTTTTGTTAAGGTTAGGTTAAACGGTCAAGTCCCTGAATGTTAAATTTCTAATTTTACCCAAATGAACAAGAGGCGGTTTGTGCTTTTAGTCATTTTAATGAGTCTCTCGCTTATCGGGATTATTTCGGTCCAAGTCTATTGGATACAGAAATCGGTCGAAGATAAGACAGAGCAATTTTCAAATGCGGTTGAAGACGTTCTTGATAAGGTAGCTGACCGAATTGAAAGTAGGGAGCGAAAAGATTATGCCGATCGATTGGCCGCTTTGGTCGATAGTGTCGGAGCCCCGAAATCAGCACAGTTACGAAACATTTTTGTTGTCGACCGGGATTTGAATTCTGATGAGATTAAGTTTTACCAGCATGGTATCCTTGAAGAGGACTACGGAATTTCATCCATGTTCTTTGACAACCAAAGTGGTAATGACACCACTGCCATAACGAACATCACAAGCAAACGAACCACAACGATCTTCAAAGAAGACTATGGGCTTGATGGTAGAAGGTATGCCCTGACCCCACTGCAAAAAATCGAAAGAATCGGCGGAATGTCACAAGTTGACAAAGCCGTTTTCGACGATTTGTTCAGTGAAATGGCCAAAAGTATTCCGATTCATGATCGGGTTTCCAAGCAGGAAATCGAACTGCTCCTGGGCCGCGAACTGGAAAACCGAGGCATTGATATCGATTTCGAATATGGGGTCTATAGTCGGGGGTTTCCGACCAAGGTGAAATCGAAGAAATTCAAATTATCGCACGCTACCTTATACGAAACACCCATCTTCAGGGATAGCGAGGGCCGCACCAACTTTTCGTTGTTGTTATCCTTCCCGCAGAAAAAGAAATTCCTGTTGAGCAGCATCATGTCGATGGCGATCCTTTCTTTGCTGTTTACCTTGGTCATCGTCGTAGCCTATTCAAGCGCAATATACCAGTTGATCCAGCAAAAACAGATCTCAGAAATCAAATCGGATTTCATCAATAACATGACCCACGAGTTCAAGACGCCCATCGCGACCATCAATCTTGCGGTCGAGGCCATCCGAAATCCGAAATCCATTGAGGATAAGGAAAAGGTATTGCGCTATTTAGGGATGATACGCGACGAGAACAAACGGATGCATGCCCAGGTCGAGAATGTACTGCGCATTTCCAAATTGGAGAAGAACCAGTTGGATATCAGTAAAGATCGGGTCGATGCCCACGATATCATAACGGATGCGATCACCCATATTGAATTGATCGTACAGGATCGCGGAGGGTATGTCAAATCACATCTCGATGCGGAACGATCTGAGGTTTTGGCGAACGACATGCATTTTACCAATGTCATTGTCAATGTACTCGACAATGCGGTCAAGTACTCGCCCGAATCGCCTAAAATCGATGTTTTTACGGAGGTTGCCAAGAATTATATTATCATAAAAATACAAGACCAAGGGGCCGGGATGAGTAAAGCGGTACTAAAAAAGGTCTTTGAAAAATTCTACCGGGAGCATACCGGAAACATACACAATGTCAAAGGCCATGGATTGGGATTGGCCTATGTGAAAAAGATTATAGATGATCATCAAGGCGAGGTTTATGCAGAAAGTGAAAAAGGGAAAGGAAGTACTTTCTACATCAAACTGCCTTTAATATAAAAGATATGGAAACAGAGAACAAGAAAATATTGTTGGTGGAAGATGATCCCAATTTCGGGATCGTGCTGAAGGATTATTTGCAGATGAACGACTTTGACGTGGTTCTCGCAAAGAATGGGATGGAAGGTTTCGAAAAGTTCAAAAAGGACAACTATGACGTATGCATCCTTGATGTCATGATGCCGTACAAGGATGGATTCACTTTGGCCAAGGAGATCAGGGAAAAGAACGAAAACGTACCGATCATTTTCCTAACGGCCAAAACCATGAAGGAAGATGTATTGAAAGGCTATAAGGCCGGTGCCGATGACTATTTGAACAAACCCTTCGATTCTGAGGTGCTGCTGATGAAATTAAAGGCGATCTTACAGCGCAAGGCATCGAATACCTTGGCCGATAGTAAGCAATTCGAATTCGTGATCGGAAACTTCCATTTGAATTCCAAACTGCGATTTCTGAAGTACAAAGAAGAAGAGCCCACCAAGCTCTCCCCAAAAGAAAACGAATTGTTGCGTCTTTTGGCCCTTCACGAAAACGATTTGATGCCGAGGGAATTAGCTTTGACTAAAATCTGGAGAGACGACAATTACTTTACTTCAAGGAGTATGGACGTTTACATCGCCAAGTTGCGCAAGTACCTCAAACGCGATGATGTAGTCGAAATATTGAATATCCATGGAGAGGGGTTCCGATTGGTCGTCAAAACCGAAGGGGAAACTTCAGCCTAAGCCTCGTACAGGTGTAACTTTATGAAAGACCGCTTTGATTCGAAGCGGTTTTTTTATACCAATACGAAAATAATCGAAACGCTGATGATACCCGTCAGCGCCAATAGGGTGGTCATGACGGTCCACGATTTAAAGGTTTGTTTCTCGGTAATGCCCAAATATTGGCTGACTAGCCAAAATCCGCTGTCGTTGACATGTGAAAAAATACTGGCTCCCGAGGCGATGGCGATGACCAAACAGGCGAGCTCAACAGCACTCCATTCAGTGGCAACGAGTAAAGGCGAGACCAAGCCTGCGGCGGTAATCATGGCCACGGTCGACGAACCTTGAACGATTCGCACGATGGCCGCACTGATAAAGGCGAAGGCCAAAATCGGGAAACCGACTTCGCTGAGCGAGGTGGCCAGTAAAGCTCCGGCACCTGTATCGGTTAGCATCTGTTTGAATACACCGCCAGCACCTGTCAGTAAAATAATGGTGCCGGCCGGTGCCAAGCTCTTACCGGTGATTTGGAACAACTGTTCTTTGCTGAATCCGCGGCGAAGTCCGAAGAAATACCAGGCCAGCATATTGGCAATGATGAGGGCCGAAAACGGATGGCCGACCAAGGCAATGGCATTGAGCGGGCCTTTTCCGACTTCGAATGCCCCACTTGACAATACTGTATTCAACAAGATCAGCAAAATAGGCACGGCAATGATGGTGAGGGTCGGACCTATGGGCGGAATGCTTCCTTCCCGTTCTTCTTCCAACAATTCAGGGGCCGAAACTTGGATTTTATTGGCAATGAATTTTCCGAACAACAGTCCACTTACCAAGGCTGTCGGTATGCCCACTAAGAAACCGACCAAAATCACCCAACCCAGTTCCGCACCGATGATGTCGGCAACGGCTATTGGTCCGGGTGTTGGGGGTATAAAGGCATGGGTAATCGCCAGACCCGCCAATAAAGGGATCGCATACAGTAGTAAGGATTTCTTGGTCTTACGTTGTAAGGCGTAGACCATGGGCACCAGAATGATAAAGGCTACATCGAAAAAAACCGGTATCGCGATCAAGAAACCCGAAATGACCATTGCGGTCGGGGCCTTTTTCAGTCCGAATTTACCGATCATAAAGTTGGCGATGGTCTTCGCACCTCCTGAGGCTTCCAAAATTGCGCCGAACATGGCCCCAAGACCTACTACGGTCGCAACGAAACCAAGGGTACTTGCCATACCCTGCTGCATCGTAGTGATGATCGTCTTCGCGTCGAGACCGGCAATCAACCCCACGGTGATGCTGCCTAACAACAAGGCGATGAAGGCATGTACTTTGAGTCGAAGGATGAGGAACAGTAGTACGGCGATTCCGGCTAAAACGGCCAAGAGTAGGGTAGAGGTCATTGGTTGGATTGCTTGTTATATTTCAAATATAACTGGAATTTGCATAAAAAAAGGCCGGTATAACCGGCCTTGTATATTATATGATTCGCGCTTACCAAATGTATACCCGTTCTTCAGGCGGTAAATACATGGCATCACCCTGTTGAATGTCAAAAGCATCATAATACACCTGTACGTTCCATAAAGGTTGGGTACTAACTTTAAGTTTTACCAATTTATCGGATACGATCTTCTTCGACCTTAAACACGGTTATATTCGGTTAGGAAACCTGCTTTAGGATAGTATTGATGATTTGGTTCAGACTATCCAAAATAGCGACTTCAATGGCATTTTCGGGGGGTTCAAGGGTGTCGAATTGGGATTGTAACAAAGAGGCCGGCATAAAATGACCTGGTCGGGCAGCCATCCGTTTTTGTATGGTTTCGAAAGATCCGGTTAAATGAATAAAGCACGATTTCGGCAATCCTTCGGTCAAGATATCCCGGTACTTTTGTTTCAAAGCCGAACATGCGATGATGGCCCCACGACCATGATGTTCGAGGGCAAGGGCGTTCAAACGATCCAACCAACCTTGCCTATCGGTATCTTCAAGCGCTACCCCCGACGCCATTTTATCGATGTTCGCTTGGGGGTGGTAGTCATCACCGTCGAAATAAGGCAGGTCCAGAACTTGTCCAAGCAGTTTTCCAATAGTCGATTTACCGGTTCCGGAAACGCCCATAACGTAAAAAATACCTTTGTCGGTCGCCATGGCCCTGTCTATCATCCGGATAACGGGTGCTAGGGTTTGGTCATGATCGATCCAAAGGACCTGCTGGTTTTTGCGGTTCCATGTCAGCTGCCTTTTGGCATAACGGCGGCTGTTTTTTTGGATTTCGGCTACTGCGGTGTCGCGATCGATCTCACCTTCGAAATGACGGAAAAGTTCCTTGTATCCGACTGTTTGAAGGGCGTTCTTTTCTTTGTATTGATGTAGGCCACGGGCCTCTTCCAATAGCCCTTCGTCCATCATGTGCAGCACGCGCTGGTCGATGCGTTCGTAAAGCGATGGCCTTGGGGCGTCGATGCCGACGAACAGCGTGCGGAACGATCGTTGTGGCTTATCATCGGTTAAAAAGGAGGAGTAGGGCCTGCCCGATGCCATGCAGACTTCTAGTGCCCGGATCAAACGATGGGGGTTGTTCATATCGACCGTTTCGGCATATTGCGGGTCAAGCGCTTTCAATTGTTGTTGTAGATAGGCGAGCCCTTTGGATTCATAATCATTGTTCAAAGCTTGCCGAAGGTATTCAGGTACTTCAGGAAATCGGTCCAATCCTTTGGTCACGGCATCGATGTACAATCCACTACCACCTACTAGGATGACCACCTCCCGTTGTATGAAGAGTTTTTCGAGCAGCTGAAGTGCATCCGATTCGAAATCCCCCACTGAATACCCATCGAAAATGCTCTTGTGTTGGATGAAATGATGTGGTACTGCGTGCATTTCTTCAGCTGTCGGTACCGCTGTGCCAATGGTCATTTCCTTGTAGAACTGTCTGGAATCGGCCGATAGGATATCGGTCTTGAAATGTCGTGCCAAGTCGATCGCCCATTTGGTTTTTCCGATGGCCGTGGGCCCAATGACCGCGATCAAGGTTTTTCGGTTCATAAGAGTGCGCCGCAGTTATAGCAGTTTTTGGCGTCGTCACGATGGCCTTCGGCCGAACAGCTCGGACAGGCTTGGGTGTTGGTATGAACCAAATTGGTCACTTTTTTACCCTTCTTCCCGCGCCCGTGTTTAGAAAACTCAACGGTAACAATACCCGTCGGTACGGCGATAATCCCATAACCAAGTACCATAATGATGGTTGCCAAAAACTGGCCTAGGTTGGTCTGTGGGGCGATATCGCCATAACCCACCGTGGTCAAGGTGACAATGGTCCAATAGATACTACGGGGTATGCTAGTGAACCCAGCCGTATCATCCTCGATCAAGTACATCAAAGTACCCATAATCACCGATAAGATCATGACGACATAAATGAAAACCGCGATTTTGGCCCGACTCGCCTTGAGCGCTTCTTTCAGTTGGGAGGCTTCCCCGATGAATTTCACCAATTTCAAAATCCTAAAGATCCGAAGTAGACGAAGGGCCCTTACGGCCAAAAGGACTTGCGAACCAGCTACCAAATAGGAGATATACAAAGGAACGGTCGAAATGAAATCGATGATGCCATAAAAGCTGAAAATGTATTTAAAGGGTTTTTTGACACTGATGATCCTTCCGATATACTCCAAGGTGAAAAACACGGTGACGATCCATTCAAGGGTAAGTAAAGTGCTGTGGTAGTTTTGGTCGATGGTCTTTACGCTCTCGAGCATGACCAAGATTACACTGATGATGATCAAAACGAACAATGCGATATCAAAATACTTGCCGGCGGGGGTGTCCGCCTCATAAATGATTTCATGGAGCCGGTGTCTCCAACCAGAGTGCACTTCCTTTCTTTTCACCTTACGGATTTAATTCAACGATCCGAATCCCTGTTTCATTTCTTAGGTAGGCCTCGATGATCGTATTGGCATCGAAACTACCATCGAATAAGGTAATTCGTTTTTTCAATATAGGGATATTATTCATTTGGTGGTTCAATTCCGTGTATCCCCAACCGCTCAAACGACCGTTTTCGATCAAGAATACACTTTGTTCCCCGACATTACGCCCTTTATCCAAAAGCAAGATGTTGCGGTCGGTCAAACTATATTGCGCGAAGGCTTTTTCTATTTTAAGATTGTGCTCCATGAGCGCTTCAGAGGGGTCGATAGCCAAATTTTCGGTAAGCCGTTCCAAGAACTTTTTTGATTGGGCCAGATCTTCAAAACTTCCCAGACGACCGTTTGTACCGTTGAGTTTGTCCACGGAAAGATAAAATCTCCCCTGATCATCCGTTCTTTTGTAGATGGCATGCTGTTTTTGTCGGTGGTGGTTCACATTGTATTGCGGGCCGTTCTTTTCAATCTCAAGGGCTTCTTTGATCAAGGCCACCAATTCACTGCCCGTTTTCTCGAAACTTACTTTCTTGGTCTCCTTTTGAAGGTTACGGGCCAATTTACCGACATTGGTGAAGTGTTGATTGACCCTCTTTTTGATGTTTTTGGTCTTACCGATGAAAATGACCTCCCCGTCTTTGTTATGCATGTAATACACGCCTGTTTCGGTAGGAAGACTTGAAACAATGTCAAGTTGGCGTTGCGATAGTTCCCCCAGCGTCTCATCGCGTACCACGGTAGCGATGATCGCTTTGTCGGTGTCTTTGGCCAATAAAAGGCGGAAAAGCTCAAGTGTAGCGATCGCATCCCCATTGGCGCGATGTCGGTCACTGACCGGAATGCCTAAAGAACGTACCAGTTTCCCCAGGCTGTGCGATTCGGCATCGGGAATCATTTTTTTCGATAGATCGACCGTACACAGTGTTTTTCGTTGAAAGTCATACCCCAATCTTCGGAATTCGGTGCGTAGGATGCGGTAATCGAATTGGGCGTTGTGCGCGACTATAACCGCGTTTTCGGTAATTTCAATGATCCGTTTGGCTACTTCATGGAATTTGGGGGCCGTACGTAGCATTGCGTTATTGATGCCGGTCAACTTTACGACAAAGGGTTGGATTTCCCGTTCCGGGTTGACCAAGCTACTGAACACATCCGTTACCTCGTGCCCATCAAAACGATGGATGGCTATTTCGGTTATGCCTTCTTCATTGTATTTGCCACCAGTGCTTTCAATGTCTAGTATCGCGTACATTGCTCTATTTTAATCAGGCTAAGGGTACTGTCTTGCGCCAAAGATACTACTTCCGATGCGTACCATATTGCTTCCTTCTGCAATGGCCAGGGTGTAATCACCACTCATACCCATGGAAAGGATCCCGATTCCGGGAAGTTTCGTCTTCAGGCTGTCGAAAACCTGTTTGAGGTGTTGGAATTCCCTTCGCACCTGGTCTTGGTCGTCGGTAAAGGTCGCCATGCCCATAACCCCTTTGATGCTTACGTGATCCAGGGCTTTAAAGGCATCGGATGCAATCATTTCCGTGAGTTCGGCTTCATTGAAACCGAACTTCGAGCTTTCTTCGGCAATATGCAATTGCAGCAAGCAGTCGATGGTACGATCGTGCTTTTTGGCTTGTTTATCGATCTCTTGCAAGAGTCTAAGGCTGTCTACACCATGGATCAGGGCAACGAAAGGGGCCATGTACTTGACCTTGTTGCGTTGCACATGACCGATCATATGCCAAACGATATCCTTGGGCATTTGCTCCCATTTTGCGGTCATTTCCTGGATTTTGTTCTCCCCGAAAATGCGCTGTCCTGCCTCATAGGCTTCCATGATGTCGGCTACCGGTTTGGTCTTGGAGACCGCAACCAGGGTGACCCCTTGCCCAAGTTCGGAATTCAGTCTTTCTATGGCGGATGCGATATCCATACGTTTCTTTTAGTTTGGCTTACAATTCGTAGATGGTGAGTCCACTACGCAGTTTGGGTTCGATAAAAGTACTCTTGGGTGGCATCACCAGACCGGCATTGGCAATGGCTTTGATTTCATCTATGGTGATCGGAACCAAACTGAACCCAACGGCAAATTGGCCCTTATCGATAGTGTCTTTCATGTGCATGACGTTGTATTTGCCATACCCATACGAAATGCGTTTGTCATTGCGCAGGTTTTTGATGCCTAGAATCGGCCCCAAGATCGTTTGGTAAAGGATATGGGTGTCCAATTTGCTCAGGGCATCGGTAAACCGATAGACTTTTTTTCGCAAGTACAGCGAATAGAATTCCCCATCGAGATACATGCTGAAATGATGTTTTTTCGAGGGTTTGTAAATGCCATCGCTTTTTTTCTCGATACGGAAGTACTCATCGAGTTGGATCAGGAATTCTTCCTTGTCCAAGCCGTTGAGGTCTTTGACCATTCTATTGAATTCGTAGATTTTTATCTCGGATTCCGGAATAAGGTACCCCATAAAGTAATGGTGCTTTTGGGTCCCGTCAATAGCTTGGCCTGGTGGGTCAAGCGCCTCTGCGAGGCGATTTGATGACGCACTACGGTGGTGGCCGTCGGCGATATATAGGCTGTCAATGGTCGAAAAGGCCTGCTGTAGTCGATTGATGGTATCCGGCTCAGAAATCCGCCACATACGATGGCGTACCTTATCCAGAGTAGTGAAGTCGTTGCATGTCGGTTTTTGGGCTTCTTGCTTGATAATGGTGGCAATGGTGTCATTATCAGGATAGGTCATCAAAACAGGCTCCGCATTGAATCCGACGACGTTCAGATATTCCGCGAACAGGCGTTCGCGTTTCAGCAACGTACTTTCGTGCTTCTTGATGGTGTCATCGCGGTAATCAGCGATACTGGCCGCAGCGAAGATCCCCTGACTGCGAAGGCTTCCCTTTTCAATGTCATAGAGATAGAAGCACGGACTGTCATCTTGAATAAGCACCCCTTCTTCCAAAAACTCCAAATAGCGGTTTTTGACCAATTTAAATCGATCCTTGCCCGAAATCGTTTTGTGGAATTTGAAACCGGGATTGATGATGTGCAAGAAGGAGAAAGGATTGTATTTCAAAATAGCTTTCAACTCCTCTTTGGCATATTCTTCATACGACCTCGAAGCAACGAAAGCAACCTTGTCGGCTGCCGGTCGAATCGCCTTATAGGGTTTGATGACCGCCATTTCAAACGAATTGCGATGCTACTTTTTCAGCTTTCCGAATTTCGCTGTAGTCGTAGAATCCTTCTCCTGATTTGACCCCGAGTTTTCCGGCCATGACCATATTGACCAAAAGCGGGCATGGGGCATATTTCGGATTTTTGAAACCGTCATACATGACGTTCAAGATGGAAAGACAAACATCCAGACCGATAAAATCGGCCAATTGCAAAGGCCCCATCGGGTGCGCCATCCCCAACTTCATCACCGTATCGATTTCGGAGACCCCTGCCACGCCGTTGTACAAGGTTTCAATAGCTTCGTTGATCATGGGCATCAAGATGCGATTGGCAACGAAACCCGGGTAGTCGTTGACTTCGGTCGGGGTTTTTCCCAATTGCTTTGAAAGTTCCATGATGGTTTCGGTACTGGCATCGGAGGTAGAGTATCCCCTGATGATCTCGACCAACTTCATAATGGGAACCGGATTCATAAAGTGCATTCCGATTACCTTTTCGGGGCGTGATGTAGCTGCGGCGATTTGTGTAATCGAAATCGAGGAGGTATTGGTGGCCAAAATGGTGCCTTCATCGCAAAGCGCATCCAATTCCTTGAATATCGAAAGTTTAAGATCAATGTTTTCAGTGGCGGCCTCGACCACAAGATCAACGGTCTTGGCACCTTCCGAAATCGTGGTGAAGGTTTTGATATTCGCTAGGGTATCCGCCTTCTTTTCAGCATCGATATGGCCCTTTGCGACCATGCGATCCAAGTTTTTACCAATGGTGGCGACCCCTCGATCCAGCGAGCTGGAAGAGACGTCGATAAGATTGACTTGAAATCCATTTTGGGCAAAGACATGGGCGATACCGTTACCCATGGTCCCCGCACCGATTACGGCAATGTGCTGCATAGTTAATTTTTAAATGATTCAATGACCTGTAAGGCCACTCGTAATGCCTGGGTTCCGTGTTCAAGCGTCACTACGGGCGCTGTATCGTTATTGATGGCTTGGGCGAAGGTTTCCAATTCATCGAGGATCGCATTATTTTGGTGCACTTCAGGGTTTTCGAAATAAATCTGTTTCTTGACCCCTTCGGCGTTCTGCAATACCATATCGAAATCACCCGGTTGGTCTGGGGCATCTTTCATTTTGACCACTTCGACGTTCTTCTCCAGAAAATCAACTGCGATATACGCGTCCTTTTGAAAGAACCTTGATTTGCGCATATTCTTCAAGGAAATCCTACTTGCGGTGAGATTGGCCACACATCCATTTTCGAATTCGATCCTGGCGTTGGCGATATCGGGTGACTGGCTGATGACCGATACCCCACTGGCATTGATATGGGCGACCTTTGATGGAACCACACTCAAAATGGCATCGATGTCATGGATCATCAAATCCAAGACCACTGGCACATCCGTTCCTCGAGGGTTGAATTCCGCCAATCTGTGGGTCTCGATGAACATGGGGTCGGCAATCGCATCCTTAACGGCCAGAAAAGCCGGATTGAACCGTTCGACATGCCCGACCTGTCCTTTAACACCGAATTCTTCCTGCATTGCCAATAAAGTCTCGGCCTCTTGTAGGGTATTGGTGATCGGTTTTTCGATAAAGACGTGCTTTCCGGATTGCATCGCTTTTTTGGCACAATCGAAATGGGAAAGGGTAGGGGTGACGATGTCAACGACATCTACGGCAGCGATCAACTCATTGATGTTTTGAAAATAGCGATAGCCGAATTCCTCGCTCACGTTCTTGGCGTGGATTTCATCGGGATCATGGAAACCGACGAGCTCATAGTGTTCGGATTGCTGCAGAAGACGAAGGTGGATTTTACCTAAATGTCCGGCTCCAAGGACACCTGCTTTTAACATAAAAAGGATTTTTTCCAAAAATACGGATATAGCCAGAATTTGCCCCAAATAGTTGTCAAAGTTCAGATTTAACTTTTTAATTTCGCTACGGAAACTACTATGCGGGATACACTGAAACATCAAGGGATGCGGAACAAGCTGGCGGCGACTATCGCGGCCAAAGGAATCACCGACCCTAAGGTTTTGGATGCCATCCGGGAGATTCCGCGACATCTCTTCTTGGATAGTGGTTTCGAGGCCCATGCCTATCAAGACAAGGCTTTTCCCATCGGTGCCGACCAGACGATATCGCAACCGTATACCGTGGCCTTCCAAACCCAGCTGCTCCAATTAGGACCCCAAAGCAAAGTGCTCGAAATCGGTACTGGAAGTGGCTATCAGACCGCTGTACTTTTGCGGATGGGTGCCAAGGTATACACCATCGAACGCCAGCAAGAACTCTTCAAAAAGGCCCAGCACTTTTTTAAGAAGATGAACTACAGACCGAAACAAATGGTTTTTGGGGATGGGTATCGCGGACTACCGGAACATGCACCCTTCGATGGGATCATCGTAACGGCAGGTGCTCCCGAAACCCCCAAGGCCTTGTTGTCCCAGTTGAAAGTAGGCGGACGTTTGGTCATTCCGGTCGGAATCGAAGAACAAGTGATGACCTGCTATGTACGCAAATCGGACAAAGCCTTCGAAAAACAAGAACTAGGCAGTTTTAAATTCGTTCCGTTATTGGAAAACAAGAATTGATCAGCGATTGAATTCTTTTTTGATCCGTGACAAGTCCCTTTTATTATCGCGATCTTTGATTGTCTCCCTTTTATCGTATTGTTTTTTACCCCGAGCAAGGGCAATGTTCATTTTGGCCAAGCCTTTGGCATTGATGAACACGTTCAAGGGCACGATGGTAAGGCCACTCGTGGTCACTTCTTTTTGCAGTTTTTTCAATTCCCGCTTGTTGAGTAGTAATTTCCGTATGGCCTTAGGTTTGTGGTTATAGTGTCCACCATGGCTGTACTCATCGATCTGCATATTGACCACGAACAACTCTCCGGCATCATTGAATTCGCAAAAACTTTGTGAAATCGACGCCTTACCCAAACGTAAAGACTTAATTTCGGTGCCGCCAAGTACGATACCGGCCATAAATTTGTCCAAGAGCTCGTAATCGAACCTGGCCCGTTTGTTTTTTATGTTGATTTCCTTTTGCATCGGGTGCAAAAATAGGATTTAAAGTAGAATTTTTAGTCTGCACTGCGGTTGTGGAAGCCAAAACAGAAACTATGAAGAAAAACATGCTATTGCCATTGCTAACCTTGTTGGCGGTCTCTTGCGCCGAAAAGACCCAGACCAAAGGCATGGATGCCCAGCAAATCGTTGACGAGGCCATTGCGGTTAGTGGGGGAGAACGGTATCGGGATCACAACACAACCTTTTATTTCCGCAATCGCGAATACCGTTCGATGAATAAGAATGGCAAGAAGGTTTTGCAACGGATCACCTTTACCGACAGCATGAAGATCAAAGACGTCAGGACCCACCAAGGGTTGAAGCGCTATTTCAATGACAGTTTGATCAGTTTGGCCGATTCAGTAGCCGAACGCTACGCCAATTCGGTCAACTCGGTGCATTATTTTGCCCGTTTGCCGTTTGGGTTGAACGATCCTGCCGTTAAAAAAGAACGTATGGCCGATGTGTTGGTCAAGGGTAAGTCCTATTATAAAGTCAAAGTGACCTTCGCGCAGGAAGATGGGGGCAAAGACTTTGACGACACCTACATTTATTGGTTTGATCAAGAGACCTTCAAGCCTGACTATCTTGCTTACGAGTTCCACGTCGATGGCGGGGGCATCCGTTTTCGGGAGGCGTTCAACGAGCGTTATTTCGAAGGGATCCGTTTCGTGGATTACAACAACCTAAAACCGAAAACCAAGGGTATTGCATTAGACTCCATCGACCGACTTTTTGAGACCGGTCAACTGGAATTACTATCCAAAATCGAGTTGGATTCCATACAGGTCGACCGCAGTAATTAGTGTACGTTGATCCGCATGGCGGTCGCCTTACCATCGATAACGCGAACGATGAACAGACTGCTGTTGTCACTGTCGTCCATGTCGGTGTATTCTTGGGTGCCCAGTAACCTATTGGTCATTTCAGGCGTGGTATTGCTATGACCGACGATCAACACGTTCTTTCCGGCATTGGTTTGGAGAAACTCTTCGATATTCAGCGTATTCGGGTCGTAGAATTTCACATCAATATCCTTTTTGACCGAAACCGGGGCGGCGGTCATTGTCGTACGTTCATAGTTGGTCGAATAAATGGCGTCAAGTGCGACCGGTTCGAAAACCTCGCCCCATTTTAATGCCCGGCCCAAGCCTTCCTGGTTCAGTTCGGGATCCCTGTTCTCAGGATTCGTACGGTCCTTTTCCGCATGGCGTATCAAATAAAAAGTCGAGACAACCGGGTCTTTGGGTTCAACCACCTCATCTTGGCATGACACCATTGTGAACAGGATGACGAGCCACAGACCGATCGGCAAAAAATATCCATTCCTTTTTTTTGAAAGCCCCATAATAATATCTACTTTGAGTTAGGTTAAAATTAGTATTAAAAATTGAAACGACCGGATGCAACGGATTTATGCCACAGTATTGCTGTTCTTGGGACTGCTGCCGATCTGCGCACAAGAAGCAGCTTTGCCCAATGACACGAGACAGCATAATCTGACGCAATTCAATTCAAGTCTCTTCAACCCTTCTTTTTCCTTGGATCGCAACATGCCGCGTTCGCTTACTTTATGGTCACGCTGGCAATGGCAGTCCATCGATACGGACCCAACGAGCATCTTTTTGAATTATTCGCAAATGTTCACCGCCGAATCCTCAGGGGCCCTTGGCTTTTATCAGAACAATACCGGGGTCTTCTTGAATACCGGTGCGGTTTTGAACTATGCCCACAGGATACCTTTGGGTGAAAACGCTGGGCTCATCTTTGGGGCCAATGTTTTTGTTTTCCAGCAAGAGTTGGCCGATGACCGCTTTACACCCGATGATCAGATCGACTTGGTCCAGCTGTCCGACGAGAACAGCTTTAACGCCCAGTTCACTCCTGGCTTACGGATCAATGTGAACGATTTCAATATGGCCATGACCATAGAAAATGCATTGGATTATAACTCCGCCGATAATGAGCGGGAAGCTGTAGAACGGATATTCTCAGCTTCCATCAGCAATGCCTTTCCGGTGTTTTTGTTGGATGAGGTAAGCTATGTCAGGCCGATGGCCTATGTCAGGGCCATTCCGAATTCCGATACCCAATATGGCTTGACCGCCCTATTTACCAACCCGAAATTCTGGGTACAAGGCGGCTATAACAGTTTTTATGGCGTATCGGGAGGGGCAGGGGTGACCTTGTTGGGGAAATTCTCCTTGGGAGCTTTGGTGGAATTCGGAATCGACGATATGGTAGCCGATGAAGATCCTACCTTCGAAGTGGTGGCTTCTTACTTTTTTGGAAAGCAAAACTTCGAACCCAAAGAGAAGAAAGAGAAAAAAAGCGCAGAAGAGCGCATGGAGGAGGTCGCCGAACGTCGGAGGTTGGCCGAGGAGGAACGGGAGCGCTTGCGTTTGGAAGAAGCCGCCCGCCTGGCCCAAGCAAGAAAGGATTCCATCGATCAGGCCAGGGCACTGCAGTTGCAGGCTGAACGGGAACAAGCACGCCTTGATAGCATCGCCCGGGTCGAACGTGAACGTGAAGTGGAGGTTTTACCCAACGAGCGATATGAAGAGGTGGTGACCGCCGATGGCGTGGCACCCGGATTTTATCTGATCGCCAATGTCTTTGGCACCAAACGGTATTTTGAAAACTTTATGGAGGCCTTAAGGAAACAAGGCCTCGAACCCAAATCGTTTTACCGAAGCGTGAACAAATACAATTATGTCTATCTAGAACGCTATGATTCCATTGATGCGGCTCGCCAGGCCCGTGATAGTGGGTTCAATGGCAGTTATGACGGTAGTATGTGGATATTCAGGGTGAGGGGCCAGTAAGTTCAATGCCCGATTTCCTGACCTACCAAATGCTCCAGGTAGGTGATTGTATTCATCAAGTATTTGCGGTCTCGCGTCATGGTGCCCATAGCAACGGCCCCTTGTAAAATAGTATAGAGTTGTTTGGCAAATTGGAGTGGGGGTACCGGTATTTTCATTTCGCCATTATTGATCCCATTCTCCAGTACCAAGGCGATTTTGCCTTCAATTTCCTTAACGGTCTCTTTAACGGCTGCGGCCAAGAGCGGATTGTTGTTCTGGGCATCGACACCGATATTCAAAATCGGACAGCCCCCCATGGGCATGGTGAATACATCGTATTGCCGGTAAAAGTGGATGAGCGAGCGTAACTTGGTCATGGCATCGCCATCGACCCCGAGCAGTTCGTCGATTTTGGCCAACAATTGGTTGCGGTTGTGTTCAAAGGCCGAAAGGGCCAGTGCTTCCTTGTTTTCGAAATTACCATAAATCGCCCCCTTGGTCAGCCCGGTGGCTTCGGTCAAATGGCTCATGCTGGTTCCAACGTAGCCGTATTTGTTGAAAATCGGGGCAACGGTCTCGATGATGTACTTGGTCGTTCGTTCGGCTTTTGAGGACATGGGCGGAATGATTTCCGCTAAGATAGAAAAATATATACTGGCTGGTATATAAAAGCCCTCGCTATGGAGGGCTTTCATTCATTCTTATGCCAATTCGTGCTGGTTTCGAAACACCAGTTCGTCGTCGAATGAGTCGAGCAAAATGATGCTTTCGGTTTTGATGTCCCCTTTGAGTAGGGCTTTCGACAATTGGTTCAACACTTCTTTTTGCAACAGCCGTTTTATCGGACGCGCACCGTATTGGGGATCGTACCCTTTGTGCGCGAGATATGCGATGGCTTCTTGCGTGGCATCGAGCGTTATTTGCTGTTTGATCAAGATTTTCTTCAAATGATCCAGTTGTAGCGACACGATTTCTTTGATATGCTCCCTACCCAAGGGGGTGAACATGGTGATATCGTCAATGCGGTTCAGGAATTCGGGTCGGATTGTTTTTCGAAGCAATCCGAGTACTTCGATTTTGGTCGCTTCTACCGAATCACCCGAATCGAATTTTTCTTGCATCAGCGAACTCCCCAAATTACTGGTCATGATGATGATGGCATTCTTGAAATCGGCCACCCGCCCTTTATTGTCGGCCAACCGTCCTTCGTCCAGAACCTGCAACAGTACATTGAAGGTGTCAGGATGCGCCTTCTCGATCTCATCCAACAAGACCACGGAATAGGGGCGACGTCGTACCGCTTCGGTCAATTGTCCGCCTTCATCGTATCCGACATAACCAGGAGGAGCTCCGACCAACCTACTGACGGCATGTCGTTCTTGGTATTCACTCATGTCGATACGGGTCATGGCTTGTTCGTCATCGAATAGGTAAGCGGCCAATGCCTTGGCCAATTCGGTTTTTCCGACACCGGTCGTTCCGAGAAACAGGAAGGAACCGATGGGTCGATTCGCATCTTGTAGGCCGGTTCGGCTTCGGCGTATCGCATCCGAAACCGCTTCTATGGCTTCGTCTTGTCCGACCACCCGTCGATGTAACTCGGCTTCAAGCTGCAATAGCTTTACCCGTTCGCTCTGCAACATTTTCGTCACGGGGATCCCGGTCCATTTGGCGACCACTTCGGCGATGTCCTCATTGGTCACTTCTTCCTTGATCAAGGTTTCCTCGGTTTGTTGCTGTTGCAATTCGACGTTCATTTTATCGAGTTGCTCCTGAGCTTCTTTGATCTTACCATAACGCAGTTCGGCTACTTTTCCGTAATCACCATTGCGTTCGGCACGTTCGGCCTCGAGCTTGAAATTCTCGATATCCTGTTTCGTTTTCTGGATCGTGTCGACCACTGCCTTTTCTTGCTCCCATTTGGCGAACAGTTCGTTTCGCTCCTCTTTGATATTGGCCAATTCCAGATTCAAGACCTTGAGCTTTTCGCTATCGTTTTCACGCTTGATCGCTTCGATCTCGATCTCGAGTTGCATGATCCTGCGATCCAATACGTCAAGTTCTTCCGGTTTTGAATTGATTTCCATGCGCAACTTCGAAGCGGCCTCGTCGATCAGGTCAATGGCCTTGTCCGGTAAAAAGCGATCGGTGATATAGCGTTGCGATAGCTCGACGGCGGCGATCACCGCCTCATCTTTGATGCGTACCTTGTGATGGGCTTCATATTTGTCTTTGATGCCACGTAAGATGGAAATGGCACTTTCCGTATCGGGTTCATCGACCACCACTTTTTGGAAACGACGCTCCAAGGCCTTGTCCTTTTCGAAGTATTTCTGGTACTCATCCAAGGTAGTGGCCCCAATGGCACGGAGTTCACCACGGGCCAAGGCGGGTTTGAGGATGTTCGCCGCATCCATGGCACCTTGCCCACCTCCAGCACCGACCAAGGTATGGATCTCATCAATGAACAATACGATATCTCCGTCTGAACCGGTGACTTCCTTGATAACCGATTTTAGGCGTTCTTCGAATTCGCCCTTGTACTTCGCTCCGGCGATAAGGGCACCCATGTCGAGGGAGAATATGGTTTTCTCCTTTAAATTTTCAGGCACGTCGCCTTGAACGATACGATGGGCCAAGCCTTCGGCAATGGCCGTTTTGCCCACACCGGGTTCCCCGACCAACATCGGGTTGTTCTTGGTGCGCCTTGAAAGGATCTGAAGAATGCGTCGGATCTCCTCATCCCTACCGATGACCGGGTCCAATTTGCCCGAATCGGCGAGACTATTGAGGTTCTTCGCGTACTTTTCGAGTGAATTGTAGGTGTCTTCGGCAGTCTGCGAGGTCACTTGTCCCCCTTTGCGAAGTTCCTTGATGGCGGCCAACAATGATTTTTCAGTGACGCCATGGTCTTTCAAAAAGCGGGCGATGGGGTTTTTGGATTTAAAAACGGCCAATATCAGGTGTTCGATCGAAACGTATTCATCGTGCATCTTTTTAGCCTGTAACATGGCCTCGTTCAGGGTTTTGGCCCCTTCTTGTGAAAATAGGATGTCAGCCCCGCTCACCTTCGGCTTGCGTTGCAGTTCGGCATCGACCACTTGCAAGAGCAATTCGGTTTGAACCCCGAGCTTCTTTAGAAGAAAGGGTAAAACGTTTTCATCGACCTGTGAGATACCCTTGACCACATGTTCGATTTCGACCTGTTGGTGACCAAGGCCCATAGCGATCTGCTGGGCTTGTTGAAGGGCTTCCTGCGATTTTATAGTGAGATTGTTCGTGTTCATTTTCAGTCTTTTCCATTCATCAGTCAACAACCTTACCAATCACCGCCTGCTGTCAAAATGTCTCTAAGTTGCTGAAAATTAAGGACATTTCGGCAGTACTGTAAGGCTTTGGAATTAAAGCGACAGAACCCTTAAATTTGTGATATGGGTTTATTTGGAAGTTTGTTCGGTGGGGGAACCGAAAGCGAAAAGACGAAAAGCGCACTCCCTTGGGTGCCTTTGGATCATGTAAATCAGCTGGCGAATATCATTACAAAATCGCACGGACTTCCCCAAGTGATTTTCAAACACTCGACCACTTGTGGCATCAGTAGAATGGTGTTGAATATGTTCGGGGATACGTATGGCCTCGAGGCTACCGATGCCGATTTGTATTACCTTGACCTTCATGCCCATCGCGATGTTTCCAATGAAGTAGCGGCAACCTTCCAGGTCATGCACCAATCCCCGCAATTGTTGGTGATCCAAAACGGTGTAGTCACTTTCCATACCTCACATGGGGCGATTACCGAGGTGGATCTGAAAAGCTTGGTATAAAAAAACCCTGCATTGCTGCAGGGTCATTTCAATTAGTTGAAGTTGTATTTCCGAACGATCCGTTTGAGACGTGCTTTCAAGTCTTCACCCGCATCGTAAACCATCTGTTCGTTCGACGGAAAATCGACTGCCGCCAGATCCAAAAGGGCGACCAAGTCATTGTCCAAGGCCCTACGATCCCCATCGTAATTCGCATAAATGTGTTCGAATATAAACTCACTCGATAGGGGATAGGAGTTGATCTCTTGGTTGCTCCGCAAATCGGTAAACCGGACCTTGGCCCCGATCTGGGCTGTTTTCAATTGGGTAAATTGATAGAAATTACAAGTCACCGTCTTGAATTTATCGACCTTGATGTCGTTGCCAAGGCTGTCTTTCGCGACGTTGCCGTTCTTATCTAGCACATATTCAAAGCCATCTTGGATCACTTTCTCTTTGATGACCTGGGTCTCGTTTACCCGTTCAGGTGATATATTGATTTCCCTGAAATCGACCGACATGGCATAATCGTATTTCAAATCCTTGATCGGATCGGCATGGTACTGCGTCCATAAGTTGTCAAGGCCATAGGTGTTGAAGTCCAACAGCTCCTCTTCCAAACGCTGTGGAATGATCTGTTGGGTCTCGTTTACCACTTCCACCTTAACGTAATCCAATCCCTTGGCATAAGCTTCTTCCATTTGCTGTGCAGTGTCGGCGTACCCTGGATTGATTTCGTTCAAATATTGCAATTCGTCATACGCCCTTCTGTAATCAAACTTGTTTCGGGCGTTCTTGATCAAGTCGGTCGCATTGTCGTACAAATAGGTCGACAACTTGTCTTGGGTGTTCAAGATCACCGCATCATAGTTGTTGAACGCGAAGGAAGCATCCCGATTCTCATCGTAGATCGGCAATGGAAGCAAAGGACGGATCTGGTTTTGCATGCTGCGAAGACCCAGATAGCTCTTGTAAATCTGTTCCAGCTTCACCGGATTTCCATCATTCTCCATGAAATCGATACGTTCCAATTCACGGGCTTGGTGCTTGGCGTAGGCCTCTTCCAAAAGCAACACATACGATTGGTTCCTTTTTTTCGTCTTGTTCTCACGAAGGTTTTTTAAGGCTTTGTTGATCGCCGTGGTATAATTACCACTGTTGACCGCTTCTTGCGTTTTTTTGACCCCTCCACAGGCAGCCAAAAGTCCAATTGCGATAATGAGTACTGTTTTCTTCATGGCTTTTCGATTTATGGTTTAATGGTGGATTTTCAATTGCCGTGCCAAAAGTTTCTGAATATGTAACGAAAACGGATGAACGGTATTGTAAATTCGATGAAATACCACATTTTTAAGGATTTTCGAACGCTGCCCCATTGTTAATTCCTATTTGATAAATTCTTTCGCTTGCCTGATCCAGAGCGTCGGATTAACGGTTTTCTCTTTGTATTTTTACGTTTTAATCGTAACGGAATATGGAAAGGGATACCACGGTTTTCGATTTGATCGAAAGCGAAAGAAAACGCCAAACCAGGGGCATCGAATTGATCGCCTCTGAAAATTTTACGAGTCCGCAGGTCATGGAGGCCGCTGGTTCCGTATTGACCAACAAATATGCCGAGGGCTACCCAGGGAAGCGTTATTATGGCGGATGTGAGATCGTCGATCAGGTCGAACAGCTGGCCATCGATCGGGCAAAATCCCTTTTTGGTGCCGTTTACGCCAACGTACAGCCGCATTCAGGTTCTCAAGCGAACGCCTCGGTCTACCACGCCTGTTTGCAACCGGGCGATACCATTTTAGGCTTTGATCTTGCCCATGGCGGGCATTTGACCCACGGTTCGCCGGTCAATTTCTCCGGGCGTTTGTACAAACCCGTGTTCTATGGGGTCGAGCGTGAAACCGGGATGTTGGATTATGACAACATCCAGGCCATAGCCGAAAAGGAACGTCCTAAAATGATCATTGCTGGGGCCTCTGCCTATTCCAGGGATATGGATTTCAAACGCTTTCGCGAAATCGCCGATAGTGTCGATGCCTTGTTGCTGGCTGATATCTCGCATCCGGCCGGCCTAATCGCCAAAGGCATTTTGAACGATCCCATACCCCATTGCCATATCGTGACCACGACCACCCATAAAACCCTAAGGGGGCCAAGGGGCGGGCTGATCCTTATGGGCGAAAACTTCGAGAACCCCTTCGGTATCCGATTGAAGAACGGGAATTTGCGGAAAATGTCGGGACTTTTGGATCTTGCGGTCTTTCCGGGTAACCAAGGAGGACCTTTAGAGCACATCATCGCGGCCAAGGCCGTTGCCTTTGGGGAAGCCTTGACCGATGAGTTCCTGCACTATATGATCCAAGTCAAGAAGAATGCCGCGGCCATGGCCAAAGCTTTTATGGACAAAGATTATCAAGTGATCTCAGGAGGCACCGACAACCACATGATGTTGATCGATTTGCGCAACAAGAACATTACTGGGAAGTTGACGGAAAACGTCTTGGAAAAGGCCGATATTACGGCCAACAAGAATATGGTGCCTTTCGACGATCAATCACCTTTTATCACCTCAGGCGTACGATTCGGTACTCCGGCGATTACGACCAGGGGATTGAAGGAAGCGGATATGGAGACCATTGTCGGCTACATCGATGAGATCATTACGAATCCGGAAGATGAGCAGGTCATCGCAGGGGTTCGGACCAAGGTCAACGCCCTAATGGACGGCAAACCACTTTTCGCCCAAGAAGGGATGGCGGCCTCTTATTGATTGAGGAGGAAGAAATCGGTCTCGTCGACCATATTTTTGCTTTTCAAATCGTAAATGACCGATTCATCGCTCGATTCGAAATACAAGCCCCAATATTCATAATAATTCGATTTTGATTTCTGGGCATGGAAGTCGGCCATGGTGAAATCACCTTGTGTCTCTTCGAACACCGGAACGAAAATCTCATAGGGCATCTCGTGCAATCCTTTGGTGAAATGAACGAAATTGCCACCTACTTCGGCAAGTATCGCACACAGCTGGTCGGCGACGCTCTGCTGATAGATCTTGGTGATGATGATCGACGTATCGCGTAAGTGGATCGATAGCTCTTCGATATCGACCTGTATATTGTTCTCCTGTTGCAGGTAATATAAACTGTCTTGTAAAGGTGAAGCGCCCCTTGATTTGGAACTATCGGCATCGATGCTGCCCCAGTTTCCATTATTGAGGTAAAAGAGACTTTCCGTCAAACCGAAATTGCATTTCAGTTCGATAACCAAATCCAATCGACCTTCGGACACCCCATGATGTTTGATGGTCGCCTCTGCAAAAAAGTCACGTTCAAGATGCTTGCGAAAGGTGTCGAGACCGACGATTTCCTTAACTACGTTTTTTTCGTTTTTGGGGCGGTCTTGGGCATTGTTTCGGTATGGCATTGATGGTTTTTTGATGATTGCTACTCCGAAATTAGAATGAATTTTTGGGAAATATTGTGGAAAAACCACAAAATTTTTAGGGTTTGTGCGGTTTTTGGCCCAAAAAGTGTTAAAATTTTGTTAATAAAGTTAAAATGTAATTTTTAGTAGGTGAATTGTATAAAAATTACATTGGAGTGCATAGTTATATGAACCCCCTATTTTTCGCTTCCAAAATCAAGGCCAAATCGTTCTCCTTTTCGGTTCCGAAAAGGGTTTTCAAATGCCGCTTTCTATTCTCGATCGAGGAGGACGATAATTCGATGTGTTGTTCGAGGTCTTTCGTTCGGGTTCCGATCGATAAATGGTACAGTATTTTCTTGTCGTTGTCGTCAAGCATAATGTCGTTCGACATTTTTTTCCGGATCGCGGCCAACGCTTTCGATGAATAGTAAGGAGGTTGGTGTACGACGGTCTTGACCGCCTGCTCCAAGGATTTGGGATCGATATCGGTCTTCACCATATACCCATCGGGGTCAACCGACTTCAAAATACTATTGATGCGGTAGTTATCGCTGAACGATGACATGAAGATGATCTTGGTCTCCGGAACCAAGCGTCGGGCCAAGATGCCCAGGTCTTCCCCATTGTTGGGTTGTTCTTCGTTCGGCGGAAAGAGTTGAACGTCCAAAAAGATGATATCGTATTTAAAGGAGGTAGCCGACTCTTCGATTTTCTGTTTGCCCGCTTCGAAGGTGGTGGCGGTATCGACGATGATGTTGTGGTCGTCGAATACGATGCGTTCCAAGATGAACTTATAGCCCAGCATGGTCATTTCATGGTCGTCGATGGCCAAAATGCGCAATGTTTTCATACGGAGGTTTTTTATGCTTCTACCACGGAAGTACGTACGGTATCGGATTTCGGATTGCCGGGTAAGACGAAATCGGTCGGCAGATGGATGGTCATGATCGTGCCTTTTCCGAGTTCACTGTTAATGTCGAGGGTACCTTTCATTTTTTTAACACGTGAAATGATATTCTTCAAACCGATACCCTTTTTCCCCTTATTTATGTCAAATCCGTCACCGTCGTCCTCAATGGTTAGTTGAATCTGTTTGGCGTCTCCCTCGAATTTAACAAAAATATGATTACCATTCGCATGCTTTACGCAATTTTGCAGGCACTCCTGCACGACGCGATAGCTGTTGATTTTCAAATCGCCGGTCAGCGCATCCCAATGAAAGGACTGGTCGTGCTCGAAGGAGGTCTTGATTTTTGCCGAAGCACCGACGGTCTGTACCAGCTCTTTGATGGCGATGATGAAGTTGTCGAGCTTCTCATAAGCCGAGGCGTTGAGTTCGTGTGAAATGGTGCGTACCTCTTCTTCGACCTCCTGCAGTTTCTTGATCAAATCGGCCCGTTGGTTGACCGCCTCATCGTCGTGACGATCGTTCAAACCGCTCATAATCAAACGTATGCCCAACATTTGCCCCAAGATGCCATCATGTAGTTCTTCAGACACCCGCTTCTGTTCGGCTTTTTTGCCCTCTTCGAGTTTGCCTTGCTGTGCCAGCATCAGGTTGTAGATCTCTTCGTTGGCCTCTTGTTGTTTTTGTTTGAATTTCAGTCGTTGGTTTTTGATGCGCAACATGATGATACTGAATATGGCGAGCCCCAAGACCAAGATACCGATGGCCACACTGAGATACAGCTGCCGTTCTTTGGCCAGTACTTGGTTTTCTTCGATGATCTCGTCGGTTTCCAATTGGATCCGGGCGAATTTATCTTGGATGTTGCGTTCTTCAAGTTGTAGTTGAGCGTTTAAATTTATGTACTCCGAAGCATGTACCGTACTGTTTTCAGAATCTATTTCGATAAGCAGTTCTAAAATCTGTAAGAGCCGATCATTATTTAAAGTAGCTTGTGCTAGAGCTTTACCTTCATTCGCAAACACTACGGCATTTATAGAATCACCATCTTGGGCATAAATCTCAGCCAAGAACTGCTTATTCCTGGCTTTATGGTATTGATTGCCAATACTATCAAGAATGGAATTTGATTCTGTCAACAGTTCGACCAACTCTGTTCTTTTTAGTTGATTACTCTTGAATCCAGAATAAGCCGTACTCCCCAAAACAATGGCATACAGTTCTGGTCTCACCCCTTTGAGCCCTCGGTCGTCCTTAAAGTCTTTAAAACGTTCATATGCTTTTTGGAAATCTTGACTTCTAAGGTAAACTCCTGCAACGCTATTCGCATTTTGAATGTGGTAATATTCTTTGAATTGCTCAGGCACTAAGGGAATTAGTTCTTTGGCCCTTTCCCTATATTCCAAAGCCTTGTCAAATTTCATCAATCCCGATTGTATTATGCCTAGCTGATTGTAAGCCAAATACAGCATTCGAGGATTATTTTGCTGGTTAAAATATTTTAGGGCTTGAATGTTAACGGATTCTGCACCAACATAGTCCTTGTGGTTTTCGCGAAGGCCGGCGATTGCCAATAGGACTTGACCAGGATATTTGATATTCGTTGAATCCAATTCTGCCGTAATGAACAAACCATAGGCTTCATTAAAGTGATAAAAAGCGCTATCCGGTTTTTGTCGTCTTAGAAATACACCTAAGTCCCAATGGGCTTCTCCATGGATAATTTTATTTCCGGATTTTTTAGCCCATTGGATCAGTTCTTTGTTCGTTGATCGAAATTTCATGGAGTCATTCAACTCCAAATAGGCCAAGGAAATTCTAGATAGATTTTTTGCACGTTGTAGGTTTTTGGGCAGCAAAGCATTCTCTCGAACGGCTTTTTCGATGAGCTTTTGTCTCCTTTTCAGTGCAAGTTCAGGTTGGTTTTTTGCTTGATTGGCCCAAAAGGCAATACTGTCCTTAGGGCTTTCACCGGATTTTGTGGAGGAAGTGGTTTTTGCGCAGGAAGCCAAAAGCAGAGTAAACAAAATAAGTGAGCCCCCCCATTTCATAGCTGTAGTATAAGTCGCTAAGTCCGCGAATTACCTACTTACAAGATACAAAAAAACCCTAAAGATCACTCTTTAGGGTTTTATTTGATAAAGGACATTTAGTCTCTTTTGTTTGGATCAGTATTTTCGTCTGGAGAATCAAAGAACAGCTCTTCTTGACTGGCCGTACTTTCGGCCTCACAGGCCACCATACCGAATGCAAATACCATTACCGCTATAATTCCGAATACTCTTTTCATCGTTGTCAAATTTTGTGTTAGAAGATTTTGTTGAATTTCAAGTCCAAATTAGACCGATGCATGAAGTGCAGGGCGTAATTCAAAAAGTAATAGTGAACTACGCTAATTACAGGGTAAATCGCCCGATTTTGTGAGAATTAGATTATTTGGGCGCCCAAATGCTATTTTTGGAGAGGGAGAGCTTCAATTGGTCGACCCGATCCCGGTAATTCTTCGAAAAGGGAAGGTGGGTCTCTTGGTACTTCAAGGTGCAGGTCGACTTGCCGTAATTGATACGGGAAACATGGTCAGTGTTCAGTATATAGCTCTGGTGGATGCGGATAAAATTTTTCGGTAATACGGACTCGAACGATTTCAGCGTCTTAAACGCGCTGATCGTATCGCCATGGCGCATGACGAAATCGGTCGCATTGTTGTCGGCCTTGAGGTACAGGATGTCACGGGTATCGATATAATGAAAATCGCGATAGGTTTTCAAACACAAGGTCGTAGGTGCCATTTGCACCCCGGTCTGTTTACGGAGTTTGAGCACGGTCTTGCGAATATCGAATTCATTGGAAGGCAACAACCAATAATCATAAAACCCATGTTTGATCGCCTCATAGGCATAGGTCTTGGTACGCGAAACCGCTATCAACAACGGAATTTTATGAAGGTACTGGTGCAGCTCGACGACCATGCGCAGATAGTTGCCGGCCTGTTCCCCTAGATTGACGATAACGAGATCCGGAAGTGCCTTTAAAATGAAGTTGAGGCCCTCATCGGGCGACCCCACGATCCCGGCGCAGGAGAATTCACCAAATTCCTGCAACTGAACTTGGAAGTGCAGGCCGTTGGAGGCGTTCTCGTCGATAATGGCGTATGTGTAATCCATGGCCAATCCATTGAAAGCAAGGTACTAAGGCTCTCTAAATTGCAGGTGTATTTTTTCCATAAAAAAACTGGGGTTTTCCTACAAAAAATACGCTTTTTTAATGAAATTGGAGGATGGATGGCGGGCTATCAGTTTCCGTTTTGCCGTTCGAGGGCCCCGATATCGGGTGTTGAGGTGCGGTCGATGCCCAAAAGGTCGATCGGTACTTCGAGTGCCGTCGCGGGATCTCCTTGATCGATGCCTTCCGAATTCGCACCTAGCGCAAATTCGTTGTCGTTGGGTACAGTAAAATCCAATTCAGGATTGAGTAGCGGATTGATGAAACGACTTAGATTCGTGAAGTCATATAAGGGGTCTTCGGAAAAACTGCCGTTGGTGTCGTTGAAGCGAAAGCTGCAGTTCAAAAAGGTGTATTCGAACAAGTTGGTCGTATTGCTGAGCAAGCCCAGCTCTACATTGCGGTTGCCCGCAATGATGCAATTCGAAAAGTCGGCGGCGATCAGGTCTTCTTGAAAAGTCGGCCCACCTGGTAGGCTTACCGTATTGTCGATGGCTAGGGCCGGGGCGTTTCGAAAGCCACTGGTCCAATAATTGGCGATGGTGCAATGTTTGAACCCATAGTGCCCCCCAAGGTTGCAATAGAGTGAAATATCCCCCGAACTACCGAAGATCGAATTCGTGCTTTCCACATGGGCGGTCCGCCCCCAAAGATTGGTCGTGGCACTGTTGAGGATCTGGCTGTTGTCAAATTGCAATACCTGACCCGATTGGGTGGGATCGCCATCTACCAATAGTCCTATAGTTGCATTTTTAATGGTCAGGTGATTGATGGTATTGCCCACGCTTCCGGGTGTGATCCATACCGTACCCCATTGTCCGGCAACGTTCTCCAACACGGTCTCCAAACGGTCGCCTTCGAAGATCACCTCGTTTTCAAGCGCTACGCTATCGGTACTGAGCATGCCATTGATCTGCAGGGAAGCACCCGCTTCGACCAAAATACCGGAGGCGTTGTGGAAATGGACTCGGGTGCCGGGCGCCATACGGAGCGTTCGCCCCTCCGGAACGCCGGCATAGCCATAGATTACATAGGGCTTCTCGGCGGTAAACTCCAATTCATCTTCGGTCAATAAAAATCCTTCAAGCCTGATTTCGTCCCCGTTTTCATCCAAACCCAGTAACAGCGATTCGGTGCTGCCATCACTAAAGACTTGGGGGTATAAGAAATGGGCATCCTTGACCAGGGTGACCAAAGGGACTTCCTGAGTTTGCTCGGATCCTTCGAAAACGATGGCATCGGTATAGAGGAATTCGGAACCTCCAACCTGGGTGATATCGATGGTCGTTTCTACGAAGATGAAAAGGCTGTCACGCGCTAAGAGGGGGACCTCTTCAAAGGTTTTACCCGGTACCCCGTCGACATTCAACCGATAGCGACTGTCAGTGCCGTTAGCCAACCGTATCGACGGAATGAACACGTCCTCATTCTGTAGGTTGTATACCTTCAACGTATAGGTACTGCTTCCTATGTTGGTAAAAACGGTGTCTAGGAATACGGTGTCTTTCGAAAAGCGCAACTGCCCGGTCGCCGTAGCAAAATCAAAATCCTTGCGGCAGGCCCAACTGAGAACAAGTAGTAGCGTGCACAACAGCGGGATGGGTAGTATGCGTAGAAATTTGATCACCGTGTTTCGAATAATTGACTGATGGCGTCGGGCATTTTGACCGGCTTCATCGTTGCAGGACTCAGCAAACACCAATCCGTTTCTGATGAAACCAAAAGACGGCCTGTTTTATTGTCTTCCATGACCACTTTTCGAGTTGAAATAGGCCCTTTGGAACCGATGATATGGGTGGTGATCCGAATGGTATCCCCTTCGATAGCGGCACCGTGATAGGTAATGCGATGTTCGCGTACCACCCAAATATACTCTTGGAGCATCTTTAAGGTTGCCCTGGCCATCCAATGTTCTTTCGAAACATCTTGTACCCAGGCCAAGTACTGCACATTATTGACATGGTTCAATTCGTCGAGATGGTCTGGCCCGACCTGTTGTAGCTTTTGGTAGGTAGCCATCAACGTTCGCTGATCTTGACCTCGAACATCTTGTCCCAGTTCTTGCCGGTGACGAAAAAGCTTTGGCGGTCTTTGTGATAGGCCACGCCGTTGAGTACGGAGTTGGCTTCGTCCCAATCGGCCACTTTTTTATCGACCAGTTTTTTCAATCCCCCGAAATTCACCACCCCTTCGATCGCACCGGATTTCGCATTGATGATCATCATGCTTTCTTTGCCGTACACATTGGCATAGATTTTGCCATCGACATATTCCAACTCATTGGCTTTGTTGAACACCGATTTGTTGGTTACGGTTTCGATATAGCCGGTTTCGGCGAGGTTCTCGGGATCGAGAAACCAGATTTTCTCCGTACCGTCACTCTTGAAAATCTTGGTGCCGTCATTGCAAAGACCCCATCCTTCGCGACTCTGGCCGTAACTGAAATTTTCGATTTTCTTGAGGCCATCCAGTTCGTAGACATAACCGAACCCACTTTGCCAAGTCAGTTGATAGAGGCGATCGCCCAGAATGGTAATTCCTTCTCCAAAGACCTTGGGGTCTAGCGGGATGTTCTGTAAAACGGTGCCACTTTCAAAATCGATTTTGCGCAAGGTCGACTTTTCGAGTTTGCCCGTGCTTTCATAGAGGGTGTCCCCAATAAACTCCAAGCCTTGCGTATAGGCTTTGGGATCGTGCGGATAGGTATTCAGGATTTCATACGTAAAGATCTTGGGGGGCGTTTTGGCCAGGATCCGGATATTCTTTTCGACCGTAGTGGTCTTGCCATCATATTCGAAACGGGCCACCAACTTCCGGTTGCCCAGATGATCACCGTCGAAACGAATTTTGCCGCCTTCAAGCACGAGGGCTTCCCCTTGGATCAAATATGTAATCGCCCCGATTGTTTTCCCTTCCTTATTCGAAAGGGCGATGCCACTGAGGTCCCCTTGTTTGAATTCCTTTTTGTTGCCTTCCAGTTGTATGGCGAACAATTTCGAAGCATCCGTTTCCCCTTCGCAAGACGCGACAAGGGTAATCAACATGCCGACCAAAAATAGCTTCATGACCTTCATTTCAACATTTCTCTTTCGAACTACCAAATTAAGCATGTCATGGGATTGTGACAAATTTAAAAGGTCGTATATTTGCCCTTGGCAAGTCCTACACGACCAGCTCCTGCAAAATCCCCCAGGGCGGGAACGCAGCAAGGGTATGTGGTTGTAGCGGTGCGATGTAGGTAGCTTGCCATTTTTTGTACCCGAAACCCAACGAATTCCGAATAGGGTTTTCCCTCATTTATGTGTTTATTTGTGCTATGGAGAAAAAGGTCGTTCTTATCACGGGCGGGTCGTCCGGTATTGGCAAATCCATCGGGTTGTTCTTGAAAAGTAAGGGGTATACCGTGTATGGTTCAACGCGCAATGCTTCAAAGTATCCCGATTTCATGGATTTCGAATTACTCGAACTCGAAGTTCGCGATGCGACGTCTATCGCTGCGGCAGTGAAACGGCTTATCGACAAAGAAGGGCGGATCGACCTTTTGATCAATAATGCCGGGGTGGGGATCACGGGTGCTATCGAGGAGACGCCGATCAAAGAGATCGACAATGCATTCGACGTCAATTTCAATGGCCCCATTCGCATGATGCAGGCCGTATTGCCCGAAATGCGTGAACAAGGCTCGGGTTTGATCATCAACATCACTTCGATTGCCGGCTATATGGGCTTGCCGTTTCGCGGTATTTATTCGGCGAGTAAGGGCGCCCTTGAGATCATGACCGAAGCCTTACGAATGGAAGTTAGGGCCTTTGGGGTCGAAGTGGTCAATTTGGCCCCTGGGGATTTCGCGACCAATATTGCCGCTGGCCGTTATCACGTGCCGGTCAAGGAAGATCCGATCTATCCGAAATACGCCGAAAGCCTCGATTTGATCAACGCCCACGTCAGCTCGGCAGGTGACCCCGAACAAGTCGCCCGTAAAGTGTTTTCCATCCTTAGTGAGCGACGTCCGAAAGTACATTATACCGTGGGTACCTTCACGCAAAGGTTTTCGATTATTTTAAAGAAAATTTTACCGGACAAATGGTATGAAAGCTTACTTTTGAAACATTATAAACTGTAATTCAGCAGTTTCAAATCATTTAACACATACGACATGAAGTTTTTTATCGATACGGCCAATTTGGATCAGATCGCGGAGGCCCAACAGCTGGGTGTTCTCGATGGGGTCACAACGAATCCTTCCTTAATGGCCAAAGAGGGCATTACAGGCCAGGAGAACATCTTAAAACACTACGTTGATATCTGCAATATCGTGACCGGTGATGTCTCTGCGGAAGTGGTATCCACTGATTTTGAAGGTATGGTCAAAGAAGGGGAAGCCCTAGCGGCCTTGCACGAACAAATCGTCGTGAAGGTGCCGATGATCAAAGAAGGGGTAAAAGCACTCAAATATTTTTCGGACAAGGGCATCAAGACCAATTGTACCTTGGTTTTCTCTCCAGGGCAAGCTCTTTTAGCGGCTAAAGCCGGTGCGACCTATGTGTCACCGTTCTTAGGTCGATTGGATGATATTTCGACCGACGGTTTGAACTTGATTTCCGAGATTCGGTTGATTTATGACAATTACGGATTCGATACCCAGATTTTAGCTGCTTCGATTCGACATACCATGCATGTCATCGATTGCGCAAAGATCGGTGCTGACGTCATGACCGGTCCGTTATCTTCGATTACCGGTTTGTTGAAGCATCCATTGACCGATATCGGATTGGAAAAGTTCTTGGCCGATTACCGAAAGGGCAATTCCTGATCGTGAACGGATAAAGAAGGGTAGGGGAACCTATCTAAATAGAAAACAATAAGCTCTGGAGGTTATTTTACCGCTGGGGCTTTTTTATTGGCATCGAAAGAGGCGTATAAATTGGCAAAGGCATCGACGATCAAGGTGTCTTCGGTAATCACGCATTTATTGAGCCCATCGATGATCAAGGCGTTTTGTACTTGTTCAAAATCCTTTCCCCAATATTGGTTAAGGGTGTCGACGTTGTTTTCGGCCATCATGTGCATCCATTGGTCACGGGTGGTCCTTAGATTGATACCGACGAATTTATGGTCAGGATGTAACTTTTCGAGCTTCTTGACATGCTTGGTGACATTTTTGAAGTGCCTGCGCTGTGTGCCCGTCCAAAAATAAAATACCACATTGTTGTTTTTCGAAATCTCTTTTAACGAACTGGTATTCCCTGCGATATCCTGTACCGGGATATCCGGGATCTCATTTTTCGGTTGCAAGCTTTTGATGCCTTCATACAAGTGCTTGATCTCGGATACGTGGGCTTCATTGGAGCAGAGCTTTTCGAATTTTGAAATGAACTTATCACAGTCGGAATTCGACTCATGTACCTTTAGCAAGTAATCCATGGCGACGTTTCGAAACAGGTTGTCGCGCAACTCGGTCTCGGTGACCAAGCTATCGATCAAGACCAGTTTATGCCCATTGAAATGCAGATGACTGTTTTTCATGGCATGTACATCCATACCGCAGTCTTTCATGCAAGCCATATACGATAAGTTGCCGAAATGGTACTTCATGTAATCGTAATAAGGCCTGAAATAGGTCAGGTCTTTTTCATTCAAGCTCAACGCACTCCGGTAATCGTAAAAAGTCGAATCCAAATTGTGAATGATTTCTTCACCGGTCTTTTTCTTATGATAGAAGGGATATTTCTCCTTGTAAAGGAAACTGTTGTAATCTACGGATGCCTTGGCCATCGCAAAGGCCTCTTCGGAAAGCGTCTCCCCGATAACCAGATTATCGAGTTCTTCCAATTTCTGGTCGCGAAGCGAATCGATCTTATGGCTGAAAGCTTCCGGATGCAGTTTGTAAAAAGAATAGACCAAACGTTCCTCGTCTTCATAGTTGAGGTACATTTCGATCAGGAAATTGTTCACTTCCTCATTCGAACCTGAAAACACCAAAGACTCATCGAAAGCCATGGTATTCAGGCGAACCAGCATGCTATCCCCTTTTTCAAGGTAGACGTATTGCAATTCCGGACTGTGGTCGAAATGGTGCAAGCCTTCATCAATGTCGGGTATGGAAAAGACAAAACGATTATTGTCGTCAAGTTTGGCCGAATCGACCACGACATCGTTCTTGAAGAGTACCACATACTCGCTGGTCGGATTTACGATTTCCCCTGCGAAATAGACGGTATCTTGATTCGTATTTTTCTCACCACACGATACTAAGGAACAAGCTGTGAGGAAGAGTAAAAATCTTTTCATAAACGCAATTGGACAAACAAATCTAAGGAACCCCGGAAAAGCCTCTTGTTAATGGCAGGTTAAATGTTGTTAAACCGCAACTTTCAAGGGTCTAAATACCTTTTCCAGAGGTTGCCCAGGGCGACAAAATAGCTATTTTTGCAAAAATTTTAAAACACAGCAATGCTTTCTGTATCCAATTTATCGGTCCAGTTCGGAAAAAGGGTTTTGTTCGATGAGGTCAATGTGACTTTTATCCAGGGCAACTGCTATGGCATCATCGGGGCCAATGGCGCGGGAAAATCCACCTTTTTGAAAATGCTCTCCAAAAAGCAGGACCCCACCTCAGGACAGGTTCATCTCGAACCGGGCAAACGGATGTCGATCCTTGAGCAGAACCATAACGCCTACGATGGCTATCCGGTATTGGAATCGGTGGTGATGGGTAACCAGCCCTTGTTCACTATCAAGAAGGAAATCGATGCCTTATATGCTGACTATACCGATGCCAACGCCGAAAAAATTGGGGAATTACAGGTGCAATTCGAGGAGATGAACGGTTGGAACGCGGAGAGTGATGCGGCCGCCCTACTTTCTAACCTTGGTATTTCGGAAGCCTTGCATTACACGACTATGGCCGATCTTGATTCGAAGTTAAAAGTACGTGTGCTTTTGGCGCAGGCCTTGTTCGGCAATCCCGACGTACTCATCATGGATGAGCCTACCAACGACTTGGATTACGATACCATCAACTGGTTGGAACACTTTTTAGCAAACTATGATAATACCGTCATTGTCGTATCGCACGACCGGCACTTTTTGGATGCCGTCTGTACCCACATAGCCGATATCGACTTCGGCAAGATCAATCTGTATTCAGGCAACTATACGTTTTGGTACGAAAGCAGCCAATTGGCCGCACGACAACGCGCCCAACAAAACAAAAAAGCAGAAGAGAAGGCCAAAGAACTACAAGAGTTCATCCAACGTTTCAGTGCCAACGTGGCCAAGAGCAAACAGGCGACTTCCAGAAAGAAAATGTTGGACAAGCTCAAAGTCGACGACATCCGCCCTTCGAGCAGAAGGTATCCGGCCATTATTTTTGATCGGGAGAGGGAAGCCGGAGATCAGATCCTCAACATCGACAAATTGTCCGCACGTTCGGATGACGGCGATTTGCTTTTCGAAAACGTGGATGTCAATTTGGCCAAAGGGGATAAAGTAGCCATTATTTCTAAGGATTCAAGAGCGACCACCGCCTTCTACGAAATCGTCAACGGCGTTAAAAAAGCGCAAAGCGGAACCTTCCAGTGGGGGGTAACGACCACCCAATCATACCTTCCCGTTGATAATGAAAACTACTTCGATGAGAATATGAACTTGGTCGATTGGCTGCGTCAGTGGACGAAGACCGAAGAAGAGCGGGAAGAAGTGTACGTCAGGGGATTTTTGGGCAAGATGTTGTTCAGTGGTGAAGAAGCCCTCAAAAAATCGACCGTCTTGTCAGGAGGTGAAAAGGTTCGTTGCATGTTAAGTCGGATGATGTTGTTGCGCGCCAACGTGCTGTTGTTGGATGAACCCACCAATCACCTGGACCTCGAAAGTATCACGGCCTTCAACAATTCACTCAAGAATTTCAAGGGAACGGTATTGTTGACCACCCACGACCATGAGTTCGTACAGACTGTTGCAAACCGTATCATCGAAATTACCCCTAAAGGAGCAATCGATCGCTATTTGACCTTCGACGAGTATATGTCGGATACCAACATTAAGGCCCAACGCGAAAAGATGTACGCGGTCACTGCCTGATCAGACGTTGAAATATTTACTGTTCCAAATCGCGGGATTGAAGTTTTTACCGAGGGAAAATCCAAAGAAAATAACGACGGCGGCGATGCTCTTGAACATGAAAAAGAAAATGATCCAGAACTCGGTCGACCCTCCAGCCTTGGTAAACAGACCGTTGGGCACCATTAGGGTCGCCAGATAGCTGATCAGCAACGTAGTGAGCATCAAGTTCACGATGTTCTTGAACGGCCAAACCAAAAGTTTACGCAATGGATGTAGATCGTTACCCCATTTATGGATGAGGTAATAATACCCGTTGCCGATTGGGGCGAATAACAAAGGATCGTCCTTATCTTCCAGTTTAAAGAGTTTCGAGGGGGCCATGATCTTGAATCCTTGCAGGGTCAATTCGTGTTCCCGTTCCAGATGTTTGATTTTGGAAATGGCCGAGGCCGGTATCTCCCCTTTAAAATATTTGACGTTCAAAAAGCGAAGGCGGTAATCGATACAGATGTCACGGATGGCATCGATGTGGTAGATGCGACCCGATTCCAACAAGTCGACGTTAAAAGCATTCCCGGATACACTCGACGGTCGGGTCAAGCGTTCGGCAATGGCCGATTCAAGGGCCGTATCGGCGGCTAAGATCCGTCGTACTTCCTCGAGAACGTTATGTTCGGTTTGCTGGTCGTTCCGTTGCCGGGCCAGCTTCTCTTCGATGTTGGTTTTTTTGAGCATTTTCTTTCCTTTTTATAGCAATTCCTTCAAAGTTAAGGAATCGGTTCTTTTTCATCGAAACCTGCCCCCGAAGATCAACTGTTAATATTTTGTTAAATTGGATGAGATGCATTCCGCTGCATTTTCTTTTCTGCCCCAAAAAGCTATCTTAACGGACTTTTTGGTTGTTCATCGATGTTTTTCGAAGATTTTGAACCAAAAGGAACCAACGAGACTAACGAAACACTTATGAATGCCCCCCGATCTTTGGCCTACCTTGCCCTATTTTTGGCTTGTTATGGCACGGCTACCGCACAACAGAATTCGATCAGTACCATACCTTCTTCGCTCTATCTCCAGAATGGCATGGACCCATCCTTGGAAGCGGTCAAAACGGAGAATCTTAGTTGGTTGACGAATGCCCTTAAGGCCGTCGAATTGGAAGCCGTTCTAAACGAGAGTGGCCCCTTTACTTTATTCGCTCCTTCAGATTCCGCATTTTCGCAATTGAGCGAAGCAGCCTTGAACGATTTGTTGCATGAAGACAACAGGGCCAAATTGAAACGATTGTTGACCTACCATATGGTCGCGGGTAAACTGACCGCTTCGAAGATATTGTTGGCCATGTGTCGGGGTGAGGGCAAGGCTTCCTTCACTACGGTACAAGGAAAAAAAATCATCGCCACCATGCAGGGAACCGACATTATCTTAACCGATAGTTTAGGTAACTCGGCCCGGATAACGGCAGCTGATAGATCAAACTTCGGCAATGGAGTGGTGCATGAAATCGATAGTGTGATCATGCCCACCCGTATTTGATCGCGCTGTTTCCTTACTTATTATCGTAGTTCCGCCCCTAAACGCTGTTGATACGCCTGTTGTAGTTTTGACATGATCTTGTCAATTTGCTTGTCGACCAATGTTTTGTTCGGATCTTGAAGTGTGAAACTGACTGCGTAGGACTTTTTGCCAGCCGGTAATTTATCACCGAGATAGACATCGAACAAGTTGACTTGTTTCAACATTTTGCGTTCCGTTTGCCATGCGGTATCATGTACTTCCTTAAACGTAACGGCTTCATCCAACAATAGGGCAAGGTCACGTTTCACTTCAGGGAATTTCGGTATTTCCGTGAAACCGATATTTTGTCGCGAAATCGCCTTGAGTATGGCATCCCAATCAATATCGGCGTACAATACTTCCGATTTTAGACCCGCTTGTTGGGCTAGTTTTTGCGTTACCACACCGAATACGGCCAAGGCTCGTTTATTGTAAGAAAGGGTGAGGCCTTCCGTAAATAGCGCGCCTTCATAGGGTGACTCCTTCAGGTTTTGGAGTCCCAGTCGTTCAAACAAGGTTCCCAAAACCCCCTTAAGATAAAAGAAATCAGAAGGTCTGGCCGAATTAACCCATTGGTCATCAGATCGATTACCAGTCACATATAAGGCCAAATGGGTGCGTTCTTGATGTCCTTCGTCCAGTTTGGTATAAGTCTTCCCGAACTCGAAGAATCTCAAGTTGTGTTGTTTGCGGTTTTGGTTGTACCGTAGTGCTTCCAATCCCGTTTCGAGCATTCCTGTCCGAAGTACCGAAAGATCGGCGCTCAGCGGGTTCAACATGGCGACGGCATCTTGATCGGATCCGTCTTTCACTCCAACCAGACTATTGGTCATGATTTCATAGAACCCTTGGTTCGCCAATACGTTGCCGATCAGGTCTTGTACCCTGTGGTTTTCATAGGGGGTGGTCGGCGCGACTGAAGCCGTGATCTTTTCCTTGAAATCAATGTTGTTGTATCCGTATACCCTTAGGATTTCCTCGATGACATCCACTTCGCGTTGTACATCGGTACGATAGGAGGGTATGGTAAGTCCCAAACCGGATTCCGTCACGTTGTTGACTTTGATTTCAAGGGCCGTCAAAATGGATTTGATGGTGTCACGAGGAATCTCCTGTCCGATCAAGCGGTTGATCTTGGCAAAGGTGAGGAATACTTGAAAGTCTTCTTTTTTATTGGGATAGAGATCGACGATATCGGAGCTGATCTCTCCCCCCGCGATTTCTTTGATCAACAAGGCGGCGCGTCGTAAGGCGTACTCCGTTGTATTGATGTCGATGCCGCGTTCGAAGCGGAAGGAGGCATCGGTATTCAAGCCATGTCGTTTGGCCGTCTTTCTGATCGAGATGGGGTCGAAATACGCACTCTCAAGAAAAATCGAGGTCGTATCTTCGGTCACACCTGAATGGATGCCCCCGAAAACCCCACCGATACACATTGGTTTTTCACTGTCGCAAATCATGAGATCATCTTCATGCAACGTCCGTTCCACCCCATCAAGGGTGACGAAGGTACTGCCCTTGGGTAAGGTCCGCACCACTACTTTGTTTCCCTTGATCTTGTTGGCGTCGAAAGCATGTAAGGGTTGCCCCAATTCATGGAGTACATAATTCGTAATATCGACCACGTTGTTGATCGGTGAAAGGCCAATGGAACGCAAGCGGTTTTTCAGCCAAGTAGGTGATTCCTGCACAAGAACATTGTTGATGGTCACTCCACAATAGCGCGGCGCCAATTTATTGTCAGCAACTTCAACATCGATTTTCAAAGCGCGGTTGTCGATCAAGAAATTGGAGGTGGACGGGGTCAACAACTTTAAGGACACTTCTTTTTGTTCCAAACCGGCACGAAGGTCGCGGGCGACCCCGAAATGGCTCATCGCATCGGAACGGTTGGGTGTCAACCCAATTTCGAACACTTCGTCATGTTCGACTTCAAATAGGGTATGGACCGGCGTACCTGGCTTTAGCGCTGCATCCAAGACCATGATACCATCATGGTCATCTCCCAATCCGAGTTCGTCTTCGGCACAGATCATACCGTGGCTCTCTTCGCCACGTATCTTTCCTTTTTTGATTTGCCAGGCTTCCCCTTCCTTCGTATGCAAGGTCGTACCTATGGTCGCTACGGGCACTTTTTGCCCGGCCGCGACGTTGGGGGCCCCACAAACGATCTGTACCGGGGCATCGGCACCGATATCGACTGAAGTCAGTTTCAGACGATCGGCATTCGGATGTTGCCCACAGCTCAATACATGGCCGACCACAACACCTTTTAATCCTCCCGGAATCGATTCGAAAGCTTCGATACCTTCGATCTCCAAACCAAGATCGGTGAGCAACTCGCCCGTTTTGCGCGCGTCCCAATCGATATCCAAAAATTGCTTCAACCAGTTGTACGAAATCTTCATCGCCTGAAATTAAGTCAACAAAGATATAACAATGATCCTTTGGATTCAATCCGCTTTGCAGCAAAGAAATTAATCCAAAACGTAAGGCAATCCTTATTTTTGCGATAAACTTGACAAAATTTTCAGATTCATGAAGCGACTTCTGTTCCTTGCTCTAAGTGCCGTGCTATTGCATTCATGCCAAGAAGAGCGTCCGGCCCAACTCAAAACAGGTGATTGGTGGGCCACTATGGCCGTAACCGACTCGATCGATCTGCCGTTTAATTTTACCTTGGCCCAAGACGAGGCCGGATCGCTGTCTATGGTCATTCAAAATGCCGATGAGCGGGTCGTGGTCGATGAAATCGAGTTGCAAGGAGACTCGATTCGCATCCAAATGCCGGTTTTCGAGGGCTACATTGCAGGAACCTATACCCCAGAGCGCATTACGGGAAGCTTTATCAAGGAAAGTTTAGATCGTATCGTGCCGTTCAATGCTTCGTTCGGTACGCGCGAACGGTTCGCGAGTACGGCACCTGCCGCAGTGAATGTCTCTGGGATTTGGGAAACCCAATTCGATTTCGATACGGATGACCCGTATTCGGCCAAGGGCATTTTCTATCAAACCGGTAACAAGGTCACCGGCACGTTTCGAACGACCACCGGTGATTACCGCTATCTGGAAGGGGTAGTGGATGGTGAGGAGTTACAGCTGTCCACTTTCGATGGCGCACATGTCTTTTTGTTCACGGCTACCGTTTCGGATAGTACACTGCAAGGAACGTTTTATTCCGGAAACCATTCGGTCGAGTATTTTAAGGCCAAACGGAATGACGGTTTCGAATTGCCCGATGCCAGTTCATTGACCTTTATCAAAGAAGGGTATGACGGTTTCGATTTCGAATTCCCCAATGCCGAGGGTGAAATGGTCAGTATGGACCATCCTGATTTCAAGGATAAGGTGGTTTTGGTCCAGATCATGGGAATCTGGTGCCCCAATTGTTTGGATGAGACCCGGTTCTATGTCGATTATGCGAAGCAACATCCGAGTGAAGACCTAGAATTCATCGCCTTGGCTTTTGAATACGCCAAAACGGAAGCAAAAGCCTGGAAAGGCATAGAGCGCCTAAAAGAACGAATCGGAGTCGAGTATCCGGTGTTATTGGCCCAAGTCGGTACTTCGAACAAGACCAAAGCGAATGAAAAGCTGCCGATGTTGAACCATGTACTATCGTATCCTACCACCATCTATATCGACAAAAGCGGTGCGGTCCGTAAAATACATACGGGCTTCAACGGTCCGGCTACCGGGGCCAGACACGAGGCGTTTAAAAAGGAATTTGCCGAAACCGTAACTGGTTTACTTGCTGAATGATCAGATAATCGTCGATTTGCCCAAACCGATGTTTTCGTCGTTCATGTTGAGATCATCGTCATTGTCAACGATATTGTTCGCTATGAAATCACCGACATGGTCGGTACCGTATTTACTATCGCTATCCAAGTCTGGGGTAACGATGCCTTTCTTCAATGCTTTATCAACCGCCTCACGTACGGCCATGGCTTCATCGAAGAGTTGAAAATGCTCCAACAACATGGCTGCCGATAGGATGGAGGCCACGGGGTTCGCAATGTCTTTTCCTTTGGCTTGGGGATACGAACCGTGAATCGGTTCGAACAAGGCGTTTTCGTCGCCAACGGATGCGGATGCCAGTAAGCCGATCGATCCCCCGATGACACTGCCTTCATCTGAGATGATATCACCGAACATATTCTCGGTCAATATGACATCGAATTGGCTAGGGTTCAAAATGATCTGCATCGCCGCATTGTCGACAAAAAGGAAGTCAAGCTGGACCTCCGGATAGCTTTCACCGATTTTCGTCACCACCCTTCGCCACAAGCGCGAAGATTCTAGCACATTGGCTTTGTCGACCAAGGTCAATTTGTTGCGTCTGTTCTTTGCGGCCTTAAAGGCCATGTGGGCAATACGGCTTATTTCGGCTTCGGAGTATTCACAGAGATCCGAGGCAACGGTGCCGGCTTCATTCAGTTCTTTTTTACCGAAATAGATGCCTCCGGTCAATTCACGGTAAATGGTGAAATCGGTTCCGGAGATGATATGTTCCTTGAGCGGTGATTTTTCGATCAGTGTCGGGAACACTTTGACCGGTCGGATGTTGGTATACAATCCGAGTGCTTTTCGAAGTTTCAACAAACCCTGCTCTGGGCGCACTTTGGCCTTCGGGTCATTGTCGTATTTGGGATCGCCAATGGCACCGAAAAGCACGGCATCGGCATCTAGGCATAGTTGTAAAGTCTTATCGGGTAGGGGCTCGCCGGTCTTATCGATGGCTATGGCGCCTACCGCTGCTTCTTTATAGACGAACGTATGGTTGAAGGTTTCTTCAACGGCTTGCAGACATTTTACGGCTTGATCCAATACTTCTGGGCCAATACCGTCTCCGGGTAACAAAGCGATGTTCAAATTCATGGGGTACTTACTGGTTTTGCGCTTCGAAAGCGGCAATGGTTTCTTTTTTGCTGATCAAAAAGTCAATATCGTCATACCCATTGATCAGGCACATTTTCTTATAGGCGTCGATGTCGAACGAGGCGCTCAAGCCTATGGCATCGACCGATAGTTGTTGTGCTTCCAAATCGACTTTTACTTCCGTATCGGGATCCTGTTCCAACTGGGTCAATAGGGCTGATAGTTCATTGTCATCCAATTTAATGGGCAAGAGTCCGTTGTTCAAGGCGTTGCCTCTAAAAATATCAGCGAAATAGCTTGAAACGATGACTTTGAATCCGTAATCGGCCAAAGCCCAGGCTGCATGCTCGCGGCTTGAACCGCATCCGAAATTCTCCCCTGCGACCAAGATGCTTCCGCTGTAGGTGCCGTCGTTTAAGACGAATTCGGTATTGACGCTTCCATCTTTGTGGTACCTCCAATCCCGGAAAAGGTTTTCTCCGAATCCGATTTTATTGGTGGCCTTTAAAAAGCGGGCCGGTATGATCTGATCGGTATCCACGTTTTCTATGGGTAGGGGTACGGCCTTTGATACCAGTGTGTCGAATTTTTCCATTAGGCGGGTTGCATTTCGGTAACATCAACTATTTTTCCTTCCACGGCGGTCATCGCCGCGACAAGGGGGCTTGCCAAAAAGGTTCTGGCCCCAGGTCCTTGTCTGCCTTCAAAATTGCGGTTCGAGGTTGAAACACAATACTCTCCGGCCGGAATTTTGTCTTCATTCATTCCTAGGCAAGCAGAGCATCCTGATTGCCGAATTTCGAAGCCTGCCGCTTCGAATACGTCTTGAAGCCCTTCTTCCTTGATTTGTTTCGCCACCTGTTGTGATCCGGGTACGATAAGGGCCGTTACGTTGTCGGCCTTTCGCTTTCCGTTGATATGGGAGGCTGCCATTCTGAAGTCTTCGATACGGGAGTTGGTGCAACTTCCGATAAAGACCCAATTAATGGGTTTGTCGATCAAGGATTCCCCTTTTTCCAAGCCCATGTAATGCAAGGCTTTTTCAAAAGAAGCGTCATCGAACGACGGAATGTTTTCGTTGATTCGGATACCCATACCCGGATTCGTACCATAGGTAATCATCGGACCGATATCCGCGGCATTGAATTCATATTCGGTATCAAAATCGGCTCCCTCATCGGTGGGCAGCGTTTTCCAATAAGCCAATTGATCCTCCCATGCCTGACCTTCAGGTGCGAATTGCTTTCCTTTGACATAGGCATAAGTGGTTTCATCGGGTGCGATCATGCCTCCGCGTGCCCCCATTTCGATGCTCATGTTGCAGACGGTCATCCGGCCTTCCATGCTCATATTTTCAAAAACCTCGCCGGCATACTCCACGAAATGTCCCGTTCCTGAATTCGTTCCAAGCTGGGCGATGATATAGAGGATCACGTCTTTGGGTAGCACGTTTTGCGCTAAGGTGCCGTTGACGGTAACCCGCATTTTCTTGGGTTTGTTCAACAGCAGGCACTGGCTGGCAAAAACCTGTGCGACCTGACTAGTACCGATTCCGAAGGCGATGGTTCCGAAAGCACCATGGGTCGATGTATGGCTGTCACCACAAACCATCGTCATACCCGGTTGGGTGATGCCCAATTCCGGGGCCATGACATGCACGATGCCCTGATATTCGTGCCCAAGACCGTAGAGGGTAACCCCGTGATTCTCGCAATTTTGGGTCAACATTTCGACCTGTTTTCGCGAAAGGGCGTCTTTGATCGTCAGGTGCTGGTCTTTCGTGGGTACGTTATGATCCGCAGTGGCAACGGTCTTATCGGGCCGCGCCAAGGGTATACCACGTTGTTCCAATTCAGCAAACGCCTGCGGACTGGTGACCTCATGGATCAAATGCTTATCAATATAAAGGATTTGTGGTCCGTTCGGTACGGTGTCGACCACGTGGGCATCCCAGACCTTATCGAATAAGGTTTTTTTCATTAGGCTAAGCTTTCACGATTAATGTTACTGGACTCAACGATTTGATGGATGTCATCATCCATGATCTCTTTTTTACGATCCGCGAACTTCAGGAAATTTTCATACACCGTATCCAATTGGACCTTGGTCAACTCATAGCCCACGTTCTTGGCACGATAGGCCAAGGCGGCCCTACCGCTTCTTGCGGTAAGTACAATGGAGGATTCACTGACCCCGACATCGGCCGGATCGATGATTTCATAGGTTTCCCGGTTCTTGATGACCCCATCTTGGTGGATACCTGAACTGTGTGCGAATGCGTTCGTACCGACTATGGCCTTGTTCGGCTGTACGGGCATGCCCATCTTTTGCGATACCATTTGACTGGTATCGAACAACAATTTGCTGTTGATGTTCGTGTCCAAGTTCAAATCAGGGTGCTGGCGCATGATCATGACCACTTCTTCGAGTGAGGTGTTGCCCGCCCGTTCACCGATTCCGTTGATCGTACATTCGATCTGTCGGGCCCCATGGATTACCCCGGAAATCGAATTGGCGGTGGCCAATCCTAGATCGTTATGGCAATGGCAAGAAAGGATCGCCTTGTCAATACCCGTGACGTTCTCTTTCAAATACTTCATTTTGGCCCCATATTCTTCCGGTAGGCAATACCCGGTGGTATCGGGGATGTTCAAGACAGTAGCCCCGGCCTTGATCACCGCTTCACAGACTTGTGCCAAATAGGCGTTGTCGGTTCGTCCGGCATCTTCCGCATAGAATTCCACATCCTCGACGAAGGTCTTTGCATAGCGTACCGCGGCGACTGCCCTTTCCAGGATGTCGTCACGATTGGATTTGAATTTATGCAAGATGTGCGAATCGGATGTACCGATCCCCGTATGTATTCGGGGTCGCTTTGCGAATTTAATGGCTTCGGCGGCCACTTCGATATCTTTTTTGACCGAACGGGTCAACCCACAGACGGTCGCATTGCGTACCAACTTGGCGATTTCACTCACCGATTGGAAGTCACCAGGACTTGATATCGGGAAGCCGGCTTCGATGATATCGACCCCTAATTGGTCAAGCCGTTCGGCGATCACCAATTTTTGTTCGGTATCCAATTTACAACCCGGAACTTGTTCGCCATCCCGTAGGGTGGTGTCAAAAATATGTACCTTATCTTTACTCATCTTTGGAGGATAGTTTAGCTAAACCTTACAAAGATAAACTAAGGAGTTCCACTATACGGAAACGGGTGAATTCCATTACAACGTTAAATTGTTTTTAGCTGCTATCAAATAGCTGAAAAACAGTTGTTTAAATTGATTTTTTTACGATGACGAATACCCATAGGGATGCCTTGTTTGTTCTAGTGAAATCGCTTTCGAAATCTGAGAAGCGACAATTCAAGCTGTATGTGGGTCGATTGGGGGTCAATACAGACGCCAAGTTTTTGGCACTTTTCAACCTGCTCGACAAGATGAAAAGCTATAGTGAACAACAGGTTTTGGACAGCGGAATCGTCAAAAAGGCCCAACTCTCGAACCTCAAGGCCCACTTGTACAAACAGATTCTGGTCAGCTTAAGATTGAACCCCGTAAATCAAAACATCAGGGTGCAGATTCGGGAACAATTGGATTTCGCCACGATCCTTTATCAAAAAGGACTTTACAAGCAGGCCTTGAAGATTTTGGACAAAGCCAAGAATACCGCTATTGAGAACGAAGAAAAGAACGTAGCCTACGAAATCGTCGAACTCGAAAAGATCATTGAGACCCAATACATTACGCGCAGTATTCCGGACCGCGCCGATGAATTGAGCGTACAGGCAAAACGGCTTTCGGCCCAAAATGTCATGACCAGCAAATTATCGAACCTTTCGTTGCAGTTGTACGGCATGATGTTGAAAGTAGGTTATGTCAGAAATGACGAGGATTTGAAATCGGTCACCGATTATTTCGAAGCACATTTACCCGCCTATGATATCGAACAACTCGGGTTTCGCGAAAAACTGTGGCTTTACAAGGCGTACCTTTGGTATAGTTTTTTGACCCAAGATTTTTTATCGTCGTACAAGTATGCCAGCAAATGGGTCGATCTCTTTTACGAGCAAGAAGACATGATCCGGTTGAACCCGGTCTTTTTCCTGAAAGGCAATCACTATCTCTTGGAATCGCAGTTCTTCGTCAAATATGCCTCCCAGTTCAAATCAACCTTGATGCGATTGGAGGAAATGGTGAACAGTCCGCGTTTTCCTGAAAATGACAACCTCAGCTCTTTGGCCTTTTTGTATTTGAATTCGAATAAGTTGAACCTTCATTTCTTGGAAGGGACCTTCGATAAAGGCCTGTACTTGGTCAATATCATCGAATACGGCATCAAGAAGCACAGTGGTCGAATCGACGAGCACCACATCATGCTGTTGTACTATAAGATCGCCTGCCTTTATTTTGGGAACGGCGACCATAAGAACTGCATCCAATACCTCAAAAAAATCATTTCGAACCGCAATTTGAAAATGCGTGAGGATTTAATGTGTTTCGCCCGGGTCTTAAGCTTGGTCGCACATTATGAAGCGGGAATGGACTATCATCTGGAAGTCCAATTGAAAAGCACCTATAAGTTCTTGTTGAAAATGAACGACCTACAGGCCGTTCAAAAAGAGATGATCAAGTTCTTGCGGAATTTGGGCGACATCTATCCCAGTGAGCTGCGCAACGAGTTCCAAAAACTATATAACGAACTCAAGAAATACGAAGATCATCCTTATGAGAAACGGGCGTTCCTTTATTTGGATATCCTCTCATGGCTCGAAAGTCATCTTCAGAACCGACCGGTATCCGAAGTCATTCGTGAAAAGGCCTTGACCTTAATTCGGTAATTGGTTTTGGAAGCAAAAAGGATACGGGCCGCGAATTTTATCGAAATCAATCTGGCGATGCTCTTTGTCAGTACCTCAGGGGCCTTGGGGCGCTATATTGAGCTGTCGGTACCTTTGACCATCGCGGTGCGCTGTATCTTGGCAGCACTCATTTTGGGGCTGTATTGCAAATTCAAGGGCATTTCGCTTCGATTGCGACCGCAGCACCGATGGGCCGTGGTATTCAGTGGAATTTTACTTGGCGGACATTGGGTCACTTATTTTTACGCCCTGCAATTATCAAGTGTGGCCATAGGTATGCTGTCACTGTTTACCTATCCTGTAATCACCTCCTTTCTTGAACCGATCGTTTTGAAGACCAAATTCCAGAAGGCCCATATCGGATTGGGGATTTTGGTGTTGGCGGGAATTTATTTCTTGAACGGAGAAGTCCGATTGGGAAGCCAGACTTCCTTGGCCATCGGCATCGGCATTTTTTCAGCCCTGCTGTATTCACTGCGCAATCTCTTGATGAAGCAGCGGGTCGATCAATACCACGGGTCGAGCTTGATGTGGTATCAATTGGTGGTCATTGCCTTCGCTCTGGCTCCGGCTTTTATGGCTGAAGACTTGTTCCGATTGCCCTCACAATTGCCTTGGATCGCGGTGTTGGCGCTATTGACTACCGCTATCGGGCATACGATGTTCTTGGGATGTTTTCGGTATTTCTCGGTGACCACCATCAGTATCTTAAGCAGTATCCAACCGATTTACGGCATTTTGATCGGTATGCTCTTTTTAAAAGAGATTCCTGATACCATGACCGTGCTAGGGGGGTTGCTCATTCTCAGTGCGGTGGTGATAGAAAGTCTGCGAACGCGGTCTTGAGTCGCATGATCTACCCCACATCCAACACCATTACGAAGCATTTTGATTCTCACAATGTTGCCACAATGGATCTTTGGGCAGGGGTGCGGTAAAGGCCACGGGTTCTTTTTTTACAGGATGTTCAAAAGATAAGTTCCGGGCATGTAAATGGATGCCCCCATCAGGATTGCTTCTCGGGGCACCGTATTTAAGATCTCCTTTGATAAAGTTCCCCGTTGCGGCCAGTTGGGCTCGGATTTGGTGGTGCCTTCCGGTTTTCAAATTGATTTCCAACAGATGATAGGTATCCAAACTGTGGATAAGCCGATAGTCCAGTTCGGCGCGTTTGGCATTGGGCACCGCCTTCGTATGGGCGTATGATTTGTTTTGTTTGGGGTTGCGTACCAACCAATGAACGAGGGTTTCCGAAGGGGGGTCGGGGCGCTTTTTGACCAAGCACCAATAGGTCTTTTTGGTGTGCCCTTCAGCGAATAGTTTGTTCATGCGGCTAAGCGCCTTTGAAGTTTTCGCGAATACCACGATACCGCTGGTCGGTCGGTCAAGCCGGTGTACCACACCGAGGTACACATTGCCGGGTTTGGCGTAGGTGATCTTGAGGTATTCCTTGACCAGTTCCGAAAGGGGGCGGTCTCCTGTCTTATCACCCTGAATGATATCGCCTGACTTTTTATTGATGACGATGAGGTGGTTGTCTTCATACAATACCTCGAGGTTTTTTAGGGTAGAGGCCATGGATTTAAGGACGTTTTTCAGCTTGAAGGTCAGCCCGGTTTCTTCCGAAGAGTACCAAAAACAAAAGCAATAGGGCCCCGATGGAGACGGAGACATCGGCCATATTGAAAATACCGGTTTTCAAAAATCCCGACTTCAAATAAAAAAAATCCGTAACGGATCCAAAGCGGAATCGATCGATCAGGTTTCCGATACCTCCCCCGATGATAAAGGCGAAGGAAATACCCATCCAGACTTCGATTTGTTGCTTGACAAAAATGCGGTAGCATAGAAATAATAAGACCAACAAAGGAAGCATGTTCAACAACAAACCCTTTGCAAAGGGAGGTAGATGCTGACCCAAGCCCATCGCGGCCCCCGTGTTTTCAACATTGGTCAGTATGAAAGTGTCTTCGATCAGCTGCACATACGCGCCTGGTTCAACCTTGGCACGGACCATGTTTTTCGAAATTTGATCGCAACCGATATTGGAGAGGATCAGTAGAAAGATGAGGACCTTTTTGATCATCCGAACAAAATCAATAGCTTTCTTCCTCGTTCGGAAAATCACTTTGTTTCACATCGTCGACATATTGTGATATTGCGGCCCCCATTTCGTCGTAGAGGTTCATGTAGCGACGCAAGAACCGCGGGTTGAATTCATGGGTCATTCCCAAAAGATCGTGAACGACCAATACCTGGCCGTCAACGCCGCCACCGGCACCGATACCGATGACCGGTATGGTGAGTTTTTGCGCGACTTTCTCAGCCAACTTCGCGGGTATTTTTTCCAATACCAAGCCGAAACAGCCCAAAGATTCCAGTAGTTGGGCATCTTCAATGAGTTTTTCGGCCTCGGCCTCCTCTTTGGCCCGCACGGTGTAGGTGCCGAATTTATAAATGGATTGAGGGGTCAGGCCCAAGTGGCCCATAACCGGAATCCCCGCTTGGATAATCCTTTTTACCGAATCCTTGATTTCGATCCCGCCTTCGACTTTGACTGCATGTCCACCGCTCTCCTTCATAATTCGGATGGCGGATCGCAACGCCTCTTTGCTATCGCTTTGGTAACTTCCGAAAGGGATATCCACCACGACCAAGGCACGACTGGCGGCCCTTACGACCGAACTGGCGTGATAGATCATTTGATCTAAGGTAATCGGTAAGGTGGTTTCATGACCGGCCATGACGTTGCTTGCCGAATCACCGACCAAGATCACATCGACATTGGCTGAATCGACGATTTTGGCCATGGAGTAATCGTAAGCCGTCAACATGGAGATTTTTTCGCCATGTTGTTTCATTTCGACCAAGGATTTGACCGTAACCCGCTTGTATTGTTTTTTTGCCGTTGACATTACCTTTTGGTTTGGAGGTTAAATGTAAGCCAATTTGTTTAAATTGTAGTCCATCAAAAAACCACACGAATGAAACCGTTGCTACCCTTTGTGCTTTGTTTATGTTCCATTTTCACAATTAGCGCACAAGAAGATGAAGCGGACCGGGTGCGGCAAACGGTCGAAGGATTTTTCGAAGCCTTTCATGCCCAAGATTCAACGGCTATGAAAACCTATATGGCCGAAGGGGTGGTATTGCAGACCACAGGTAGGAACAAAGAAGGTAAGACCCTTTTTCGCACAACACCGATCGAACGTCTTTATGCATCGATCGTCGGGATCCCCGACAGCATCTCCTTTGAGGAAAAATTGACCTCTTGGTCGATCCAAGTAGACCGCACCATGGCCAACGCTTGGGTTGGGTATGAATTTTGGTTGAACGGCAACTTCAGCCATTGTGGTATCAATTCTTTCCAACTGGTGGATTTCGATGGCGAATGGAAAATCATTTACCTGATCGATACCCGTGGCAAGGCCGGATGCCTTGACGAATAGATCACTAACTGAAATGCGAAATAAAACCTATTTAGGGCCGTGGATCGCTATCCAAAATAGCAAAGCTGAAATTGTCGGCCCAACCGGTTTTTAAGGGAAGGATTTTGCGACACCGTCCTTCGCGGGTCATCCCCACTTTTTCCAAGACTTTGATGGAACCGATGTTTTCGACCGCACAACCAGCTTCAATGCGATGCAGGTCAAGGGTGTCGAAACCGTATGCGATCATGCTGCGCAAGGCTTCGGTAGCATAGCCTTTGCACCAGAATTCAGGAAGTAATTTGTACCAGACCTCTGCGCGGCCGAACTTTCGACTGCCCAACTTCATTCCAAAGAGACCGATGAAGGTATCCGTTCCGTTTAAGGTAATCGCCAACGTAAGGTTTTGGATCGGTGCGACCTCTAAATCCTGTAACCAAGATTCCACAATCCGTTTGGTGGCTTCCAAATCTTCCGGAATACCCAAGGTATTGTAGGCATCGACTTCAGGGATCGAATGCAAGCGATGGACATTGTCCAAATCGTTTTCATGAAGCGCTGTTAAGCGCAATCGTTCACTGCGGAGCGTTATCGGCATGTCTAAAAATACTCAAATAAAGTGGACGACCGCTCAGGCCGTTAAATGCCCTTTGGCCTTAGCCAAACTACCTAAGAAATCATGTGAGGTATCGAAATACGGAATATGGTGTGTCAAACAACCGGCTTTGATCATGGCACTATGGGCAATCATGTTTTTCACATGATCCAAAATGTAGGCATCCTCCTTTTCGGTCAACCAATCCCCTTGGGTTGGGCTGTGGGTCTTGATTTCGAACACTTTTTGTTTAGGGTCAATGGGGATAAACCCCAAGAAACATGCACGTATTACATCGGTTCGTTCTTTCAGGAAGGGAGCCAAAAGCTCGGGCAGCAAGGCTTCGCCTTCGATGATGGCATCGGTCTTAGCCTCGATCATGCTTTGCATCATCGCTCTCAAAAAGGGCCAGAGTTTTTTGGCGATTTCATCAGGAAACATCAGGTGGTTGACCCCAAATTCAGGAATGCCGTCATTGAAACCCATCATAACCCAATCCGTCGACAGATAGGGAAGGCCCAGGTCGCTGGCCAGTGTTTTGGCGAGCTTCGTTTTTCCGGCCCTAGAGGCCCCGCTGATAATGTAAAGCATGGAACGACCATTTACGGTTTGATTAAGGAAGATACTATTTCCATTGGGATCCCTTGGTCTTTCTATTCCGGAATTGCACCCCTTTGGGATGCCAATAGAAATAACAGGGAAACGACTAGAAGTATGACACCAGGTATCCAAGCACTGAGATAGGCCGCCAAGACAACGTCAACGAGCACCATGGCCCCGATAAAACGTCGAACGATTGGGAAATCATGCTTCATCCGTAAACTAAGAAGGCCTAAAGCCGCCAGGCCAAGCAGTTGAAGTGATGGATGGGCAAACAGCACTGGAAAAATCGACTTGACGAAGTCGGCTAAGTCTGAGGTGTCAACCAGGCCTTTGACATAGCCCAATCCACTGCCATGCAAACCGGCTATGGCGATGAGCAGTCCACAGCCAAGAATGGTGAAAGTGCGATGGAGGTTACGGTTAGGCATATCAACGGCTTTGTTAGAAAGACGTTTGCGCACCGCGGTTTGGTTGCCTGGTCTTGAATCAAGGGAATTTCGTAACCTGAATTCAAAGCAGGACTTTAACTGCTTTTGAAGGAGGGTTTTTTGGCCAACCGATTGGCCTTTGGTTGGATGATCCAAATCCCGATGGCACAAAACCACAAGAGCAAGAATTCCCCAATACACTCCCGGAAGGAAGCACTTCGTTGCAATTCAGCTGATTTAAGGGTTTTGGCGGCGAAGTACAGGCAGTAGCACAAACAGGCCAAGACCAAGACATTCAAAGGAATGAATACGGTCCAATAAGGGCCGATCAAGGAAAAACTGGAATTGCCACTGGCCGTTCCAAAGGCAACTACCAAATACCCCATAAGGCCAAGAATAAACAGTAAGGGTACTATAATGGCCAAACGAAATCGAAACAGATCCCGGCGTTCGGTAGATGGGATGTAAGGACGCAAGCCGGAACCCAAGGCCCATAACCATCCGAAATACACCAATGTCACGTAAGCAATGACGTATGGAAACAGGCCGAAGGTCAAAAAAGGTTCGTTCAAGACCGTTGTGAAACCAGTGTCACCCGGTGCGGGCTGCGGACCAAAAAGAGCGACCATCATCTGTACAAAGTACAGCATAGGGATGCCCAAAAGCAAAAGGAACACTTGCCAATGTTTCGCCCGTAAAAAGAGGGAGGTCAGCACCTTCATTCCAAAATAGGAATGATTTCAAAGGACCAATCGCCCTCTGTTTTATAATTTTTCAGAAAGTTGGGTGATTTGATCCCGGTGTAGATCATGGCACTTCCTGGAATTGCCAAAAGCCAGGCGCTGGAGTCACTCAAAGCAGCGATAATAGCTCCAATACCAATAGTTATAGCACCCGCATAAACGAAGAAACTACTGGTAAAGATGTTAAGCAATAACGGATTGCGTTTGATACTGATGATTTCCGATAGGGAGATTTCTTGATCTTTGATGGATATCGTCCGTGAATCGATAACCGTAAAACGTCCGGTTATTTTTTCACGGTCTTGGGTGCGGACCCTAATGCGTTTGTTTTCTTTGATAATGATCTCTTTGGCTACACTTTCATTGGTGATTTTAATGACCTGTTCTTGCGCAAGGCTAAATGAAGCCACCAAAAGGCAGCCTAGGAAAAGGAGGGATTTTTGCATGGTCGTGTTTGCTTTCGGATGCAACATAAGCAAAATGGTTGTCTTTTCAACGCATCAACAGTCGCTTAAGAAGACGCCAACGGCCAAGCCACCTTCAGAGGTTTCTTTGTATTTGCTGTTCATGTCCTTGGCGGTCTCCCACATGGTATTCACCACTTTGTCCAAAGGTACTTTTGCAGCCTCTGGATCGGTATCCAATGCCAATTCGGAGGCATTGATCGCCTTGATCGCCCCCATGCTATTGCGTTCGATACAGGGCACCTGAACCAACCCCCCGATGGGATCACAGGTAAGTCCCAAGTGATGTTCCATTGCGATTTCGGCCGCCATCAAGACTTGTTCGGGCGTGCCGCCCATAAGTTCGGTCAGTGCACCGGCCGCCATGGCAGACGACACTCCGATTTCGGCTTGACAACCACCCATGGCCGCTGATATGGTAGCTCCCTTTTTGAAAATACTTCCGATTTCACCGGCTACCAACAAAAAGCGTTTGATATCGTCAAAGTCGCCATCGTGGTTTTCGATGACCAGGTAATACATCAAAACCGCCGGAATGACCCCTGCGCTGCCGTTGGTGGGTGCGGTGACCACGCGACCCAAAGCCGCGTTCACCTCATTGACCGACAAGGCGAAGCAGCTTACCCATTTTAAGATTTGACGGAACTTGACTTCGGTTTCACGGATGCTTTCGATCCATTCGGCATGCGAAGTATAAGGATGTGCTCCAATGAGTTTTCGATGCATGTCGAATGCCCTGCGTTTTACGTGTAATCCACCTGGCAGTTCACCTTCGGTATGACATCCTAGGTACATGCACTCGAGCATGGTGTTCCAAATGCCCTTTAACCCGGCATCGATCTCTGCCGCGCTACGCAAGGATAGCTCGTTGCGGAAGACCAATTCCGAAATGGGTACTTGTTCCTGTGCGCAATGCTTTAGCAGTTCTGTCCCAGTGGTCACAGGATGTGGGAAACCTTTGAAAACCACCGCTTTTTCTTTAGCTTTTTCAAGCGCTTCTTTCACGACGAACCCACCCCCGATCGAGTAATAGGTCTCGGTCACCGTTTCGCCGGAATCCAATTCGGCCGCAAAGCGCAGGCCATTGGCATGGAAGGGGAGGAAGGTTTTTAAGAAACGGATGTTGTTGTCGAAATCAAAGGTGATTTGGCGTGTTCCTCCGAACCGTAGTTTTTTTGAGGCCTTGACATCGGCTATAATGGTTTCGATGGAATCCACCGGGATCGTTTCCGGATTCTCACCTGCCAGTCCCAAGACCACTGCGATATCCGTGGCATGGCCTTTTCCGGTCAATGAAAGGCTTCCGTATAAGGCCACGTCGATTGAAACGACCTGCCCGAACCGTCCTTGTTGGTGCAACTCATCGATCCAACGTTCGGCGGCCCGCCACGGCCCCAAGGTATGTGAGCTTGAAGGACCCACACCGATTTTGAGCATGTCGAACACACTAATACATTCCATCCAAAGTAATTTCGTTCCAAAGATATGATCTTGCCGGATGTAATACAGGCTTTCTTTTTGAATTTTCAGTGCCAGGGTGACTGTCAGCTTGTCATATTTTAGGGCGTGGCATGATCATTGACTTAAGGAGGATGTAGCAAAAAGAAATTACAACAACTTTAAATAGAAAACATGAGCAAGATTATTGGAATTGATTTGGGTACGACCAACTCCTGCGTTTCCGTTATGGAAGGGAACGAGCCGGTGGTCATTCCCAATGCGGAGGGCAAACGCACCACGCCTTCGGTAATCGCTTTTGTCGAAGGAGGTGAGATCAAAGTAGGTGATCCTGCCAAACGACAAGCGGTCACCAATCCGCATAAAACCATTTACTCCATCAAAAGGTTTATGGGGAATAAATACAGCGAATCAAGCAAAGAAGCGGATCGCGTGCCTTACCAGGTCGTCAAAGGGGACAATGATACCCCACGTGTCGATATCGACGGAAGGTTGTATACCCCGCAAGAGCTGTCTGCCATGATCCTTCAGAAAATGAAAAAGACCGCTGAGGATTATTTGGGACAAGATGTCAGCCGTGCCGTCATTACGGTTCCGGCCTACTTCAACGATTCACAACGACAAGCCACCAAAGAAGCCGGTGAAATCGCTGGCTTGACCGTAGAGCGGATCATTAACGAGCCTACCGCGGCCTCATTGGCCTACGGATTGGACAAGAAGGATGCCGATCAAAAAATTGTCGTCTTCGATTTCGGAGGGGGTACCCATGATGTTTCCATTTTGGAATTGGGAGATGGGGTCTTCGAAGTATTGGCCACTGATGGCGATACCCACTTAGGGGGTGACGATGTCGATCAAAAGATCATTGATTGGTTGGCCGAAGAATTCAAAAGTGACGAAGGATTGGATCTCCGTGACGATGCCATGGCATTGCAACGCTTGCGCGAGGCTGCTGAAAAAGCGAAAATCGAGTTGTCATCATCGGCACAGACCGAAATCAACTTGCCATATGTCACTGCTACCGCTTCAGGGCCGAAGCACTTGGTGCGTACCTTGTCACGTGCGAAATTCGAGCAGTTGATCGACGATTTGGTCAAGCGCACCATCGAACCTTGTCAGACCGCATTGAAATCGGCAGGGCTTTCGAAAAGCGATATCGATGAAATCATCTTGGTCGGTGGATCTACCCGTATTCCTGCGGTTCAAGAAGCCGTTGAACAATTCTTCGGTAAGAAACCCTCGAAAGGGGTGAATCCCGATGAAGTCGTTGCCGTTGGTGCCGCGATCCAAGGTGGGGTTTTGACCGGTGATGTAAAAGACGTCTTGCTTCTTGATGTGACCCCATTATCATTGGGTATCGAAACCATGGGAAGTGTCAACACCAAGTTGATCGAGGCGAATACGACCATTCCGACGAAAAAATCACAAGTATTCTCTACGGCGGCCGATAACCAGCCTTCCGTTGAGATCCATGTCTTGCAAGGCGAACGTCCGATGGCCGCTGATAACAAAACGATCGGTAGGTTCCATTTGGATGGCATTCCGCCAGCACCGAGGGGCACTCCTCAAATCGAGGTTACCTTCGACATCGATGCGAACGGTATCATCAAGGTTTCGGCCACCGATAAGGCGACCGGGAAGTCCCAGGATATCCGGATCGAAGCATCTTCGGGCTTGACCGATGAGGAAATCCAGAAAATGAAAGCGGAAGCTGAAGCGAATGCCGAGGCCGATAAAGCGGCCAAGGAAAAAGCCGATAAGTTGAACGAGGCCGACGCCATGATCTTCCAAACGGAGAAGCAGTTGAAGGAGTTCGGTGACAAACTTTCAGACGACAAGAAGAAACCTATCGAAGAAGCCCTTGAAGGATTGAAAAAGGCCTATGAAACCAAGGACGTGGTCGTCATAGAACCCGCTTTGGAGAAAATCAACGAAGCTTGGAAAGTCGCTTCCGAAGAAATGTACAAAGCACAGGCAGAAGCCCAGGCCAACGGTGGTGATCCCACAGCTGGCGCAGCAGGGGCCGACGCCGGAGGTGCGGCCAACGAAGGAGACAACGTTGAGGATGTCGACTTCGAAGAAGTGAAATAAATAGCGTTGTAACGCGAATCAAAAAAAGCCCCGATGTTTTATCGGGGCTTTTCTTTTTGTGCCTTTCTTTTGAATATCTTCGCTACTATGGACTATTTCGTTATTGCAACCATCCTCATTCTGATCTCGGCATTTTTCGGCTACCTGAACGTACGCTTGTTCAAATTACCCAATACCATAGGTTTAACGCTGATTACCATCGTGTTCACCATGGGTACCTTTGCGTTAAGTGCTTATGACGACACCTTGCTGAATGCGGAGCGCTACATCATTTCGCAAATCGATTTCAAAACGATACTCCTCGATATCATGTTGAGTTTTCTCCTGTTTGCCGGGGCGCTGCACACCGATTTAGACAAATTGAAAGAACAACGCTGGCCGGTATTGGCCTTTGCGACCTTAGGTACCCTGGTATCGACCTTTCTGGTCGGAGGGGCCACCTTTATGGTCTTGCCCTTATTGGGTATCGAAGTGCCTTTTATTTACTGCTTGTTATTCGGTGCCTTGATCTCACCTACCGATCCCATCGCTGTTTTGGGTATCTTGAAAAAAGCCGGGGCACCTAAAAAATTGGAAATAAAGATCGTAGGCGAATCTTTGTTCAATGATGGGGTAGGGGTCGTCGTATTCCTAACGATTTTCGGTCTGGCCACGAACCCGGCCGAAGGATTCTCCTTTCTTGCCATTCTCGAGCTTTTCGTTCATGAGGTTTTGGGTGGGGTGTTATTGGGCCTGTTCTTGGGATGGGTCACCTATCGCATGATGAAATCGATCGACGACTATGCCATCGAGGTCATCATTACCTTGGCCACCGTCATGGCCGGAACCGTCATCGCCCAATACCTGCATGTATCGGCACCCTTGGCCATGGTGGTCGCTGGATTGTTCGTCGGGGGTACTAAATTCAGGGCCGAGGCCATGTCTGAGTTGACCGAAAGCTATGTCGATAAGTTCTGGGAATTGATCGACATTTTATTGAATACCATTCTCTTCGTTTTGATCGGAATGGAATTGCTCGTACTCGAATTGCACACTGGTTTCGTCATCGCTGGATTGCTGTTGATCCCGATTACCTTATTGTGCCGCTATTTGTCTTTGATCGTACCGGTGAATTTTTTCAAACGTCGTTTGGAATTCGTCCCCAATACCAATCTCATCATGACTTGGGGTGGGCTACGGGGTGCCATATCCATTGCTTTGGCCCTCGGACTTTCGGATGGAATGCACCGGGATCTGTTCTTGGTCATGACCTATGTGGTGGTCATCTTTTCCATACTGGTACAGGGCCTAACGGTTGGGCCGTTCGTCAAAAAACTGCAGCATTAGGGCATTCAATCGAATTCCACTTCCTTCATTTCGAGTAAGCGAAGTTTGTCAAGTGCTTCCGATTTTGAATTCACGTTCAGCTTCAAGTAGATGTTCTGTATGTGGAAGTTGACCGTGCTCGTGGTCACGAACAGCTTTTTCGCGATGACCTTGTAGGTACTCCCTTGTTTTAAGAACTCGATGATTTGGTTCTCCCGTTTTGAGAACTGGGCATATGTTTTACGTTGGAACGAACTGATGATCTGTCGGGCCACGTCGTGTTCGATGATCGTGCCGTGTTGTGCGATCGACTCCAGCGCATTGAAGAATCGATGCGCGCTTATTGGTTTGGTAAGGTAACCGTCAGCCCCTTTGCGAAAGGCTTTTCTAATGACCTCGAAATGGCTTTGATGGCTCATGATGAGAATCTTGACGTGTTCCTGCCTCTTTTTGATCAATTCGATACCGTCTAATCTTGAAATGCCTTTAAAATAGGCTTCGGAGACGATGATCTCGGGCATCAATCTGGGAAGGTTCAATAAGGTTTCATGTACGTTTTTGAAAATGCCGCACAATTCGTAGGCGTCGGTATTGGCGAAATAATCGCGGTAAATTTTCTGTTGTTCGGGATCACTTTCAATGATCAGCACTTTTATGATAGTAGGTTTCATCTTCTTTGGGTTTTGGGTTACGGAATGGGGGAACCGTTCGACCTTGGCCTATCATATTACAGGGTCATGACCATGATGGATGGGCGTACGACGGAGTCACCTTTAAAAAAGGCCGAACGAAACCGAATGGAAGCAAAAGGCAAAGGGCAGGGCCGCTATGCTAACGATCGCTTACGAAAGAAGATGAAACTTGTATCGAAAAAGATTGGGGTCAGTACTCGAAATCTGGGTGTAGCATACTGTTTTCATAGGTCAATAATTTGGGATTTTTTGAGTTTGGGTTGCATTATATCACTCTCAAGATAGATTTTTTAGAATGAGAATTCCAAATTTATGTAGTCATTTTCGTTCAAATACATGCTGCGATATGCTGCCCTTAACCCCTAAAAACGAAAAAAGGATGCCGTAACGACATCCTTCTTTTTATGAAAATCGGCCAGATTGATATAATACAACCCGTATTCTCGATAGTCTTGCCAATAAATTAGAATTGACCTTTTGATATTGATTTTTGGCAATCGAATACACCAGATTTAATCCCCTGCACCTGACCGATTTTCTGAGTCAGCATTGTTTATGGGTTATCGTCTTCGTAGACGGTGTTCGAGTAATTCAGACTAGCCGGATTGTTTAGGATGTTGGCTAGTTTTTCTTCACGTTCCGCAGCAAGTTTTCGCTTACCACCGAATTGTACCGCAAATTGGTCGACAATACGGTCGGTACCCCGGTTCGAGACCACATAGCCCCGTCCTTGTTGGGTGTCGAGCTGAATGGCATAGTCATCTTTCGCACTATTTATATGGTCACCCAAGTTGACGGCAAGGGTCAAGCTTTCCTGTTGTACCTGGGTGGCGTAAAGGTCCAGTCCGCCATATCCTTTTCGTCCTTCTGAAGCAAAGAACAACAAGGTATGGTTGTGAAGGCTAGGGTATAGCTCGTCTTTTTTCGTATTTACCTTCGACCCTAGGTTTTTGGCCAACCCAAACGTTCCTTTGGCATCGAGGTCGGCAACGTAGATGTCGAACTTCCCGTAGCTTCCCGGCATGTTCGAAGCAAAGAACAGCCGCTTGCCGTCACCGGAAATCGTAGGATGTTTGGCAGAAAAGTGCTCCGGGCAAACAATGACCTTTTGAATGTTCTTCCAACGCCCTTCCACTTTTTCGGCACGGTAGATTTCGTGTACCAATTCCCGTTTTGAGAATATCCCAGTGGTCGGTTTCTTGTAGACCGCTTTACTGAAATATGCGACCTTACCATCTTCGGTCAACGACATGGACGGAATGTACCCCGGTAGGCCGGCATTGGATCCCAATTGTTCGTTGTTCCCTTGATTGGGGCGCTGTGCCACCGAATTGGATTTCTTGGCCACGTACTCATTGGTAATCGTGCTTTTCCAATCTTTGGTCGGGATCGCCTTGTGTTGTGATTTGGCCAATGAATAACGATAGCGTTCTTCATAAAGGGCGGTGAGTTGATCGTCTCCTAGGCCGATCAGCTTTTCATACCAAAAAGAGGCTGCCTCGAAATTGTCGGATAGGAGACTGGCATTGCCCAGGTCTTGAAAGATTTCAGCATCGGAATAACCCAATTTCAATAGTTCGAGATAGTCATCGATACGTTCCGCTCCTATTTTTTTCAGATCCATTTGGTCTTGCGCCATGGCTCCGATAAAAGTCAGCATTAGTACCTGAAATAGCATTTTTTTGAAGTTAGTTGTCCGTTTCATAGCATTGGATTTGGGGGATTACTACCATACAAATATCCGCAACTTAGCTACAGACCATCCTATGAATAATTCACAGGTTTTTCATTTTAATCGATATTTTTTACACTTTATCGATGATTTTGAGGTGATTAGGGCAAAAACCGAGGAAGGGGCCTGGCCCTGGAGTACAAAACTTCGGTAGGGGATACCATAACGCGCAAAGTTTTTTTGTATTTTTTCATGACCTAACATTTTTTCATATGCCACATTATCATGTCGCTGTACTCGGACCGATACCAAGAGACCATATCACCACCCATCATGGCGAAGTGATCGAGAAATATGGCTGTGCCACGCATACCGCGATCGGCTTGTCTAAATTGTTGGGTGATTCGGGCACGGTGCATTTGGTTTCGCATACGCGGAAGAAAGATGAACAAGCCATTAAGGAACTTTTGGCCGAGTATCCGAATTTGAACACCGACCATATCACTTCCGATGCGGACCAAGGCGACGTGATCAGTCTTAAATTCGTGGACCAGAACAACCGCTTGGAAAAACAGACGGGCTTTATGAATCCCATCGTTCCTGAAGACCTTACCGAACTCCTGCATTGTGACGTCTTTGTCTGTGTGCCTATAACCGACTATGAAGTGCCGCTCGAAACTTTGAAATACATTAAGGCCAACAGTAAGGGTACCGTCATCTTCGACGCCCATGGGCCGACCAACACCATTACCATATCGGGGGATCGTAAGATCCGGTATTGGATCGATCGTGATCAATGGCTGCCCTATATCGATGTGCTTAAGATGAATTTGGAAGAATCGAAATGTTCGTGGTTCGAGAAAGAATACCGTGTCGAAGACTTGGGTCATTTCGATGAATCGGACACTTCCCACTTAACCCCATTCGGCACCCATTGTGTCAATAAAGGGGTAAAGTCGTTGATCGTTACCCTAGATGCCAATGGCGGGGCGGTGTTCTTTAAAAAGGACGGGGCCGTTCAGCAAGAGATGGTCAAATCGGTCAAAGTCGATCACGTAATCGACACGACGGGTTGTGGTGATTCGTTCGCGGGTGGACTCGGTTTCGGGCTATTAGGTGACGAAAGCAATTACATCAGGGCAGCCAAGTATGCCAATGCCTTAGGAGCCTTGCGTACCCAAGGCAGGACGTTCGACGTCTTCAAGTCGAAAATGGAAACCGATGAAATTATCCTTAAGAATTACGGGAGTATCTGATGTTGAAAAGACGCCTGCCAACATTAACTAACAACCAACCAAACCATATGAACTTAACACAGCAACTTTTAAGAGGTCGGCAGGCATCTTATACTAACCAACATCTATTGGATGTGTTTTTTCATAAAAGGCTGCTTGTGCCGACCCATTTTGTGAAAACTTTATGAGCCTTTGATCCAAAGGGGGCATTCCTTAAGGGGCAAGCATGGCCGGCAGGATGTATTCTTTCAAAATCGTTCGGGGTTGATTGCCTTTTCGATTCCTGAAATTGCCGGAGGTGATCACGACCACGCTTTCCAATTCCGGAATTATGAATATGAATTGTCCACCGGCGCCTCGGGCTTCCACGGTTTTGATTTCGCGCTTACCAACGGTATACCGATCGTGCCACCAAAGGTAGCCGTATTCGTTTTTGTCTCTAGTATCCTGCAAGCGACCATAAATCGAAAAGGATTCCGCGACCCAAGCTTCTGAAAGGACCTGTCGGTCGTTCCATTTTCCCTTGTTGAGGAACAACTGTCCGAATTTCAAAAGATCACGAGAGGTCAAAAGCATTCCACCGCCGAAGTAGGGATCTTGGTATGTGTCATCGGTTTGGTTGATGTAATTGACAATCCCCAAGGGGGCGAACAGTTTTTCATGCATATAGTCCTGAAGGGGCAAGTCCAATTGTTTGGCCAGGGCAACACCTAGTAAAAACGGGTTGGCCGAACCGTAATCAAGGAAGTCGCCAGGCTCATGAACCATTGGGGCTTCGAGTACCGTTTGCAACCAACCGTTCGGCGTTCTGGGATCTTGATAACGGTCTTCATTGGCTTCGCCGTTGACCTCGAGCCCTGAACTCATGGTCAATAGGTGCTGTAGGGTGATCCGGGCTTTTCGACCTGCTTTGGTATATTGATAGCTTTGGGGCAAAAGATCATATACCGGAGTTTCGACACTGGGTAAGATCCCTTCTTCCAAGGCAATGCCGATCACGGCCGATGATATGCTTTTGGAGGCCGACCGCAGATCATGGGGGATTCGGGCATTCCATCCCCCATAATAGTTCTCAAAGACCAAGGTGTCTTTTTTCGCGATCAACACGCTATGGGTGTTCACCAAGACCCCTTCTGAAATGCTGTCGATCATTCGATTCAAGGGTATCGGGTCAACCCCAAAATCGACACAGTGACCCGTGGCCCAACCATCTTCCATGGCCTTCGGGGTTCGGGTATCTTGTGGGATTGGATCGGCATCGGACCGATATTCCCAACCATCATTCGTATGGGTTAGGTCAACCTTGGTCAATAAGCGATCCGTAAGGTAGATACCCAGTTTGATGCGGTCGCCTTGAAGATCGGCCACGAAATTCAATCCCCCGTTCCCATCGGTGAACCGAAGCAGGTTTCCGTCCCTTTCAAAGTTCCATGTCCACATACCGCGAAATCGTTGGTCGCCAAAAAAGGGAAAGGCCACCAGTCCGAAATCGCCCATGAGTTCGACATAGAGCATAATATCGTCCGACTGTAAGCCGTCGTCGACCATAAAGGCGTTCCACTTCCCCGAATAAGAATGCGCTGTATTTTTGGGGAAATGGACCCGGTATAGAAATTTACCGGATTGGATAAACCCGTCCAATGCAGTTTTGTCAGCCGTGTAGTCGAGCTTGAAAAAGAGCTGCTCGTCAATGTCGAAATGGAGTTGCCCTGGTTTTGTCGAGCGAACTACCGTATCGATAAGGTCGGTATCGTTCATAATGCGCAATCGGTACCGATCACCTTCCGCTTGGGTCAAGCTCACATGGAAATTGAAGCTTTGTCGGTTCGACAGATGACCGACCCATTCGCCATTGTAATTTTCTTCGGATTGTTGGGCACATGCGCTCATTAGGGCCAACAGCCCAAGTAGGAATACTAAATTTTTTCGTTTCATGTTGGAGTGAATTTATAGCAAAGGTATTCGACAGGGTCTGGCCAAACTTGTATGAAATTAACATTGAGGCCTGATTCCGATACGCTGGCGATATTGTCTCGGGCTTACTTTGAAATAGCCCTTAAAGACCCGGGTAAAATGACTTTGATCGGAAAATCCGGCGATATAGGCGATTTCGGTCAGACGGAGTTTTGGATCAAAGAGTAGGGGAAGGCTTTTTTTCAATTTTTGTTCCCTGATATATCGGCCGAGACCCATGGTTAGGTATTTTGGAGCGGCCCGCGACAGGTGCACCGGATGGATGTCAAGGGCGTGCGAGAGTTGTTTCAGATCTAAGGCATCTTGTTCAAAGTGGAGCAGTTCCCTAAGGTTGGCCACCCATTGGGGGTCGATCCGTCGTTCGGCTTGTTTGACCTGACTCAAGGCGTCGCAGACCTGTACCAATAGCAATTCAACTGCGACCGGACTGAATTCATCGGATAGAAGGAACTCCTGGTATATTTGGGCGAATAGTAAATGCAATTGCGGATTATCGATGCGTTGACTGCCTTCCCAGAGTTGCAAGGAAATACCATTCTCGGCCAACCATGACTTTTCAAACTCCAAGTGAAAACCGCCTCCTTGATCGGTATGTTTCGAGCCGTAGTGCGGTTCCTGCCAATTATTGAACATCAAACTGCCTGCCGGACATAGGGTCTCAACCCTTTTGTTGCAATCTTTCATATTGCCCTGCAACACGTACATGAAATACGGATTTTCATGGTAGTGCCAGTCGGTACGTTCGGTCGAATAGCCGTATTGCGATAGGTGTACCCCACGAAAGGTCCGTTCCGCGCTTTGGTCACCGTAATATTGCCCTTTGGTTAGAATCTTCATGGGTATCGTCCGTATTGGATGGCTCGTCCACCACGGTCCTAATTGGGATTGATTCTTAAAGATACGCTATTTCAGACGGGGCAGGTCGACCTTAAAGGGAATTCCGAAACTGTTTCGGACTCATGCCGACCTTGGTCTTGAACAATTTTGTAAAACCTTGGGGGTATTCAAAACCGAAACTGTAGGCAATCTCACTGATCGCTTCATTGGAGCCTAACAATTTCGTTTTCGCTTTTTCAATAACAAAGTCATGTATGTGGTCTTTGGCGCTTTTTCCTGTCTCCGCTTTAATGAGATCACCGAAGTAGTTCACCGAAAGATGCAATTCCTGTGCACAGTCCCTAACGGTCAATACCCCATTGCTCTGGGCTCTGTCATTCATATAGTACCCTTTTAACATTTTATGGAACCTTGCAACCACATCTTTGTTCAAATTGCTTCGGGTATAGAATTGGCGATCATAAAATCGTTTGCTGTATTTAAGCAACAGTTCAATATTGCTGACGATCAGTTCTTGGCTATGCTTGTCAATGTTCTGGCGGTACTCATCTTCTATCTTGATCACGAGGTCGGTGAGTGCGTTCCGCTCCTTAACTGACAGATGGAGGGCTTCACTTAGGTCGTAATCGAAAAAGGAATAGGTATCGATGGAATCACCAAGCATGGATTTGCGGATCAAATCGGGATGGAACAGCAAGGTCCAACCAGAGCTCCCTTCGATTTCCTCCCTATTTTCAACTTGTATCGTTTGGTTGGGTTTGATAAATGTGAGTGATCCGTCATCAAAGTCATAGGAGTTGCGCCCATAGAGCATGGAACCCGAGAACCCAAGTTTTAGATTGATTTGATAAAAATCAAAAACATATTTCGCATCACCATAGTCGAAATTGGTTATGCGATCGTCGATTTTGATGACGGACACCAGGGGGTGTTGGGGTTTTTCAAGACCTAAAATGCGATGTACATCATGGATGGTCTTTATGCGAACGATCTGATCCATGTTAGTTCGGTTCTGTTTCTTCTGCACGTGCTTTCAATGCCTGGTTCAAACGCGCATAGGCCGCTTCCACTGGAGCAGGGTTCCAAAAATTCACCCCGATACCGCGATAGTCTTCATGGATGATGACCGTGGTCGTTTGACCGTTTGCAATGATTCGATATTGATGATCGAAAGTCAATACTAGTGGAATGCCTCCTTTTTGGTTGAGCAATCGATTCGGTTCCATGGTGATAACTTTTGCCGCAATGGTACTTTCCGTTTCGGCATCTTGGGTAAAGCGATAACTGACCTTGTTTCCTTCCTTGACCTCCCCATCGACCAATTGCATAACCGGGTTCCATTCAGGATATCGTTCCATATCGGTCAGCACGGACCAAACTCGATCCGCATCGGCATTGATTGAAATTTCGTGATGCACGGATTTGTTTCCGGTGAATACCAAGAGTACGACTAGCACAAGGATTCCTAGAATGATGTACATGGCTTTTTTCATTTTATTTGAATTTTTTCCACCAGGGTTCAGTGATCTCATCGGAAACCGATATGATTTCCCCTAACGGCGGCACGGCATATGGCAGCTGGTATTTTTGGGCACTGGCCACAAATTCATCAGCAGGTTCTTGCCAGGTATGTTGGTAAGACAAAGGAAATCCTCCCCAGTGCACGGGCATTGCTTTTTTGACTTTTGCATCAAGTGCGGCCTTCACTGCCTCTTGTGGGAATAAATGGATCAGGTGCCAATCGTCATTATACTGGCCACATTCCATAAAAGCGAAATCAAAAGGTCCTAGGCGTTCCCCGATTTCCTTAAAATGACGGCCATAGCCGCCATCGCCACTGAACCATATGTTTTCATGCGGTGATTTCAACACCCAGCCTCCCCAAAGGGTCTTGTTGCGATCTGAAATTCCCCGGCCCGAGAAATGACGGGTAGGGGTGAAGGTGATGGTCAGTGCATCAAGTTTTTTCGACTGCCACCAATCGAATTCGAAAATCCGTTCTTCGTCGATACCCCATGCCACTAAATGTCTTTTCACCCCAAGGGCCACGTAAAACGCTTTGGTCTTTGATTTCAATCGATCAATGCTGGCCAAATCGAGATGATCGTAATGGTCATGTGTGATCAGCATGAGGTCGATTTCAGGAAAATCATCGATCAGTTGCAAGGTGTGTTCTGAAAACCGTTTCGTTGCCATCGGTGCGATTGGTGTCGTATCGGGCCCTAACATGGGGTCGATCAACATCGTTTTCCCTTCCATGATCATCAAAAGTGCCGAATGGCCATACCACGCAAAACGGGCCTGTTTTTGTGCATTCACAAAACCTGATGCGTCAAAGGGTTTAATGGGTAAGGGTTGTTTCGGAACCCGATGTCCCCTTTCAGACAGTTGTTTATAGATCATCCGTGGGAAATCCAATAGGCCTCCTCCCAATGAAGTGGGCTCGATATTCTGGAAGTTACCCTCTTGCCAATGCGTTGATTTGGCATATTGGGCTTCAATGCTTCGGGTAACTTTGCCCCCAAATTGTCTTCGATACCTTTTCATTTCAATGCTTTCCAGTTTCACTATACGCCGATTAAGCCATATGTTGGTCGAACCAGGCAATAATGGGTTCAGGGTTTTTACCCAACCAGTCGTAGGCGGCACCACGTTTCTTTTCCAAATCTAGCCATAGCATTTGTTTTTCGACTTGTAGGCTTTTGTAATATTGATTGACCATTTCAAGATCGGTCATGGGGTCATTGCTATTCTGGATCACCAAAGTCGGTACGTGTATGTTTTCAACATAGGGCAAAAATGCGTCCCCGGTTAAATCCGTACCTCGTTTGGTCTTGTTATAGGAATTGCCCGCATTGATCAGAAAACCGGGTAAACCCATTGCCCTGACAAAACGATCATAGGTTAAGGGCTGTACGGAAATCATGGTCTTCAAGTTCTTGAACTGTTTCATGTCTTCCAAACCAAAGGCAAAGGTACTGGCACCTTGCCCCATACAAATCGAAAGTAAACCGATAGCGGCATTTTGATATTTTTTATGTTCGCTGATGAACTTGACGGCGGCCAGCACATCCTTGCGTTCGTTCTTGCCCCAAGACACCCACCCGTTTTGTTCGCTGTTGCCATGGTTGCGCATGTCGTACATCAAGACGGAAAACCCGGCTTCCACCAGGTATTTGGCCTGATCCAAAAAGTGGATATCGCTGGTCCACAGCGCATTTTTCATCAAACCTTTGCCTTCTTGGGTAAACCCACATCGGGAACATTGCACGCCGAAATGGGATTGTACGATAACTTTATCCGTACCCCCTTTGACAAGCCATCCTGAAAGTTTGACCCCGTCATCGGTGGTGAACTCCACATCCTCATAGGATAAATCGTATGCATCTGGTGTCTCGAATACCGGCGACTTTCCCGGTTTGATCATTAAATCCGATATCTGTTTTCCGAACATCTTTGAATGATTTTGAATTACATAACAAAGCTAAAGGGTACCGAAAGGCACTGCTTATCCGAATTCCACATTTTCTTATCCGTTTTACGGATTCGTAATCTCGCCATGTTCAAAACGGGTTGCATGGCATTTTATCAATTTTATGGTTTTTTATCTTTTGATGGTCCATGTCCGATCCAAACCTTCATAAATGCCGCATAGGGCCGTCTTGATCGATATAATAGACCTCGACCAAGACCCATTTTTTGTTTTTAAAGCGGTAATGGTATTCATAATCCGCTTCGCGAAAGGGATTTTGTTCGTCGAAGTATTTGGTGACGATTACCGTGATGTCCTTATCGAACCGGAGGTTCACCACTTTTTCATAGCGGTCGTCATGGTTCGAAATCGTTCCCCAGGTGACCCCTTGATAATCGTTTTTCGCTCCACAATATTTGCGAATCAACTTGCGGTACCGCTTTTCGATAAGGTGATCTTTCTTCCCCTGGTGTTTCGCATCACTTGCCAGTGCGAACTCATTATACGCCTTGTAATCGGCAATGAACTCCGTGGTGATATCGGCCGGGGTGCGGTCGATAAAGTCCTGCCCATTGATTTGTTGGGCTTGGAACAAACCTAATAATAGGACGGAATAAAGCAGCGTAAGGTATCGACACATGTTTGATTCGATTTAGTCCAACTAAAGATAGTGAAACTGAACGTCTAGTGCCTGTCGGGTTAATAACCAAAGTCTCAGTGATTCAGGGTAAGGACCAACCCGAAATACAACAAGCGCAACTGATAGGGGTCGAACGTTCTTTCAGTATAATCCACATTGTACTGATCAACCCGCTGGTTGGCCCTATTAAAGATGTTGTTGATCGAGGCGAATAGCACCCACTCCAATTTTTCCGCATTGATGTATTTGCTGACACCGAAATCTACCCTGGAGTAGGGGTTGTATCGCTCATTCAGAAATTCGGTAGCGAAATTGGGTTCATAAAAACCGGTCGGGGCATCGAAAGAACCACCGGTAATCGGGGTATAGCGCCGGCCCGGTCTGGCCAGCCAGTTCAGTGAGAACGTTGCCCATTTCGGGGGGGTGAACTGTATGGACGATTTGATGAAATACCCATAATCACGTAAACCAGGAAAGGAAGTTTCACCAATATTCGAGTTTTGATCTAATAGGGTATAGGCCATCGATACATCGAGCCAGTTATTGATCCGTTTTTGGGCCGATAGCTCAAAGCCGTAGGTATTTAAGTTGTCTGAAAATAGAAATTGGTTGACCGTTTGAAGTCCTTTTTCACTTTTGAAAAAGAGGGCTGCCGTGATATTCATCCCCTTTGTTGAAAGCGAATAGTCAAGGGCCAATTGTTCACTGGTCAACAAATTGAATTGCGAAACGAAAAAGGATGGGGTGGTATAACTATTGTATTTACCCCCACTGAGAAGCAAATCACTATCGGCATTCAATTTGTAGCGTAGCCCCATTTGGTAGCTCAAGTAGCTGGATTGATCCGCAGTAGGAAGGTTGGCCCTCAAACCTGCTGAGATCAACAATCGGTCAGAAGCGGTCCAGCTCGTAAACGAGCTAAGTTCCAAAAGCTGGTTGGTATCATTGAAACTTGTTTCGAATGCGGGGGAATCGGGGGCATTGGCATAAAAGAATTCGGGAACTTGATCGTCGAAGCTGCTTGAGAACGAATCCCATGAAATGGTGGCTTGGTGTACTACATTATTTCCGATCTTGGTTTTGTGGTTCAATGAAAGGAAGTGCTGGTCCGTTTCTTGTTGGGATATGGTATTGCCAAAGAAGAACTCTTGGGATTCGGTGTTTATCCCAAAATTCAAATTAAAATAGCCCGAGGCGGTAGCATAATTCAGGTTATTGATCGTGAAGACCCTAGTCTTTGCGGATTCAAAATCCCCTTGATAAGTGAACTGGGTGCGATTGCCCGAAAAATCCTCATCAATGCCATAGCTAAAACTATTGAATGACCATTGCTTGTTGATTTGGAACCGTGCGTTGACACCCAGATCCAGGGTCTGGAAATCGTTGAGGTCCGGGAGTTTTCGTTCTTGGATTCCCAAAAAAGCCCCACTGAATTGATAATTGCCATATACCTGGACGAACGTCTTGTTTTCTTTAAGACGCTGTGCGATAAAAAACCCCGTACTGGCCAAAGAGGCCGATAATTTGACCTGATCTTGATCCAGTTCCCTGACGGTCTGGATTTCGACCAAGCCTGCGCTCGTATTGCCAAAGGTCAAAGGCGGATTACTGGCATATACGTATTGTTTATCGATCAACTCCGTATTGAAAAGACTGAAAAACCCTTGGTTGTTCAACTGGCTCGCCCGCACCGGATTGTATACCGGCACATTATTGAAAACCACTCGTGAACGATCTGGATCACTACCCCTAAGGGAAGGATTTACGGTTTCATCATCGATGGTCGAAGCGGGTAAAATGGTAATTGCTTTTAGGGGGTCACCTTGGGCTACCGGATTGAGATAAATGTCTAGTTTTTCCAGTTTTTTCACCGAGAATTTATCGGAAATGGGGTCCGGGCCATATAAAACCACTTCATCAAGGGACTGCGAAGTGGGTTTCAGCGTAATCACATTGGTGCGATTAAGGGACAGTGCTTCGACGGGGATTGTTTTGGTGCGAAATCCCAAATAAGAGACGACCAAGGTGTCTGTAGTCTTGGCTAGGTTTAAGACAAAGAAGCCTTCGAAATCAGTGACCGTACCTTGTTCCGGATTCGATTTTATGTAGACATTCGCCGCAAAAATTGGCAGTTTACCATCGGTTACCTGCCCAGACACCTTGTCTTGTGCGTTGAGCAGACCGTGAACGAGACATAAGGAAAGAAGCAGCCTGCGCATGGATCTCAATCCAACAGTTTAATGGCCAATTTGCCCAATCCATAGTTGTCAGGGTATAAAGCGATCCCTTCCTTACAGTATGTGCGGGCCCTATCACGCTGGTCTGTCTTCATATAATGCTTGACCAAAAGTTCATAGGCCTCTTGTTTGCCCCAAGAGGGCGTGTAAGGGTTTTTGTTCAACTGATCAGGGAGCGAAATGGCTTTCAACAAGTAGCCTTCGGCCTGTTCACCGCCACCATATTTTTCGGGAGTGTAAAAGTCATTACTTGCCAAGACGAAATATGCCCTGATGTTTTTAGGTTCCAACGAAAGGGATCGCTTGCCGTTTTTTTTGATGGCACTTGAGATGAACATGGCCCGAAACCCTTTGAACTGAATACTGAAACTTTGGGTTAGCGCTAAAAGGGCATAGTCTTCGGTATTTTTGTTTTTGATTCCATCCATAAGGTCAACGGCATCATCGATTTCCTTTTCGGCTGTTTCCTCTTGGTTTTGGGTCATGTAAAAAATGGAAAGGTAATAGCGTAAATAGGACTGCCAATAAGTGATCAACTGGTTGGGGGTGCGCGAAGCCATGTCATCCAACTCTTTTTTAAGCTCCTGAAGGGCCGTCGGCCTTTTATTGATGTTCGCTTGTACAAAGGCTTCGAAAATTTTTGTTTCGATGCCGTCGAGAAGCACATTGCCTTGTATTTCCTCTAGTTGGATCGCGGTTTCTTTGGCCGTGCTGTTCGCACAATTCAAAGAAAGTATGGATACACAGGTACAGAGTAAAAGCGTCTTTTTCATGATGATATAAATTAGTTTATAATATAAACAAGATGGATAAAAAATTTATTCGATATAACCTTTCAAGATTTTGACATAGGCCTCAAAAGCTTTCAGTCCAATCGAAGTGATGGTTACCTTGGTATGTTGGTAATTGTTCAAAAACCCCTTTTCGATTTTGAGGTAACCGCTTGCTTCCAACTTTTTCAGTTGCACACTGATATTGCCACTGGTCGCTTTGGTCATGTCCTTGAGTTCATTAAAGCTGGCACTGCCGTTGCTGACCAAATAGGAGACGATGGCAAGACGCAGTGGAGCGTGAAGGATCGGGTTGAGCAATTTGAACTTATTGTGATTCATACTGTTTGTTAGGCGCTTCCTAACGGACTTTTCATACGTTCGCGATGTTTGGCTTTATTGTACATAAACAGTCCCGGTACCATCACCGCCAAAAAGGAGGCGCCAGACATCACCAAGGGCTGGTAGAGCCAAGATACTTGAAAACAACACAAAGCCGCTATATTGATGAGGATGCTTGAGATAATTAGTACGGTACTTTTAAGGGCAATTCCGGAAATTAAAATACCCGTCGCTAATAAAATCAATATGATGGGACTGAGATTTTCGCCCAATACAGGGGCAAAAAAGAAACCTAAAACCATTTTGTTGATTGCCAGAAAGAGCCAAGTCTTTGAGATGATCGAACTGATCTGGTTGCGGTTCCGATACCTGTTTTTATTCCAATAATAGCCGAAAGTAAACACCAGACCCAGCGGTATGGCCAAGTAAGGATACCAGCTTATGGCGTACTCTTCCCAATAGAGTAAAAGGAATTGGGTTAAGGCGATCAAGGAGACGAACAATCCCCAAAACATATAAATGACCCCGTTCTCCTCAAACCGTGTTTTCGCTTCTTCAATGACCGCGCCGATCAATTGGATACTTTGTTCCGGACTCATTTTAAGGTCGCTCATGCGTTCCTGTTTTTTGCTAAAGATAAACTAGTTTATTTTATAAACCAAATTTAATTCGAACCCAGCGTGATGATTCGATCAATGGCTATGGAGAAGGGTAGTAGCTTTACGGCCTCACGTACGTTATAGGTTGGATGATTCCCTCAAAGGCACAAAACTCCATCATTCAACACGCTCTGATGCCCATTTTATGACCGCATTGCTTTTAGTTTACGCTTTAATCGGAAGGCGATAAGGGTCGGGATCAAAGCGATCAATAAGCCGATCAACAAGCCTTGTATGGTGAACCGCAGGGTCTGGTTGGTATCGATGTCGTGTCTATGGTTCCAAATCTCGACGATTTTCCCCTCTTCGTTGAATCGAAATACATTGATGATCGGTACGGTACCCCCTCCAAATACCAATTTACCAAAAAGGGTGGATGGGATATAGGTAGCCTCCCATCGGGTCGCCACCAAATCCCCTTCCGCGATTTGATAGTTGATTTTTGAATCCCAAGTGCCGTTCTCCCAAAAACGATCGGCAACGATTTTCTGTTCGATGGCAGGCTCGGTCATGTTTTTACGATCCCCGATATCGTGCACCACATAGCTTTCGGCCACATAATCGGCATAGGCTTCGGTATTGTTGGTGAACCAAAGGTCTTGGTAAAACTTACGGGCGATATCCTTATTGGTTTCGGTCTTGTCGATGGGTGCAATGCTGTCTTGTTGTGCCTGGGTCTGAATGGTGCACAGTACGGCAGCGATTAGCAATAGGATGGTGTTTTTCATCATTTAGGTTTTAGCTTGTCGTTTTAGTTTCAACTTTTGGAGGCAGGTACACGCAAGTCATGAACTTGTCGTTCGTGTTCCATGGTATATCCATTCTGTTTTCGATTTGCATGATGCCGGGGGCATCCGGGGGAAGGCAATGGGGCCGCTCCCAATGGGAGCAGCGGTCAATTAAAGATACGGGATTTGAATGATAATGATCATAGATCATTTCCTAAGCAGAGGTTGGGGACATGGAGATTTTTGTTCCATAATATGCATTGATCAGGTAGATGACATTGGCAAGGGGTGCGACGACCATGACCTGTGCCCAACTTAGAAAACCCGCATAGCTGATGAGGAACACTAAGGTCATAAACCCAGAAAGGGTATAGGCTGTGACTTTGAGCCATTGGTGCAGCAGGGTATCATTCAGGTATAGTACAAAGAGACCGCCTAAGAAAAGGATGTTTCCAAACAAAAATACCACCGTGGCCATTTCATTTGCCATTTCGGCGATTTCAAGTGGGGTGTTGTGATACCCACCCAACATAAAGGGATAGGTCATCAAAAGAATGAATTGGCCAACCGTAATGATCGACCAACTTATTTTTTGCGTGCGGATGGCAAAAAAACAGGCAGCAATCGTAAGCAATGCCATGACCAGCAGTTCGACTTTCCAGTGGCCGCCATAAAGTGCCCAATTTTCATTGAGGTAGGCATAGCGCTCTACCTTGTCCTGTGGCGCCTGACTTTGTAAATAAACGTAAATGCCGATAACGACATTGATCAATAAAGACCCCAGTATCCAGAATGTTTTGGCGATTTTCATTTAAGGTATTTTGATGTTAAACTTCAACAAGTAAAATTCATACTGCTATGTTACAACACCTTGGGACAAATCCATTATTGGCAAAAGCTTGGATGTTAGTTATGAAAGTCAATAGGGACCTTGAGATAATCGGAAGAAGGAACGGTATTGAAGAACCTTTTGTAAGCCGCTGTGAAATTCGAAGGATGCGAATAGTCGAGCTCGTAGCTCAGCTCAAGGGGTGATTTCCGCCCTAAACTTAACTCTTTGCGAGCGTATTCCATTTTGATTTTGAAATGGTATTGGTGAGGTGCCAATCCGTAGAACTTCTTGAAACTAGACTTGAATTTTGAAGGGCTCATTTTTGCCTTCTCGGCCAGCTTTGTAATGGAAGGTAGGTTTTTCGCAATAGGGTCGCTTAAATCTTCCGCTGCTTCCAAGACTTTTTGGATATCATCATGGTGCATAGGCAAGACGATCGATCGAGAGGCATTCGAGCGGATTTTTTCTAACAACAGCTCGATGATCTCCAATACCAAGACATGGCATTTTAGCCGATTATCCATTGCGGTGATGGCTTTGCGCACTTTTGTTGTGAATTCAAGTTGTTCATCCTCATAGACGAGCAACTGTCCATTATCGATAAAGTCTTTTCCATAATAATCCAGGAGCAGTCGTTTCGGCAATCGAATGGAAGCCAGTTCAGATCGGTGACCTTCGGCAAAATCGGTTTTTACGACCACCCCTGGGCAAAACATGACTACTCCTGAGGGGGCAAAACGTTTCTTTTCATTTGGATCTTTTTCAGCCCTTTTCAGCTGCATGTCAACCCCGATATTCATATGGATCAAATACCACTCGCTATCGGGGGCATTGGTGCTGGTCATGTAAATAGGAATATTATGGGTAACCTCCGCGAAATGGTATAGTTCGGTGTGATCGGGAAACCGTCGTTTTTTGATCTTTTCAACGGCGTAACCTGATGCTGGATCAAAATCTTCCGATTCGATGAGCCTTTGAAATTGAGCTTCTAGATCTTTGGTAATATCAAGGGTGACTTTCACCGGTTTTGAGCTTTTATTGGCAGGAAGGGGAATCTTATGATTCTTTATCTTGAGATCATCTAATTTAAATTGATATACCGTTTTTGTTCTTTAATACTCTAAATTTCCAAAAGTTCGGCTTAACCATTTTGCATAGTTTTATGTTTAGTGATTTTTGAACGGGGGCTCTTTGATCCACTGGGAGTTGACTTTAAATTCCTTGGACAGCATAAAGTTAAATTAGCCACGGCTAATTTCCTAAACCTCAGTTAGTGATTCCATTACATTGTTTTTTTCATATAGGTTATGGACTAGGATTATGGCCAAACCGAAAAGTACCGCCGCAACGACCAGGATGGTACTGACCAACCCACTGACACCAAAAGACAAGCGGATCAAAATCGTTGAAACGACGAAGCCTGAGTTTCGAATGATCTTGTGGAATTTATCAGTGTAGAAAAATGAAATCAGTAGCAGGACCACATCCACCAAAATCAAAACCGCGAAGAATTCATCGAAAAAAAGGTTGTTGATGGTTTCAAGGCCTTGAATTGCATGGGTGCCGGCCGAAACATCCATTAACCAACCGCCCAAAGTGATCATGGCCATGATAAAAAACAAGGGTACCAAGCAAAGCGCTATCATCTTTTTGCGCAGAATGAATCTATCGATTTGAATTTGGTCGTTGGCCCGGGAAAACCGGCGTTTTCCTTGTTTTTGGAATTGGTAGATCAAATAGAACAAGACGATCGCCGCAATGATATCATAGGTAAACTGCAAGTCACCTTTGATTTCGAACCAATCAGAGGACAATTCGATCGCTGCTAGGTCTTTGAATAGCTTTCGAATGATGATCAAGGTGATGATTTCATACTGCTTCGTGATGTAGGTGGTGAACGAACGTGGCAGGTAATAAATCAACAAGTACACTTCGTAGATCAGAATGAAGGAGAATGGGGTATAAATTGCCGAGATCGGGTTATTGAACAGGGTCGTATCGGAAAACGGACCGATCCATCCGAACTTTGAAAGGTAAATCAGCAAAAGATGGACGGCGAATCCGAACAAGGCGATATACAAGATTCCTTTTTCCGCTTTTCGTTTGGCCCGATCCGATAGCAAAATGGGATATAGTTTTTGAATGGTTTCCATAAGCAGCATGTTCCGTGTTTTGAGTTTACTTTAGCCTTTTCTCCTACCAAGTATGGCTTTCGAACCGAATCCTATGTTCGACCCAAATCAATGTTTTGCTTCATTCCGTCGCATGGGCATGGCATCGATTTTTCCAAAGAGTGCTTCTCGGGTCAACATTTCAGTTGTACGCATTTTGATTTGGCCGTCCAATCCGATAAGTAACACTTCGAAAGGGTTCTTTTCATCAAAAAAGGTACTTACTTTTTTGGAGACGGAACCACTATAGGATGATTTGGATTTACCGTAGCCGTTGATCGTAAATCGATTCCCCACGATTTGGTAGACAACCAATTTCCGTTCTTCAAAATCGGATTTATCATTTTGGAATTCCTCCAGCTGTTTTTGAAAGGTTGTCGATTCGAGACGGGTCGTTTTGATTAACAGGATCCGGTCGTTCCAGCGATGGGAAGCCAAGTCTTGGGCATTTGCGGTTATGGTACATAAACCGATAAAAAGCAGCATCATACGGCGAAACCCTATCCTTGGTTGGGTACTCATCATGGTCGGTGTTTTAGTGTCATTTGTTCTAAAGGTCATCCTTGTTTTTTGAACCAGACGTTCCGGGCGCGACCATTCGAAATACAAAGTCCTGAAATCGATCCTTCGGAATCGCGTATTACTTTCATGGTCATGTAGGAGAGCATTTCAAGCACGTCTTCATCGATCAAAAAGACTGGAAAATCACCATGACGTGCATGATGACACAGCAATTTGCCATCCTGGAAAAGGATGTCAAAGGTGCTTTCCAATTCCGGACTATGGAAACGGCCCGCAAATTGCTTTAAATCGACTCCGGATAAATCGACGGATACCTTCGGTTCCTCATACAGCCTTGACGAGGCAGGGGTTTGGGGCGAGCTGGTTTCAGCGCCGGGTTTTGGGTCTAACAAAAGCTGGGCGATGTCACGGCTTAGCTTACCGCTGCCTGAAGAAGAAAAATTGGTGAGGATCACTATACTGAGTGCGGCATCCGGAAAAGTGACCGCCATAGCACGGAAACCCCCAATCGAACCGCCATGTCGGATTCGAGGATGCCCCAAATAGTCATCAACGAAAATCCCAAAGGCATAGGTGTTGTTACTTCCATCATTCAAAGGATCGACGGTTTTCAAGCGTTCAAAGGCCGATTCCCATCCTGCTTTGGGGGCACTGAAGTTCCGCATCCATTTCAACAAATCGGCTGTTGTCGAATGCATATTGCCCGAACCCACATAACCCCAATATTCGACGGCCCTGAAAAAACCATCACGGGTATCGTAATAGGAGGTCGCATTGTTCGGAACAACCCGGTCATAACGATCTTCGACATAGCTATGGTCCATCCCCAAGGGTGCGAAAATTTCGTTTGCCATCCATTCCGGGAATTTCTTCTTGGTAATCCGTTCGACGATCTCGGCCATCAGCATATACCCGGTATTGCAATAGAGGTATTCATCACCCGGTATGAAATTCAAATCTTGTTGTCGGAGCATAAAGCGATACAAATCGGCATTGGTTCGTGAGTCATCGTCTCGCCAACCGGCCAAACTGAGCAGGGCATGCAAACTACGTAAGCCGCTGGTATGGTGAAGCATCTGTCGGATGGTGATAGGGTGACCGAAATCAGGGAGATCGGTCAAATATGTCCGGATGTCTTCATCGATGGATAAAAGCCCACGTTCTTCTAAGACCACCATAGCCATAGCCGTAAATTGTTTGGACACCGAGGCGATATTGAATTGGGTCTCCGGGTGATTGGGCACTTGGTATTCCAAACTGGCCAATCCGAAGGCTTTGGAATAGGTCGTTTCACCACCTTGCATAATTGCAATGGCTCCACCAGGATGGTCGGCAACGGTCCAATCCACAAAAAGGCTGTCGATTTTCCGCGTCAGTGATACTTCGAGCTGCCCCCAGGCGACTACAGTTCCGAAAAAAAGGCAAATGAAAAGTGGCTTGGTGTATCTCATGATGCTGTGTTGTGATGATCTTAAAGGTAGCCAACTTTCAATAACTTCGGATGAGGTCTGAGGTTTCTTAATTGGACATACTTCTTGAAAGGGTTGAAAGTCATGACTTAACTCCCCCAAGGAATCCAAGACTGTATTTCCGTTCTTGTTACAGCATTTAGGCCGTGCGGCTCATTCCGGTTTTGATAGCCCGAAATCATGGGGTCGGTGCACCATTCGTTTCCAGGTGGCGATCTGTCCGCAATGCCAAAGCGTGTGTTTGACGTTCCAATCGATGGCCTCGAACTTTGTTTTGGCTACAGGATGAGGCACTTTGGTGGGTCGCACGGCTTCCCACAGCGTCGCTTCGGAAAGGGATTGGATGAGTTCCAATGATTTGCCTTGCATCAACTCCAGATCGGCGGTAAGTGCTTGGGGGTCTGTTCGGCCCACCATGGCTTGCGGTGCGGTCTCATAACCGGTTAAGGTGGTATATCCTTTCAGATCGACGCTTTCCAACAGTTCCGGTACATGCCCGATCGTGGTCATCATGGTATGGTAGTAGATGCTGATGACTTGGTGCCCGACCTGCCAGCTCAAATTGGAGGCGAGTCCCTCGGCAAGGACATCCCATTGATCATGGGGCACATTGGCCATCAATTTGTTCATCCACAAAAAGGCATCTTGGGTTTGCTTGCTGAGGATTTCAATGGGGGTCATAAGGTCTGGTTTTAAAGGCCGTTCATTACGGGGTATCGTAATACGATTGTATGGTGTCAAGGAGTTGTTTGGTTTGGGTCTTGAATTCCAACAAGAAAAAGACGTGGGCCATGGCATAAGACTTGCGGGCATTCAAATGGTTGACAAGAACGAGTTCCTGAACGTCATCGTTCAATATCTTTTCACTGGTCGCTAGTAATTTGGCGCGATTGGCATCGGTCATAACGAAATTGGGTTTGTATTGACGTTCATAGGTTTTGAACATCATTTCCCAGCTGCCCCGCTGGTCGTGCAGGGCGGTTTCCAATACTTTTTTGGTATAGATCTGATCGGTATACAGCATGTTGTTGTTGCCGATGATGCGCTCGATGCGTTCCAGTTCGAGGTAATAATTGATCAGTTGATCTTTGAAATCCTCGTTTTTCAAAAGCGCGATATTGCCTGTTGATACCAGTTCCTTATAGGCTGGATTCGGATTCAAGAAAGTTCGTCGGCTGGTGGTATTGCCTAAGGCCATGGCCAAGGTCGAATCCGCTTTCAACCGATCACCCGAGACGAAGGAAGCCAAGGCGAGATCACAGTTTTTGGCCACCTCCGATTCGAAATCCATCTGTACGGTAATGGCGCTGAGTTGGCGGGTCAGGTCACGTTCGATATTACGCAAATACTGCGCTTCCCGATTGGTGTCGATACGCTCGTTGTTCCAAGTGTTGATCTGAAGTGCGACGAGGATTCCGATGACGACAAGAACGATTTCACCAATGGCATACAGCAAGTATTTATGGAGTTGGTTCCCGGAAACTAAGCTGGTCCGGATTTTTCGAAAGAATGCGATCATCTTCGGCGTTTTGGTGCGTCCCTTTCTAGGAATTTATTTTGTGGAGCTGGGTTTGAAATAGCCATAAATCATTACAAAAGCCAAAAGGGCCCAAATCGCCCTAACGACCCAGATATTGAGTTCAAAGAATAAAATGCGATCGGTAGGGGAGTCGTCGGTGAAGAGGCTCCAAACCACTTGTATGGCAAAAAACACCCCCAAACCTAAATTGAATTTTCTCATCGTTCTTGGTTATAGGGATTAAAATAAGGGTTTAGTCCTAATCCATCAACTTTTTCAACCTCAAAGCTTTGAAAATACCCGGGCCCAACTATCCTTCGAACTCCTTCGGATATACGACCCTACCTTGAACCAAAGCTAACCCCTGGTCGATCAATTCGATGGCCATGCAGTTTTCCTTGGGTACGTCAAAAGGCAATTCGATCCCGATTCATAGGCGGGTCGGTAACCGAATTTTGGGTAATAGGCGGCATGTCCCAAAAGCACAACGGAGTGATGCCCCAAGGCCGTTGCCCGTTGGTGGGCTTCCATAATCAAGCGCCCCCCAATACCTTGCCCTTGAAATCGGGGCAATACCGAGACCGGAGCCAACGCCAAAGAGTCGAAGCGTTGGTGGTTATGCTCAATGTGTATCCGGGTCAATAGAATATGCCCCACCAGGTCACCATCCTTTTCGGCCACAAGCGACAATTCGGGAATAAAGGCTGGGGAATTCCGCAACCGCTCGACCAGAAACTGTTCGCGATGATTACTGAATTCCGCTTCGGCGAAAGCCGTCTGGATCAGTTTGAATACGGTTTTATGATCATTGTGGTGTTCCTGTCGTATGGTGATTTTTATCATGGTTTGATCGGATTACACCTTGAAAGGGCTCTTGTCGCAGATGAAATTGAATCAATTGTTCTTCAAAATCGAATCGGCCAATCGGGGTGAAATCCTGCCGATCAATCGGAGCAATTTGGTTTTTCCGATATTAATTTCATAATGGTCTTTTCGGAAAGCCCTGATAAACTCATCAACAAGTTGAGCAGGGGTCAATTTCCCCTTGCCACGCCCTTTGGTCATGTCGGTATCCACCAATGGGGGAATGATTTCGAAAACCTTTAAATCCGTATCCTCGAATTGATATCTAAGGGATTTTGATAAAATATGAATGCCCGCTTTGGTTCCACAATACACTGGTGCCGATTTTTTGGGTGAAAACGCCAGGCCTGAACTTACATTGACCACAGCCGGATTCTTATGTTGTAATACAAGCGGAATCAATTTGAACACCAACTCGATGGGTGCGGTGAAATTGACTTGTATTTCATTTTTGATATCTGTGATCACTTCAGGCTTTTCGCCGAATTTGGAATCATAGAAATTCACCTGGATGCCCGCGTTGTTGATGAGTATGTTCGTTTCGGCATGTTGTTCGGTTATGGTGTTGACCAAGGCATCGACCGAACCTGGGTCACTTAAATCACAGGCGATGGTAGCAATTCCCTCATATTTTGCAGCAAGTTGGCCCAAAGCCGACCGGTTTCGGGCTACGGCAATGATCTTGTTATCCAATTCATGCAACCGTTCTAGAAGGCTAAGTCCTATACCCCGGGTTGCTCCGGTGATTACTATGGTATTGCCCTTAACATTCATGTGGTAGCGTATTTGAAATCTTCATTGATAAAATGTACCGATATACCTTTAGGATTTACAGGCAGCGCATTCATGATGTTCATTAAGATAGGCGATCGATTCTTCGCAGAGTTGCTTTAGAACCGGTATCGAAATATCGTCCAATTTTTTGATGTAAATGCAGGCCTTTCCCATTTTGAACTTGCCCAACTCCTTTAGTAAGGCATCACTTTTATCTGTCTTTGAATAGACGTACAAGGAAAACTGGGCTTTTCTCGGTGAAAACCCCAACAGCGGTGCATCGCCCTCATGGCCACTGGCATAACGGTAGTGGTAACTGCCAAAGCCGATGATCGTCGGCCCCCACATTTTGGGTTCGAAACCCGACCATTCGCTGACCAAATCGATCAATCGGTGGGCATCTTTCTTTTTTTGTTCTTGATCAACGAAGGCCTCGATAAAGGCGTAGACGTCTGCTTCGGTCTCAGTGGTCTTGTTTTTGGCCATGGGTACTGTATTTAAAAGCGATTACTGTATAAATGCATGGGGTCGGTGCGGTCAAACTCCCCAAAATTATTGGATGTCGTTTATGCTATCCAAATCCAGTGCCACCTAAAAGTACAAAAATAGGGGTAAAGCTCCAGTAGCCGGGTGGTCCTACAATTGCTTTAAAAACAACATCAGCTTTTCACGGGCCTCTTGTTTGGCCTTGAAATCCCCTTCCGCGGTACCTCCGACTTTATAGGAAAAGGTTTCCCCCTCAAGTTCCATGTTGCGATCGGCAAAATGGGAGGGGTCGTCCGGATTTCCGGAAATCATATGGCCAGCGTTCCCATATTGAAGGTTTTGAAAGTCATGGGCAAAACCTAGGGTCTCTAATCGTTGCCCGATCATATTGGCCATTTTGGTCGATGGCCATACCTGGTCGTCCTTCCCTGAGAAAAGTAAAATAGGGCCTTGAATGCGTTCCACCGGTATCGCGGCTTGTGCTACGGCCGCAGAATCCATAAGTCCCTTGTTCCAATAGGCCAACAAATCGATATTCGAAGTCGCGTTTCCTTTCGGTTTATCCATTGCGATAAAGGGGATGGCCTTGCCTTGATACGTCCAACTGGCTTTGATCTCGTCTGAATTGTAAGGAAGTACGGTATTCGACCAAGAAACCGCACTGGGGGCGTAGCCGACTACCCCATGGATTTGCCCAGGAAAAGTTGCGCCCAAAATCAAGGCCAATTCGGCATTCCTCGAAGCGCCCATGACAACGATTTTATCTGGATCCACTTCAGGTCGGGCCGAAAGCCAACGTAGAGCTTCTTCAAAATACTCCAATTCGATTTCTTCAGGTAATCGGGGGAGGTTTCCTCCACCGGCATACGGAAGCGATAGGGCGGCCATATCGTTTTTAGCAAAATAATGGGACCAATAATCGCCCCATTGTCCGCCGCCGATCAGTATCACGGTGGTATTGTCGGCACTGTTCTTTTTTACGAAAAACTGGGCTTGTAGGCCCTTTTCGTCGACTGAAATCGGTTTGATACCGTCGAATAATAGGGCATCGGCGATGACGTACGCGACGACCAAAACCGCCAGTATGGCGATGGTAAGCCCAAATTTTTTCATGTGGGTAATGGATTTGGTTCAAATGCCTGGCACACGCAATGGATTACCCAAGCATTCTTTTTTAAAGATACGTGAAGTTAAGGTACAACCTATGTTTTCTGTTGGGTTTCATCCTAAAACGTTCGAATTGGTCAATTCAAGTCCGTAACCAACTTGTTCCAGAGACTGGCTTTGAATTTTCTCGAAAAGTACCCGGTATGCCCGATCTTATCGACCCCCAAGGTCTCGGGCCGCACTTCTTGCACTTCGATTTCCGCCTTGGTATAATAGCCCAACAACTTGTTACTCGTTACCGTATTGGCCAAGGGGTCGTCTTCTACTTGAATGGCGGTGATCGGGGTATCGATCTCATCGAAGTACAAGGGGTGCAGTTCTTTTCCGAAATCCACTTCGAAATAATTCGGGTCGGTGCACCATTTGCGCCATTGTAGGGCTACATTTTTCCGTAGGTTTTCACCCTGTTTGATCTTCATGGCGTTGACATAGGCGAATACGCGGGTATGTAAGGGAATCAAGAAATACCAGAAAAAGGCGGGCAACCATTTGTAAGGGCTGCTCATATCTTTCCAATAGCCCGTAGAAGAAGCGATCAACACCAGTTGGTCGATGTCACGGTGGTTGTCCATCAAGCCGATCATTTGACCGCCCATACTATGGGCGATGATGATCTTTTTCTGTTCAGGATACCGGGCTTTGGCCCAATCCAACACCCCGGCCATATCGAGTTTGCCCCAATCGCTGATCTTGGCCTGAAAACCCTTGAGGTTTTTCGGCCCCGATGCTGCAATGCCCCGGTAATCGAAAGTCAATGCGGTATATCCTTGTTCCGCCAAATGTTGGGCAAAATTCGCGTAGAGCTTTTGGGGAATGCCGGTGCCGGAATGGATCTGTACGAAACCCCGGCTTTTTTTGTCAGGAGTGAACAGCTGCCCGGAAAGCGCATAGCCGTCTCGGGCTGGAATCGTTACGTCTTGAATTTTCATGGCAAAGAAAGGTTTATGATCCTTGTTTGTTGAATTTCAGATTCTTGACACGGCCAGAATCGAGTTCGAATCCGCTGATTTGGCCATCCTTTCGCTGAAACCGCAACAAGCCATAGCGAAAGGTGTATTGGTCGATTGCATTGGGGGTGCATTCAGAAGGGGTACCCATGCCCCCAATGCGGGCCTCTAACAACCCATTCTCAAGGGTAAAGGAATAGGTGGCATCGAGTTCCGGACTGTAATAGCTCCCTACAAAGTCATTGACATCTACACCGGAGAGATCCAAAGCCGCTTTTCTGTTGGCTATGGTCTGCCGTCCTTCTTGATCGACCGTCATGGTTTGGGTCTGCCCATCTTCGAGCGCGCTAAAAGTGAACGACATCGTGTCCCGTCCTGGAATTTGAAACGAATTGCCTTGGGTTCGGAGCAGGGGGTAGGTGGCTTTGTTCCAATTTTGTATGACCTGGAGGGTGTCGTTGGCCACGCTGAGGTCAACCGTTACGCCGACTTCGATTTCATAGGTGCCGATGATTTGTTCCAAATCGAAGATCACTTCAGGTGGGGGCAGGGTTTGGGGTGAGAGGGACACTTCCTGGGTATCATCGACCTGCAATTGATCCTTTAGGAGGATATCGGCCACCAACCCGGCCTTTCGACTTGGGTTGGCATCGGCCCGATTGGCGAATAGGGCAATGGTGAGCCGTTCTTCAGGAAACCGCATGAGCTCGGCCCGAAACCCCACAAAGGCTCCTCCATGGTTGATGGTTTTCAATCCTTTGTAGGTTTCAACGAACAGCCCGGAAGCATATTCGATGGTCTCGCCATCGTTCAATACCCCCTGCTGGGTCATCTCGGCCCAAAAGGCATCGCTGAGTACCTCGCGATCGTAATAGGCGTCATCCCATTTTTTGATATCGGCAATGGAGGTAAAGATGCCCCCATCACCGATCATGTCCAAGGTAGTTCGACTGATTTCATAACCTCCATCTTCCGTTGGCGTATAGCCGGTAGCCCGGTTCCTCACGATGCGATTGTGATCGTTGTGAAAATGGGTATGGTCCATGCCTAGGGGGACGAACAACTTCTTTTGGGCATAGTCGGCCATATTCATGCCCGATTTGATGTTGACGATCTGCCCGAGCAACCAATACCCCGAATTGCTGTACAGAAATTCATCACCGGGATTGAAATTCAGGTCGGTCTGGCGCACCAACCAAGCCATGATATCGGAATCGGTATAAAAATCATCCCCAGATAGACCCTTCAAATAGGCTACACTGAGGTAATCACGGATGCCGCTGGTATGGTTCAACAAATGCCGCACGGTGATTTGTTCGGCATAGGCCGGAAAATCGGGAAAAATGCTTCTCAAACTATCGTCTAGTGATAGTTTTCCTTCCTCGGCCAAAAGTACGATGCACGCGGCCGTGAATTGTTTTGATGTCGAAGCGATTCGGAAAACCGATTGGGCGTTGTTAGGGATGTCGTATTCCATGTTGGCCATTCCATAGCCTTTCGCATACAGGGTTTCGCCATCTTTGAAGATGCCTAGGGCGGCCCCTGGGGTATCCGTGTTGTCCCATTCCATAAAGAGGCTGTCAATGGCTTCTTTTTGGTTGAATTGGGCTTGTGCCGCAAGCGCAAACAAACAGCAAAGGAATAGGTAGCGGTAGTGTTTCATGAAAATAGCCTTGTTTTTGAACGTATTTACTTCTTTAGTTGAAGATAAAGCATTATGCCCACCCCTGCAATTAGGGCGAGCGTTATCCAGTTGCCGCGAACCCAACCGATTTTTCCATAGATAACTTTTCCATCCATCTTGATTTCCATCGGGTTTTGCCGGGATCCCTTTAGATTTAGCTTAAGGTTCAGAAAGCTGCCAATGGCCTCGGGATTTTGAAATTCCTTCCAATACTGTTTAAAATCCCCTGTCAACGTATACTTCCTCTGAGACTGCCCTGAGGTCACCAACACCAAACGTTGCTTGTTGACCTTCCTGCCATATTTTACTCGTATTTGATAGGTTTCCGTGTAGACTTCAAGAAGCGTTCCGGTTTCATAACGATGGCGGTTGTCATCAGACAGTACATTGGGGAGGAAATAAAAAAACAAAAAACCGACCCCAGCTAAGGCAAGGATGATGAGTCTGAAATTCTTCATGTAGTGGCTTTATTTTATGGTTCGCGCTTTCGTAAGTGACCCCAAGTTCATTATTCTTGCCCTTCGATATTTTCGATTTTTAGCTGCAAGGTTTTGATCAGCGAATTCGAAGGGTTGTCGTTCAACCCCTGCTCCTTGAAGAGGCGGATGCTCTCTTTATAATCGCTGACCGCTTTTTCGTCTTGGCCGATATAGTCCAACAACAAGCCACGTTGCGCAAAGCCCATGGCGTATCGAGGCACTCGAACCACCAAGGTGTCCAACACCTGCAATGCTTTCTTGAATTCTTTTCGCTGTTGAAAAATAACGGCTTTGGTCAAATAAGGTTCTGGTATGCTATCATTGAGTGCAAGGGCCTTATCCGCATAGGCCAAACCCTTATCGTAAGCCCCAAGGCGGGTATGCACATAAGCCAATTCGCTGTGGGCCATGCCGTTTCGGCCCGTACCGCAGTTACCGGTGGAGTCGATTTTGATGGCGGTCATGAAGGGACTTATGGCTGCTTGGTACTTGTTTTGGTTCACATAGGCATAACCCGAACGGTAAGCTGCCTGGGCTTTTTGCTGTTGTGGAGTAACCAACACCTTGGTCTTCGACCCTTTGAGGTAGTTGTATTCGATTTTAGTGACTTTGGAAGAGTCTATGGCTTGGGCCTGCATCCCAAAGGGAAGTAAAAATATGGCTAAGGCCCAGTGAAGGGTACGCATGGAATGGAGTGCTTAGGTGTTGTTTTAAAGGTAGCCATTTCCCCATCAAACCCCATATGAAAACAGGCTTATTCTTTTAAAAAGGCCAAGGTGTCGCTGGTTTTGCTGGGTACGAATTCCGTAATTCCATATTCGGCCAGACCCTCTTTATGAAACGGGTCTTCAGCAAGGATGCCTTCCAGTACTTCCCGCGAAGCGGCTAGGGCCAGGATGATCCCACCGGTTCTGGGGACTTTACGCCCAGAAGCCAAAAAATGCCCCTGTTCATACTGCTTGTCCAGAAAAGCGAAATGCGCTTTCAGCAGGCGGTCGACTTGTTCTAGGGGTGCTGTATACGTTAGGTCGATGATGTACATAGTTGAAATCAATTGGATTTTTTCTTTTTCTTTTTGGGTTTGGGTTCCGGCAGTTCTTGGACCGAAATCCGAACCAACTCGCTCAACCAATCGCCATCCTCGATCTGGTCTTCGATCAAGAAACTGGGTTTGGCGCCTGGATAGGCCGGTGCTTCGACCACCTTTCCGATGAATTCGCGACCGGATACCGTCGGTTTAAAGAACAACTTGTTATCGCAGATCAAGGCGAAGAGTTTGCCATCGGCATAGAGGCCGTATTCCCCGAACATCTTTTTTGCGATAATAAGACCGGCGTTTTGGATTTGATCCACCACGAAATCCACAAAACCTTGATCCGAACCCATTACTTCCCTGTTAGCTTGAAGTAGGGGTTATAGATCAAGCCGATCAGATTGCCATAAGGGTCCTTGACCGAAGCGGTCATCAGTTCGCCGCCTACGTTGGTCGGTTTTTCATAGGCCGTTGCCCCATGGGCGATTAGGCGGTCGTAACTCTGGTGGATGTCTTCGAAACCCCAGTAGGCGATCACACTTTCGACTTTCGCTGTAGTCGGTTCGGCTTCGGGCATCAACCCCAATTCGTAGCCCCCGATATTGAAGCCTACATAATAGGGTTCCTTGAAATAGGGGTCGGTATCAAAGGCTTGGGCGTACCAGGCGGTCGCTGCTTCGATATCGCCGACCTTGTAAATCGCAGTTCGTAATCAGAGGTGGTCCATTGGGTTTGCAATTGGGCGTTGTTATGGGCTTGAAGGTACGGAAATGCCCTTGGAATATTGAACAAACGGACATCCGATTTTCATGGGGTCGCCTCCAATTCAAAACCGTCTTTATGGTCCAGAACCGCCTTCCAAATCGACTTGATCACGGGTACGACCGTATCGTCTTTATAGTCGATATCGGTGTTCGCCATGACGATCGTTCCGATCTGCGATTCCGGATTGAAATAGAGCAAGGCAAAGGAGCCGAAATCGGAGCCGTTATGCCCGATAAGCAATTCGGTCGATCCAATGAAATCGGTATTGTATTCATTGAAGATGCCGACATTCACGCGGCCTGTTTGGTTCAAGGGGCGAGCGTATTGTTTCTTATAGAATTCGGCGTAGCTTGACTTGGAGAGCAACTGCCCTCCTTGACTATATCCTTTCATCAATTCCGCTAAAAATTTACCCAAGTCGCTGCTGCTGGTGAAAAGGCCGCCGTTGGGATAGGTAATCGCGGTATAATCGGCGATTTTCTGTCCTTTGAACAAATAAAAGTTCGATCGTTTTGAAGGGTCAAGGTCCGCGATGGCCCAACCGGAATCATGCATGCCCAATGGCTCGAAGATTTGGGCCACGGTAAATTCGCTATACGGCATGCCCGTTGCCTGTTCGATGATCAAGGCGCAAAGATCGGCCCCGAAATTCGAATATTCGAAGGTGCTGCCCGGGGCTTGTTCTGAAAACATTTCGGGGGCGTACCATGCACCTTCTTTGGATAAACAAGCTTCCAAAAAATCGAATAAGGAAATGCGTTGATCCGGTTTTTGGAAATGACTGAAGGCCACTTCTTCTTTTTTATTGATGCTATCCTGTTCCAGGATAAAGGCTTTCAAGTAATTTTCAGTGTAATCGACGATCGAAGAGGAGTGGGTCGCCAGATGGCGAATGGTAATGGGTTGGTCGGGATGGTGTGGATTGATGACGTCGAAAGGCAAATAGTCGGCAATGGGGTCGTCGATTTGGAGTTTGCCCATTTCTTGGGCTCTCAGCAAGGCGATGCCCAAAACGGTTTTGGCTACCGAACCGATATTTTGGACGGTGTTGGCTTGATAGGCACTGCTGTCTTTGGCATTGCGGAAACCGAACCCTTTTTGATAAAGTACTTCGTCTGGATTTATGATGGCCACGGAAAAGCCGACCACCTCGCCCTCGGCATTCGCTTCTTGGAGTTTTTGGGTCAACGAATCGCTTTGTTGGATGCGATGTTGTTCTTGTTGTTCGGAATGCCCGGAACGGGTTTGGCAAGCGGTAAAGGCACAGGCCACGACTAGGGCCATGATGGATCTGTTCATAGGTATTGGTATAAAGGTTATGCGTATTGGTGTGTTGTTTGAAGCCACGAAATCAAGGATTCGATACCGACCCTGTTGTTTTCGGCAAAAGTGCGGCAGGCGTCTGCCAATCGATCGGTCTTGAGGTAATGGATGATCTCTTTGTGTTGGGCGATGGATTTTGCAGCGGTGTTCTCAAGGTCCATATAGGCGTATTCATAGCGCTGTGACTGCCGGTGCAAGACCTTGACCATGGCCAGCAATCTGTCATTGTTGCAATTGACGATCAAAAGCTTATGCCATTGCTCGTCCAACGCAACCAGTTTTCGAGCGGAACGACATTGTTCCATTTTGGTGTTGATCGCTTCCAGTTGGGCAATGGTTTTATCGGAAGGGATGCCGGACAATTCCAGGCCGAAGGATTCCAATTGCGCTCGTAGCGGATAGATCTCCCGCACCTCCTTTACGGTAAGGGGCGCGAGTCGAAAACCTTTTCCGGGATCGGAAACCACAATGCCTTCCCATTCCAATTTTTGAAGGGCCGCGCGTAATGGCGTTCTGCTTACTTGCAAGTGTTCGGCCAAATGGATCTCACGCAGGGGGGCATTGGGTTCGATTTTGGCATCGATGATCATTTGCCATAAGGCGTCGATGATTTGGCTCCGAAGGGACTTCCGCTCGATCATGGTCGATTGTATAATGTATATTGTATACAATTATAGGCAAATATTCGGAATCCACAAAAATTAAAGCGTAGGGTGGAGTGGTGGCCGTTAATGCCCTGCGTCCGTTTGCAATGCAATTTCAAAAAAACGTGCGGTCGGAAACGGATTGTAACGATAGGCCTCGATTTCGTAGAAGCCGGCATGGGTATATAACCCGATAGCCGCTTTCATGCTTGATAGCGTATCCAAACGCATATGGGTATAGCCCAATTCAAGGGCTGTCGACAAGGCTTTTTGTAGCATCATCCGGCCTGCGCCGCTACCCCGAAGTCCTGGGCGTAGGTACATGCGTTTCAATTCACATACACTCCCTTCCAAGGGGCGGATGGCCACACAACCGGAAGCCTCGCCTTTTGGCCGTCGCACTAAAAACAATGCGCCCAGAGGGCGTTGGTAATGCGCTCTGATTTCGGCCACCTCTTTATTGAAGTCCTGGAATTCCAAATCGATGCCGATGGCCGCCGCGTATTCTTGAAACAGGCCGGCCGCTTCTTGGTATTCGGTATCGGTAGTGGCTTCGAAAACGGTCATCATAGGGTTTACAGGGGTTTTGAAAGTCGAAAATTAAGAAAACTGCGGGAGGGTCAAAATGGAGAGGCCTTAAAAGGAAAGATCCGATTCCGGTTTCGACCAGCTTTGCAATTCGATCAGATTGCCTTCCGGGTCCCGGGCATAGATAAAACGGATGATTCCAACACCCGCAACCTCCTTTTCGGTGATTTGTCCATTGGCGGCCCCACCTTCTTCCAATAGCAGCTTCAAAATGCCGTCGATATCGTCAACCTCAAAAGCGATGTGTCCGAATCCACGTGAATTGGGTGCCGCTAGTGCTCTAGGGTCGATTTCGGCATATTGGTAAATCTCTAATGTAGGTCCTTCGGTACCGTATCCCGGCAGTGCCAAATGGGCCCCTTCGAGGGCGGCCCTGCCCAAACCGGTCCCTTTTTCCAACCATTCCCCCGATTGTTTTCGAATCGGCGGTACCAGATGGCAATTGAAAACCTTAGTATAAAAGGCCACCAGGCGTTTCCAGTCGGTACTTACAATATTGGTATGGGCGTAACGTATGGCCATTAAATGAAGGTAGTTAAAATACGATGAAGTGCTGCAATAAAATGGGGGTCAAAGACCCCATTCGTCCATAGTTTCCTTTTCATAGCGGCTGTCTTCGGCAGGGTAGCGCAATTGTCCTATAAATCGACCAGAGGCTTTGGCCTGGGAATAAATCAAACTCTCCCCTGCAAAGGGGGCATCCGGGAACTGTTGGTAAATCGGGTCTTCAAAGGCGGTGTCAGCATTCGTGACCTCCCATCCGTGGTTTTCAAAGGCCTTGATCAGGTCACCTAGAAATAGGGCCGACGTGAGGTTGTGATGCAACAGCAGCGTATGCGATACGGTTCGACCGTGTAGCGCTTGTGATAATTGTTCGTAATAGGTGGCCCGGTCCAAAAGGTGTTGTACATAGTACTCCCGATAGCGGGCTACTTGGGTATGGGCAAGACCATTGGTGGCGATGGCCTTGACGAGCCGTTGGTTGATATACCAGTCAGAGGCATCAACCGTCACATAGCCGTTGCGGTAACCGTGTTTCGTTAGCAGCTGGCGGATGCTATCGACCTTGGCCGCTTCGCCCCCTTCTTTGAGATAAGGAAAACGGAACAAAGGGGTGTACTGCGAATATCCTGAAATGATGGCATCCGTTTTCAGGAGCTCGTCCTCGAAAAGGGCGGCGGTATGCCAGGCGGCATTGAAATTCGGATGGGAAAAGGTATGGTTGGCGATGCGATGGCCTTTATCGTTCCAGCGCTGTAGCAAAAACCGGCCTTTGGCAGTGGTTTTGTTCTTTCCGGTCACGAAGAAAACGGCCTTTAGGTCTGCCGCTTCCAGATGGTCTAAAAGCATCCCGTCCCATTCCTCAAAGGCGATGCCCGCCAATGCCGTGGTGATGCCATCGTCAAAGGTGAAACTGATCCTTGGTTTGGAGGCTGCGGATTGCGCTGCCAACACCTCGGGTTCGGAAGGGGGTTGCGCCTTGGGTTGTTTGCATCCCCAACCTAAGGCTAGGCTAACGATCAATACCCCATAGTTCATGAGGCGGACCGAAGCCACTTTGATACCATGCCCATATCCCATCCTGCAGTTTTTGGTTTCCCCTCCAAGGTAGGGGCTATTCCTGGGATTTCCGAATTAAAAAAGACACATAATCTTCGTTTCCATCGCTGAACAGAATCGGGTTGCCATAGGTGGTCACGTTAGGGACCCCCACTGCATCGGCGAATTCCTTGATTTCCCTAGCGTGGAACGGGTGGTGGTTAAAACTGCTTTTCGTCAGGGGTTCGTCGTTGTGTCCGCCGGTATTGGTCACCCAGATTTCCGGGTCATCGGATGACAGCTGGGCCAGCATATCGACCCTAGCGCGATAGGTTTCGATTTCAGGGGTATCGTAGGCTTCAGGGCCATCGACCCCATAAAATTCGTAAAAGGTATCAGCCCCGAATTCCTCGAACAAGGTATCCAAAGACGACCCAAATTCACCAAAGACATCACCCATCCATCGGGTCTCGATATCCAGGCTCGATTGGGTGGCGTTCAAGGCAATACCCTTGACCCGCGTGCTTTCACGAAGGACCGGATCGTTGTTGTCGGCGTCGCCAAAGTCATCGTTGGTGGCCAGCCAAAGGGCCGTAGCCGCCCCGGCCGAGGCACCGAAAAGGAGGATGTTCTCTTTGTCGATGTTTATTTCGTTGTGGATGTAACGCAGGTATTGCAATCCCCGTCGGGAATCGTTCAGGCTTTTCAAGACCCCATCTTGATCACCAGCTACGATCAGTCGGTAATTGAGGGTGGCTACCGCGATGCCTTGGTTCAACAAGGTGATGACGGCATCGTCGTATTCGCCATTGTAGAGAAACGTTTTATCGCTGCTGGTAAATCCGCCACCATGGATAAAGACCACCAAGGGGGTTGGGGCAGTGGCAGTGGGCAAAAAGATATCGAATTTGGTCAGGTCGTGTATGTCATAGGAAACGTCGGCTGCAAATTGGGCCTCTGCACCCTGCAGGTCGATGGGTGGATCGGAGAACTGTAGTTCGACTAAGGGGTCATCCGCTTCGGGGGGGAAGGTTTCTTCTTGATCTTCGGAGAAAACTACTTCTTCTTCTGTGGTGCAAGAGGTCGCTAGGGTGAGGATCAGGAGACTGATCCAAATCGTTTTACGCATCGTTTGGGGTTTTCCGTTTAAGACTACGCCGGAAGCAAATGGTTTAATTAAGGATTTCCCAAGGTGCTATTCGCTCAACTTTCGAAATCCGCCATAGACCATATGGGCAGGGTCGAAAATCTGGGCATCGGGATGTAGCAAAGGGGCGATCAGTCCTGCCATTCGAGGATCTTGGGGCACAGCACGATTGGCGGCATCACGGATTTCCTTAGAAGGGAAAACGACCCAGCCGAAGACGACCGATTCATCGTCGTTCACCTTGAGGGTTTCAGGAAATGACCGGGTGCCTTCCAAATAGAGGTCGTCACCTACGAATTCTTGATAGGCCAAGGCGCCATGGGCCTTCCAGATGTCGGCAACCTGTGCCGCGATGTCGCGATAGGTCTCCAGGTGCCTTCGCGCCAAGGGAAAAACGAATCCGTCGATATATTCTGCCATTATACTAAGAATCAATGCTTTTCAAGATACGGATTTTAGAATCGTGCTGTTTTACCCGCTATTTCGAATCCAAGATTTCGCGCATTTTGTTTTTAGCCGATGGGGTCCAGATTTCGGTTTTGGTAAAGAGGCTCGAATCCTTCCAAATAATACTGGATCGCACCGCCTCCGCTTTTAGGGCTTCCAGATCTTCGACCCTTGCATAGGCCCAGACTTTCCATTTTGGCACTTGTATCGCCCAGACCAACCATCCCAAAAGCATTCCCATAAACAGTGCAGGAACCATTAAACCTTTCGGAATAAGCCCACGCGTACCCAGAAGGTAACTGGCCACCATGGTTCCCAGCATCACGCTCATAGTAGGGAAGGTGATCCGACGTTGGGCGTTCTTTATTGCGGTTTCAATGCTTATGTGTTCTTTCATGTTGATGGTTTAATCCTGAGTATATAATTGCTTCCGTTCGGCCCACTCCGTCCACGAGCCATCGAATACTTTGAGGCTGCTGCCGTCGGCCACGGTATTCGCCAAGGCCAAGATGCAGGCGGTCATGCCCGAACCACAACTGAACACCACTTCTTTTCCTTCTGCTCGGGAAGGGGCGAACAAGGCGAGCAATTCGGCTTTGGTTTTGAACCGCCCATCCTGCAAGACCTCTTTAAAAGGAAGGTTGATGGAATGGGGAATGTGCCCACTTTGCAAGCTTTTTCGCGGCTCCGCTTCGGTACCCGAAAATCGGCCTTTCGAACGGGCATCGACGATAAGGAATTTTTGTGAGTTGGTATTCGTATCCACTTGTTTAAAGGAGACGACCTGGTCGCCTTGGAAACGTGCCTTAAAGTCTCCCATGGCAAAATCGGTCATCGGTGTTTTTTCGGTAGGACGGTCTTGGGCGATCCAGTGGGGCAGCCCACCATCAAGGACGGCGATATTCGCATGACCCATGATTTGGAACAACCACCATACCCGTGCACTGGTGTAGATGCCATTGTGGTCGAAAACGACGATTTCCGAATTTTGGCCGATACCCAGTTTGCGGCATTCCCGTTCGAAATCCTCCGGTCGGGGAACCGTATTGGGGTAGGGCGCTTCCAAATCCCGGAACACTTCTTTTAAATCGAACTTGCGCGCTTTGGGAATCGTTCGATCGAAGGTCTTGAAAGCTTGACCATGGGCATTGGTGGCCACACTGGCATCCAAGATAATCAAATTGGGGTCGTGTAGCTGTTGTTGCAACCAATCGGCGGTAACAAGGGTCTTCATGGGTAATGGATCAAGGTTGGTTCTTTAAAAATTCGAGCAAAATGGTGGTGAAGGCATCGGGTTGGTCGAGCATCATCCAATGTCCTGCCCCTTTGAGGCGTTTGTAGGTGAAATCGGCGGCATGTTCCGATGATCGTTGCATCTGTGATTCGGTGAGAAACAAATCCCCATCGCTCCAAACCCCCAATACGGGGAGTTCCAATTCGGTAATAGTGGGAGGTGTTGGATTGTTCTCGGGACTGTAATCGACATCGGGTCGTGCAATCAGGTCCTGCATGTTGGCGCGGTACCAATTCAGACCGGTCGTCAAGCGCCCTTCTTTTTGAAAACCTTCGATCAGCGATTCCGCCATGGGGTGGCTCGCCATAAACTCCCTGGCAAATTGCCAATCGTTATCGGCCAGGGTTTTTTCGGCCAAGCCTTCTTGCAGGAAGAGGTAGAAATACCATGATTTTTGTCGTTGTTCGAGCGAATCCCAACCGGAATTTCCAAGGGAACCTACCGACAGGGCGGTTAGTGATAAAAAGCGGTGTCCGAAATACCGGGCCAAGGTCCACGACAGCGCGGCACCCCAGTCGTGACCGACCAGGTGCACCTGTTCCAATTCCAAGGCATCGAGGATGCCTATGACATCCCCCATCAGCAGCGGCATGGCGTACTGCTCTTTTTCCAACGGTCTTGGTGAATCGCCATACCCACGTAAATCGGGGGCAATGACCCGATAGCCCGCGTCGACAAGAGCGGGAATCTGGTGCTGCCACAAACGCTTTGAATCAGGAAAACCGTGCAACAACAACACCGGTGTGCCCGCGCCTTCATCAATGAGGGCGAATTCCCCATTTGGGGTGCTAACCGATTTGCTGGTTTGGGCCATTAGAAAACTACTCGTAAAAAACAGGGTAACAAAGAGGCGCTTCATGGGTGCGGGTGGTTTAAGTGGAAATGGCCCTTGGTTAGCGAGCCACTGTCTGCCTTAAAACTACGACAAGCCCGGGCCAATTGCAAGCGCATCGGCCCCACCACACTTATTCGTCAGCATGGTGTTGTAGGTAGAAACAAAGCAACATTAAGGTCAGGGTGGACCCAAAAACGACCCCTAAGGTTTTCAAGGAGAGCGCCCGATGGTAAAACAAAATACTCGCACAGAGCATGATCGTGAACAAAACGAGGTAGATGATGTTCGCAAGATTCCGGTTCATTGGCGATTACGTTGGATTGACCCGCTGCGCTTTCGCTTCGTTCAAGTCCGCTTTTGGATGGCTTACAGAACATGCTAAAGGAGGCAGTTATGTCAAAGTAACACACGGCTTCTCTCATTTTTTGGGAGTTGTAAAGGTTACTTTCGGAGCAGCTGTCCATACTCATTTAAACGAAGCTACAGTATGAAAAGAGTTCCTTTTAGAATTGGATATAAACTACAATTTGCTAATCTCGACATTTATAAAACTGTCATTTTATGCCTGATAGTATGGTCATGTGGCAATGAACAAGTCGATACGGAAACCATAAATGATCCAGAAAATGTAGAGGAGTTGATTTTACCTGAAAATGAACGTACGCTTAGTTACGGTAAAACAAACATTGAGGAAATTACCGCAGTAAAAAAGAACCTCGAAAAGTTAACCGGAACTTCATCAGGTACAAATAAAGGCCTCTCTTATAGGAGAGGGGTTATTGATTTGAATACCATAGAGTGGGTGATAGATAATACTAGGGAACAAACGAATTATACCTTTCCAATTTACGTGGAAGGTGCATCTGAACAGGAGTTTTACAATTTAATAGTTACGGTAGAAAAAGACGGAGAAGTTACCGATCCTTATGTTCGAAGATATGTTGTAGCCGATCATGCTTTGGAAGAATATAGAGCAAGTGGCTACGAATTCGGCAAGTTCCAAGGAAAGTTCTTTACCTACGATTTTTACGATTTTTTTGATTCCTTGGAATTCGATAGTAAGGGCAAGAGTACTGTGAAACCTCCGATATGTGATGATGATGGATCGACTATTGGGTCAGCTTCAGGCAGTCCAATTGAGAATCCTTTTTTGATACAAGATGGTTGGTTTCAGGTATGGGGTCCCGAAACTACAATTCCCACAGGGTCAATTAGTTTTTCTTCCCTTTGGGAGAGTTATACGGCCTATACAGCGAGTTCCTACCAGAACTCCCAGAATTCGACCGAATATGAAGAGACTGTCGAAACTTCATCACAAGGGGTGGTATTTTTAGGGTATCAAAATCCAACTGCGCCGTATGTTACCTATACCAATACCACTTACACTTCATTTAGTGTTACCACGAACTATGCTAACGATGCGACCGGATTTGTTCTCGGCGCCGACATCTGTACCGCTGGGGTCAATATCACGATCCAATTCTCAGATGGGGGAAGTATTACGATAAGTTACGGGGCCAATTGCCAAGCCACCGCCCCGGTAAACAAATCCAATGTGGGCAGCACGGCAAAACCGGACTGTGATGATGGTCCGACCCAAGTTGTAGCAATAAACAAGCGAACTTATGCTAATATTTTCAATAGGTTATGTCCGGATGCCAATTCAGTGAGTTTTCTGGATTTGATCGCCAATGAGGCCAATGCCACGGCTTTGAACAACTATCTAAACACCCATAACGTGCAATGTGATGATGATAGTAAAGAGAAAGCCTTTGCATTAGAAGCGATGATTGCGTGGTCTCAAGGAGATGCCGTTGACTTTGATGATGAAATTATTTTACACCAATCAATACTATCCAATACACAAGTTAAATGTGTCTTTGATAAATTAAAATCGCAATCAAGTACATTCTTTAAAAAGGTTATAGACAGTAGGTTCGGAGGAAGTAAAATCGCCAACATACGATACAGAATTGCGGATACCCCTGATGGAGAAGATGCTTTTACAAAAGGTAGAGTTAACGGATCAACTCTTAGAAATTATGAAATCCTTTTGGATCCAACCGCGGTTGCAAGCGCCTCAAATATTGAGATTGCTTTAATGTTAATACATGAAAGTATACATGCCGAGCTACAGGACAGATTAGTAGAGATGGGTATAATTATAGGGTTTAATAACAATGGTAGTCCAATATTTGCCAACTCTGACATAAGTTATGATGAAAAAATAGATTTAACTGCAATCATGATCGGGTTATACAAAAGTAATGCAAGTTCGAATCCTCAATGGCTGCATAATTTATTCAATACAGAAGGGCTCCGCCTTGAAATGGCTCATAACTTATTGGAAATCCATCCTTTGATAAATGATAGCGCCAATGATTTTGTTACTAACGTAAACGGCTTGAACAATGTCCTATATAATAACCTTACACTTCAAGAATTGATGGAATTTATTTCATGGATTGGTCTTGAAGGGACTGATGAATACAATAATACCATACGAAATAATCCCTATCTTCTGGGTAAAATGTCATTTATTGAAGCTGCCGCTAAAAATGAATATTCCAAAAATTGTAATTAATGAAACCTCTTTTTACGATATATGCTCTCTTATTTTTTGCAACATCTATGAATTGTCAAAACAAGGTGTTGTACTTGTATGTTGATGATACCATGTTCTCTTATTGTTGCGAGAAACAACTTTGTTTTGGATTTTCTATACCTAGCAAAGACAAAAACTTCATTACGGACTATTACAGTTTTGAAATACCTAATCTAAAAGGATTTGATGATAACGATGGCTATGAGTACTATAGATACGATGAAATAAGACAATCAAAAGCACTTGAAAAGGAACAGCTAGTTACAGTTCATGAATTGGCGAAGGACAGATCTCCCTGGGAACTTCATAATCTTCTGAGCAATCAATCTTTAAAGATATTCTTAGTGGAAGATTCAAGGCAAGAAAATAAACGAAATATGTATTTCCTGTATCCAATGAATTATGTTGGGACCAGAAAAAACGTAATCGTTACGGACAACAGTCTGGATTAGAACCCTATGGTTTCGTAAAATTAATTTTGTTTGGAACTGCTAAAAACAACAACTTTTCAAAAGATGAAAAAATGAGGATACCTTTCTATGGTTTCACATTTTTGACGTGTCTCTTTTTTAGTCAAGGGCTTATTGCACAAGGTGTGGATGATGTGTATTTCAAGTTTATTGAAGCAACTGTTTTTAAGGATACGGTTCTGAGCGAATACCAAGGAAAAATTCTATCCGGAAGAATAAAGAGTGGCAAATACACCAAACAAGATTCGTTGACTATAGTCGACCGTCTTAGAAACAAAGAATTGAACGTTCACATGAAAACCATTAATAGTTATTTTTCCTCTGTGCTACAATTGGAAAGGAACGAAAGGTTTTTGGAACACGTTTCACCAACTTCCATTGAGTTGTTAGCCAAAAAAATTCCAAAACGGGAATTCATTCTAGATGCCACAAATCTTCATAGTCGAATCGCTATGGTTCCTGAAAATGAAAAGGGTAGGTTACCCATTCATTTTTTTAGTAGTCCGATAAAACTAGATACCGTTTCATCGAGGTTTTTGGTTTACCATAGCTATCGAGCGGGAATCCGATCGGGTACAGCCGAATTGGTGGTCTACAAGGAAGTGAACGGCAACTTAGAAACGGTCCACCATGTGTTCGATAATCATTGATAATGTTACATTTAATATTTCTTCAAAGAAAGCTGAAGGGGCTTTCATTCTTTGCTTCAAAGAAGGAACATTATCCTAGCAAAAGGATTCACTTCGTGCATCCCTAAATGGGAATCCTGGGCAAGCATAAAACCCACCACAAGCTGCGCTTGTTCGGTTTTGTATTTTCCTTTAGTGTCCACAACCTAAGGTTGGCCGGTTTACTATGAGGAAATGCGGATTAGAAGGGATTCACTTCGTGCATCCCTAAATGGTAATCCTGGACAAGCATAAAACCCACCACAAGCTGCGCTTGTTCGGTTTTGTATTTTCCTTCAGGGTCCACAACCTACGGTTGGCCCACTTCCGGAAAACACAAAACCCGCAACGAAAGTTGCGGGTTTCTTTTGCGGAGGAAGAGGTATTTGAACCTTAGATCTAATATTAAATGAATTTCCCCTAATTGTACTAATATCCAAGGAGTTGTTTAAAAGTCTTTATAACTAATTTGTTTAAAAACAGTAGTAAGATATAACTTTACTGTCAACTAATTTGTCACCCATATAGCATAAAGTTGAAGTATACGTTCAATCTTAAAAAGCCCAATAAATCTGGTCAATCACTGATTTTATTTTCTGCCTATTTCAAAAGCGAGGGGCGAAAGTTTGTTTATTCTACCGGTGAGTTTCTGTCACCTGAAGAATGGGATTATGAGAATCGACAACCAAAAGGTCTAAATGGTAGGACTGAAAAGGCAAAAAGCCTGAGAGTTATAAAAAGGCAATTAGATAGATACGCAAATTACTTCTCAGACCTAGTACAACAATACAAATTAGTTGATAGAGAAATTACTATTTCGTCTATCAAAGATGATTTTGACAAAGAATTTAAGCGTACCAAGGCCATCTCCAGCAAGTTCTTTTCTGTATACGACTTATTCTTAAAGTCAAAAGAAATGGACTTTACCGAAACGTCAAACTCACGGTCTACCATAAGAAGATATGCCTACAACAAAAAACTCTTAGAGGAATTTGAGCAGCATCGAAAAAAGAAAATCCATTTTAACCAAATAAATCAGTCGTTCTATAACACATTTGTAGAGTATTGCATTAACTCTAAGAGGCATTCTGCCAATACCTTAAGGAGAAATGTTGGACTTTTTAAATCTTTTGTATTGGGCATTTGATAACAACCATACTTATAAAGTTGACTTTCAAAAGTTCAAATTGCCCAAAGCACAAGAGACCGATGAAGTGGCACTCACGCAAGAGCAGATTTACGAAATATTTGATTTTGATTTAATGAAGAATCAAAGGTTAGAACGGGTAAGAGATCTATTCATTTTCGGTTGTGCAACTGGTATGAGGTATAGCAACTATTCCAAGGTTAGAAAAGTAGATGTTGAAAATGATTTGATTAAGGTCATTGATGGCAAAAACAATGAAAAAACATTAGAAATACCGCTCAACGACCTTTCAAATTTCATTTTAAAAAAGTACGATTATCAATTGCCTAAAATCTCCAATCAAAAATTTAATGACTACTTAAAAGAATTATTTCAGCTTATTGGATATGATAGTGTAAGTACCCCTTAATTAGCTACAGTAGAGTTTGTACAATTTAATTGATTTTTTGAAATGGAAAAGCTAGCTTTT
>JABSPK010000007.1 GCA_013214065.1 Flavobacteriaceae bacterium
GAAAAGCTAGCTTTTCCATTTCAAAAAATCAATTAAATTGTACAAACTCTACTGTAGCTAATTAAGGGGTACTTACAAATCCCTGAAAACTAATATTTTGATTCAATGCCCTTAGTTAATGCCCAATATTATTCAAGAATTGGTTTCTAGACCCTTATCAAGCAGAAGCCCAGTGTTTTAGACCCTGGGCTTTTTGTGTTGCGAGTATCCTAAGCTAGTTTAGGGTCAGTGTAATATAAATGACACACAAATAGTTGCGCAAATCGCAACCCTTATTTTGCCACAGTTGTGTTTCAGTTCCCCATGTGTATCTTGGAGTTCCATGTGGAATCGAAACAGCCTCGGTTGAAATTCCTTTTCCCCGATACATAATAGAATTAATTATTCTAGCTTTAAGTAAAATATGAGCCAATGATCTTAACTTTAAAGGACGCCACCTTCACGGGCGATATCTTGAACAAAATCCAAATTTCCGTTGAGGATGAAAGAACCACGGTAAAAGAGTTGATATCAGCGCGGGTAGAAGCCGAAGTCAACAGCTATAACAATAAGTTGCCCGAGTATTTCAATGGATTGGTTCAACCCACCGAAGCGGAAAAAACACGGAATGGGTTTAAGGTGAAAACCGGAAAGGTAATAGACGTTGAGAAGCAAGTGCTGATAGCCTTGGATGCTTTCCAAAAGAATGGGTTTTTCATGCTGATCGATGATCGGCAAGCGGAACATTTGGAACAAGAGGTTTTAGTAAGTCCTGAAACTGAGGTCCATTTTGTGAAACTCACCCAACTTGTAGGAGGTTAAATTTCGGTAATGGGTATCAAGGACACGTTTTCCAAAATGTTTGGGACCAAAAAAGGCACTACGGAAGTAAACAAGGAATTCGATCGCGTTATCGATGATATACTTAAAGAGGCCTATGCTGGAAACAACCACAACTACTGGCAAGTCATCGCTTTTGGTAAGTTGGAATCCTACAAAGCATTAAAATCAGAAAACCCGGAAGTAAAGAAACAGCTGTTGTTTTACCTCATTCCGCAGATCAATAAATACGCGAAATTATCAAGAAAACCCGGGGCTTTTTCCGGCAGGGAGGACACCTTTCGAAGAAATCACTTGCTTCCCGAATTGTTCAATCTAATGATGAGAAGCAATCTTGGTTTTTCAGATGATGAGGTCATAGCGCTTTTCAAGGCATACAGGGAATCCGATATTGCAGCTGGGCAATGGTTTCGAAACTGGCCTATTGGATTTACCCTGCAACAAGTGGAGCGGATTGTAAAGGAAAGGGGGCTTTCAGCGACTCTCAAAGATCAACTAAAGGAAATCCTAAGCTGGAAATTAACACAAAGAGGGCATTACAATTGGGGATCGGACCTGGAGAAGGCCAGGGTGAAAATCGAAAAAATCCTCCATGAAAGTGAAAACGAAGACGGCAAAATCCCCCCTTATAAATTACCGAATGACCGTTTGGGCGAGTTAATTAATTCAGAAATCCAAAAGCGTAATGAGGAAGAGAAAGACCATTGGTATGGCTTATTTCACTCTTTTATCAAGGCGAACGGCTCAAAGCCGTCGGCAAAGTATCTAAACAGTACCGGAACATTGATCGATGAAATCGGTGCAAAAAAATATAAGGAAACGGTTCAAGGGTGGATCATGTTCGCCACCGCATTAAAGGAGGTTGAAACCCCGCATGTACATGATTATGGGAATGGAAGTGTGTACCATTTCACAAGCTATGATTATTTGCATGAAAAGAACCTGGTTTTTTTGAAAGGGCTGGTATGGAGTTTGTCGAAATTCCATGATTCAAAAACCTTGAACCTCCTTGCTAAACTCACAGAGCGGGCCTTCAAGAAGATTCCCGGGGTGGGCCCCCCCGCGGCCGGAGTGGGAAATGCGTGTATCTATACGCTAGGAAAATCGAAGGGTTTGGAAGGCATCAGTCACCTATCGCGTTTAAAACTTCAAATCAAACAAAACAATACCAAGAAACTTATTGAAAAGTATCTTGATGAATCCGCCACCAAATTGGGGATTTCCGCTTCTGAAATTGAAGAAATGTCGATTCCGGAATTCGGACTAAGCCAGGGCAGCAAGACGTATCAATTCGAAGATTACGTTTTGGAGATCAACATTGAGGGGCTTGGCAAGGTACCCACCAAATGGATAAAACCGGACGGTAGTCTTCAAAAGACCGCCCCCTCATTTATAAAATCATCCACCAAACACAAAGCACTTTTCAAGCGCGCAAAAGACGATGTGGCGCAAATCAAGAAGTATTTGACCGCGCAAAGAGACCGGATCGATCGGTCGTATCTTTTCAATAGGAAATGGACCTATGAAAATTTCACCAAGTTTTATTTGGAACATGGCCTGGTGGGTTTTATTGCAAAAGACCTGATTTGGGAGTTCAAGAAAGAAGAGGGGTTCGTCGCTGCGATATATTATCAAAACAACTGGATAGACAACAAGGGTGAAAAGTTACATTGGATTTCGGAAGATACCATGGTGAGGCTTTGGCATCCGGTCTTTTCAAGCATCGAAGATGTTTTGGGGTGGAGAACCCGATTGGAGGAATTGGAAATAAAGCAAACCCTTAAACAGGCGTATCGGGAGGTGTATATCTTAACTGACGCCGAGGTAACTACCAAGACCTACAGTAATAGAATGGCAGCACACTTGTTGAAACAGCATCAATTCAATGCGTTGACCGCCATTCGCGGATGGAGGTATTCCCTTCTAGGAGCATATGACCACGGCAAGGAAGGGGAAATCGCGAAAATCTCATTGAAAGAACACCAGTTGGAAGCACAATTCTGGATTGATGAAATCCATGCCGATGATGCATTCAATGATGCCGGAATTTGGGATTATGTTTCCACGGATCAGCTTCGGTTTTTGAATGAAGGCGGGGAGGTCGTTGAGTTGGTAGCCATTCCAAAAATCATTTTTTCCGAAATCATGAGGGATGCCGACCTATTCGTCGGGGTAGCAAGTGTGGGCAATGACCCTGAATGGAGGGATAGTGGCGGACTTCGACAGCAATACAGGGATTACTGGACAAGCTATTCCTTTGGAGAACTCAATGAAATCGCGAAAACGCGAAAGCAAATCCTCGAGAAATTGGTGCCTCGTTTGAAAATTTCCAATGTAGCCACCATAGACGGAAAATTCCTTAAGATCGAAGGCAAGAAAAGAACGTACAAGATCCATATCGGAAGTTCGAACATATTGATGGAGCCCAATGATCAATACTTGTGTATCGTACCGGCAAGAGGGAAAGATAAAAACCTGGATAATGTGTTCTTGCCTTTTGAGGGCGATAGGGGGCTTTCGTTGGTGCTGAGCAAAGCATTTCTTTTGGCGGATGATGACAAGATCACAGATACCACCATTTTAAGCCAGATAGGGCGCTGAGCGCAGACCAAACTGATTGTTTGGGAAATGTGCTTAAAATATTTTCCAAGCCATGCTCTCCCGCTCGAAGAAACGAATAACCGCCCCTTGACCAGGGGCGGCTTCTATCTAGTACCTCCTTTCTTTTTGTTCGTTTTGCTTTTAGAAAGCTTTTTTTTGATCCGAACGATTTCGTTCTCGGCATACGTTTGGTAATCCGAGTTGTAACTGAAGGCCTTCACCTCTTCCATGGCCCGGATCGCCATTTTGTATTGGCGCCATTTTTCGAACAACCAACTTTGTAGGTTGTAGAGCACGGCTTTGTCCATACCCTTGACGGTCAAGGCGAATTCCAGCACTTTTTGTGCTTGGGTAAGGTCCTCGTTCAAGATCAAGACGGCGATATAATCCGGATAGATATAAGGCGATTCCAGATCATGCTCCAAGGCTTCCTCGAAGCAGGCCTTGGCCGCTTCGTATTCCCCCAATTGTTCGGCATATATGGTACCCATCATGCAAAGTGCTTTGACGTTTTTAGCGTCGTATGACAAGGCATAGTTCAAGGCTTCGATGGCTTCTTCCAACTCATATGGGTAGGCATCCAAGGCTTTGAATAGGTACATATTGAAATTCGTTCTTTCCATGATATTCATTTCTTTAGCGCAAGGCCGAACCTGGTACGCAGGACCGCTCATGCTTGTTTTGAAATCGTCTCGAAATGGCTATATCCACACGGATATAAAAAATCCGAAACATCCTATTGGATTGCCTCGGATCTTCTAAAGGGCTAAGACCCTACAGGAAAGAACCGAAGCAACGGTATTGATCGTCCTTCGATCAATCGGCTTTTAAAACTGGTCTGATGTAAAAGCATCGCTTCGTTTTTATTTGTTTGAAATTCGTGTTGTCGTGTTTCGTTCGACGGGACAAAGATGGGGGCTATTTCTGGATTATGCAAGAAAAAAATCAATATAAATATTTGACAATCAATGTCTTATGTACAAATAGGGCATAGGGGGTCCCGGTCCGCTTTTCAGCGGATTTTCAACATGATACAATCGCCTGTCCCTCAATCGTTTTCTGTTTCAACTATCCGGTATATGTCATTTTACTTTTCTTGCATTCGTTTTAAAATTTTTCATAAAAAAAGCGCCCAATTGGTGTTGGACGCTTCGTTATGGTATCAAAATCGGTTTTAAATCAATGCATAAATCCATTTAAACCGGACACATCACGTCCTTTTCGCGAGGATAATTCGATTATCCAGCGATAGTCCACCTGACTGAACAGGTCTTTTGGGATGCTATGTACTCCAGTATTTCTCATTTGCGTTGCAAAGATGCAAAAATCCCTGGATTTCCAAGGGATTGCAAAGAATATCGCTATTCGGGATGGATGTGGTGCCGTCTAATTACCTACGAGTATAAGAAGCTCCGTAGTTGGGTCAGCACGCCTTCTTGGTCAAAATACCAATCGGCGAACGAGAGCGGGAAGACCTTGATCTGGGCACGGTTCAGGATACGGATTCGCTCCACACTAAGCGCGTGGACAAAGTCACCCGGATACCCGATCAAATCAATGGCGTAGTACCCTTTTTCGGTTTGGATCAATAGATCCAGGGTGATGTCGGCGATGCGATAGCCTTCCCAAAATTGGACGATAGCTTCTTTGGGCAAATGGGTTTGGATCTGCTTCAGGAAGAAATCCCGTTCCAGTCCTTGGGCGTGCGGTTTCGAAACGCTTTGTTCTTTTCCATACACCAAAAATTTTCGCAGCAGACTCCCAGGACTAAAATCCTTTGGATCGCCCGAATGATACACATATTGCCCATGTCTGGCCCGCGTCACGGATACATTGAAGACATCCGCTTTGTTCAAATGGCCGTGGGCCGAATGATGGGTGGCCCCATCTACGACCAACGAAAGGTACATTAGGTCACGCTCTTCACCTTGAAAAGCGTAAGGGGTACCGACCTTGAATCGATGGCGCTGACGAACAGTATTTGCATGAGGTGTGCTGCCTGTTTTTATTTCCCCATGGACAGAGGGTCATCAGTGCGAGCCCCAAAGTGGATATCGCTAAAATGAAGGGCAGTCATGAGCGTTTGAACGAGGGGGTCTTCGCCTTTGATTATCATGGGTTCATTGCCGCATTAGCGCATTTCAGCGAGCATGAGGTGGTTGCTTTCAATGCGTTCGCCAAAGCAAAACACGAGCTGACCGAGCAAGTGAAAGACGACTTGAAATTGGAAGGCTTCAAACCCAGGGTCTTATCATCTTTTGAACGGAACAAGTTGATCGATCAGGTCTATTTCCCGTTGATAGGCGACAATTTGGCCAAGCAACTGGGCAGCGCCGGTGAAAACAAACGTACCGATAGAATGGGGATGCTGCTTCTGATATCCCCGCCCGGGTACGGAAAGACCACTTTGATGATATACATGGCGAACCGTTTGGGGTTGATCTTTATGAAGATCAACGGCCCTGCGATCGGCCATGAGGTCACTTCGGTCGATCCGAATACCGCCTCGAATTCGGCGGCGAAAGCCGAATTGGAAAAATTGAACCTGGCCTTTGAAATGGGGAACAATGTCATGCTGTATTTGGATGATATCCAACATTGCAATCCGGAGTTCCTTCAAAAGTTCATTTCCTTGGCCGACGGTACCCGAAAAATAGAAGGTATTTATAACGGCGTGGCAAAAACCTACGACCTGCGGGCCAAAAAGTTCTGTGTCATCATGGCCGGAAACCTGTATACCGAAAGCGGGGATAAGTTTCAGATACCCGACATGCTGGCAAATCGGGCCGACATCTACAATTTGGGTGATATCATAGGCGATACCGCCGATCTGTTCGAACTCAGTTTGATCGAGAACGCCCTGACGTCGAATCCGATCCTGCAACAGTTGAGCAGCAAATCGTTCGAAGATGTATACGAACTGATCCATATGGTGACCAGCAATACCGAAGACACCGCTGCTCTCAAAGGCAACCATACCCGGCAAGAGGTGCAAGACTATCTGTCGGTTTTGGCCAAGGTGATCGAGGTGCGCGATACGGTTTTGCAAGTGAACGCGACCTATATCAAATCGGCGGCTATGGAAGATGCCTATCGAACCGAACCGTCTTTCAAGTTGCAAGGATCTTACCGCGACATGAACAAATTGGTGGCGAAGATCGTACCGATCATGAACGATTCGGAACTCGATACGCTCTTGTTGTCGCATTACGAAAGTGAGTCACAGACCTTGACAAGCGCTGCAGAGGCCAATCTTTTGAAATACAAAGAGCTGACCCAATCGTTGACCAAGGAAGAACAGGCACGATGGAAAAGCATCAAAGCCACCTTTGTCGAGCAGAACAAAGCGAAAGGGCTTGGGGATCAGGCCGCTATGTTCCAATTGTTGCAGCAGGTTTCGGAGTTCAACAAGCATCTTGGGGGCATTCAAAAGACGCTGCAGCAACAGTTGAACGGCAAATAAAGGGAAACAAAAAAGCTTGGGGCATTCCCAAGCTTTTTCTTAAACCAACATCTTTCACATCAACTATGGCATTCAGAGCTTTGTTGACAGGGTGCAAGAACACCCCTCCTATAATCAATTTATGGTGTACTCCGATTCAACACCTTTGAACAAGGTCGAAAGTTTGGGATAGTGGAAAAAAGCCCCTTTAACTAATCGACACCTCAGGTTCGCTCATTGTCGGTTTTTTGATCAACGCTTAATTCAGAGCTTCGTTCGTATAATTCTAAAAAAACCGACCATGAAAAAGATAAGTACCCTATTGCTGTTGTTCGTTTTCTCCCAATCCATGGCACAAAAGGCCCTGGCTGTTCGCTTGAAGGATTCCAGTCAACTCAAGCTGAGCAGCTTGCATATTTCGGTGAATATCGTCGGCAATTTCGCGCAAACGACCTATGATATGCAGTTTTACAATGGACTCGACAGAACCCTAGAGGGCGAATTGGTCTTTCCGTTGGCCGAGGGTCAGGCGGTGTCCGAATTCGCCATGGATGTCAATGGACAACTACGCGCTGCCGTTATCGTTGAAAGGGAATTGGCGCGGGTCGCTTTTGAATCGACCGTAAGGCAAACGATCGACCCCGGATTGTTGGAGAAAACCGAAGGCAACAATTACAAAGCGAGGATATACCCGATTTTGCCAAAATCGAACAAACACATTGTACTGACCTTTGAACAGCAACTGACCGTCATCGGTGAAGAACACCTGTATGAGCTTCCTTTGGATTTTAAGGAGAAGTTGGATGATTTCGCCCTCGACATGAAGGTGTATCAAAGAAAGGAGGCCCCGCTCTTCAAACAGAATGGGTACAAAGGGTTGGTATTTGGGAAATCGGATGGCCCGTACACTGCGACCCTACAACGACGCCATCATGCCCCCAACGATCCGATCGTTTTAGCCTTGCCCAACGCAGGCTATTCGACGAACATTCAGGGCCATAAAGATTATTTCTATTTCAACAAAAAACTCAAACCGAATACCCGAGTAAAGCGGAAACCCAGGTCCATAAACCTGATGTGGGACGCTTCCTTTTCCGCCCAACATAGAAACTTGGAAAAGGAGCTGGCACTTTTGGATGGTTATTTTGAATATCTGCAGGAAGTCGATGTCCGATTGGTGGTATTCAGCAATCGCATCCATAAGGAAGAAAAGTTCAAAATCAGAGCGGGCAAGTGGGAAGCCCTACGAACCATACTTTCCAATGTGGCCTATGACGGAGGAACCGCATTCGGAGGGTTGGAATCCCTTCCCATCGCCGAAGAAGCCTTATTGTTTTCTGATGGATTGGATAATCTGGGGGGACTTGCACAAACCGAAAAATATCCGATTTACACCATCAACTCCAATACCTCTGCGAATCATGCGACACTGAGGCGTATCGCTACCGAATCAGGGGGAAATTATCTGAATTTAGGGCGTTTGCCGAATAAGCAGGCCCAGCTTTTGCTCCAACGGGAAACCTTTCAGTTTTTAGGAACGAACACCCCAAACACCATCAATGAGGTTTACCCTAGGGAAATCACCAATGTGACCGAAGATTTCGCGATATCAGGAAGGTATTCCGAAGAATCCTCATTGGAGCTGTTGTTCGGCTATGGGGGTAAAGTGACCGAACGGATCCGTGTCGACATTACCGATCCCAACCCCAATACACTGGCCAAACGCTTATGGGCCAAATTAAAGCTCGCAGATTTGAATTTGAACAAGAAAGCCAATAAGGCGCAGATCGTTACTTTGGCCAAATCACACCATCTGATCACGGACTACACCTCCATGTTGATTTTGGATCGGTTGGAAGACTACGTCCGATACCGTATCGAGCCCCCGCAAGCAATGAAAGCGGATTATAAGGCAAGACTTGATGAGATCGCTTCTTTTGAACAGGACGACCTCCAAGAACTTGAGGAACGGAGAGAATGGCTCTTAGACGACTATGAAGACATCACGGATTGGTATCAAACCACCTACCCGATAAAAACAACACCCAAAATAAAGAACGAAGCAACCGCCTCTAGCCCACAACCAGTGACACCAACAAATACGACATCGCAGCATCCTACGGCCCAAGTAGCCGCACCCATTGCCGTGAGCGATGCCACAACGATCAATAACGAAATCGACACCTCGAGACCTGTGATCACAGGGGTGGTCGTAGATGGGGATAACCTCCCGCTACCCGGAGCCAGCATCATCGTTAAAGGGACCAATCGGGGTACGCAAACCGATTTTGACGGCAACTTCGCCATCAATGCCGAAACGGATGAAGCACTGGAAATCTCTTATATCGGTTTCAATACCACCCAGGTGCCAGTAGGGCAAAGGGACCGGTTCTCCATTAAATTGGAAACCAGTTCCCAAGCTTTGGATGAAGTCGTGGTAACCGCTATGGGAATTTCCCGGGAAAAAAAGGCGCTTGGGTACGCGGTTACAACGGTTACATCAGAGGAATGGGACGGTGCTTCCCAAAGCGATGTCGCACGGTTATTATCCGGAAAGGCCGCTGGGGTGCAAATAACGGAAGCTGCAGGAGCATCGGGCACGGCGGAACGAGTGGTCATTCGAGGCTACAATTCCATTTCATCGGATTCGAACCCGCTTTTTATCGTCGACGGGCATCCCATGGTTGCAGGGGAAGTCGTATTACCGGAGGATATCGAAGAGATCGAAGAGTTGAAAGGATTAAGCGCCGGAGCGCTCTATGGAACCAGGGGGCGTAATGGAGTCGTCGTAATTACCACAAAAAAAGGGAAAACCTCGAACCAAGAAGCCATTGAAGGGTTTAGCAAAACCATAGCCGATAAAATCGCCGTAAAACCTTGGGATCCGAACACCCCCTATTTGAAGGCGTTGCGGCAAGAAGCCACTACGGCCTTGGCCTATAAGAAGTATTTTGAATTGCGTGAAAACTATGTCAATACCCCATCGTTTTATTTGGACGTTTCCGATTTCTTTGACGCTAAAGGACGTTCCGATCTGGCCTTGACCGTGTTGACCAATTTGATGGAAATCGAACTTCAAAACCATGAGGTTATGCGTGCCCTGGGCTATAAGTTGGAGTATTTCGAAGCCTTCGAATTGGCGGCAGTCGTGTATCGCAAGGTATTGGAGCTGCGGCCTGAAGAACCCCAGTCCTATCGTGATTTGGCCTTGGTCTATGAAGAGACCGGTCACTTCAAAAAGGCCTACGACCTGTTGAATGACATTTATTCCGGAGCGTTGTTGGAAAAGGACGAAGAAGAACGATTTTATGGCATTGAACAGTTGGCGTTCGTTGAATTGTCAAGGATGGTGCATAAGTACGGCAAACAGCTAAAACTCACTAAAAAGGAAAAGGATCGGTTCAAGAACCTACCGGTCGATGTCCGTGTGGTCATCGATTGGAACCATAGTGAAACGGACATCGATCTGTGGGTGGTCGATCCTATGGGCGAAAAGGCCTATTATGGGAATACCGAGACGAAGATCGGCGGCCGGATGTCTGAAGACATGACCGAAGGATATGGCCCAGAAGAATTCATGCTCAAAAAAGCCCCTAAGGGAACTTTTCAGGTAATGGCGGATTATTTTGCCGATGACCTTCAAAAGATTTCAGGCCCCACCATTTTGAAAGCGACCTTTTTCACCAATTATGGTCGGTCGAATGAAAAGAAGCGAACCCTTGTGGTGCGTCTCGATAAAGAAGAGGATGAACTGGAAATAGGAAGCTTGATCTTTTGATTGGAATCGCCTTGGCCCCAGATAGTTCAGGTATTAATGGGTTATTCGAGCGCTATGTTGAATGAAACCTACTTCGTTCACCGGAACAAGATCGCTACGGCGCCAACGGCCGTAACGGCCAAAATAAAATAGCGATAGCTTTGCTCCCCGATTTTCTTGACCAAAAACACCCCGGTGACCAAGCCGACCAAGATAGCGGGCAGCAGTTTGAGATTGATTTCTAGGGTTTCTACCGAAATGGTCTCCCAGACGAAAAGGTGGAAGGGCAATTTGAAGGCATTGGTGATCAAAAACAACCAGGCCGCAGTACCCACAAAGGCATTTTTGGGCAATTTGAGGGCTAGAAAAAAGATATTGGTAAAGGCCCCCGCCAAATTACCGATCATGGTGCAAATGCCGGCCAAGATGCCAATGCCCCCTGCGAATCCCCAATGTTCGGGCACGGCTTTGGTCTTCATCCGATCCCAGTACACCAAAACGCCCAAGCTGAGGTAGATGATGACGACCATGCCGATCTTGAATTCGGTTTCCGGCAGATCCTTCCCCAAGAAGGTGCCCAGTAAGATGCCCGCGAGCATCCAAGGCAAGAATCGCAGCAAATACTTCCATTGGGTATGCCGATTGTAATAGAGCACTGCGAACACATCGCCGACCAATAATAGAGGTATGATGAGTCCCGTTGATTGCCGGGCACCAAAGGCCAATGCCATTAAGGTGACATTGAAGATCGACATGCCTTTCAAGCCGGCTTTCGAAACCCCCATTAAAAAGGACGCGGTAAAGGCCAATACCCAAGAGGAGGTTGAAAGGTCGATGGTCGAAAGTGTTTGCATACAGGCTAGCTACCGCAAAAATACCCATTCTCCGCTCAAGGGCGAACCGTCTTTTGCCGTTGATAGCATTTTGTCATTCTTTGCTAGGAATTTTGCAAAAACAAGGGGGCGTTCAAGGCCGTGCCAAAAAAGTAATATCTTTAGAAATCAACCAATTAATAAACTATGCAACTCAGTACCCTCGACTATGTGCTGATTTTCGGCTTTTTTGCCATCGTGCTCTCTATTGGGATCTACGTATCGAAAAAATCAGGCAAAGACTCCTCTGAATACTTTCTTTCTGGCCGAACCATGCCCTGGTGGCTGTTGGGCCTTTCGATGGTCGCTACGACCTTTTCGACCGACACCCCCAATCTGGTGACCGATTTGGTCCGCTCGAGCGGAGTCTCCGCCAACTGGGGCTGGTGGTGTTTTTTGTTGACGGGGATGCTGACGGTTTTCGTATATGCCAAACTCTGGCGTAAGTCGAATGTCAAGACCGATTTGGAATTCTATGAACTACGCTATGGGGGCAAACCCGCAAGCTTTCTTCGCAAGTTCCGCGCCGTGTATTTGGGCATCCTGTTCAATGTGATTACCATGTCGGCCGTGACCTTGGCGGCGATCAAGATCGGCGGCGTAATGTTGGGCTTGGAGCCTTGGGTCACCGTAGTGGCCGCAGGTCTGATCACTGTCGTTTTTAGTGCCTTAGGCGGATTCAAAGGGGTGGTCTACAGTGATTTTCTCTTGTTTTTCGTGGCCATGGCCGGGGCTATAGGCGCTGCGGTCTATTTGGTCAACCTCCCTGAAGTTGGGGGTATCGAGGCTATTCTACAGAACGAGAACGTCAAGGATAAGCTGAGCATCCTTCCAGATTTCAGCGATAAAAAAGCCTTGATTACCATGCTGATCATTCCCCTTGCGGTACAATGGTGGAGTTCATGGTACCCTGGCGGTGAGCCCGGAGGCGGGGGGTATATCGCCCAGCGCATGCTGGCAGCGAAAAATGAGAACCACGCCATTGGGGCGACCTTCTTTTTCAACATCATGCACTATGCTTTGCGGCCTTGGCCTTGGATTTTGGTCGCTTTGGCCTCTTTGGTCATCTATCCGGATGTGGCGAGTATACATGAGGCTTTTCCGAACGTAGCGGCCGACAAATTGGGCCATGACCTGGCCTATTCGGCCATGTTGACCAAATTACCCAGCGGGTTATTGGGTATCGTTTTGGCCTCTTTGGTCGCAGCCTATATGAGTACGATTTCTACGCAGCTCAATTGGGGGTCGAGTTATATGGTGTTCGATTTTTACAAACAACAGATCAATCCGAACGCCACTGAAAAGCAGATGGTCGCTGTTGGGCGGTTGTCAACGGTGATCTTGATGGTTTTGAGTGCCTTTTTGGCCTTGGCCATGCAGAACGCAATGGGCATCTTCAACTTGCTACTGTCTTTTGGAGCGGGAACCGGACTCATCTTTATCCTGCGCTGGTTCTGGTGGCGGATCAATGCGTGGAGTGAGATAACGGCCATGTTCTCATCGGGTATTCTAGCCATTCTGTTGGAGACCACCTCCCTGAGAGATTTTTTGTTCGGCGCCGAAAATGGCTTGTTGCCCGACTGGGGCGAACTGCCCTTTATCATGGTCATCACCACTATCATTTGGTTGACGGCCACCTTTGTGACCCAACCCGAGTCTAAAGAAGTCTTGCAGCAGTTCTATAAGAAAATCCAACCTGGGGGTCCAGGCTGGTCTAAAGTTATCGCGGAAGCCGAAGGGGAATCGGTCGATATCGTCGAGGAGGGTGCTAAATGGAGTGTGCCCTCGGGGATTACCGCCATGTTATTGGGGGTATTGTTGATTTACACCATAATGTTCGCCACCGGATACTGGATCTATGGTGAAACGACCTTGGCGATGGTACTGACCGTTGTGGCGGCCGTATCGGGGTACCTGCTTACACGGGTTTGGAATACTATGAAAGACAACATCCTTTGATATGAAAAATAGAATCCTTTCCGTCGATATCTTTCGGGGCATGACCATCGTGTTGATGATCTTGGTGAACACACCCGGCACCTGGTCGAATGTCTACGCCCCTCTTTTACATGCGAAATGGCATGGGTACACCCCAACAGATCTGGTTTTTCCGTTTTTCCTGTTCATCGTGGGTACCTCGATTGTCTTCGCCTATCAAAACAAGCAGGCTTCCCCCGTGATTTATAAGAAAATAACCATACGAAGCCTAAAACTGATCGGCTTGGGATTGTTCCTTGGGGCCTTCACTATTAGTTTTCCCTTCATCAAAGAGTTCGCCGACATCCGTTTTCCGGGGGTATTGCAACGTATCGGCGTCGTCTTTTTCTTCGCGGCCTTGTTGTTCTTGAACCTGCATTGGAAAAAGTTGATCTGGGCGGCGGTTGCCTTGTTGGTGGGGTATTATTTATTGATGGCCTTCGTACCCGTTGAGGGGGTGGCCTCGACCTTTGAACGTGCGCCGAACAACCTGGCCAACTATATCGACGTACAGTTGTTCGGCACCCACAACTACAAGCCCGATTACGATCCAGAGGGATTGTTAAGTACGATACCTTCGGTGGTGAGTTCCGTATTGGGGATTTTCACCGGATTGATTTTGGTATCGAAACAGCAAAAGAAAGCCACCCTGCTCTTTGGCATCGGCGGCGGCCTTTTGCTTTTGGGACACCTCTGGGATTTTGTCTTTCCGATCAATAAAGCCCTTTGGACCAGCAGCTTCGTGTTGGTGACCGCAGGCTGGGCCAACATTGTTTTGGCACTGATCTATTACTTGACCGATATCAAGGACATCCGATTCGGAAGTATCTTTCGCTACGCCGGGGCCAATGCGATCGTGGTCTATTTCCTATCGAGCTTTATCAGCAAATTGTTTTACCTGATCAAGGTGGATGGGGAGACCTCTCTCCATGGCTGGTTGTTCCAAACGATTTACGTACATGACGGTATATCGATGGAACTTTCATCCTTGCTCTACGGATTGACGGTAGTGGGTTTTTATTGCCTGCTCGCCTATGTGCTTTACAAGCGGAAGATCTTCATCAAAGTTTAGTCGCGCAATGTGATCAAGCGGGCCACATACTTTCCGATTACATCGAATTCAAGGTTGACAGTATCGCCTACCTTATAGCTATGGAATCGCGTATGCTCGTAGGTATATGGAATAATGGCCACACTGAAGGCATCACGTTTGGAGTCGACTACGGTCAAGCTTACGCCGTCAACGGTAATCGAACCTTTTTCAATGGTGATATTCCCTAAATCGGGATCGTATCGGAAGCTGAAGAACCAGCTGCCGTCCTTTTCCTCAATGGCGGTGCAGGTCGCGGTCTGGTCGACATGACCCTGTACGATATGGCCATCGAGCCGTGCACCCATTTTCATGGCCCGTTCGAGGTTGACCACGGATCCCTCGCTAAGACCGCCTAGGCTCGATTTTTCCAAGGTTTCGGCAATGGCCGTTACCGTATATCCGGTCTCGTTCAAGGCAACGACGGTCAAGCAAACGCCATTGTGTGCCAGGCTCTGATCGATCTGCAGTTCGGGAGTGAGTTCTGAATCGATCGTAAGGTGTAAATTCGAACCTTCGGCCTCCAATTTCGCCACGGTTCCTAGGGTTTCAATAATGCCCGTAAACATAATCGTATAATTAAGTAGCTTTGCGTGGTAAAATTAGGCAATGCGTTTTTGATTTATGGGCGAACAGCGAAAAATACGGTTGGGAATTTCAGTGGGTGATTTGAACGGCATCGGCTGCGAAGTCGCACTTCGTTCCTTCGAGGATGCCCGAATGTTCGATTTCTGTACACCGGTCCTATTCGCTTCGAACAAGGCGATATCGCATCAAAAACAGACCCTGGGCATTCCGATCAGCTTTAATGGAATCCGAGAGGCATCAAAGGCGGTTGACGGCAAGTTGAACGTGGTCAACGTTTGGAGAGAGCCCTTTGAGACCGAATTCGGCCAAGCTACCGCATCAGGGGGTGAATTCGCGATCAAGTCGTTGCGAGCTGCAGTGACGAGTTTAAAGAAAAATGAAATCGACGTTTTGGTGACCGCCCCGATCAACAAGAACAACATCCAATCGGAAGCTTTTAATTTTCCGGGGCATACCGATTTTTTGGCCCAGGAACTCGAAGGCGAAAGCCTGATGTTCATGGTGGCAGGTTCGCTCCGTGTCGGTTTGTTGACCGATCATATCGCAGTGAAGGAAGTAGCGGCGAGCATCAGTTCGAAGGTGGTGCGCAACAAGGTGCTGACCATGTTGAAATCTTTGAAAATGGACTTCGGGATCCGTAAACCGAAAATCGCCCTATTAGGCATCAACCCCCATAGTGGGGATAACGGCACGATCGGCGAGGAAGACGAAAAAGTCATGAAACCCACCATTGAAGGCCTATTCAATGAAGGGCATTTGGTTTATGGGCCCTATTCCGCGGATAGTTTTTTCGGTTCGAACGGCCATCATAAGTTCGATGCCATCTTGGCGGCCTATCACGACCAAGGGCTGATCCCGTTCAAAACCCTATCGTTCGGGCAAGGGGTGAACTTCACCGCCGGACTTTCAAAAGTACGTACCTCACCAGACCACGGAACGGCCTATGAGATCGCCGGTCAAGGCAAGGCCGATGCCAGCTCGTTCAAAGAGGCGGTATTCACGGCCCTCAAGGTATTCAAGAACCGAAAGGAGTTCGCCGAACTCACCCAAAATCCGCTAAAAAAGCAAAACCCCAAGAACCATAACAAAAAAGGGAAGGGGGCAACGGCATAAAACCCTATTTTTATTTGGTTTAGGAATTGTGCTTTTGCAAATAAATGGTATCTTTGCCCCCGCCTTATCAGGCTGATGCACAAATGATAAGTGTAGGAACATGAAGTTGAGAGCGTTTTATATTCCATTTTCGGGACTAAAACAGGGAAAACACGAATTTGCGTATTCAATTGACAATGCGTTCTTTGAATCTTTTGATTACCAAGAGTTTAACGACTCAGCAATAGAGGTCGTAGCCGTTTTGAACAAAATGAGCACGATGATGGAACTCGAGATAGCGGCCAGCGGAACGGTCAACGTCAATTGCGACGTAACCAATGAACCCTTCGACCTGCCCCTTAGCGCGAGTTTGCCGTTGGTCATTAAATTCGGGGAGGAATTCAACGATGAGGATGATGAAATCCTGATCCTTCCGCATGGCGAACACCAGTTCAGCATCGCACAATACATGTATGAAATGCTTGTATTGGCCGTTCCCCAGAAACGGGTGCATCCAGGGGTAGCCGATGGCAGTTTGCAATCGGAAGCCCTCGATAAACTCGAAACCCTTGGTTTGAAAGAAGAGAACGAGACATCAGAACAGACCGACCCGCGATGGGACGATTTAAAAAAATTATTAAACGATAAATAGGTAACGATGGCACATCCTAAAAGAAAAATATCAAAAACCAGAAGGGACAAAAGACGTACCCATTACAAGGCCACTATGCCAACCATCGCCAAAGATCCTTCAACTGGCGAGATGCATTTGTTCCACAGGGCGCACTGGCATGAGGGCAAATTGTATTATAGAGGTCAGGTTTTGATCGACAAAGCCGAAGAGGAAAACGCTGCTTAAGCGACTTCGGATACCGAAAAAATGGAACTCCCGACGTGAAGAATGTCGGGAGTTTTTTTATGGGGCGAATTTTTCGAAAACAATCAATTTTGGCACAAAAAGTCATGGAAAATCACTATTTTTCACCGCTTTTGGGTCAAAAACACAACTTTTTGACCAAAAATGAAGGGCAATATGACTAAACTAAAAGCAGCAATTACCGCTGTTGGGGCCTATGTCCCAGAATTCGTTTTGACCAACAAATTGTTGGAGGGTATGGTCGATACCAATGATGAATGGATCACAAGTAGAACCGGAATCAAAGAACGAAGGATCTTGAAGGAAGAAGGCAAAGGCACCTCCTTCATGGCCATCAAAGCCGCGGAAGACCTTATGGCCAAGACGGGTTTGGATCCAAAAGACATCGACATGATCATCATGGCTACGGCCACTCCCGACCTTCCGGTCGCTGCGACCGGTGCTTATGTGGCCTCCGAGATCGGAGCAACGAACGCCTTTTCATATGACCTTCAAGCCGCATGCAGTAGCTTTCTTTACGGCATGTCTACCGCCGCTTCGTATGTGGAGTCGGGCCGTTACAAAAAAGTGTTGTTGATCGGGGCCGATAAGATGTCTTCGATCATTGATTATACCGACCGTACCACCTGTATCATTTTCGGTGATGGGGCCGGGGCCGTTCTTTTCGAACCCAATGAAGAAGGGATGGGCTTACAAGATGAGTATCTACGATCCGATGGGATTGGACGACAATTCTTGAAAATCGATGCAGGCGGATCGATCTTACCTGCAAGTACCGAAACGGTGAACAACAAACAACATTATGTATTTCAAGACGGAAAATCGGTGTTCAAATTCGCGGTTTCGAATATGGCCGATGTTTCCGCCAAGATCATGGAGCGCAACGCGTTGACCCATGAAGACGTGCATTGGTTGGTACCGCACCAAGCCAACAAACGGATCATTGATGCCACTGCAAGGCGTATGGGCCTTGATGATGCGAAGGTGATGATGAACATCCACCGATACGGCAATACGACTTCGGCCACCTTGCCGTTGCTTTTGCACGATTATGAAAAACAACTGAAAAAAGGGGATAATCTGGTATTCGCGGCCTTCGGGGGCGGATTCACATGGGGTTCCGTTTACCTGAAATGGGCCTATAATTCATAACATCAACTAACTAAATCAAATTCAATGGATATTAAGGAAATTCAAAGTCTAATCAAGTTCGTGGCCAAATCCGGTGCCAGCGAAGTGAAATTAGAAATGGAAGACGTCAAGATTACCATTCGAACCGGTAGTGCCTCGTCTACACCTGAAACGACCATCGTTCAGCAAATTCCAATGGCGCAGGCCCCAGTGGCTGCCGCTCCGGCGCCCGTCGTCGCTGAGACCCCTGCCGCACCTGCAGCTCCCGCTGCTCCCGCCCCGGCGGATGATGAATCGAAATACATCACTATCAAATCACCGATTATCGGTACCTTCTATCGCAAACCTTCTCCTGACAAACCTGCTTTCGTCGAAGTGGGATCTGATATCAAGAAGGGCGACGTACTTTGCGTCATCGAAGCGATGAAGCTATTCAATGACATCGAATCGGAGGTCGCCGGTAAGATCGTCAAAGTTTTGGTCGACGATTCTTCACCAGTAGAGTTCGATCAACCCTTGTTCTTGGTCGACCCGAGTTAAGCCGTACCCTTCCAAACCCGCATCCGATCTGTTCGGGAAACCAGGGTTGTGAAATCAAAGCGTTCAAAACTTAAGCTATGTTCAAAAAAATATTGATAGCCAATAGGGGGGAAATCGCACTTCGCGTCATCCGTACCTGTAAAGAAATGGGGATTAAGACGGTCGCGGTATATTCCAAAGCCGACGAGGAAAGCCTTCACGTTCGTTTCGCCGATGAGGCGGTATGTATCGGACCCGCTCCGAGTAAGGAATCCTATTTGAAGATCCCGAACATCATCGCCGCTGCCGAGATTACCAATGCGGATGCCATACACCCAGGATATGGATTCTTGTCCGAGAATTCGAAGTTCTCAAAAATCTGTGCCGAGCACGATATCAAGTTCATTGGGGCTTCCGGTGAACAGATCGATAAAATGGGCGACAAGGCCACAGCCAAAGAAACCATGAAGAAAGCGGGCGTGCCTACCATTCCTGGTTCCGAGGGCTTGTTAAAAGACGCTGCTGACGCCAAGAAGGTGGCCAAGAAAATGGGATATCCCGTTATGATCAAAGCTACCGCTGGCGGTGGTGGTAAAGGGATGCGGGCCATTTGGAGCGAAGACGAATTGGAGAGCAATTTTGAAAGCGCCGTGCAAGAAGCGACCGCCGCTTTTGGAAACGGGGGCATGTATATGGAAAAATTGATCGAGGAACCGCGCCATATCGAAATCCAAGTGGTCGGAGATCAATACGGGAAAGCCTGTCACCTTTCTGAGCGGGATTGTTCCGTACAGCGTAGGCACCAGAAATTGACCGAAGAGACGCCATCACCCTTTATGACCGATAAATTGCGGGAAGAAATGGGTGCTGCCGCGGTCAAAGCCGCTGAATACATCAAATACGAAGGTGCGGGTACCGTCGAATTTTTGGTCGACAAACATCGGAACTTCTACTTTATGGAGATGAACACCCGGATTCAGGTCGAGCATCCGATTACCGAACAGGTCATCGATTACGATTTGATCCGCGAGCAAATTTTGGTTGCCGGAGGGGTACCGATTTCTGGGAAGAACTACGTTCCGAAATTGCATTCGATCGAATGCCGTATCAACGCGGAAGACCCTTACAACGACTTTAGGCCGTCTCCCGGAAGGATCACGACCTTGCACACACCCGGAGGTCATGGTATCCGATTGGATACGCACGTTTACGGCGGGTATATCATTCCACCGAACTACGACTCGATGATCGCCAAATTGATTACCACGGCCCAAACCAGGGAAGAGGCGATCAACAAAATGCGCAGGGCGCTCGACGAGTTCGTTATCGAAGGGGTAAAGACGACCATTCCATTCCACCGCCAGTTGATGGACCATCCGGATTATTTGGCCGGGAATTACACCACCAAGTTCATGGAAGATTTCGAAATGGACGATAAATACCAATATTAAGAGACGCCCCGGCCTTGGTCGGGGTTTTTTGTACATGGAATTAAGCTATTGGGAACATAAAGCATGGTTTTCGAACGTTGATTTCACTGTTATAGGCAGTGGTATCGTTGGCTTGAATTGTGCGATTGCCTTGAAGGATCGGTACCCTAAGGCCAAAGTCTTGGTCTTGGAGCGTGGTTCGCTACCCCAAGGGGCCAGCACCAAAAATGCGGGTTTTGCGTGTTTTGGGAGTTTATCCGAAATCGTTGCCGATTTGAAATACCATAGCGAACAAGAAGTGTACGATTTGGTCGAACAACGCTGGCAGGGTATCCGTTCACTGCGTTCCTTATTGGGCGATGAAGCGCTTTCTTATCAAAACCTGGGGGGGCATGAACTGTTTTTAAAGAAGGATACCGCCTTGTTCGAATCGTGTAGTGACCAATTGGATCGGGTCAATGGGCTTTTGGAACCTATTTTCGGCCAAGGCCCTTTTAATAAGCAGCCGAACCGCTTTTCGTTCGAAGGCGTGTTAGACCATTACATTTCGCATCACTATGAAGGCCAAATCGACACCGGTCAAATGATGCAACAGCTGCTGCTTATGGCTCAACGCAAGGGCATATTGCTCCTCAATCGAATCGAGGTGACCGCTTTTGAGGATTTAGGTGCTAAGGTAGCGGTACAAACCGAAGGTTTTGATTTTGAGACCGGCACCTTGTGCGTGGCCACTAATGGATTCGCCCAACGGTTATTGAATGAAACCGTTGATCCGGCCAGGGCCCAGGTCTTGATCACCGAACCTATTGCGAACCTCCATATCAAGGGTACTTTCCATTTCGATGAGGGGTATTATTATTTTAGGAACATTGATGACCGTATCCTGTTCGGAGGGGGTCGCAATCTCGATTTCGAAGGCGAAACTACCGATCATTTTGGCCAGACCGAAGCCATCCAAGCCCAGCTCGAACGGTTGTTGAGAGACATCATCCTTCCGAATAACAAGATAGCCATCGATCAAAGATGGAGTGGGATCATGGGTGTGGGAACACAAAAAAAACCCATCATCAAAGCCCTTTCGAACAGGGTGTTCTGCGGGGTCAGGTTAGGAGGTATGGGCGTCGCCATCGGCAGCCATGTCGGGCAGCAGTTGGCCCAATTGGCCAACAAGGCTTAGACCATACGACCATCCAACAAATTGATTGTTCGCGAACCGAAAGCGGCGTTCTTTTCCGAATGGGTCACTTGAATGATGGTCACCCCTTCTTGGTTCAATTGTTTGAATAATTCCATGATTTCTTCCCCTTGTTTGGAATTCAGGTTTCCCGTGGGCTCGTCGGCCAGAAGAAGTTTGGGTTTTGAGATAAGGGCCCGGGCGACACCCACCAATTGTTGTTGACCACCGCTCAACTGGGCCGGAAATAGGTCTTTCTTGCCGACGATATTGAATCGATCCAACATATCGGCGACCATGGCCTTGCGCTCTGAACCTTTATATTTTTTATACAATAAGGGCATTTCAAGGTTTTCTTGCACAGTTAGGTCATCAAGCAGGTGATACGCCTGGAAAACGAAACCGATGTACTCTTTATAGAGGTTCGAACGGTGCTTTTCTTTTAAGGTGTGTACCGATTCATCAAGGAAGTTATACTCCCCTTCGTCGAATTGGTCCAACATTCCGATCACGTTGAGCAAAGTCGATTTTCCCGAACCTGAAGGGCCCATCACCGAGATAAACTCCCCTTCGTCGACGGAAAAGTTGATGTCTTTCAATAAAAAGATACGTTGGCCACCGGAGTTGACCCATTTGAAGATGTTATTTAGTTCTAATAGCATGGTCTAAACTTATTTATTCTTTTCGTAATTCGGGCGAAAAACCCGTTTATTCATTATGCAGGATTTCGGCCGGGTTCGTTCTAGCAGCCCGTATCGCTTGGCTGCTAACGGTCAAGATGGCAATGGCCAAGGCTATGGTTCCGGAAAGAACGAAATACCAGACGTTCAGTGGAATATGGAAGGCGAATTGCGACAACCAGTCTTTGGCCAGAAGATACGCTACGGGTAAGGCGATGCACATGGCGATCAAAACGAGTTTCACGAATTCGCTCGATAACATCAGGGTGACCTGTTGTGCGGTTTGGCCCAATACCTTGCGAATACCGATTTCCTTTTGTCGTCGTTCGGCCGAAAAGGTGGCCAGACCGAAAAGACCCAGACAAGAAATCAAAATGGCCATGATGGCGAAATACTTCGATAGGGTCGATACCCGTTGTTCAGAGCGATATAAAGCTTCGTACTGGCTATCCAAGAAGCGGAAATCGAATTCGAGACCGGGGTTGAACTCCGCATAAAGTTTTGTCAAGGCAGTGATGGTGGCTTGTTCTTGACCGGCTTTGATCTTCACGACCAAATTACTCACCCATTCGGTGCGACACAATAGGGCCATAGGGGCGATGTCGTTATAGAGCGATTGGATGTTGAAGTCTTTCACTACACCAATGATTTCACGGTTAGGACCCCGCATGTCGATCACGGTACCAATCGGGTTCTCGAGCCCCATGACCTTAACGGCGGTTTCGTTAAGAATGATCTTGTTTTCATTATCGGGACGCTCATTGATATAGCTCCGCCCTTCTTTGAGTTCGATACCCATGGTTTCGATGAATTCAGGGCCCACATGCGCATGCCGGAAGGTGATGTCCTTCGAAGCTTCGGATTGACCGGGCCAGGTATGCCCGCTGGAGGCGTTGCTGAAATTGGTCATTCCCCCTTGCATATAAGTAGCATTGACGACACCTGGTAGTTCTTTGGCCTCGGTCAAGAAAGCATCCATATTGTTGATCAAGGCATCTTGCCGTTCGAAAACAATGACATTATCGGTATCGTAGCCCAGGTTTTTGGATTGGATGTAATCCAACTGGTTGTAAATCACACTGACCGCAACGATCAAGAGGATCGAGACGCTAAATTGAAAAACGACCAGTCCCTTGCGTACCATCAACTCGGTAAAAGAACTACTGGTGGTACCCTTGATGATCTTAACAGGGTCGAATTTGGTCAGGTACAAGGCCGGGTAACTTCCAGAGAACAGTCCGGTGACCAAGGTGATCAGAATGAGCACCGTCAAGGCCGACCCCTCAATCCCAAATTCGAGCTCCTTACCGGTGACTGAATTGAACCAAGGCAATAACAGGGTGGCCAAGAGTATGGCGACCCCCAAGGAAAAGAATGCGAGCAAGATGGATTCGGATAGGAATTGAACGATCAAGGTCCTTCGTTTGGCCCCAATGGCTTTTTTGACCCCTACTTCTTTCAATCGTCTCGAAGCCCTTGCTGTCGAAAGGTTCATAAAGTTGATGCATGCAATACAAAGAACGAATAGGGCCACGATGGAAAAGAGGATGACATAGTTGATACGCCCCCCGGCTTGTTGGCCATTGACGAACCTACTGTAAAGATAATTGTCGCTGAACTTGGTAAAGAGCACTTCGTCTTTCACATATTCACTGCGCTCAGCGATAAAGCTTTTCATTTTTTCATTGAACTGATCGATATCCGTTTGAGGGCGCAGCAAGGCGTAGACACTCGAACTATTGCTGTACCATGCGATATCATTGGGGTCACGGTATTTTAAAAAGGTCCTAAAGGGCAAAATGAAATCGAAGCGCTCCGAAGAATGCTTCGGTACTTCAAAGACTCCGGAAACCGTGAAAACTTCATCGATACCTTCTTCACCTTCCTTAATCGACAGGCTTTTTCCGACCACTTCGACCCCGGCACCGAAGAAGTTCTCTGCCAAGGCTTTTGAGATCAACACCGAGTTCACATCAGTTAGTACCGTATTTGCATCGCCGGTTAAGAGCGGATAGGAAAACACCTTGAAGAAATCGTCGCTGGCCATGATGCCGGAAGCGCTTAGTTTCTTGTCATCGGATTCCAATCGCGCATTGTTGTCAAATTCATAAATCGCTGTGGCCAGCTCCACTTCGGGTACTTCCTCTTGCAAGGCGGTCAACATCAGACTCGAATTGGCGGAGGAGGTAAACACACCTTGTGAACCGACGGGAAAGGTGCGGCGTACCTGATACAAACGTTCATCGTTCTCATGGAATTTATCAGTGGCCATTTCATCGGATACCCATAAGAAAACCAACAGTACACAGACCAGACCGGATGAAAGTCCGACCAAGTTGATCGTAAACGTACTTTTGTGCCTTTTGATGTTCCGGATAAAGAACAGGAGATTGTGTTTCAACATGTGCTGTGTTTTAAGTGATGGCTCAAAAAGTGGATGATATCATTCATTTCGCAAAGCGTCTAAGGGATTGGACACCGCAGCTTTGATCGTTCGGGTGCTAATGGTCAATAGGGCAATGATCAAGGCGAACAAGCCGGCCAAGGCAAAGAAAGACCAGTCCAAATCAATGCGATAGGTATATTGTTGCAGCCAACTTTGGGCAAACCACCAGGCCGCAGGGGATGCGATCAAGAAGGCCAGAAAGACCAATCGCAAAAAGTCCTTGGTCAAAATATAGGTGATCGAACCGACACTGGCGCCGATGACCTTGCGAATACCGATTTCCTTGGTACGTTCGTTGACGATAAGCAATGACATGGCGAACAAACCGATACAGCTCAACACGATCGCAATGATCGACCCACTTGTGATCAAAGAAGCGATGTTCCTTTCTTTTCGGAAGGTGCGATCGACATTTTCATCGAGGAACGACCCCAGGAAAAGCGCGTTGGGTTCGATCTTTTTATACGCCGCTTCAACAGATTCGACCCCCCGCATCAAAAGGTTGGGGGCCACACGAACGTAGGCGTATTGAAGGGCTTCTTCTCGATCCAAGAAGAGGGTCAATGGCTCAATGCTTTTGGAGAGATTTTGGAAGTTATAGTCTTTCAATACCCCGATAACCTGGTAATTCAAGCTGTCGGTCACCGGAATAAACGCCGTCAACGGTTGGTCTTCACCCATTTCTTGGGCCATGCGCTCATTGATCAAAACGGCATGCTTATCATTCTCACGGGTCATATCGAAATCCCTTCCCTCGACCAATTCCAACCCTAGGGTCTTTACATAGTCGTAATCGACGGTAAGGGTATTGGTCTTGATGCCTTTTCCTTTATAGCCAAAGCCCCAAACACTGGTATAGCGGCTTCCGTCCTTACCCCTACCCAGATTGTTGTCAGCCGCCGTGATATCGACTATCTCGGGCCTACCCCGTAATTCTTCGCGCAACAATTTGACCGCATCATAGCTGTTTCTTTTGCCTTCCAGTGGAAAGGAAAGGACCTGGGCCTTGTCGAAGCCAAGATCTTTGTTGCGCATAAAATCGACCTGCCCCCAAAGGATGAGGGTTCCACTGATCAATAGTATGGCGATACTGAATTGCAATACGATCAAGGCATCGCGCACCCGGTTTTTACCGGTTAACTCCAGCTTGCCTTTCAAAGACTGTATGGTACCCAATCGACTCAATAAAGTGGCCGGGTAGCCCCCAACGATCAAGGTTATCAACAATACGACCCCCAAGGTGGCCAAAATGATCTTGGCCGAAAGCAATACTTCAAAAGTAGCGGAGGTACGGAACAGGGTCTGGAATTCATCCAGGGCAAGACCACTTAAGGCCAAGCCAAGCGCCAATGCCATTCCGAAAACGAATAAGCTTTCCCCCCAAAACTGGAAGAAGAGTTGTTTTTTGTCGGCCCCCAAGGTTTTTCGCATCCCGATTTCACGCAGCCTATGGGCGCTTTTGGCGAGACTCATATTGATGAAATTGACCGAGGCGATGAACAAGATGACGAAGGCGATCCCTAAAATCAGGTAGACATTCGAACGACTGGTTTCGGCACGCCCCTGGGCATAGGTAGTAAAGGCGATGTCTTTGATAGGGAGCAATCCCAATTGCAGGTAATTTCCGAATTCATTTGGGTTGGCTCCGTCACGCTTTAGCCCTTCAATGGAGTTGCTGTAATGCAGGTTGGTAAACGCATGGCTGTTGCGTTCGACTTGGTCGGCGGCAACACCGACTTGCAATTGCACATAGACTTCATGGTATTGCGCCCCCCATCGTTCTTTGGTCGCTTCATACGAAGGGTTTTTTTCAAAAGGCAACACCATTTGAAAATCCATGGTACTTTGATCAGGGCAGTCGATAATTACATCGCGCACCGTAAACGGTACGTCGGCCCCATTGATTTGGACGTTGACGGTCTTGCCAATCGCCTCTTCTTCACCGAACAGCGCTTGGGCGCCTTCTTCGGTCAAGACCACCGAAGAAATATCACGTAGCGTTTTCGCATCCTTGCCTTTGGTACTCGGAAAACTGAACATCTCAAGAAAGGAGGCGTCGGTCCAAAGGATATCCATATTGAGTTCCTTGTCTTGGTAATTGGCGACCACATCGTCTTCCAAAACCCTTGCTGTTCGAGCTATTCCAGGCACCTCATCTTGAAGGGCCTGTGCAAAAGGCGTGGGTTGGCTGGTGCCTACTTCAGTGCCGTTGGGAATCTGCCAAGTGATGTAGGCAAGGAACAGCGAATCGCCATTCTCATGAAACCCATCGGTAGCCAGATCGTGTACCGAATTCATGGTCAATAGGGTCGCGACACCAAAAGCGACCGAAAGCCCGATAAGGTTTATCGCGGTAAAAACCCGATTTTTCCAAAGGTTGCGAAGGGCGATTTTCATATAGTTCTTGAACATGTGCTTTCGTTTTTTTGTGCTTATTCGGTTCTAAGGCTTCGTGCCGGATTGGTTCGGGCCGCTTTGATCGCCTGATAACTTACCGTGACGAATGCAATGGCCAAAGCCAGCAATCCGGCCAGGGCGAAAATCCACCATGAGAGATCGATTTTGTATGCGAAATCCTGCAACCAACGGTTCATGGTAAACCATGATACAGGAATGGCGATCACCAAGGAAATGGCCACCAGTTTCAAAAAGTCTTGCGACAACAGTGCGGTAATGCCACTTACCGAAGCCCCCAATACTTTACGGACCCCGATTTCCTTGATGCGGTTTTGGGCCATATAGCTCGCCAAACCGAACAAGCCTAAACAGGAGATAAGGATGGTCAACAAGGTGAACAGGCTGGCCAACTTCTCGATGCGCTGTTCACTGATGAACTTTCTAGCGTAGTCTTGATCGACGAATTCATACTCGAACGGATAGTTCGGATTGTATTTCTTAAATATGGTTTCAGCGGCAGCGAGGTTATCGGCGGTCTTTCTATTGGCGTCGAGTTTGATATGCACCATGGTGAACCAGGCCTTGGCCCCTTCGATGACCATGGGCTCAATTTTTTGAAAAGGGGAATTGAATACGAAATCCTCGACCACACCGATAACGTGCCAATCGATGCCGTTGTCCCTGATGGTCTGCCCCAAGGGCTCCTCAAAGCCCATAAGGCGCACTGCCGATTCGTTTAATAGCATGGCCGTTGAATCGGTCGGGTACTTTTTTAGATCGAGATCGCGGCCTGAGACCAGACGCAACCCCATCGTTTTGGTAATTGCTTCATCGGCCACCATGCGATGCACCAAAGTTTTGTTGTCTTCAGGTTTTCCTTGCCATCCGATGTCCCAACTATTGCTCCAACTTTCGGTAATCGGCGAATTGGTTTTGGTTACCGACGAAGCGATACCTCCTTCCAACAGTTCGGACTTGATGCTGGTATAGTGCTTTTCGACATCACCCTCCATTTGCACATATACGAGATGCTCTTTGGTAAAGCCCAATTTTCGATTTTGCACCGAGTCGATTTGTTGTTTTACGACAATGGTCGCGGTGATCAAGATGATGGCGACTGCAAATTGGATAACCACCAGGACCTTTCTTGGGGTGATCAGGGCACTCATTTTACTGAAGGTACCCTTCAAGACCGCAGAAGGTTTGAAGGCCGACAAGTAGAGCGCGGGATAGCTACCCGCCAGAATACCGGTCAACAGGATGATGACCGTTGAAATTCCCCAAAACCATGGGTTTTTCCACTCGATCGACAACGGGGTATTGATCAATTCGGAAAATGCCGGTAGGGTCAAGACCACGATGACCATGGCTACGGTAGCGGCGAGAGAGGCGATCAAAACGGACTCACCGAGAAACTGCCAGACCAAGGCTTTTTTTCGCGCACCGACCACTTTTCGGATACCGACCTCTTTGGCCCTTTTTTCGCTGCGGGCGGTACTTAGGTTCATAAAATTGATACAGGCGATGACCAATACCAATAGTGCGATGACCCCGAACAATTTGATGATGTCGATGAGGCCTCCGACTTCCACCCCGTTTTCGAATTCATCGTAGAGATGGGTTCTCGAATAAGGGTATAGAAAGGTGACCATATCCGGGGCTTCTTTGTCGTGGTTCTTCCGCAAGGTTTTGATTTTGTCGGAGAAGGACGCATAATCGGTGCCTTCTTTCAAAAGGAGGTAGGTGGCAATCGAATTGTTGCTCCAATTGACGTCGTCGTACCCTTTTTGTTTGAGGTAAGCCCAAGGCATGAGGTATTCGAACCTGAACTCGCTATTGACCGGCGGATCTTCGAGGATGCCGGTAATCTTGAAGGTGTCGGCATTATCTACCTTGACGATTTGCCCAACCACGGCTGTGTTACCGAAGAGCTTCTTGGCAAAGGTTTCGGTGACCACCAGCGAATTCACATCCTCCAAGACGGTCGCTGCGTCCCCTTCGATCAATGGAAAGCTGAAGATGTTCAGAAATGAAGGGTCGACGATGGTTCCATTTGATTTGATGTTCTTATCCCCATGGCTGAACAAAAAGGTGTTTTCATAAAAGTAACGTGTGGCCTCTTCGACTTCAGGATAGTCTTTTTTGATCGTGGTGGCCATGACCTTTGGTGTCGAATTCCAAGTCCAGATTTCACCATCGACCTTGTACTTATTGTAAACCTGATAGATGCGGTCTTTTTTGGTATGGAATTGGTTGAAACCCATCTCGAAACCCACCCACATCAAGATCAACGCCGTGACCGCCAAACCAATGGAAAGGCCGAAAATGTTCAAGAATGAAAAGCTCTTGTTTCTTAATAGGTTTCTCCAGGCGATTTTCAAATAGTTCTTAAACATGGTCTTTCGTTTTTTGTTGGATTATTCGGTGCGCAGGCTTTTTGTCGGATTGGCCATGGCGGCTTTTATGGTCTGTAAACCAAGGGTCAATGCAGTGATCAACAGGGCGATCAAACCGGCCAAGACGAACATCCACCATTGGATGCTAATGCTATAGGCGAAACTATCGAGCCAAGCCCCCATCAGGAAACCTGCGGCAGGAAAGGCGATCAAGGCAGCGATACCGACCAACAGGATGTAATCACGCGATAAGAGCATTACGATGCGTACGACACTTGCTCCCAATACTTTTCGAATTCCGATTTCCTTGATTTTCCGTTTGGTTAAGAAAGAGATCAACCCGAACAGCCCAAGACAGGAGATGAAAATGGCCAGAAGTGCGATGATGTTCACCGTCTTCAGCATGCCCTCGATCAATTGGTATTGGGCGCTGACCATTTCGGTCAATGGTGATTGTTCATAGTCCCTGCGTGAAGCGATGTTCTTAAAGGCAGTGGCCACTTGGGCTCCGACCGAAGCTTCTTGTCCTTCGACCACTCGAATGCTGAGGTAGCGATGGTATGCCAATGCGTCTTTGTCTCGATAGATGTGGACCAAGGGCTCGACCGCATTCTGCATGTCTTCATAATGGAAATCCTTGACGACACCTACGATTTGATGGCCTGGCCCATCATCGCCCTTGTATTTCAAACGCCTTCCTTCGATGCTTTCCCATCCGAAGGCCCGCATGGCGGCCTCATTGATGATTACAGGTTGTTCATCGGCCTCGTCTAACTGCATGTCAAAGTCACGGCCCATCCGAATCGGGATGTCAAGGGTCTTGAAATAGGCATCATCGGCATAAGATCGCCGTAGACGCACATCTTTTTCGGTCGCCGGGTCGTAATAGTTGGTGTAGTTGAAATAATAATCTGAAGGCACCCCCTGACTGGTCGCAACGTTCGTAACGTATGGATTGGCCTCCAGCTCATCGAGGAGTCCCCGGAAACTCGAAAGGGCAGCATCTTGATTTTCAAATTCCAAATCGATTTTTCCGACCAAAACCCGATGGCGTTCAAACCCAAGATCGGCACTTTTCATAAAGCCGATTTGGTCGTTTAAGATGATCGCAACGCAAATGAACAGGATCGCGATTACGAATTGCATGATGATAAAGGAATTGCGCAAAATGAAGTTGTTCTTCATCTGAACGGCTTTTCCTTTGATACCCAGCGACACCGGGACTTTGATAAAGCGCAATGCCGGAAAGATACCAACGGAAAGGGTGGCAAGAAGCCCGATCAAGGCAATGGCCAGGAGAACAGGGTAATCGTTGACGAAATCGAAAGAGATGCTCCCGAACTCCGCACCGAAAACCGCATTCATTCTTGGGAGGTTCACAAAGAGAAAAAGCACTGTCGAAATAATGATGGAAATAAAGACCAAAATCCCATTTTCAACACAGAATTGGGTCAGCACATTGCTATTGTTGCCCCCGAGCACCTTGCGTACGGCGATGTTCTTGGTTCTCCGGAACATGGTCGAAGCGTTTAGGTTTAAAAGATTGACCAAGATGATGAGCAACACAAAGAACGAAGCCGCTATGGCCCCACCGATAATGGTTTCGACCACGGGGATCGCATCCATCCGGAATTCGTTATAGGGTTTGACCTCGATCCGGGCAATGGGATCCGGATCTGCATAGTGTGCTTGGGCCAATTGACCGATACGCTGTTCGAAAGCCGCGATATCACTACCGGGCCGCAACTTGAAGAACACCGGAGAAAAACTGTTGCCCCAATCGGTCTGGCTTTTGAATGTCGGATTGTCTTTCAGTAAGGTGTTGGGTAGCAATACCCCCAAACGAAAAGAGCTATACGGACTGATAGGTTCCAGAACACCGGTTACGGTGATGTTAAGGGTGTCGGCAGCGATCAAGGTTTGGCCCACCGGATTCACATCACCGAATATCTGTTTGCTCACCTTATCGGTCAAAACGATCGAATACTTGTTTTGCAAGGCCGTTTGTTGGTCGCCGTATTTCAGCGGAAGGCTGAATACCTCAAAGAAATCGGGATCGCAGTAGTCGGTACGGTTTTGAAACTCCTTTTCCCCATATTCCAACCAAATGTTTCCCCAGCCGTGTAGTGGCGTGCCGGCCAATACTTCGGGGGAAGTGCTAACCACCTTTTCCAGCATCGGATAGGGCACACTGCGATAGTCGTCACCGTCTTTAAGATAGGTTTTGAGGTAATGGATGTTTTCGATATCCTGTATCGGGGCTTCAGCGGTATAGTAGGCATAGACCGAAAACAACAAGGTCAAGACACTTGAAATACCGATGCTCAAACCAACAAGGTTCAATACCGACAAGGTTTTGTTCTTCCAAAGATTCCGTAACGAGATCTTGATATGGTTCTTAAGCATGACTGCTCGTTTTTTGAGTGATACTTAAGGACTATAAATTATTGTGCCAAAACACAACTAAATGAAAATGAGCTGATTACAAACACCAGGCATTTAAAAAGCGTAAAATAATTTGACACATTCCGTCTAAATAATTTACACCTTATGAAGTGGTGGTATCATTCGGAATGCAGGCTATCTACCGGATTCGATGTAGCGGCCTGAAAACTTTGGAATGCGATCGACAAAAAGGCCACGGCCATGGCCAAGAAAGCAACACTCCCTAAGGTCACCATATTTAGGTCGGTTCGGTACACGTAGCTTTGCAACCATTGCTCGATGAAATAGTACGCTATCGGTGCCGCGATCAAAAAGGCGATCAAAATTTGACGGAATACACAGGTGGCAAGGAGTTTTAAGATTCCAGAGACCGAACTTCCCATCACTTTTCGAATACTGATTTCCTTGGCGCGTTGCGCGATTTGAAAAGATACCATGCCGAATAGGCCCATAGCGGCAATGAACAGGGCCAATGCGGTAAAGATATTGAATGCCTTACCCAGCCGCTGTTCTTCTTCATAGAACTGCATATAGCTTTCTTCGACCATACGTACTTCATAAGGTACGATCGGAACGATACCCTTCATGGTTTCGACAATATATTCAGAAGTATTCGCGTAATCTTCCATGTCGATATTCAAAATCACATGACCGAAGTTTCTGGTGAAATCGGGGGTTCTCAATGCCATGAAAAGCGGTTCGATGGCTTGATCGAAGGTCTTGAGGTGAAAATCCTTCAGAACCCCGATGACTTTCCCATTGGCAAATGATTTTCCTACGGGTTCCTTCCAGCCCAATTTCTTGACCGCGGCATCATTCAATAAATAGGCGGTGGAGTCTGACGGGACTTCCTTCGAAAAACTGCGCCCTTGAACGATTTCCATACCGAAAATCCCCAAGAAGTCATGGTCTACATACGACCTAAAGACATAAAGCGGGGCGTTGTCAACATTCCCTTCCCATTCCGTAATAGGGCCTTGACTATTTACGTCAAAGGGGAGTTGGGACGTCAGGGAAACGTTTTTGATCGATGGATGTTCCAACAATTTCTGTTTTAGCACCTCTTGTTTTTCAGTGATTTCCGATTCAAAGTAGCGCACATGAACCAGTCGTTTGTTGGAATACCCCAGGTCTTTGTTTTGAATGTAATGCAATTGTTGGTATACCACCACACTTGCTATGGCCAAGGCGATCGCCACCGTGAACTGACCGACAACAAGCACGTTTTTTAAACCCACCCCTTTTTTACGACCTTTAAGAAAATTGCCCTTCAAGGCTTTCACAGGGCCGATTCCCGACAAGAACAAAGCAGGGTAGATACCCGCAAGCAACCCGGTCAAAACGGTAGCAAGTAAGAGTGGTAAGAGGGTCGGTAGTTGGGTGACAAGACCAAAATCGATATCGCGGTTCAAAATCGCATTGAAATAGGGCAGTAAAAAATAAGCCATTACCAAGGCACAGGCCAAGCCGGCAAAGACCATGAAGAACGATTCGCCGAGGTATTGAACGATCAGAATGGAACGTTTTGCCCCTAAGACTTTGCTGACCCCGACCTCCTTGGCCCTTTTTGCCGATTTGGAGGTGGCTAAGTTGGTATAATTGACTGCGGGGAGTACCAGAATGAACACTGCAATGAGAGCGAAGAGGTTGATGACCTTCAGATTGCCATTGACTGCTAGTTCCTTATTCATTTTTGACTTCAAGTGGATGTCGACCACGGGTTGTAGTTTGTATTCGGGATAGAATTCAAACCCTTGATTGGCATAGGCAGGTTTGGTAATGGCTTCGTACACCTTCATTTTTTGTTCCAAGGCCTTGTAGGCCTCGGGGGCATTGGTGGTCAAGTAGGTATGGTAGTTGTTACTTACCCAGAACCCAACGTCGTTGGGGTAGTAGGCCTGACTTTTATACGAAACGATGAATTCATAAGTAAAATGTTGGTTTTTCGGTGGGTCCGCTACGATGCCCTTGACCGTAAAGGCGCGGCCGTCGCCAAAGGTCAACACCTCGTCTATGGGTGAGCCGGTCCCAAAGTACTTTTTGGCCAAAGATTCGGTCAATAGGATGTTGTCGGGGTCTTCCAAGGCTTTTTGGGCGTTCCCTTCTTGAACTTCGGTGGTAAAGACATTGAAAAAGGAACTATCGGTAAACAGTCCGCGATGGACGGAAGAGAACTCGTCTTTGATCAACAAAGCCATACCGGTGTTCAGGTTGGTGACATGTTCGACTTCCGGAAAATCTTCCAAAAGTGCCTCCCCCAGGGGCAAGGGGGCCAAGGCGAAGAAATCGGTGCCTTGATAGCTGTTGCCTTTTTGCTGCTGAACGATCCGAAAGATGCTATCCGATTTTTCATGGTGGCGGTCGTAGCTTCGTTCGAAGTTCACGTACATCGTCAACAACACGAAACAGGTCATGGCGATGGTAATGCCGGTAAGATTGATCGCCAGATAGGACTTGTTCTTCAACAGGTTTCTCCAGGCAAGCTTGAGTTGGTTTTTGAACATGATAGTCTGTAATTGCGTTGTTTATTCGGCCCTTAAACTCTTTACAGGATTGACGATGGCGGCTTTGATGCTTTGATACCCGACGGTAACAACGGCGATCGAAATGGCTAAAAGGGCGGCCATAAGCAACATCCACCATTGGATTTCGATACGGTATGAAAAGTCTTCAAGCCATTTGTTCATAGCAAACCACCCTATGGGCAGGGCAATGACAATGGCGATACCGACCATCTTCAGAAAGTCGGTGGTCAGGCGATAGGAAATCTGGCCAACGCTAGCCCCCAAGACTTTCCGTATCCCGATTTCCTTGGTCCGCTTTTGTGCATTGAAGGTGGCCAGGCCGAAAAGACCCAGACAAGCGATCAGGATCGAAAGAACGGTGAATATCGAAAAGATACTACCGAGCCGTTGTTCCGATTCGAAACTTCGGTTGAAGGAGTCGTCCATAAAATAGTAATTGAACGGTTGACCAGGGGCAATACCGTTCCAGACCGATTGGATGTCGGTAACCGCCGCGGCGATGTCTTGGGCTTCGATTTTTATGGCTATGGATGCCGGAAACCGGCCAATACTAAGGAAGAGGGCTTCGATATTATGGCGCATCGAACTGTAGTGGAAATCCTTGATGACCCCGATGATGGTCTGGTAGCTGATGCTTTCGTCATTGGCCCCCAAATCGGAAGAGATGCGTAAGCCCAAGGCTTGCTCAGCGCTGACGTTCAATGTACGCAGTGCAGCTTCGTTGATGATAACAGCGGTCGAATCGGTCGAAATGGATTGGTCGAAATCACGACCGGCAACCAGTTCCAAGCCTAAGGTGGCGATATAATCATGATCCACGCTCCAGTTTTCGACATTGATGGCATCTTCCTGATCGCGAGACCCTTCTTTGAAAAATGTCTGCCCGGTGCGTGCCGATGGGGTCGGTAGAAAACTACTCAAAGTCGCGTTTTTCACCTGTGACAATCGCTTTAGCTCCCGCTTTAAGACCAATTCTTGGCCATTGGCATTGTTCACATCATCCAAAACCAAAATTTGGTCTTTGTCGTACCCTAGTTCCTTGCTTTGGATAAAACCCAGTTGTTGATTGACCACCACCGTGGCTACGATCAACAGTATGGAAACCGCGAACTGGAAAACGACCAAGGATTTTCTAATGTTGTTGCCACCGACGTTGGTGAGCCCACTTCCCTTGAGTACTTTGACCGGGATGAAGCGCGACATAAAGAAGGCGGGATAGGTGCCCGACAATAACCCTAGTATCACGGTCGTGGTCAATAAGATCATCCAGAACAGCGGTTCCGCAAAGGGTATGGCGATCGCTTTGCCGGCCAATTCATTGAACATCGGCAGTACTAAAAATGCCAGTCCTACGGCGACCAACAGGGATAGGAAACAGATCAATCCCGATTCGATCAAAAACTGACGGACCAAATCGCTCTTATTGCTGCCCAAGGTTTTACGGACCCCCACTTCCTTGGCCCTTTTTAAGGAACCTGCCGTAGAAAGGTTCATGAAATTGACCATGGCCAATACCACCAAAAACAGGGCCACGAAAGAAAGGATGTATATGTTTTGGATACTGCCGTTCGCGCTGAGTTCCGATTTCATTTTGGAATGTAAATGGATATCGGTCAATGGCATGGTCGTGTAATCGAGAAAATTGCCCGACGCACGAAATGAAGCTTCCGTCATGCCCGGGTAAAAATCCTGTATCCATGGAATCAAGTAGCGCCCCATCAAAGAGTCGAGACCTTCTTGAAAAGCCACCATATCGGCCCCAGGCACCATTTTAACGAAGGTATAATACGTTAAGCTTCCCCAGTGGCCGACCTGTGCGAATCGGTAACTCGGCATCGACATGAAGACCGTGTGGTCGCGCAAGAAGGAGTTCTTGGGAAGGTCTTCAATGACACCGGTCACTAAAAAGGTTTCGTCATTGTTGACCACCATATTTTGACCGACGGCATTGGTCACGCCAAAGTGTTTTTCTGCGGCCGAACGGGTCAAGACCATGGTGTTGGGTTGGGTCAGGGCGCTTTTCGCATCCCCATCGATCAAGCGGATGCCAAAGAATTTGAAAAAGGTCGAATCGGCAAAGGTAGTCCGCTCTTCTTTGACGTTCGAACTTACGTTCGCCTTTCGGATGAGTAGGCTGCCTTGGTCCCTGAACCGGGTGGCCAACTCGACTTGCGGGTAATCACGCATCAATGTTCCGGCCATGGGTTCGGGAGCTTCGGCAAGTTGCTCGGGCAACCCACCGAATTGTACGTCGGCATCGATTCGGTAGATGCGTTCGGCGTCGGCGAACATGGTATCAAAACCCAATTCATCATGTATGAACAGACCGATCAGTAGGGCCCCTGCCATACCTATGGCAAGTCCGAAGGTATTGAGAAAGGTGAAAAAGGGTTGCTTTTTCAGGCTTCTCCAGGCGATTTTCAGATAGTTTTTGAACATGATGATGGATTTTTGATTGATGCTATTTCATTATTCGGTTTTTAGGCTTTCGATCGGGTTGACGATCGCAGCTTTGATACTTTGAAAACTGACCGTCAATAAGGCGATCCCTACGGCCATGAACGAGGCTATGGCGAAGACGCCCAGACCGATATCGATATGGTAGGTGAAATCTTGTAACCAGCGGTTCATAGCGAACCAACCAATCGGAAGGGCGATCAGGATCGCAATGGCGACCAACTTCAAAAAGTCGAACGAAAGCCGAAAGGTAATCTGGCCGACCGAGGCACCGAGTACTTTACGCACCCCGATTTCCTTGATCCGTTTTTGGGCATTGAATGCCGCCAAGCCAAACAAACCGAGGCAGGCGATAAAAAGGGATAGCGCGGTGAAGATGATAAAGATCTTACCTAAACGCTGTTCGTTTCGATACACCTCATTGAAGGAGTCGTCCATAAAACGATAATCAAAAGCAAGACCGGTGGCGAATTCCGACCACAGGCCGTCAATTTGGCCAAGGGTCTGTTGAAAATCGCCCGCATGTAGTTTGACGACCATCGTTGCCTCACTTCTTCCGATACGTAATGAAAGTGGGCGAACCACGTTACGCATGGTCTCGAAATGAAAATTCTTGACCACGCCGATAATGGTAAAGAAGCTGAGGTTTTCTTCATCGACACCCCTTGAGATCCTTTTACCCAAGGCCGTTTCGGGATCAAGGCCCATCACCTGGACCGCGGTTTCATTGATGATGATGGCCGTTGAGTCGATGGTGATGTTAGGGTCGAAGGCCCGACCCGATACCATTTCGAGTCCGAGGGTTTCGATATAATCGAAATCAACCGGCCATCCTTGCATGTTCACTGCTGATTCTTGGTTCATTTTCCCTTCAAGGAAATAGGACGAATCGGTTCGGCCCGAGGGAGTGGGCACATAACTGCTCAGCGAAGCTTGGGATACCTGCGCCAATTGCTTGACCTCTTCTTTGAAGGTCTGTGCATTATTGCCCAATCGGTTGACGTTATTGATCAAAACAACCTGGTCTTTCTCATACCCCAGGTCTTTGTTTTGGATAAAGTGCAGTTGTTGGCCGACCACCAAGGTGCCCACGATCAAAAAGACCGAAATGGCGAATTGGAATACGACCAATGAACTTCGCAAACGCGATCCTCCCACACTGGTTTCCCCACTTCCCTTCAACACCCGTGCCGGCATAAAACGCGACATAAAAAAAGCAGGATAGCTACCCGATATCAGTGAAAGCAATAACGCTCCTGAAAGCAGGATCAACCAGAATACCGGGTTGGTAAACGGAAAAGAGATCGCCTTATCGGCCAACTCATTAAAGAAGGGCAGGGCGATCAAGACCAAAACGATGGCTACTGCCAAGGCGAAGCCTGTAATCAAGCCCGATTCGGTCAAAAATTGTCGAACCAAGCTTTTTTTGTTCGACCCCAAGGTTTTTCGAATACCCACTTCTTTGGCCCGTTTTAGGGAGTAAGCGGTCGAGAGGTTCATAAAGTTGATACTTGCCAATAGGAGAAGGAAGAGCGCGATGAACGATAGGATGTAAATATTGTTGACATCTCCGTTCTGACTGATATCGGTCTCGCGATGGGATTGTAAGTGGATATCCAACAACGGAATCGTGGAATACCGCATATAATTCCCTGATGCTTCGAATTGTTCTAAGGTAATACCGGGGAAGAACTGTTGCGCATAGGGAATCAGATAGTCTTCGACCATACCTTGCAATGGGGCCGCGATCGAGCCGATTTGAGCATTGGGCTTCAATTTGATGAAGGTATTGTAGTTATGACTTCCCCACTCATCGCCAAAGGCGTCTTCATGGCCCATCATCGACATAAAAACGCTATAATTCGCTAATAGGGAATTCAACGGAAGATCGTCGATTATTCCGGTCACCGTATAGGTTTGCCCTTCATTCAAAACCAGTTTTTCACCGACGGCCCGTTCGACCGGAAAGTGTTTTTCGGCTGCCGTACGGGTCAATATCAAGGTGTTGGGTTCACTTAGGGCGGTCTTGGGATTGCCGTACAGCAGTTCCAGACCGAGCATATCGATCAAGGTAGTATCAGCGAAGGCGGTATTGTTTTCCAAAACCAATTCCCTGGAATTTTCCATGTTCAAAGAACTGCGGCCCCAGGGGCGTATCCGCAAAACGGTTTCTACTTGTGGGATATCGTTCAGGATCGCTGCAGCCATGGGCGCGGATACCTGCGAAAGTGCGCGGTCGGGCCCACCGAATTTCATATCGGCATCGATACGGTGGATCCTTTCGGCATTGGCGAACATGGTATCGTAGTTCAACTCATCGTTGATATACAAGGCGATCATTAGGGTGCCTGCGATACCTACAGCCAGGCCCAAGGTGTTCAGGGCATTCAAGAACGGTTGTTTTTTGATGCTCCTCCAGGCGATTTTCAATTGGTTCTTTAACATGATACTTCGTTTTTTGATGCTGATTTATTCGGTTCTAAGGCTGGTTATCGGATTAACCCTTGCGGCCTTTATGGCCTTGTAGGTGATCGTAGCCATGGCGATACCGACCATGCCACCTATGGCAAGGGCGAAGATCCACCAGGAGAGTTCGGTTTTAAAGGTGTAGTTTTCGAGCCATCGGCCCATGATCAAATAGGCGATCGGGGTCGCAATGGCACCTGATACTAGGATCATAGTGACAAAATCCTTGGCCAAGAGCGATAAGATCTGGGCCAGATTGCTGCCCAATACCTTTCGGATACCGATTTCTTGGGTCTTTTGGGTAACGAAGAAGCTGATCAGTCCATAAGCCCCTAAACAACCGATAAGGATCGCAAGGATGGAAAACACTTTCGACAGGCTCAAAAACCGTTGTTCGGCTTCGTACTGTTGCGCGACCCTATCGTCTAAAAAGGTATAGTTGAAGATATGGGCAGGAAACAGATCGGTCCATTCTTTTTCGATTCCCATCAAGGTCTCCGATAGTTGCTCCGTGTTCAATTTGAGGGCAAAGTCCCCATAAAAATCAGGTTCGGCAACTATAAAAACCGGGTTGATGCTTTCTTCAAAAGATCGATCGTGAAAGTCTTCGACGACCCCGACGATGGTGCCGCCTAGGCTCCCTGAAAACAAGGCGATGTTCTTGCCCAACAGTTGGCTAGGGTCTGACACGCCTACCTTTTTGGCAAAGGTCGCGTTGACCACGACTTCATAAACCGAGTCACGTTCGATATAGTTCCTACCTGCCAAAAGTGGAATTTCGAAGGTGTTCAAATAATCGGAATCGGCCGCTTTCAGTTGGATACTGAACTCCTCGTCTTCGGGATGGTTATTGTAGCGCACTGCGGTTCCCCAAGTCATGTCGGTCGCTCCAGGAGAGGTCAGACAACGGCTTACGGATTGTACACCGTTGATTTTCGAAAGTCTTTCTTTAAGACCATCCAATTGTATTGGGGTCACTTGCGTGGGAGGTACGCGAAGCATCAACACCCCCTTTTGGTTGTATCCTAAATCCGAAGTCAGGGCGTAGTCCAATTGCTTGTTGACGACTAAGGTTCCGGCGATGAGCATAATCGCAATAGTGAACTGGGCAATGACCAGCCCTTTACGGGTTCGCGACCCACCGATATCTTTTGCCGAAAGTTGGTTTTTCAAGGCCAATACCGGGGAGACCCTGGTGATCAAGATTCCTGGATAGCTGCCTGCGAAAAAAGTGACCATGGCCAAAAGAAGCATTGCGAAACCAAGGAATGCAGGATTCAAAAGTCCACTGAGTGACAGTGAAAGGTCGAATATGGCATTGAACCACGGCAGGGCTAACGCGCTTAAACCGATACCGGTGATCAGGGCCAGTAGACTGGTCAAAAAGGTTTCGACCATGAATTGCCAAAAGAGTTGGCTTTTGACCCCACCGACGACCTTACGCATTCCGACTTCTTTAGAACGATAGACCGACTGCCCCGTGGAGATATTGATGAAATTGATACATGCCATGCCCAGGATAAAGACACCGATCAAGGAAAAGATCCAGAGCGTCGACTTTGGTATTTGCCCTCCGTAGCGGGCATCATGGTGCATGGTCGATAAGGGTTGTAAATGATAGGTGTGTTTGTTTTTCGAATCGGGCCGGTACTTATCCGGGTATGCGGCGATCGCGGCTTCAATGGCATCAAGATCTTGATTGGGTCGCAAGAGACCAAAGCACATCAGATTGCCCCAAATGCCATCCCAGGATTCGCTGGACACGAAATCGGAAAAGGCCGGTGTTTTGAAGGAAATGAAAATCGAGCTCTTGAAATCGGTGGTGGCCGGAATGGGCTTTAAGATGCCGGTAACGGTTATCGTATGGCGGTTATTGAACAAAAAGGTCTCACCAATGGCATTCGCCCTGCCGAAGAGCTTTTGGGCCATGGCCTCGGTCATTACCGCGGTGTTGGGATCTTCAAGGGCAGCACTTGGGCTACCTTCCAAAAAAGGAAAATCAAAAATCGAGAAGAAATCCACCTCTACGAAACCGACTTCCTCGCTGACGTTGATCCTCAGGTCACGTGACTCGACGGCGATGAGCTGTTCGCCCCCCAATTGGAAATGCTTCGCCGTTTTTTCAGCATAGGCATAATCCGATTTGAAGGCATTCGGAAATCCGGGTGGCACTGAGGGGGAATACGTAATCCCATCTAGTTTTTCTTCCGTTACGAAACGTACGATGCGATCTCCCTTTTCATGAAAAGTGTCATAGGCCAAATGGTGGCTTACAAATAGGAAAATAACGATCGCACAACCGAACCCAATGGCCAGGCCCATAATGTTGATCGATGCGAAAACTTTACGCTTAAATAGGCTTCTCCATGCTATTTTCAATTGATTTTTAAACATGTTCAGTCATTTTTTGTTGATGATTCATTCCGTTCTCAGGCTTGTGACGGGGCTGACCCGTGCCGCCCTGAACGCTTTATAGGCAATGGTGGCCATGGTGATACTGACCATTCCGCCTATGGCCAGCACGAATATCCACCATGACATTTCGGTCTTGAAAGTGTAGTTCTCGAGCCAACGTCCCATAACCATATAGGCCAATGGTGTGGCGATAGCACCTGCTAAAAGGATCATGACAACGAAGTCCTTGGCCAATAGCGATAATATCTGGGGCAGGTTGCTTCCGAGCACCTTTCGGATTCCGATTTCTTTGGTCTTTTGGGTAATGAAGTAGGTGATCAACCCATACACCCCAAGGCAACCGATCAAAATTGCGAGGATCGAGAACACTTTGGTCAAAGTCAAAAAGCGCTGTTCGGCTTGGTATTGTTCGGCGACCCGTTGGTCTAGAAAGTCGTAATCGAACACGAATTCAGGAAAGAGGTTCGACCATTCATTCTCAATCCGTTCGATGGTCTCGGTCATTTGCGCCGTATGCAATTTGATGGCGAATTCCGAGTAATATTCGGTGATTGGAGCTACAAAGATCGGGTTGATGTTCTCTTGGAACGACCGATCATGGAAATCGGATAAGACCCCGACAACAGTGCCCTGTACCCTGCCCGAGTTGATGGCGATGCGCTTGCCCAACAAGTCATTGACATCGTCGACCCCCACTTTTTTAGCGAAAGTCGCATTGACCAACACCTCGAAAACAGAGTCTTTTTCGAAATAGTTCCTTCCGGCCAACAGCGGAATTTGAAAGGTGTTCAAATAATCATCGTCGGCAGCTTTTACCTGAACACTGAATTCTTCGTTATTCGGGTTATTGTTGTACCGCACACTGGTACCCCATTGCAAGTAAGCTGCTCCAGGTGAAGCCAAACATCGGGTGACCGAGCTGACCCCTTGGAATTTTGTAAGTCGTTCTTTCAAACCATCCAACTGAATGGGTGAAACGTCATCGGTCGGGATCGAAAGCATCATTACCGCTTCCTTGTTATAGCCTAGGTCTGAACTGATGGCATAGTTCAGTTGTTTGTTGACGACCAAGGTGCCCACGATCAGCATGATCGCAATGGCGAATTGGGCGATAACCAAAATCCTACGGGTACGAGATCCACCGATATCGCGGGCCGAGAGTTGGTTTTTCAATGCCAAAATAGGGGTGACCCGTGCCATTAAAATCCCTGGGTAGCTTCCGGCCAAGAAGGTAACCACTGCCAGAAGCAAGAATACGAAGCCTATGAACTTCGGCTGAAGTAGGCCACTCAATGAAAGGGTCAGGTCGAACATGGCGTTGAAACGCGGTAAGGCCAAAACGCTTAGCCCAATGCCAACGGCCAGAGCCAAGAGGCTTGTCAAAAAGGTTTCGACCATAAATTGCCAAAAGAGTTGGCCCTTGACACCACCGACTACCTTGCGCATTCCGACCTCTTTGGATCGATATACCGATTGACCTGTTGAAATATTGATGAAGTTGATGCAGGCCATCCCTAAAATAAACAGTCCGATCAGTGCGAAAATCAACAAAGTCGTACGAGAGATCCCACCGCCGTATTTGGTATTCAGGTGGATGTCGGACAAGGCCTGTAACCTGTACGTGTGTTTGTTCGTAGAAGTCGGCCTGAACTTTTCCGGGTAGCCTGAAATATCACTTTCGATGGTGCTGATATCCTGATTGGGACGCAAAAGCCCGTAACAGGTCAAATTGGTTGTGATTCCACCCCAAGACTCACTTCCACTGAAAGAAGAAAAAGAGGTTAAGGTGGGAAAGGAAATAAAGATTTTGCTCGTGAATTCGGTATTCTTGGGAAACTTTCGGAGCACCCCGGTGACCGTTATCGTTTCTTTGTTTCCGAAGCGGAACGTTTGTCCCACCGGATCAAGCTCGCCAAAAAGACGTTGGGCGATATCTTCAGTGATGACGGCTGTATTCGGTTCGTTCAAAGGCACTTCGTTTGAACCGTTGAGCATCGGAAAATGGAAGATCTTGAAAAAATCGGCCTCAACGAAACGGACCTCGTCATCGACGTTCATTTTCAAATTGCGGCTATCCAATTGTAAGACTTCGTCGCCCCAATAGACCATTTTGGCCATTTTCTCGGCATAGGTATAGTCTTTTTTAAAGGCATTGGCGAAACCGGGGGGCACCGAGGCAGAATATTCGATGCCGTCTTGGTTTTCTTCAGTTACGAATCGGTAGATCCGCTCCCCGTTGGTATGAAAAGTGTCAAAACCCAAATGATGGTTTACAAAGAGAAAGATGATCAAAGCACATCCGAATCCGATGGCCAGCCCTAGGATGTTGATGAGTGAGAATACTTTTCTCTTGAAGAGGTTCCTCCACGCTATTTTCAATTGATTTTTGAACATGGCTTTTCGTTTTTTGAGGCCCGATGGTCGGGCATGGGTTATTCCGTCCGTAGACTTTTCACCGGGTTTTGCTTGGCGGCCCTAATGGCTTGGAAACTTACCGTAAGCACGGTGATGCCCATGGCGCCCAACATGGCCAATCCGAAGATCCACCATTTGAGGATCACGCGATAGGGATATTCTTGCAACCATCCGTTCATGACGTAGTAGGCAATAGGAACCGCGATGAAACAGGAAATAATGACCAGTTTCAAAAAGTCTTTTGATAGCATGTTCCAAACGTTGAATACCGTGGCACCCAGTACTTTTCGTACCCCGATTTCCTTGGTACGTTGCTCGGCAACGAAGGAGGTGAGTCCGAACAGTCCCAAACAACTGATCAAAATGGCAAGGGCGGTGAAGATTCCGGCTAGGCTGCCTACACGTTCTTCAGCGGCGAATTTCTCACCGTACTCCTCATCCACGAATTGATATTCAAATGGGATATCGGGAAAGTGCTCCTTGAATACGCGTTCGATAACCGCAATGTTCGCGCTGGCGCTCTTGTTCGGGTTCAGCCGTAGGTTGTAATAGCTGAAATTATCGAAACGATCGTATACGTACATGCCTTGTTTGACAGGTTCGTACGGGGATTGCGCGATCATATCCTCGACCACACCGATAATCTTCAAGGGCGGATCGGGATCTTCCTCATCGTCATCCTTGATATACATTCCGACCGGATTCTCAAGGCCTAGATAGCGTTTTGCCGTTTCATTGATGAGCACCCCAAGGGAGTCGGAAGCGAATTCACGAGAGAAATCGCGTCCTTCAACGATCTTTAGGTTCAAGGTGCTGGCATATTCAGGGGAAACCTCGGTCCAGGCCAAATCTTCTTGAAAACCTTCAGGTTTGCCCTCCCAGGTAAATCCTCCTCGATTCGACCAGATGCGTGTGGTCGGGCTACTGGAGGTCGCCATCGCGACCACGGCCCCTGAACTGATGAACTCATTTCGCATCAAATCGGTTTTTCCCGTAAAATCCTGGCTAAAGGTGGGCACTTGGATCAATCCTTCCTTATCGTAACCGATCGGTCGGTTCTTGGCATGGTTGATCTGTTGCATGACGATAAAGGTTCCGATGATGAAAGCTACGGAAACCGTGAACTGGAGTACGACCAAGATCTTTCGGGGTAAACCGGAATATTTTCCCCCTTTGAAGGTGCCTTTCAAGACATCGACCGGTTTGAAAGATGAAAGGTAAAGGGCAGGGTAGCTTCCGGCCAATAAAGCCGTGAAAAGGATGAAGACCAATGAAGTGGCCCAAAACACGAATTGGCCCCAAGGAAAGCTGATTTCCTTTCGCGATAAATCGTTGAACCCGCTCAAAGAAAGCAATACGATCACACAGGCGACGACAAAGGCAAAGGCGACGACCAAAAAGGATTCGCTCAAGAATTGATAAATCAATTGCCCTTTCAACGAGCCGATAGACTTGCGGATGCCCACCTCCTTGGCGCGCTTTTCAGACCGTGCCGTGCTTAAGTTCATGAAATTGATACAGGCCAATAGGAGTACGAAGACCCCGATAATACCGAACAGCCAAACGTATTTGATACGGCCGCCGACCTGTTTACCATTTTCAAAATTACCCCGCAAGTACCATTCCTCCATCGGGAATAAGAAAATCTGCGGATTGAATTCCGCCGTACTTTCATTCAGGTCTTTTTTCACATTGCGGATCTTTTCCGAAACTTCGGCCATATCGACCTTATCGGCCAATTGGACGAAGAATTGGAACGAGTTGTTGCCCCAATTGTCCTCGGCTTCCCGCACCCATTCACGGGTCGAAACGTATTGGTCCCACGGAATGATGTATTCGGTATCGCTGAACGAGTTGTTATACGGGATGTCTTGATATACCGCCGTCACGTTAAGGTCGTATTCATTGCTGACCTTGACCGTTTTGCCAATGGGGTCCAAGGCCCCGAACAAGGCTTCAGCGGTCGAGGCGGAAAGCATGATCGAATTGATATCGCGAAGGCCGTCTTTCTCTCCTTTCAAGATTTCAAGATCGAGAAAATCGGGTCCTTGGCGTTGCATATAGTTTCCGGTGCGCGACAGGTTGGTTTCGCCGTATTTAAGATACAGGCTGCTGGTCCAAGATGACATCAGCATGTATTCAAAGTTGTCGCCGTAGCGTTCGCGCATAGCCATTTCCAAGGGGCGAGGTATGGCCGGCCCGGTTCCTGTCTGCCCATTGAACGTCTGTGATTGGTAGACTTGGGCGATTTTGCCTTTTTCTTTGAAATAGCTGTTGTGGGTCAACTCATCGTTCATCCAAAGACCGATGATCAAAGTGACTGCCATTCCAAGGGCCAACCCTCCGATATTGATCAAGGAATACCCTTTGTTTTTCAAGAGGTTCCTCCAGGCGATTTTCAGATAGTTTTTGAACATGGCTTTCTTTTTTGATTGATTATTGGATGTGATTGATGAATAAACTCGTTTAAATGACGGCTCCTACGGCCCTATTCTGGCTTTCGGTCACGATCTGGCCGTCGAATAGGTTGATGACCCGGTGTGCGTAATGCGAGTCACGATCGGAGTGCGTTACCATGACGATGGTGGTGCCCTCTTGGTTCAATTCGGTCAATAGGTTCATTACCTCGATACCGTTTTTCGAATCCAAGTTACCTGTCGGCTCATCCGCCAAAATGAGTTTCGGGTTGGTTACTACGGCCCTAGATATTGCTACACGTTGTTGTTGCCCCCCGGAGAGTTGTTGTGGGAAATGCTTTTCGCGATGGGCGATCTTCATGCGTTCAAGAACGGCCTTGACTTTTTCACGGCGTTCCGATTTGCTCATTTTCAAATAGATCAACGGGAGTTCCACATTTTCATAGACGGTAAGCTCGTCAATGAGGTTGAAGCTCTGGAAAACAAAGCCCAGATTCCCTTTACGAAGCTGGGTGCGCTGGCTTTCCTTTAAACCGGCCACTTCATGGCCTGCAAAATTATAGCTGCCCTCAGAAGGGTTGTCGAGCATACCGATGATGTTCAACAGGGTGGATTTGCCGCAGCCAGAAGGCCCCATGACCGCAACAAATTCCCCTTCCTCAACTTTGAGGTTCACCCCGTTCAAAGCCAGGGTCTCTACTTCTTCGGTTCTAAAACTTTTCTTTAATTCTTGGATCTGTATCATGTTCTTGATGGATTACTTTAATACGATTCGTTCGGCTTCACCGAAACTGTCATAATTACTGGTTATTACTTGTTCGCCGGGTTCCAGACCTTCTAGAACCTCGTAATATCTTGAATTTTGCTTGCCGACCCTGATGTTGCGTTTCAGGGCTTCGTTGCCATCGGGTGAGAGCACGAAGACCCATTGTCCGCCGGTGCTATTGAAAAACCCACCTTTCGGTAACAGTAGGGCATCGTTCGACGCTCCCAGCTGCAATCGGATGTTATAGCTTTGGCCGGCGCGGATGGTCTCCGGTTTTTCGTCGGTAAAGACAAGATCGACATTGAATCGACCGTTTCGCACCTCTGGATAGACCTTGCGCAATCGTAGCGCGTATTCTTTTCCATTTCGTTCAAGGCTGGCCGAAAGATCGCGTTTCACCCGATCGATATAATGTTCGTCGATGGCGGCCTCGATCTTGAAATCGGTCAAGACGTTGACCTGACCGATACGTTGGCCCTGGGTGATATTCTGTCCGATTTCGGCATCGAGAAAGCCCAACTGTCCATCTGCGGGAGCCCTGACGTTCAAATGGTCTAAACGTTCGTAGACCATCGACAGTGTTTTTTTCATCCGATCGAGATCGGTATCGAGACCCGCCAAAGAGGTGCTGCGTAAGGCATCGTCTTGTTCGGTCTGGAGTTTGACGATCTCATACTGTTTTTGCGCGAGTTCATAATTCTCTTTGGAAGTCAGGTACACTTCGCGAGAGACCAGCTCATCTTCGTATAGGGCGGTGTTCTGTTCGAAATTCCTTTTAAGGCGTTGCAGATCGGTGCTTGCGGTAGCCAATGATCGTCGCCCTTCGACCTGTCGTGCATCGAAAGTCAAACGGGTCGAACGCAGATCATTTTGTTTTAAGGCCAGATTACTTTCACTGGCCAAGATCTGCTCATAGAGGTTCATATTCTCTAACCTGAGGATGATGTCGCCTTTTTTGACCATCGCCCCTTCTTCAATGAGCTTTTCGGATACCCGACCACCTTCATAGGCATCCATGTAGATGGTGGCGATTGGGGCCACGTTGCCATTGATCGTGATGTAATCGTCGAACTTGCCATTGCTCACCTGGGAAATCGAAAGCCGTTCTTTTTCGGTTCGAAATGTCGAGGCGGAGCTGCCCGTGGCCAGTTTGTAGCCAACGAACAGTACTAAGACGCCAAGGGCGATGTAGCCGTAGTGTTTCGGACGAAGTCCTTTTTTCCTTTCGAGTTGTATATCCATTTTAGTTGATATTAAATATTGGAAGACCCTGGTAAAAGTCTAGGGTGCTTTTGTTCACTTTTAATCGCAATTGTGCTTGCAGGTTCTGGTTTTGTGCGGTCGCATAGAGTGTTTTCGCCTGCCCGAGTTCGATGGCATTGATCATGCCTTTCTCATAGCGTTTTTGGGCAATTGAAAAGGAAAGTCCCTGTGAGGTCACGCTCTTTTGTGTCTGTGCGGTCTCGGCTTTTAAGGCTTCGTTCTCCTGTACCAATTGTTGAATGATCTGGTAAAGCTCCTGGGCCGTGATCTTTGCATTGTTCTTAGCGCGTTCCAAGGCGATTTTTTGTTGTTTGATCCTGGATCGGTTCGACCAAGCGCTGAAAACGGGTACGTTCAAAGTAGCCCCTATGTATTCAAAGCGGTTGTCGCGGAACTGATCTCTAAAAGGAATGGTGTTGCCCAAGGTATCCCGGATCGTTTCGAAATATCCGGTACCGACACCACCACCGAAAGAAAGGGTGGGGTAAAGCGATCCCCTGGTCACGGCCAGTTGCTTTCTTGCTGCCTTGACACGATATTCCTGTGCTTTGATCGACGGCATGAACGACTTGGCCGTACTGAAGATCGAATCGGAGACCAAGGTCTTTGTTTCCATGGTAAACGCCCCTTCTTCAATGACGGGTTGGATCGAGATATCACTTTCGTTTTCAACGTTCATGGCTTGTAACAAGGTCAATTTGGCGGCGTTCAATCGGTTTTGGTTCTGGGTCAATGCCAATTTATCGGTCAGCAAAAGGGCCTCGGCCTCGTACAGGTCGGCACCTGCCATCACCCCGAGCTCGACTTGTTTCGAAACGAGGTCATAATTGGTTTGGGATATGGCGACCTGTTCTTCCGAAATGGTAATCAGGCCTTCGATGAATTGAATGTCGTAATAGGCCGACATCACCCGAAAGGCCAAAAGGTACTTCTGTTGAAGGCTCTCTTCTTTCGTTGCCTTGTATAAAAATTTCGAGGCTTTGATGGAGTTGATTTTTTGGAACCCTTGAAACAGGTCAAAGGAGGCGTCCAGAGAATAATTGTTCGAAAAAATATCGGTGTTGACGATACTGTTGTCTTCCGGGTTGATCTGGCGACCATAGCGGATGAAATAGTTCGCAAAACCACTTATGGTGGGTAGCAGATCGCGCACCGACTGTCGGTAGGTTTCCCTATTCGATTGGGTGTTCAGATCAAAATCGTTCAATTGAAGATTGTGTTCTACAGCATAAGAGATGCACTCATCGAGTGTCCAGACCTTTTGTGAAAAAGCCTTGGTAAACACCATCAGGGCAAATAGAAATAAAAGCTGTTTTCGGTTCATGATTTTTCTAGTATGCCAAAAATAAAGCGATTCCCATGCCAATAATGAAAGTAATTGATAGTCAGATACTTAATATTAAATTTTTTTCGATTCCACTGCTCTTGTGTAAAATATTTATACAAAATATGTCAAATATTTTGACAATTGATCTTTTGGTACAGCTGCAATCCTTAGTTTTGACCGAAACGGGCCTTCACTATGATAGATGCCAAGATTTTGGTAATCGATGACAACAAGAGTGTCTTGAGCGCACTTGAGATCTTGTTGCAATTCGAATACAAGCAGGTACAGACCTTGTTCAATCCGAACCAGATATCGTCTTTCCCGAAATTGGAAGAGATCGATATCGTTTTGCTCGACATGAATTTCTCTGCCGGGGTGAATACCGGAAACGAAGGGTTGTTCTGGCTGAAAGAGATCAAAACGCGGTCTCCGAATACTTCGGTCATCATGATGACGGCCTATGGGGCAGTCGACCTAGCGGTGAAGGCATTGAAAGACGGGGCGTCAGATTTCGTTTTAAAACCTTGGAACAATGAACGTTTGCTGACGACCGTTAAATCGGCCTTTGAGTTGCGTCAATCGCGAAAGGAGATCCACCAGCTCAAGAAGAAGGAAAGTAGCCTGAAACAACTCATCAACGACGATAAGAATTATATCATAGGCAACAGCAAGGCCTTGACCTCCGTATTGAACTTGGTGCGAAAGGTCGCGAAGACCGATGTCAATGTATTGATTACCGGTGAGAACGGTACGGGCAAGGAGTTGATCGCCCGTGAACTGCATCGATTGTCTTCGCGTAAGAACGAGGTGTTCATCGGTGTCGATATGGGTTCGATTGCAGAAAACCTCTTTGAGAGCGAACTGTTCGGGCACCAGAAAGGGGCCTTTACCGATGCAAAGGAAGATCGTGCCGGTAAGTTCGAAGCGGCGCACCAAGGCTCGCTCTTTTTGGATGAGATCGGTAACCTGACGCTCCAGACCCAAGCCAAACTCCTCTCCGCCATTCAAAACAAATCCGTGGTCAGAGTGGGGTCGAACAAAAACATTTCGGTCGATATCCGTTTGATTTGTGCCACCAACTGCAATCTAAAACAAATGGTCACCGACGGGTTGTTTCGCGAAGATCTGTTGTATCGCATCAATACCATCCATATCGAAGTGCCGCCCTTACGGGAACGGGAAGGCGATATTTTGATTCTGGCCGATTTTTTCTTGAAGCGCTTCGCCAACAAATACGACAAGCCCGGTTTGCGTATCAACAACCTGGCTGAAGAAAAGCTGACCTCCTATAAATGGCCAGGCAATATCAGGGAATTACAACATACTATGGAGCGGGCCGTGATCCTGTCAGAAGGTAATGTGCTCAAACCGACGGATTTCCTGCTACACCCGAAACCTTCCCATTCCTATGATGAAGGACCAAAGACCCTTGATGAAATGGAATCACAAATGATCACCAAGGCTTTAGAGAGGCATGATGGCAATTACAGTGCGGCAGCCGAGCAATTGGGTGTCACCCGCCAGACCTTGTACAATAAAATGAAACGCTTGAAGAACTAATGGCGAGTCGGAACTTTTACTTGCAAATGATCGTAAGGGTCATTTTAATCACCTTGACGGCTTTGGGCATTGCCTATTGTGTATTCCATCAATCGTATGCCGGAGTGGTTTTCGCCGCATTCCTGTTGATCGTACAAGTGGTTTCCTTGATCCGATTTATCAATAACACCAACCGCAAGATCGCCTATTTTTTCGATGCCATTCGCAATGAGGATTTCACGCTGCGGTTCCCAGAACGGGTGACCATCAAATCCTTCAAAGAACTGAACCAAAGCCTGAACCGGGTCAATGGGTTGATCCAAGAAGTACACCTGCAACTCCAAATCCGTGAAAACTACTATCAGGAAATACTGAAACAGGCCAACATCGGGATCATGACCTTCAATGAACGCGGACATATCCTCTTTGCCAACCCGACACTGGAGAAATTGTTGAACCACAGTCCTTTGAACCATATCAAACAATTGGCGAAGATCGATCAGGGGCTTTTTGAGATCTTTAAGCCGTTTACCGCCTTCGAACGGAAGCTTTTCCAATTGACCAATGAGCGGGAGCAAAAGCAATTGGCCATCAAATGCACTCCTATGGTCATGGATAAAGACCCCTTGCTGTTGGTGGTCGTTCAAGACATCCACCACGAACTCGACGAAAAGGAAACCGATTCTTGGGTGCGCTTGATCCGCGTGCTCACCCATGAGATCATGAATACCATTACCCCCATAACCTCTATTTCGGATTCGATTTTGAAGCATTTCCAAAATGGGGATCAAGATGATGCGGAAAGTACGGAACACAAAATGGCCAGTGCCATTAAAGGTCTTGAGGTCATTCGGGGCCAAGGAAGCGACCTTATGGATTTCGTGCAATCGTACCGGAGCTTTTTGAGTGTACCAAAACCGGATAAGGAGTTGGTTTCGGCCTCGGCATTTTTTGAGAAAGTACAGCTTTTGACCAGCAAGGAAGCCGTGGGCAAGGTCGCTTTCGAATGGAAGGTAGCACCTGAAGACCTTGAGTTGTATATCGATGAGAAGCAGCTTACCCAAGTGCTGATCAATTTGGTGAAAAACGCCATCCATTCCTTAGAACAGGGTGATGGGGGCCTTATCGAGGTGACTGCGGGCACTGCGGCCAGCGGAAAGAAATTCGTCGAGGTGAAAGACAATGGCCCCGGCATACCGAAAGAATTGGCCGACGAAATCTTTGTTCCCTTTTTTACGACCAAAGACAAAGGAACCGGAATCGGTCTGAGCCTTTCAAAACAGATCATGCAACAGCATGGGGGTAGTTTGAAACTACATTCGATACCTAACCAAGAAACCGTCTTCACCCTATTGTTCTAGATGGCCGATATCAAGCAAAAAGCGTTCGATCATTGTCGGGCCTTCGTGGTTTCGCGTCAAGAGGCTATTGTCCAAGCCATCGGCAAGATTAGAGAATCTTTGGTTTCCGAAACCAAAAGCACGGCCGGTGATAAGCACGAAACCGGTAGGGCCATGCTGCAATTGGAACGCGAGAAGTTAGGGAGACAGCTTGCCGAGATCAAAAAGTTGGATGCGATCATACAACGTATCGACCCTAGCAAAACAAATGAGCGCGTTGCACTTGGAAGTCTTGTGGTCACCGACAAGGCCCAGTATTTCATTGCCCTGTCAGCGGGGGTGGTACCGGGCAGTGTACCTCCTTTGTACTGTGTATCTACCCAAACACCTATAGGCAGATCGCTCCTTGGAAAAAAAGTGGGCGAACGCCTTGTTTTCAATGGGATCGAAAGTGTGATCATGGCTTTGGAATAATAAGAATTCATTTAACTTTTCCTTAAACGGCCCTACGACTTCATTGTGTAACTTCAAGGACGTTAACCTTAAATAAACAAACATGACCACACAAGAAGTTGCCGACCGTTTGGTTTCGCTTTGTCGCGAAGAAAAATACCAAGAGGCCTATGATCTATATGCCGATGATGCAGTCAGTATTGAGATGGACGGGATGCCCGGTGAGAAGATAACCGAAGGCAAAGCGAATATTTGGAATGCCTATTTGCAATGGGCAGAAGGTATCGAAGAGATCCATGGAGGTTCCGTTGGTGATGCGGTAGTGGCCGCCAACCATTTTGTGGTACCTATGTCGATGGATGCCACCTTTAAAGAGGGCGGTCGATGGGCCTTTGATGAGCTGTGTATGTACCAAGTGGAAAACGGGAAGATCAAGAAGGCACAATACTTCTATGAGGTGCCCGAAATGGGATAAACCTATCCGTCTAGCCACTTTCGAAATGCCTTGGTCACCGAGGAGCTGGTGAGCACTTTGTCTTTGACCCCGTTCAATCGAAGTTCCAATCGATTTTTCGAATAGGTCAAGATATTGGTCAACTGTCGTTGATTGATGATTTGACTTCGATTGATCTTGAAAAAAAGATCGGGGTCGAGGACACCTTCCAATGACCCGATGTTGGAAGAAATAGTATGCATTTTCCCATCCAAATCATAGAGTTTGCAGAGGTCACCAAATGCCTGGATGAGGGCGATATCTTGGGTTTCGAGCAACTTGATCCCTTCAGGTTTTTTGATGGCAAAACGCCGCTTATAGGTCATACTGCCCTGGTTTAAGGCTTTTTTCAAGGCCTTGAACATAGCCGTTTCATAAGAGGGGGAATCGAACAGGGTCAAGTACTTATGGATGGCATGTTCGAAATCATCGGCCGAAAAAGGTTTCAGGATGTAGGCGATGCCATTGGTCTTGAAGGCCTCGAGTAGGTGATTGTCATAGGCCGTAATGAAAATAATGGGGGCCGTTATTTCACAATTTTGGAACACTTCGAAAGCCGTTCCGTCCAATAGCTGGATATCCGACAGGATTAGGTTGAATTCGATTCCTTCCGAGAGCATGACCATGGCCTGTTCCACCGTCCGTGAATTCGAAGTGGTGAAGGGTACGTCCAAGGTTTGGGCCAAAAGGGCTTCGATTTTTTTAAGGGCCGGCGGTTCGTCTTCAAGGATCAAAATATGCATGGGCGGTCAATCAATGGTTTGCAATAGAGGTAACGACACGGAAAACCGTACTGGATCTTCTTGGATCGTAAGTGTTTGATCACTAAGCAGGGCATACCGCCTTTTGAGATTTTCCAGGCCGGTACCGAACCGGTCAACGGGTTTGTTCGAGCGGCTTTTGTTATTGGTGATGGTCATGGTAGCCGCTTCAACGGTGATTTTAGTCGCTATGGGATCGGGCACGGGCCGGTTGTGTTTGACCACGTTTTCCAAAATGGTCAATAGGGCGCCGTTCGGCACGAACTTTCCTTCAGTTTCGCCCGTAATATCGATATCGAATCGAAAATCATTGCCAAAGCGGGTTTCGATAAGGTAAAAATAATCCTGGGCCAAGGCGATTTCTCGTGCAACCGGGATGAGGTCTTCCTCTTTATTCTGGATGAGGTAGCGGTACAATGATGCCAAATGCGTTACATAGGTTCTGACTTTTTGCTTAGGGGCGTGGTCGATCAGTGCATCAATGGTATTTAGGCTGTTGTATAAGAAATGGGGGTCGTATTGGGCCCTAAGTACTTTGAGCTGCATCGCCTTTTGGGCACTCTGCAACTCGACCAGGTGCAATTTGTTCTCATAATAGCGCTTACTGAGTAATAGCCCAAGCGGAAGCGCAAGATCGGGCGTGGTATTGTAAAAACAGTGAACGATGATTTCGCCAGGGGTCATGTTCCAAGTCCATGGGGGTTCGGCCGTATAGTAATCCCGTAGTAAATCAAGATACCCCATGCCGAAGAGGGCGATACAAGCCAAAACGAGAAACGTCAGATATCCTCTTTTTTCTATCAAGACTTTCTGAACGAGCCACAAAAAGATATACAACAAGATACTTACCTTAATGAGTACCCCGATCAGCCCTGTGATGATCTCAAACCGGGTGTAGCCTTCGACGATATACCGATAGGTCAACCAGGCGATGGATAAGAGGAAGTAGGCCCCTAAGAGTTTTAGATCCGATTGGTTTAAGCGATAGTCGCGCATTCGATTTACTTATCAAGGTAAGGTACTTAGAAAAACCACAAATTGAATTTACGGTTGCATTAAATGTTGCAAAATGGCCATGGGCAGCTGCGATTGGTCATCATTGGTGAATATAATCAATCCCCAATCGGAGTCGGGTACGACCACAAAAAGACTGGTATATCCGAAGTTATTACCTCCATGGCCGTATGCGGTACCAATCGGCAATGCCGCCTTGGCAAATCCCAAGGTCCAATCCGTCACCCCCATTTGCCGTTGTTCGTGGCCTTCGGGCAAGACCACTTGGGTCTCAAAAAGACGCTCAAAGCTTGAAGCACTAAGATGTTCCTCCTTTAATAAGGCGATAAGCCATTTTGAAAAATCCAAGGCTTCTGAATGAACGGAGAATGCGGCACCAAAGACGTTGATATCATCGTTGCCGGACTTTGGTTTCAACGCCGCATAACCTTTGGCCTTGTTATTCAACATATGGGGTTGGTGAACGAAACGCGTGTGTTTTAATTGAAGCGGTTTGCCGAATCGTTTTTGAAAAAGGGCTTCAAGACCGGCATCGTCGGTATCGGACAAACGCATCAACACCTTGGCAAGGTATTGGTAGCCTTCTCCGGAGTAAAAGAAAGCGGACCCCGGGTCAAATTGAATGAATAGCTCTTTTTTTCCATAGTCGGTGCGCCAATTGGGAAAACCGGTGGTATGCGAAAGGACCATACGTGCCGTAATCTTCTTATAGCGCTCATCATGGGCGATATCTTGATAGGGCAGGTATTCGTAGAGGGGCTTGTCAAGATCGAGAAGTCCCTTTTCAACATAATCCATGACAAAAAAGGCGAACATCGGTTTTGAAAGGGAGGCCGCCTCGAACAAGGTCTCTTGATTTACCGGAACCTTGTTTTCGAGATCGGCGTACCCACCATGATAGTGGTAAACGACTTTGGCGTCATTAATGACCGCCATTGAGATACCGGCTACTTTGAGTTGTTCCATTGCGGCATTGACCATGGCGGTCAGCGAGTCCTTCGCCACTGGTTTGCCTACCATGTTCGAAATGGATTCAGAGGTTTGGCCAAAAGCACTGCCAAAAAATAATAGTAAGGCCAAATGGGCCAAAATGCGTACGATAATGCGAGTGGTGTTGATCATGCTGTTCGTTTTTTAAGATGAATGATCGAAGATGCACTGCAATTGCCTGAACTACAACCGAAAAATGCCGTTGCGGGTGAAGGGGATGACGAATCGGGTTTTTTTGCAGTTCAAGAGAAAGGACTGCTACGTGCTTTGCTTCCAGCTTTTCCTATTCGCTTTTTTCTCTGCTTGCTTTTTCTTTGATTTTAGTCGCCGTTCTATGGCCGCACGGGAAGGTTTCGTCCGTTGTCTGGTTTTTGGTCGTCGCAAGCCTGCGGCCAACATGGCGAAAAAACGTTTGATCACCAATTGCTTGTTCCGGTATTGGCTTCGCGATTCATCCGCTTGCATCAAGAGGAGGCCGTTTTTGTTCAAACGCTTCTCGAGCTTAAAGACCAGGCGTTGTTTTTCGGCATCGGAAAGCCCTTCTGAAGCCATTACATCAAAGGAAAGTTCGACCTTCGTGGCCACCTTGTTGACATGTTGACCTCCGGAACCACTGCTACGAACAGCTTTGAAAACCAATTCTTTTACAACGATATTCTTATCCAACGCTTAGACGGTTTACAACAAAGATACCAGAGATCATCGGTATTCGAATCGGATCGCCACCAAGTTGAAATCGGAATTGTTTTCCTTATTGCCACTATCGTTGTCGTAACTATTCACGTTTTTCGGTTCCCCTTCACCATAACCGAATCCCGTGGCTTCGATTTGAAGGCTATGCACCGGGTCGCCGATCGATAAAGCGATTGGATACGTGCCATAGGAGTTTTCGACCGATTTGACTTCGCGACCCAACATGCTGTCATTGGCTCCGAGTACACCTTCAGCGATTTTGGCACCATTGCCGTTAAAGGCCGTCCATTTACCGGTTTCACCATCTTGGTGACCTTCGTTGGCCCCCATCATTCCAACGGTTAGAACTACGTTTTGGACTGGGGAATCGAAAAAGATTTCGATTTTCTCACTTGCATTCACTTCTTGGCCTTGGTACATGACGTAGTAGTCGATTTGTTGCCAACGGGCACCGCCTACTCCGAAACCGTGATCTCGAAATTCGGTGTCAAAGACTAGTCGTCCTTCTGAACCATCGATGTTCAGGGCCCTTAAGGACACCCCATCGACCCATTGCTGTAGGCCTTCGCCATTGTTCGATAAGATGGATGCCGAAGCGTTCAAGGTAACGGTAGTACCCGGATCCGACACGGTATCATCGTTTGAATCGACGGGCTCATTCGCGGTGTTTTCACCTTCGTTCTGGATATCAGTTTCCACGGCGTCTTCAGAGCAGGAAGCGAAAAGGGTAAGACATAGACCCATAACCAGGCCTATTAAGGATAGTTTCATTTTCATAGCTTTTGGGGTTCTCTAAGAGAACGGAACCAAAAACCGACTTCGTATCAAGAGTGATCGCTTTTCGACGAAAGGGCGTCCACGCTTTGGCGGATCCTTTGGTTCACCAGTTGTAATGAGATGTTCAAAAACAAGGTGATGCCGGCCTTGAAGGCCACTTTGCTTTGAAAAAACACTTCATGACCCTCTTGTGATTCCCCTTTGACCAGGTAGTGGTTTCCTTTGAAATAATTGGCGATGACGGTAACGGCCAAGCCTGACTTTTTCGAGAGTTCGAATTCATGCGGATACACCAAGATCGAAGCATTGATCTCTGCATACTCCTTTAACAATTTCAGGGGCAATTCATTTACCGCACCGAATAAGGAAGCTACGTATTTATTTCTGGGGTTGTTGAACAGGGCTTGGGTCGTTTGGTAATCTTCGATAGCGCCGTTGCGCAACACCAATATGGAATCGGTATAGGGCAAAACATCGGCACTGTCATGCGAAGCTGTCAATACCGTGATCCCTTTTTCTTTGAGGTAGGGGAAGAGTTTTTCGCGCAGTTCGTTTTTTTTGAATTGATCGATATGGCTAAAGGGCTCGTCCAAAAGAAGGATTTCCGGTTCTTCGGCCAGGGCCCTGGCCAGTGCGACCCGTTGTTTTTGGCCACCGCTAAGATTTTTGACATGGGTGTCTTGGTAGGGTTCCAATCCGACCAATGCGATCAATTCCGCAATGCGTTCTTCGTGTTGTTCTTGTTCGAAAACGGAAAGGAATTGTCCGATATTTTCCGCCACGGAGGTAAAAGGCATCAAATCGAAATCTTGGGAGACATATTTGATGAAGGCCTCACCGGCAACCAATTGGTAGTTCGGCCCTAACAAGGGCTTATCGCCCCATGAAATGCTGCCGTTATCAAGGTGTAACAACCCATATACGGCCTTTAACAAGGTACTTTTACCCGAACCACTTTCGCCCATGACCGCCAAGTGTCCGCCTTTTTCAATGGTAAACGATATCCGGTTCAATACGGGGTGATCTTGGTAAGAAAACGATATGTCGACAGCTTTCAGCATGGCCCCAAAAAAAGTGAAAATCCGCTTTTAATAAAAAACGGATTTTCTTTCAAGATTATTTTATGGCTTAGTCCTTGAATTCTTTCATGACCGCTTGATTGGGCAATTCGTCATAGCCCATATTGAACAAGGTGAAACCGAAAATATCGGCATATTGTTCGATCGTTTTACTCACTGGGGTACCGGCCCCATGTCCGGCATTGGTCTCGATACGGATCAGGGTCGGGTTGTCTCCGGTCTGTTTTTCCTGTAGCTCGGCCGCGAACTTGAAACTGTGCGCGGGTACCACGCGATCATCATGATCCCCTGTGGTGACCAAGGTTGCCGGATACGAGACCCCTTCCTTCACATTATGTACAGGAGAGTACGCTTTGAGGTATTCGAACATTTCCTCGCTTTCTTCGGCTGTTCCATAATCATACGCCCATCCCGCACCTGCGGTGAAGGTATGGTAGCGAAGCATATCCAAAACGCCAACAGCTGGCAAGGCCACCTGCATCAGATCAGGGCGTTGGGTCATGGTTGCCCCGACCAAAAGGCCGCCATTCGAACCTCCACGTATGGCCAGGTACTCTTTTGAGGTATACTTGTTCTCGATCAGGTATTCGGCAGCGGCGATAAAGTCGTCGAAGACGTTTTGTTTTTGCGTTTTAGTACCGGCGTTATGCCATTTTTTACCGTACTCGCCACCCCCGCGAAGGTTGGGCACGGCATAAATACCGCCTTGTTCCATCCATACGGCGTTGACGATACTGAACGAGGGTGTCAAACTTATATTGAAGCCGCCATACCCATAAAGAATAGTGGGGTTCTTTCCGTTCAATTCAACCCCTTTCTTGTGGGTGATGATAATAGGCACCCTGGTGCCGTCCTTTGAGTTGTAAAACACCTGTGTGGACTCATAGTCGTCTGGATTGAAATCAATTTCGGGCTTCCAATATTGCTCGTATTCACCTGATTCTACATTGTATTTGAACGATGAACCAGGGGTGTTGTAATTGGTGAACGAGAAATAGAATTCCTTATCCTCCTTTTTACCACCGAAACCACCTGCGCTACCAACCCCTGGCAGGGCGACTTCACGCACCAATTTGCCGTCGTAATCGTATTGCAACACCTTCGAAATGGCATCGACCATATACTCGGTGAAGAAGTAGCCGCCTCCGGTTCCACTGGTGAGCACATGTTCGGTTTCCGGGATGAAATCTTCCCAATGTTCGGGAGTGGGGTTGGCCAGGTCCGTGACCACGATTTTCTTGTTCGGGGCGTCCATGTTGGTAACCAACCAAAGTTTGGTGCCTTCGTTTTCAATGATATAGGTATCGGAATCGGTATGATCCAAAACAGTAATCAAGGGACCGTCTTTGACACTAAGGTCTTTCAGAAAGAGTTTGTTTCCCGATGTCGAGGTTGACGCGGTGATGACCAAGAACCGCTCATCGTCGGTCAAATACCCCCCGACGTAACGGTGTTTTTCTTCAGGGATACCCCCAAAAACGATTTCATCTTCAGTTTGCGGGGTGCCCAGTTTATGGTAGTATAATTTGTGCTGATCGGTTTTTGCCGAAAGCTCGCTTCCTTTGGGTTTGTCATAGCTTGAATAGAAAAAGCCATCATTTCCCTTCCAAGAAATACCGCTGAATTTGATATCGACAAGGGTGTCTTCGACGATTTCCTTGGATCCGGCATTGATGACAATGCCTTTGCGCCAATCGCTGCCCCCTTCCGAAATTAAATATGCCGCTTTCGAGCCATCTTTTGTAAAGCTCAGGCCCATCAAGGAAGTAGTGCCGTCTTCTGAAAAGGAGTTGGGGTCAAGAAAGACCTCAGCCTCTTCATCGCCCTTTTTGCGATAGACGACATATTGGTTCTGTAGCCCGTCGTTTTTATAGAAATAGGTGTATTCCCCTTCTTTGAACGGAGCTCCGAGTTTTTCATAATTCCAGAGTTTTTCAAGCCGGTTTTTCAAATCCTGACGAAATGGGATCTTATCCAAATACCCGAAGGTGGTCACGTTCTGTTCTTTGACCCACGCTTCGGTTTCCGGGCTGCGATCATCTTCCAACCATCGAAAAGGATCGGCGACTTCGTTACCGAAATAAGTGTCAACGGTATCGACTTTTGTTGTGGTGGGGTAATTCACGGCTATGGGTTCTCGTTTGGTTTCTTTTTGGCATGCAGCAACACTAAGTATTGCCAAGGTAAAGGCGATTTTTTTCATTTCAATTGAATTGGTCCATCCCTAAAAATACCATGAAAAAAACAGCGGCCTTTGTTTTGAATCAAAGGTTTAACAGAATTTAACTTCTATCATTTCAAGTCGGCGAAAACTTCATGATGCGCGACCTTTTCTTCGAACTCGAGCAAATAGCCTGCATCTTCAGGATAGTACTTCGCCTTTTCAAAATCTTGCCCAGCGAAGTTTTTGATGACGTCGAGGTTTTCCCAAAAGGTAATGAGCGTAAAATGGCCTTCATCACCTTTGAGGGCACGCAAGAAAGTGAGCTTGACAAAACCAGGAGTGCTTTTGTAATCGGGGATGGCCCTTTCCTCCATGAAGCGTGTATACACCTCAAAATCAGCAGCTTTAGTCTTTCCATGCCAAATTCGGGCTATCATGGAATACGATTAAACGAGTTCGTTTTCGACCAAATACTCAGCAATTTGGACGGCATTGGTCGCTGCGCCTTTTCGCAGGTTATCCGAAACCACCCACATGTTCAAGGTGTTTCGTTGGGTTTCGTCACGACGAAGGCGTCCGACGAAGACCTCATCCTTATCATGCGCATAGATAGGCATCGGATAGGTGTTGGTGTCGGGATCGTCTTGAACCGTTACCCCAGGGGTAGCTTCGAGCAATTGTCTGACTTCCTTTAGATCGAAATCGTTTTGGAATTCGACATTAATGGCTTCCGAATGTCCTCCTGCCGTTGGGATCCGAACCGCGGTTGCGCTTACCGAAAAAGTGCGGTCATCCAATATTTTCTGGGGTTCACGGGCTAATTTCATTTCCTCTTTGGTGTATCCATTTTCAAGAAACACATCGCAATGGGGCAACGCATTTCTATTGATCGGATACGGATAGGCCATCTCACCCTTAACACCGGCAGTTTCGTTTTCTAGCTGTTGTACGGCTTTGACACCGGTACCTGAGACCGATTGGTAGGTCGAAACTACCACCCGTTTCATTTGATACTTTTTATGCAAAGGGTTCAAGGCCATTACCATTTGAATCGTCGAACAATTCGGGTTCGCAATGATCTTGTCTTTTGCGGTCAAAATATTGGCATTGATTTCAGGGACCACTAATTTTTTGTCGGGGTCCATCCGCCATGCCGAAGAGTTGTCGATGACCGTGGTGCCGACTTCGGCGAATTTCGGGGCCCATTCCAATGATGTCCCCCCTCCGGCCGAGAAAATGGCAATATCCGGTTCGGCGGCAACGGCCTCCTCCAGTCCGATGACCGTATAGGACGTTCCTTTATAGTCGATTTGCTTCCCGACTGATCGCGGAGAGGCGACCAAAAGCAATTCATCAATCGTAAAATCACGTTCGGCCAGTACTTTCAACATCACTTCACCGACCATTCCAGTCGCTCCGACAACCGCTACTTTCATCCCAATTCAATTTTGAGGGAACAAAAGTAAACTACCTGTGAAACTGCACAAGCATTTTTACAAGAATGTCAAAATTCAACAAAAAGTTACAAATAAAACAACCGCTGGCTATTGGGATAACCAGCGGCTTTAATACATGGTGTAGCGGTCCCCTTTGGTGATTTACCAAAGAAGCGTAATCCGTATAGCTTACTTTTTCAGGGCATCCCTGATTTCAGCCAATAGTTCTTCTGCCGTTGGCCCTTTTGGTGGCTCCGGGGCAGGTTCTTCTTTTTTCTTCGTTTTGTTCACGCCTTTAACGATCATGAACATGACGAATGCCACGATGATAAAGTCGATGACGTTGGTTAAGAAATCACCATACAATACGGCGACCTCACCAACGGTTTCTCCTGCGTCATTCACTGTGCCTTCATTTAATACGTATTTGAGATCCCTGAAATCGGAATCGAAAAGCAATCCGATCAACGGTGAAACGATGCCTCCCGTAAATGAGGTGACGACCTTGTTGAACGCGGCACCCATAACGAAACCAACGGCGATGTCGACGAGGTTTCCTTTCATTGCGAATTCCTTGAATTCTTTAAGCATGATGTATAGTTTAAATGGTTATTATGCCAAAAAGGTAGGAAAAAAATGTCTGCTAAGCGCTTTTATTCCAATATTTTACGACTAACACGCTGAGAAACAGCGGTCAACAATTCATACGAAATGGTGTCTGCTGCATTGGCGATTTTTTCGGCCGAATGGCCGCTTCCGAAAACGATGACCTCATCGCCTGAACGACAATCGATGCCGGTAACATCGATCATGATCATATCCATACAGACGTTGCCTATGATTGGTGCCTTTTGGTTGTTTATCCAAACGAATCCATTTCCATTTCCATAGGTTCTTGCGATGCCATCGGCATGACCGACAGGTAAGGTGGCGATTTTTTGATAACCGGTTGCGGTAAATGCCCGGTTATAACCTACGGTCTCCCCAGGTTCGATCTGATGGAGCTGTGAAATAATGGTCTTTAATGCCGCAACAGGGCGAAGTGCTTCATCTTCAGCCGCGTGATTGCCATAGCCATAGAGTCCGATACCGCTGCGGACCATATCGAACTGGGCTTCCGGGTAATTTACGATTCCCGATGTATTCAAAAGGTGTCGAAGTGGTACTTGGCCCAGGGCTGAATCCATGGCTTGACAGATGGTTATGAACGTTTTGATCTGTCTTTTGCTGAACTCCGTTTCTTTGGGATCCTCTGAAGCGGCCAGATGCGAAAACAGGGCCTTGATGCTGATTTCATCCCGACCTTGTAGCTGCTCCATGATATAGTCGACATCGTTTTCCCAAAACCCAAGTCGGTTAAGGCCGGTGTTGAACTTGATATGGACCGGATAGCCTGATACCTTCCTGTTTTTCGCGCATTCCAAGAACAACCGCAAAATGCGTGGGGAATAAAGACTTGGTTCGAGTTCGTAGTCGATTAGGGTGGTGAAGTTTAGGGGTTGTGGATGGAGTACCAAAATAGGTAGTCGTACGCCCGCCTCTCGCAGCGCGACTCCTTCTTTGACATAGGCCACCGCAAGGTAGTCGGCACCCAAATCTTCCAGTTTTTGCGAAACTGCAACAGCATCGCTACCATAAGCGAAGGCCTTGACCACCGCCATGAACTTGGCATCCGGATCTAGTTTTGATCGCAAATAGTGGTAATTGTGGGCTAGGGCCCGAAGATCGATTTCGAGCGTCGTTTCCCCGACTTTATTCATTCGATCGTTCCTTTTTGGAGTCGATTTCCTCTACATCGACCTCCATTTTACCAATTTTTTCACGAAGCATCGCCTTGTAAAAGGCAGCTCGGCTCAAAGGTTCATATTCTTCGGTTTCCCCAAGCAAGACCAGGTTGTCATCATCCGATTTTCGAAAACTGTAATTGGCAAGGTTTCCGGTTCGGGTGCAAACGGCATGCACTTTGGTGACGTATTCGGCTGTCGCCATCAGGGCGGGCATGGGCCCAAAGGGGTTTCCTTTGAAATCCATATCGAGTCCGGCAACTACTACACGCACCCCGCGGTTGGCAAGGTCGTTGCAAACGGTGACGATTTCATCATCGAAAAATTGGGCCTCATCGATGCCTACCACGTCACAATCATCGGCCAATAAACGGATATTCGCCGCAGCGGGAACGGGCGTCGAACGGATTTCGTTCGCGTCATGTGACACGACCATTTCCTCATTGTAACGGGTGTCGACCAGGGGTTTGAAAATCTCCACCTTTTGCCTGGCGAACTTCGCCCGCTTCAGTCGACGTATCAATTCTTCGGTCTTGCCTGAAAACATCGAACCACAGATGACCTCGATCCATCCGAACTGCTCCTTGTGGTTGACGGTGTTTTCTAAAAACATAGGGTAGTTTTGAACGAAAATAAGAGGTTTCTACGTTAATATCTAAAGCGATTGATAGAATTAGTCCGGCAGCAAGGGTCGGGCGAACAAATTTTAACCTTTTGTTCTTAGTCAATTATCAGAATACCAACTATTTTTATACGAAAGAACCACGGCATATGAAGCGCAAATTAAGGGAAGAACTCATCAAACTCTCCACCGATATCATCACCTCTCGTGAAGACAAGGAATTGACCGAATTGTACGATCAGGCCAAGGACCTCTATGAAAAATTGGCCGTGCTCAAATTCATCGACGAAAAATTGAACGACATCGAGGTCGACGTTTCGAAAAACGTCATCGCCGCGAAGTTCGAAAAGATGGCCACGGCCGTCATCAGTGGTAATACCGCCATCCCGGAGAGCAACCCCCATGAAGAGGATATCATCACGCCGGGTATGGATACGATAAAAGATATGGTTTCCGAAATGCCCAGTGAGGCCGTAGAATATATTTTTGGGGATTTCATCGCCAAGCCCGAAACCATGAAGAACGATAAGGACTTGGTCACCCCCGACACCATCGAACAACCAGAACCACCGAAAGCGAAATCATTGAACGATACCTTATCCAAAGAACTCCAAGTCGGTCTGAATGATCGTTTGGCCTTCGTCAAACATCTCTTCGATGACAGCATGGACGATTACAATAGGGTGATTTCACAGCTGAATACCATTGATACGGAAGAGCGATCGGTAGCTTTTATCACCAATATGGTCAAGCCGGAATACAACCAATGGGAAGGTAAGGAAGCTTATGAAGAGCGCTTTATGGACCTTATCGCCAGAAAATTCGCCTAGTAGCCCTTTATTCTTACCTTTAGGGGGAACCAACTTCATACGAACATGCTAAAAAAGATCCTTTTTTTGGGCGTCCACGGGTATATTGACCCTAGTGATGTGCTTTTCGGTCTACAACTACTTTTTCAATACGGGGATGATTTCCGAATTCTTCGTGAATATGGGCTATCCGACCTATTTGATCTACCCCTTGGCCATTGCCAAACTTCTTGGGCTGGTCGCCGTTTGGGGCAATTTTTCCAAGTGGCTCAAAGAATGGGCCTACGCCGGATTTTTCTTCAACACCGTTTTGGCGTTCTTCGCCCACTATATGATCAGCGACGGGCAACATATGGGTGCGGTCATCGCATTCTTGGCGGTACTCGTTTCCTATTTCACGGGAAAAGAAGTTAGACCCTAAATCCGGTTCATGGGGAAACTTTTTCTGGTACCGACTCCTATTGGAAACTTAAAGGATATCACCCTTAGGGCATTGGAAGTCCTGAAAGAGGCTGATGTCATTTTGGCCGAAGATACCCGAACCAGTGGCAAACTCCTCAAGCATTATGAGATCACCACACCAATGCAGAGCCACCACATGCATAATGAACATGCCCAACTCAACCGATTGATCGACTTGATCGTGCAAGGGTCGAATGTGGCCCTGATTTCCGATGCGGGTACCCCTGCGATTTCCGACCCGGGTTTCTTGCTGACCCGTGCCTGCGTCGAACAAGGCATCGAAGTCGAATGCCTTCCGGGAGCGACCGCCCTTGTACCCGCATTAGTGAACAGTGGCCTGCCCAACGATCGATTCGTTTTCGAAGGTTTTTTACCGGTCAAAAAGGGAAGACAGTCGCGTTTGAAAACCTTGACCGAAGAAACCCGTACCATGGTGTTTTATGAATCACCCCATAAATTACTAAAGACTTTGGGCCAATTTTCGGACTATTTTGGAGCAGACAGACCGGTCTCGGTATCTCGAGAATTGACCAAATTACACGAAGAAACCGTACGGGGTAGCCTTCAAGGGGTTTTGGCGCATTTTTCGGAGAAAGCCCCTAAGGGCGAGTTGGTTATCGTCGTTGCTGGAAAGCCTTGAACTGTTAGTTATTGGTTTCGTTTCCGACTGATTTTGGAACCAACCTATGGCCAAAGTGGTACAGAAATTACATCCGGAAATCAACAAGGTCTATTTCATCAATACCTACACCTTACTGCGAATTCTGTCAGGTTCAGGAACCATCCAAGTCGATTTCAAGAACTATGACGATTGGCAAGACAAGGCCATCTATCTGGAAAAAGGACAGTACATCAAATTTTTTTCAGAGGATTTCGTAGTTCAAAAAATCGAATTCCCCAGCAAGACCATTTTTGAAAAGAAAGAGGTCCGGGTGTTGTTCAAGCACTTGATCTCTTTGGGTTATGTCGACTTCAATGAATGTGATGCCTGCAAGCGATACTTGGAGAACACGGTATTTTCTGGCCATACCTCTGAAATCATCGACATTTCCTCCGAACAATGGTATTGGCAAAATCCATTCAAGGCAAGCAAACAGGAATACCAGATCATCTTTGATGTCAAAGATATTATCGACGAAAACTACTACGGCAATTTCAACAATGACGACCTTAGCCAGCTCATGACCGAAAGGGGTTATGAGGCCCAAGCATTGGTAAAGGATAAAATCGGCTTATCGATCAAAAATTTGATATCGAATAAGAAGTTGATGGAAGGAAAAAAGAAAATCGTTTTTAGCGATAAGAGCATACAAGAGGTCTCGTATGAAACCGGGTTCAAAGATCCCGCCTATTTCAATAGGGTGTTCAAGCGAACCACGGGAATGACCCCTTCCGATTTCCGAAATGACTTTGATTACGAAAACCGGGATACGTTCGTACGGAACCTTATGGAACTATTGAAAACCTTCCACACCCAACAACGCACCCTTGGTTTTTATGCCGATAAAATGAACCTCTCCGTAAAGGCGCTTTCCAAAAAAACAAGGGCCAAAATGAATGCTTCCCTGGGGCAATTGATCCGCAACGAATTGGTATCCACCTCGAAAAAAATGTTGGAACAAGATGCCCCCATCAAGGAAATAGCCTTCGCTTTGGGTTTCGAGGAGCCCCAACATTTCACCCATTTTTTTAAAAACCATACGGGTACTACCCCTTCCGCTTACCGTTTGGAAAAGTACAATCCTTAGCGTCTTTTTTGTAGGCCCCAATGGCCATTCCGTGCTGAAATTTGCAATGTAATTACAAACCAAAATTTGTTTAATCATTTAAAAATAACAGCAATGGATATTAAATCTTTAGCCTTGGAAATGGACGGAATCGTAGCCCAAGGCGCGATTGTAGACGCGGTTCAGCGCTTTTTCGCCAACGATGCCACGACCTCCGATTACAACGGAGTCGCAACGACCGACAAAGCACAAATGGTCGAGAAAATGAAAGGCTTTGCCGAAGCGATCGCGCAGGTAAACGGCATTACACTCCATCACACGATCGTTGATGGCAACGTATCGGCCTCAGAGTTCACTTTCGATTTCGATATGAAGGACAACAGTAAAATTTACTGGCATGAGATCATTCGACGGATCTGGAACGAGAACGGCGAGGTGGTGCAAGAGGAATATTTTAACGCCCAGTAAAATGAAATTCAGATGTATTACCCCTACACTACACGGCGTGGCCGACTACTCGGCCGGAGTCGGTTTGATTTTGGCTCCCTTTTTGCTCGGGCTCGGTGGAACCGACCATTGGGCACTCTGGATATCGGTAATCACGGGAGCTGCGGTCGTCTTGGCCAGTATGCTAACGGATTACAAGCTCGGAGCGTTTCGGACCATACCTTTCCAGATCCATCTGACAATCGATCTTTTGGTGGCCATAGCGTTTATGGTAATCCCATTTGCCCTTGACTTTCAAGGATTGGATGCACATTATTATTGGGTGAATGCCGCGGTGGTATTTGTCGTGGTCTCCCTGAGCGCGACCCATGAAGAATAACAGAACAATTTAAAAACAGCACAATGAAACATTCATTAAAAACAACAGTGGCCCTTTTTGCTTTGGCCGTTAGCACGATCGGTTTCGGTCAAGACAAAAAAGCGAACAATATCGATAACAGTAATATCGCCCTTCAAGGGTACAGCCCGGTATCCTATCTTGATTTGGGAATAGCCCAAAAGGGACTGAAGGAATTCAAATCGACCCATAATAAAGTGGTGTACTATTTCACCGATGCGGAGCAAAAGAAGCAGTTTGACAAGGCCCCGGAACGCTACGTGCCCCAATATGGCGGTTTCTGTGCCTTTGGGATTTATGCGGGCGCCAAATTCAGACCAGATCCGAACAAGTTCATTGTAAAGGATGGAAAGTATTACTTGTTTCTTTACAATCTAGAGTTGGATGCCCAACAATTGTGGATGGCTGAAAACGACCATAAAAAGTTGGTCAACACGGCGAATACGAATTGGGGAAGCTTAAGTAAAACCTACAACTAAACCCGTCATGGGTAGTGATTGGATGAAATACCCCGGACTTTGGCCGGGGTATGTTGCTTTTCGTTAAATTCCACTTGAATTTATGGAACAACTCCTCTCCGAAATCCGAAATTGTGAAGTTTGTGTACCTCATCTAGAGCTTGGCCCGAGACCCATTGTCACGGCCCATATCGATTCAAAAATCGCAATTGTCGGACAGGCACCGGGCTCGAAAGTGCACCAAAGTGGGATTCCATGGGACGACCCCAGTGGCAAACAGTTGCGAAAGTGGTTGGGGGTGAACGATACCCAATTTTACGACGAACGCCTTTTCGCCCTAATCCCGATGGGATTTTGTTACCCTGGAAAAGGAAGTTCGGGCGATCTGCCGCCACGACCCGAATGCGCCCCGCTATGGCATGATCGGTTATTTGAACGAATGCCCAAACTTCAGCTTATCATTTTGATCGGCCAATATGCCCAACATCGGTATTTGGATGCCGAAAGCAAAAAGAACCTAACTGAAACCGTACGGACCTTTGAAGATTATTTACCTCGGCATTTCGTTTTGCCCCACCCTTCACCTAGAAATCGATTTTGGCTGGCGAAGAACCCTTGGTTCGAGACCTTGGTGCTCCCCGAATTGGAACGTCGGGTCAATAGCGCACTGTCGCCCGGAGCCGACTGAAGGTTTCCGGTTTCATATTCAGATAAGAAGCCAGGTATTTTTGTGGAATGACCTTTAAATCATCGGGGCACCGTTTCATAAAGGCGATATAGCGTGCCTCCGCACTTAAAGTCAAAAGCTCCACTTCACGGTACACGCGACCGAACAAGATATCACGGAAAAAATGATGGGCCCATTCGTGGAACGCCGGATTTTCGAACAACGCGCGATAATCCCTTCGATCGATGGCCAGCAGGGTCGAGGGCTTTAAAGCTTCTAGGAAGGTGTCGGACGGTTTTTGGTCTAGAAAAGAATCGAACACTCCTGAAGGACTACCCGCATAGGAAAATCCAAGCACCACTTTTTCGCCTTTTTGATTCAGTAGGTAAATCGCCTGTACCCCTTCGACGACCACATAAAAATACTTTTCCATCCGCCCGGCTTCGGTAATCAATTCGTTTTGTTTGAAGGTACATGGTTTCCATAATCGAAGGAATCGGGATTCCGCTTCACCTTGCAACCGGATTGTATTGAAAACGCTTTTCAATAGATTGATCTGACGTTCTTCCATATCCCATAAAGATACAGATCACCCGTCGGTCGACAAGATTCCATCGATTTGCACCATATGCCGTTCCATATGGCAGATTAGGAATTCGAAAGCCTCGGGCAAGTAAAAGCGTACGATCGGGCCTATGGCAGAGGTCAGTCGCGTTCTTCGAAGCTGTTTCAAACGACTGGCGAGCAATTGTTCTTTTAAGGTGTTGTGGCATTCCGAAAACCGTTCGAAAACCGTCTTTGCATCTTCAACGGCCATACCCGTTTTGGGCAGCAAGGGTTCGAACCGCTTCAAGGTCTTCATTTTGAAGGGGCGCTTTTTCCCTTTAGGTCGTTGCCCTTCAATGACGAAAGTTTGCCAGAGTCCCACTTTATGGGTCCAAGGGCCTTCTGAATCCGTTTCCGATTCGCTAAGGACGGCATCGATCTTATCGCGGTACAGATCGTAAGAGATGCTTAAATGTTCCAAGACTTCGAGGAGGTTCCAAGAGGTGGGCGTGGGGCGTTTTAGCAAGGTGTCCAAAGGCAGCTTTTCGAACTGCGAAACCCGATGTAAAAGTCGGTTCAACCGTTGGATTTGGTTTTCTGGAGTTAAGATGAGTTTGGCCATGACCACTGTTTTTTGATTTAGGTCAAAGGTCAGTCAAAACGTCAAGGCAAAACTTGATACAGGTCAAGAAAAAGGGTCAGCTGCGAAACTAGGCCTAATACCGATTGCCATCATGTTTGCCTTTTTCCCAGCCGTACTTACCGAGGTATTGGTCGCCACTTGCAACGGCGCCCTCTTCAATGGAGGTCCCCATAGAGTCGTTCCATCGGTTAAGGTATCCGAAAAGGGAGATGACACCAAGCATTTCGACGATTTCACCATCGGTCCAATGTTCGTGCAAGCGGGCCTTGATTTCAGCATTCACCGTATTGGGTACCTGAGACGCTGCTAAGGAAAAGTCCAAGGCGGCACGTTCCGCTTCTGAAAAGGCAGGATGGGTGCGGTATTCCCAGATATTGTTCAATTGCTCCTGTTCGGCCCCATAGCGTTCGGCGGCACGAATGGCATGCGCTTGGCAATACCGGCAACCGGTAGCGTTGCTGCTTACCCAGGCGATCATCCGCTTCAAGGCGGAGGTGACCTTGCCCTCGTTCGCCATTACGGCCTTATTCAAGTTGATAAAGGCCTTTGATATCGCGGGGCGATGTTGCATGGTCAATACCGAATTGGGGCAGAAACCTAAGGTTTCATTGAAGAATGCAGCCAATTCGCGGGTTTCGGGGTCGTGGTTCGGATCTAAGGGTTCAACAAGTGCCATGCTGGATTGAATTATCGTATTTTTAATGGCTACAAGAAACAATAATCACATGGCAAATACAAATCACATAACGACCAAATGGAAGGGTGGAATGGCCTTCGAAAGCAATAACCCCTCAGGGCTTACCCTGACCATTGATGCAGGCCCGGAAAATGGGGGCGAAGGCGCCGGATTCCGCCCAAAAGCCTTGATGCTTTCCTCTTTAGCGGGTTGTTCCGGACTTGATGTGGCCTCCCTCATCCAAAAAATGAAGTTGGAAGTCGATACCTTCCACATTGAGACCATCGGTAACCTGACCGACGAACACCCGAAGTACTATGATACCGTTAAGATCGAATACCATTTTTACGGTACCGATCTGAACGAAGCCAAACTGCAGCGTGCCGTAGACCTTTCGATCGAAAAGTATTGCGGTGTCATGGAGATGTTCAGAAGGTTCGCCGAGTTGGACATCGCAACGATTTTTCACCATAAGTAGCCATTACCCTTGCGTTGGACCCTTAAACCAAAACCATTGGCCACGGACATCTTGAGGTTGACCGAGGCCCTACAGGTACCCCCATTGATCGCGGAATTGCTTTTGCAACGCGGGGTGACCGATTTCGCAGCGGCCAAGCGTTTTTTTCGACCCCAATTGGAGGAGTTGCACGACCCCTTTTTGATGGCCGACATGGAACAGGCCGTTTCGCGACTTGAAGCGGCGATGGATAAAGGGGAGTATATTTTGGTCTATGGGGACTATGATGTCGACGGTACCACGGCGGTGGCCTTACTTTTTTCCTATCTCAAGAAACGCTACGATAAGGTAGCGACTTACATACCCGATCGCTATGATGAAGGGTATGGTGTTTCCTATAAAGGGATCGACTTTGCCGATGATAACGGGATTTCATTGATCATCGCGTTGGACTGCGGCATCAAAGCCGTTGATAAGGTCGCATATGCTAAGGGGAAAGGGATCGATTTTATCATTTGTGACCACCACCGACCTGGGGACCGGTTGCCCGATGCCTTCGCGGTTCTAGATCCCAAAAGAACCGATTGTGCGTATCCGTACAAAGAACTTTGTGGTTGTGGGGTAGGCTTTAAACTCATCCAGGCGTTGGAAATCCGCCAAGGGCGTTCGATCGATTCCTTACGATCGTATCTCGATCTGGTGGCAACCGCGATCGCTGCCGATATCGTGCCCATGACCGGAGAAAACCGGATCTTGGCGCATTACGGCCTACAACAGCTCAATCAAGATCCGCGCATTGGCCTGAAAGGAATTATCGGGCACATCAAAAAATCACAGTTGACCATAACCGATGTGGTCTTTGTCATCGCACCGAGGATCAATGCCGCAGGACGTATGCGCCACGGGCAGTTCGCTGTTGACCTTTTGATCGCCGACGATTGGGATCGGGCCCAGGCAATCGCCGCCGAAATCGAAAACTTCAATGCAGACCGAAGGGGCACCGACCAGTTGATTACCGAAGAAGCCTTGGCGCAGATTACTTCCAATAACGAAGAAGAACGCCACACCACTGTTGTCCTGGGATCCCATTGGCATAAGGGGGTTATCGGCATCGTTGCCTCGCGTTTGATCGAAACCTATTACCGACCCACCCTGGTCTTTACGAAAAGCAGTGACAAATTGGCCGCTTCGGCCCGTTCGGTCAAAGGGTTCGATGTGTATAAGGCCCTTGAAGCCTGTTCCGAACATATCGAGCAATTCGGGGGCCATAAGTATGCGGCAGGTCTTACACTATCCGAAGATCAATATGAACCCTTTAAGGCCAAATTCGAACAGGTAGTTGCCGATACCCTACCGACCGAACTGCGTACCCCTGAAATCGTCATTGACCAACAAATCGCCTTGGGCGATATCAATGCGAAGCTGTTGCGGATCCTAAAACAGTTCGCCCCTTTCGGACCGGGAAATATGATGCCAACCTTTATGGCCCATAAAGTGGCCGATTCAGGCTATGCCAAAACCGTCGGGGAGACCGGTAAACACCTCAAACTCGCTTTGACCCAAAACGGCAGTATGTCCATTGGCGGTATCGGTTTCGGCTTGGGGGAAAAATTGCCCCTTGTAAAGCAACAACGGTATTTCGATGTGGTCTTTGCCGTTGAGGAAAACGAATGGAACGGACGAAAGAACATCCAACTGAAACTAAAGGACATCCAATAAAACCAGCGACACATGGCCTCTAAAATCGATCCCTATGCAGCCTTGCGGTTCCGCGAGTTCAACATATTCCTGTTGGTCCGGTTCGCCATGGTATTCGCATGGTCGATGCAGTTCATCGTCATTGAATGGCAGGTCTACTCCATGACCAAAGATCCCTTGGCCTTGGGGATCATCGGTTTGATGGAGATCATTCCGGCCGTTAGTATCGCCCTCTTTGCGGGTCATGTGGTTGACCAAAGTGAAAAACGCGATTTATTGGTGAAATGCATCATCGGTTTCTCGGTGATCAGCTTCGGACTGTTTTGGGTGACTTTACCTAGTGTGGAAGCGCGTTTTTCATCAAAACAGATTTTGTATGCCATCTATGGCTTGGTGTTCTTGGGGGGCTTGGTGCGGGCTTTCATCGGTCCGACCATCTTTTCCCTAATCGCCTTGATCGTTCCAAAACGCCTATATCCGAACGCGGCAACTTGGAGTAGTTCGACTTGGCAGTTCGCCTCCGTAGTCGGACCTGCCTTTGCGGGTTTTTCAATCGGGTGGATCGGGGTGCATTGGTCGCTCTGTATCATATTCGGGTTTTCGGTCTTGGCCCTGTTGTTCCTCTTCCGGATCAAGCGAAAGCCCATTTTGAACCCAAAGCTCGGCGAGCCCATATTCAAAAGTTTGAAAGACGGATTACAGTATGTATTCAAAACGAAGGCCATTTTCGGTGCTTTGACGCTCGATATGATCGCCGTACTGTTCGGGGGTGCTGTCGCCCTCTTGCCCATCTACGCCCAAGATATCCTACATGTCGGCGCCGAAGGCTTTGGCATATTGAGGGCCGCCCCTGCTGTCGGGGCCTCGATAACCATGTTGGGGTCAACTCGCTTTCCCTTGCATAAAAAAGCAGGGAAGAAACTACTCTGGGCCGTGTTCGCTTTCGGCATCTGCATCATCGTATTCGGAATTTCAGAACTATTCTGGGTATCCGTAGCGGCCTTGTTCATCAGTGGTGCCGTCGATGGGGTATCGATGATCATTCGACAGACCATATTACAACTCAAGACCCCGGATCATATGCGGGGCAGGGTGGCTTCGGTAAATTCCATTTTCGTGGGGTCATCAAACGAATTGGGGGCATTTGAAAGTGGATTGGCGGCCAAACTCCTTGGTACGGTGCGTGCAGTCGTTTTCGGAGGATGTATGACCTTATTGACCGTAGGTACTACCGCTTTGGTTTCTCCGACTTTCCGCAAATTGGATCTCTCAAAAGATGTCGAGGATCAACAATCGGAATAACCTTTAGGCAATTAGACCAATTCAACGCGATCACCTCGCGTAGGGGGTGTTGAGATGACCAAAAATTCCAAGGGTACGGCTTGATCGTTCTTGATGCGGTGTTTGGTGTTAGGAGGTATGGCAATGCCTTCACCGGGATGCAAAAACAGCAGCTGCCCTTCCAATTCAAAAGTAGCCGTTCCTTGGAGTACCCTAAAGAACTGTTGGGCTTTTTCGTGATAATGCCACTGCTCTTCGGTGTTGGGGGGCATCGATTCCTCGATGATGCACAAATCCTCATTTTCGACTATAATCCAGCCAGAACATCCTTTCCCCCAAGAATAATGGTTGCTTTTTTCTTTGGATCGTACCATGGCCTAGTCCGAATCTAGTTCCTTTAAGGTCAAGCGCTCTCCGTCGAAGACGGCATAGGTAAAGTACTTGATCCAGTCCCCTAGATTAATGTAGGTCGATGAAGGATTGAGTTCGATTTCCAAAGGAAGGTGGCGATGTCCGAAAATGAAGAAGTCATAGTGGGCGGTTTCCAATTTGCGTTTGCAGTACTGTATCAGCCATTCCTTATCCTCACCCAAGAATTTGGCGTCGGCCTCCCCTGAGATAATGCGGTTGTTGACCGAAAGGTGTTGTGCCAATCGCACCCCTAAATCAGGATGAAGCCAGCGAAAGAGCCACTTCGCGAACGGATTGGTGAACACTTTCTTCATTCGTTTGAACCCCTTATCACCCGGACCCAGACCATCGCCGTGGCCGATCAAGAACCGCCGTTCGTTAATGGTGATCACCTGGGGTTTGTGATGTACGGGAATTTGTAGTTCTTCTTCGAAATAGCCGTTCATCCAAAGGTCATGGTTGCCGACAAAGTAGGTAATGGGGATACCCGCATCCGACAATTCGGCCAGCTTCCCCAAAGTACGCGTAAAGCCCTTGGGCACCACTGTTTTGTATTCGAACCAAAAGTCGAAAAGATCACCCATCAAATAAATGGCGGCGGCATCCTCTTTGATCGAATCGAGCCATTGTACGAAACGTTTCTCCCGAGGCATGCTCGCTTTGGAAGTAGGGGCCCCCAAATGGTTGTCGCTGGCGAAATAGACTTTTTTTCCTTTGGGCAGGTTCAAGGTTTCCATTGGGGTTAAATTTACGAAACTAAGGTGCGTTTGTTCCAAAAAAGGCATCCCAATCGATACTTCGCCCCATTTCAGCAGAGGCTTTGGCCGCTTCCAAGATCTGCATGGTGATCAAGTTGTTTTCCAAACTCGAAACCCCGAAACGGGGTTCTTGGTAGCCTTTCGCTACGATTTGGTTCAAAAACGCGAAGGGATCGTGCAACCCCATAGGTAGTGCATCGGCATTGCTATTCTTGACCCCTTCCGACTCGTTTTCCAAAAAAGCCATTGCCGTACCATCGAGGCAATGGACATAACCCGTTTTGCCATAGATTTCCATGTCTTTTCTATTATGCGACCAGTTCCATGAGGCTTGTATGATGACTTGGGTAGTATCATAGTCTAGAACAATGGTGGCATCGTCTTCGACTTCAGGATACCGCCCGGGTTTGTATTGCCTGGTGATGGCGGTGACAGTGTTCGGGGTTTCACCGGATAAAAACCAAGTGGCGAGATTGGCCCCGTAGCAACCAAAATCGGTCAAGGCACCCCCACCGTTCTGAACGGGATCGATCAACCATTCCAAAAACTCACTGTTGACCCCGATTTCCTCTGGTCCGGGATGGCCATGATGGAACACCATGCGCTGTATCGCGCCGATTTTGTGTTCTTTGTTTACCCATTCGTACGCCTTTTGGTTCGAACCGTACCAAGAGGTCTCATAGTTTGTCAAGAGGGCGATACCATGGGTTCTCGCTAGCACAGCCATTTGTTGCGCGTGTTCCCAATTGACCGCCAAGGGCTTTTCTACCATGACGTGCACCCCTTTGGGCGCAAAGAACCGCACCACCTCCAAATGATCATAAATCGTATTGAACGCAGTAACCGCTTCCGGCTTAACCTGTTCGTAAAGGGCGTCCATCGAATCAAAAACGATATCCATTGAATAACCATGTTGTTCGCTGTACCGTTGTGCCAGTTCTCGATTCGGCTCCACAATGCCCACGATTTCGATATCGCCCCATTTTTCACGCCCCAATATCCAATGGACATGGGTGTGGACCAATCCGATGACCGCGACTTTCAAAGGGGTTCCTTGATAATAGTCGGTCGTTGCGGTTACATCATCAATGGGCTGGGTATCTTCCATTCGTGGTTGTTTGCAGGCGCTCAGGATTAAGAGCAGCGCAAATGTGATAAGCAAATATGAACTTTTGGTTTCCATACGGTTTAATCCCTTTTGAATCGATTCCGGTTTCGAATTCGCATGATCACATAAACGGCAATGACCAACACCGCCACCATGGGCAACACGTAGTCGCTATTTAGAAAAGAGAGGACATCCATTATTTTTTGAATTTTTCAAGTGTTTTTTTGGTAAAGGGCGACAGGGCCAAGCTACCTGAAATTTGTGCCCGTTGTGCGAGCAGCGTATCCCAGTCTTCAGTGCCTTCCCACAAAATCCGTTTCATGGCCGAAAGGGCATCGGCATTGTAGGACGCCAATTGTTGCAGGTGATGGTCAATTTCTTTATCCATCTCAGAAAGGGTATCGTACACCTTGGCATACAGGCCTTTTTCTTTCGCCCAGTAGGCGTTTTTCCATTCCGTGGGCGCCAGTGAAAGTTCGCCCAAGGCCGCTTTTCCGATTTTGCGTTCGACGGCCGGTGCTATGACAAATGGACCGATGCCAACAGCGATCTCTGAGAGTTTGATGGCCGCATCAACAGTGGCATAGGCATAATCACAGGAGGCCACCAAGCCCACGCCGCCCCCAACCGCCTTTCCTTGAATGCGGCCGATGATCGGTTTCGGACACTTGCGCATCGCGTTGATGACCCGGCCGAACCCATTGAAAAAGCGTTTCCCTTCATCAGGGGTCGAAATGGCCACCAATTCTTGAAACGAGGCCCCGGCGCAAAAGGCGCGCTCGCCTTCCGATTTCAATAGGATGGCGTTCACATCGGGATCATCGGAAATCTTTTCGATTTCTGCAACAAGACGATCCAACAATTCGGAAACGAAGGAATTACTTGCCGGATGGCCGAATTCGATGATCGCTATTCGGTTGGCGATTTTAGTATAAAGACTGCCGTTCGGTCTTTCGGTGCCCATAATATTCGATTTCCATCAAAATTACGGGTTTTGAAGCAAGGGTTTGAATTTTCGTCGGAACTTCACTACCAGCGCACCTCCCCGGATCGCCATCCACACCACGAAAGCCATCCAAATGGCATAAAAACCCCATCCTAGATACTGTCCGACGTATAAGGTGGGAATGAAACCAAGGAAGGTGGCCCCAAGCAAAACGTTGCGTAAGTATTTCATCTCTCCGAGCCCTTTGAACAATCCGTCAAAAACAAAAGCCAAGGTGTTCATGGGCAGCCCTAGGATCACGATAAAGAAAATACCGTAAAAGGTGTCCAAAACGATGGCTTCGTTCGAGAAAATGCGTCCTAGCGGGTAATAGAATACAAATCCCAAGAGCATCAAGACCAGACTGACGACCAGGCCGTAGGTAATGATTTTTTTAGCTAAGGACCATAAGCCTGCATAATCTTTCGCACCCAATAATTTTCCACCCATACTATTGCCGGCAGCGCCATAACCATCGATGAAGAAGGCGGCGAACAGCCACAGATTGATGGCAATGGTGTGCGCGCCGATAAAACGATCTCCTAAGGCGGTGGCTTCCCGAACGGCCAAGATCAAGGCCACGTTCAACGAAATGGCCCTGACGAATAAGTTCAAGCTCATAAACACCAATCGTTTGAGTTCTTTGTTCAAAGGAAACCGCAAACGTAGGCTGAGATCGGTCTTTTTCTTGAACAAAACGAAAACCGAAAGCGCCATGACAGCCTGTGATATCAGGCTGGCCCAGGCAGCCCCTTCAAGGTACAATGGAGGTATGATGCCGTCGATGCCATAGACCAAGACCAGGTCTAGAACGATATTCAAACCGGCTCCGATCAATGCCACGACCATGGGGTAGTAGGTGTTTTGTAAGCCCCTGAATATCCCGAAAACTGCAAAAGTGAACAAGGTCAATGGAAAGCCCCATACGCGGATACCGTAGTAGGATACACAGAAATCAAGCAGCTTGCCCGAGGCTTCGAAAAGCCGAAAAATATCTTCGATGAAGAATAAGGTCGACACCAATATGACGATGCTGAGCGAGATATTGAAGAATATGGCTTGGGCCGGAAGGTTTTCGACTTCTTTCAATTTTCCGGCACCTAAATATTGTGAGATAATGGCCGAAATCGAACTACGGGTCTGGCCCAGTACCCATATCATCATGGAAAGAAAGGAGCCTACGATTCCGGTTGCGGCCAAGGATTCCAATCCATCAACGGGAATGTTGCCGACGATTGCCGTATCGGTGATCGACAACAGGGGTTCGGCGATTCCTGATATGGTGGCCGGAACCGCTAATTGGTTGATGGATTTGAAGGTAATTCCGCTTTGGGCCATGGGCTTGGGTTATAAAAGCAATTCGTAGCAGTGGAAGGGGGCCGCGCTTTGCTTGGGGAAATACACATCCCCCAGTCTCTGGTAGCCTCGGGCCTCGTAAAATCGTTGGTTGCGGGTATTCAAGGAAAAGGTATCCAGACGTACTGAAACGCATCCCATTTGGCGGGCTTGTTGCTCGGCGAAATCCATCAATTGACGGGCATGTCCTTTTCCTTGGTGGTCTGGATGGATACAGACGCGATGGATATAGGCATTTCGATCGTTTTCCGTCAGCCAATCGATCGCATGGTATTCGGCATCCATATGTTCAGAAACGACTATGGCCCCGATAAGCTCCGAATTTTCGATTTTCACGAATAGGGCTTCTTGGGCAAGGTCCGTTTCAAAGGCCGAACGCGAGGGGTAATGTTCGTTCCATTGATCAATGCCATTCGCACTCATGAAACGGGCACACGCCCTCGTAATTGCAAGAATATCATCGATTTCGGGTATCTTTGCACGTCGTATCATATGATTGCTTTCGATTAAATTGTAAATTTAGAGTATTAACGTAACAACCAAGCAATGAACAATATTTTGGTACCCGTAGGGACCTCTCCCGATTCCATTGAGACCCTGAAATACGCTATCGACTTCGCGGCCGATTTCGGATCAAAGGTTTATGTCATGGATGTGTTTTCTGTGAGTTCAGGAGCAGGGAATTTGGCCAACATCGAGCGGAAAGTAGCGACCAATAGCCGGCAACATATCAAAGAATTGATTGCCGATATCGACACCAAAGGGGTCGATATCAACATCGCCACGTACAATGGGGATATCATCGATGGTTTGTTGGAAATCGATAAGGAGTTGGACATCGACCTGATCGTTATCGCCCCGCGTAGTAATGACATCAACGAGGCACTGTATTTGGGCAACACCTCAGGGCGTATCGTCAAGGAAACCAATATACCTACGCTAATCGTCCCGAAGGGCACACAATACAAACCTGTCGAAACGGTATTGACGGCTTTTAAATCCGGGATTTTGAAACGCAATAAAGTCCTGCATCCTTTGATTTCCATCGTGAACAAACATAAGCCTGAGGTCAATCTGTTGTTGGTCAAAACCCCGGGATATTCGGAGGCCGACCTTCAGATAAATACGGCCCTGCTTGATCTGAGCAAGAATTTGACGATCAGTGACAATGCGAACACCTATCTAGGGGTATTGCAACATTTTGAAACCAAGCATCCGGATTTGCTCTGTGTTTTCAGAAGGAAACGCGGCTTTTTCAAAAAGCTCTGGGAAAAGAGTACGGTGTTGAAATCGGAATTTTACGTTCCGGTACCTGTTTTGGTTTTGAGCGTAAAAAAGGATTAAGCCAAAACACATTTTGATACTTGTTCAAAATGTATTTCCTTTGCGCACTCTGGGGGATTAGCTCAGTTGGCTAGAGCGCTTGCCTGGCAGGCAAGAGGTCACCGGTTCGAATCCGGTATTCTCCACCAAAGCCGTCTTTATGGATGGCTTTTTTTATGCGGTTATATTATGGGAGGATTAGAAGGAAAAGTTGCTTACATCACCGGAGGCAGTAAGGGTATCGGACTGGGAATTGCCCAGGCCTTATTGGATATGGGTATGAAGGTGGCCATTAGTGCCCGTTCAGAACACTCCTTGGAGGCGGCCACCAAGCTGTTGGGTCAAGAAAGGGTGCTATATCTGGTGGCTGACGTATCGGTTTTCGAACAAGAGGAAGCAGCGGTTAGTCGCATTTTGGAGACTTGGGATGCTTTGGATGTGGTAATCGCCAATGCCGGAGTGGGGCATTTCGCAGCGGTAGATGAGCTTTCGTTGGAAGCTTGGGACCAAATGATCGCGACGAACCTAAGCGGGGCATTCCATACCTTGAAAGCTGCGGTTCCGGCTTTGAAAAATAGCCAAGGCTATTACTTGTCGATCGCCAGTCTTGCGGGCACGAATTTCTTCGCCAAAGGGGCAGGATATAATGCGAGCAAGTTCGGTTTGGTAGGTTTTACGCAAGCTGCCATGTTAGATCTTAGACAATATGGGATCAAGGTATCCACCATCATGCCCGGCAGTGTAGCAACGTATTTCAATGGCAACGAACCTTCTGAAAAGGATGCATGGAAAATCCAACCTGAGGATTTGGGCCAAATCGTGGTCGATCTGCTTAAAATGAATCCAAGGACCTTACCAAGTAAGGTTGAAGTACGGCCTAGCCGGCCTGATTTGAAGTGATCATTCTTCCAAATCGCAAATCGGGGTGTTCGGGTCGAAAATGGCCAAAATCAATTGCTTTAACTGCTCGCTGAAACTTGAGATGACCTCTTGGTCGATAAGACGCTCCTTCGTTCTTGAATGTGTTGAAGACTTGGTCGCGAAGTAGCGAAGGCCCTTTTGAAGGTCTTTTATCGGAACCACAGCAGCGGAAAGCGGGGTGTCGGGATGCTGCGCATTGAACAATAGGGCATAGCACATTAACTGCAGTGCCTTATCTTTTTTTGGGTCGGAGCACGCATCTTCGAAACCGACGATTTCCGTTGCACTTGGAAGCACGTTCCCGGTTTTATAGTCCAAAATGACCGTTTGGCCATTGATCGATTCGATGCGATCGATTTTTCCCTTCAATCGAACAGGATTTGGAATTCCGGGCAATGATAGTCCGGTTTCATAACCAGTTTCAACAGCGATCAAATGGATGGAATCTTTTGTGACACGTTCTCGGTCAAAGGCGACCAAACGGGAAACGTAGGTCAGGATCACTTCAAAGGCGATGAGGTTTTTGCCTTTGCGGGCTCCGTTGTTCGGAAAAAATGCGTTGAAGTGGTCACTAACAACCTTTACTAAGGACGCTTCTATGGTATCCAAGGCGCGTTCGGTGATGGTGGTGCCAACATAAGGGCGATACAGGTCTTCCAAACTATCGTGGATGATCGTGCCAAAGGTGTTCGGGGCAATGGTGGCTTCAATGCTTTCGATTTCCTTGATGCCCAGGAGGTATTGCCTATAGAATTGCATGGGATTGCGGATGTAGGTCGCAAGGGATGAGGGAGAGAATCCTTTTTCACCGAATTGGTGCAAAGCAAGCACCATCGCATCGGTTTTTGGTATTTCCTTCAATGGGGTATTTTGGTAAGGAACACGTGGTGAAAGTTTGCGATGGGTAATTTGCCAAGGGATGGCGGTATCGGTCAACAACTGTGAGAGCAATCTACTTTTCTCACCGCTTTCCAAGACATCGGCCTCGGTATTATAGGTCAAATAGACGTTTTTGGCCCTTTGGAGCAAGCGGTAGAAATGGTAGGTATATATAGCGTCTTTTTCTTTATGGGTCGGGAGCGCGAATTCCTTTTTGATATCATATGGGATAAAGGAATTCATGTTCTTGCCACTAGGGAGTATACCCTCGTTTACGGAACAAAGGATGACCGTCTCGAAATCCAAGGAACGGGTTTCTAGCATCCCCATGATTTGGAGTCCTTTAAAGGGATCGCCTTTAAAGTGTATTCGTGCCGAAGCCACATGGGCATCCAACAGCGGTTTGAGTGCGGCTAGGGTTAGGAGTGCGGGATAGTTGGCCAAGGCTTCCTCAAGTGATTTTAAAATGGCCCTTAGTTGCCGATGACTTTCCATTTGAAAAGGGCCTTCGAGAATCCCTTTAGCTTCAAGATCGACCAGCATCCCATAGGCCATCTCAATAAAAAGCCGAGGTCCGAGGGTGGTCGGCCCTATGAACAACCGTTGTAGGAAATCATTTTCTTCAGCAACCAGCCTTTTCAATTGGTCTTGATCAACAAAAACCGAGTTTCCTGAGTGGACGAGACGTTCCAAGGCGCTGACCAAGCCCTTTTGATGGATCTCGATGAGCTGTGCCATCAAGGGGTTCCCTAAAACCTGTAGCAAATCGGTATAGCGCCAACCCTTCTTGGTCTTGGTTAACTGAAAAGCCAGACAATCACTTAGCATGCGATACACAGCGGTACGTTCGACGGGGTATCCCATGGTGATGTTCACCGGGCCGATATGCTCCGGAAGGGCGTTCATCAATGCCGGCAATAGGGCTTCATCGGCCAAGACCAAAGCGACCTTGTCAAGATGCTTTCGTTGTGCGTGGAGCCTGGCCAAAAGGGAACCGGCATACTTTGCTTGTGAAACGTATTTGGGAATGCCGATGACCTCCATGTGTTTCGGTTCGAGGTAATGTGCCGAGACTCCTTGCAGGGCATTGTTTTTTAAAAAGGGCCATTCCCTTTGGTATTTCCTGATAAAATAGGAGGCGTCATGTTGTGGGTCGTTCAGGAAATAGCGATCGGTGTCCCAGTAAATGCTGTTGTTGGGATGTTCCAGAAATTTCTGAAGGATGCGTTGTTCAGACGTATTCAATGCATTGAACCCAATGAAAACGAAGCTGGAACCACCTTGACGTTCAAGGTAAGCATCGCAATTTTCATACGCTTTTCGGTACAGCAGTCCCTGATGTCCTGCGGATTTGTCAATCAACGCACTGACAAAGCGATCATACAAGGGACTTAGGCTTTCCCAAAACCGAAGGTAATTCGAGACCAAACTGTTCGATTCCGCTTGTACGCCCCATTCGTTCAATCGTTTCGCTGACGCCAAATAAGAAAACAAGGTTTTGGAATCGATCAAATGCCTATCGATTTCATTGAAATCAGCCAAGAGAAGTTGCCCCCACTTAAGAAAGCTTTCGAGATTTTCCTTTTCAGGGATGTCGGATTCGAGATACGCTTCGTACAACTCGAATTGCAAAAAGGTGTTGGCGATGGGGTCCAAGCCTGAAATCTCCGCGATAAACGCTTCGATACTCTTTATTTCTGGGGCGATTATCGGAGCATCCAGGTAATTGGCAATGTATTTCCTAAGAAAGGTTCCTGATCTGATGCTGGGTACAACGAATACCAAACCACTGAAGTTGGATCTGTCGTTCCAAATCCGGTCGATGATCGTTTCAAGGAATGGTTTCGTTCGCATGGGGTCAAAAAGAAAGCCCCGGCAAAATGCCGAGGCTTAAAGTTATAAGGAGATACTCTTACTTAAACTTACTTCACAAGGTTGATTTCAACCCTTCTGTTTTGGGTTCTACCAGCTCTTGTATTGTTGGTAGCGATTGGCTTGTCTTCACCGTATCCGATGGCGCTCAATCGGTCAGCTCCAATTCCTTTGTCGATCAAGAAATCCCTTACGGCATTTGCTCTTGACTCAGAAAGTGATTGGTTCAATTTAGCACTACCAACGCTATCAGTGTGACCTTCTACGGTAAACTTAGCAGTTGGGTACTCGTTCAAGATTTGGATGATGTCTACCATTACTGAAGTTGACTCAGCTTTGATTGAAGACTTACCAGTGTCGAACAAGATAGTTCTTGCGTAGTCGTTCAATTGCTTTTGAACTTCTTCAGTTACTTCTGGACATCCGTTGTTGGCAACAGTTCCAGCAACTTGAGGACATTGGTCGTCTTTATCAAGAACGCTGTCACCATCGCTGTCTGGCCATGGGCAACCTTTGTTTTCAGCAGGACCTGCCTCACTTGGGCAATCGTCATCTTTGTCAGCAACACCGTCACCGTCAGCATCAGGACATCCGGCTAAAGCGGCTGTACCAGCTTCGTTAGGACAAGCGTCGTCTTTGTCGGCAATACCATCGCCATCAGCATCAGGACATCCGTTCATTTCTTTTGAACCAGCTTGGTCAGGGCAGCTATCTTTTCCATCTTCGATGCCATCACCGTCAGAATCAGGACATCCGTTGAAAGCTTCCAAACCAGCAACTTCTGGACAAGCATCGTCTTTGTCGTAGATGCCGTCACCATCGGTATCGGTACCACCGAAACGGATGCTAACACCAGCCAAATGTTGGAAGTGCTTTACACCATAATCTTCGAAGGCATGCTTGTATTGGGTTTGAACGGTTACACCGACATTGTCGTTGAACCAGTAGTTGAAACCAAGACCTCCATTGAAGGTACCGGCTCCGATTTCATCGACCCAAGTATATCCACCACCGATTTCAGCGAATGGATCCAATTTGGTGTTCTTTAAAAAGTTGTATTTGATCGTACCATCAATAGCGTAGTGTGACAAATCATCGGCTTCTACATCGCCCAACTTGTCGATTCTGTTCAAAGACCCACGAACGCCTACTGAGAAACCATCACCCACGTAACGGGAAACGGATACATACGACAAAGAAGGAATGATGTTCCAGTGGTCGTTGGCGTTGAAGTACTCTTCAAACAAATTGCCTGTTGGGTAAGCAGCAGAGTTGTCATTGGTAGGATAAACGTCGATCGCGTTGACACCTATGCTCACCTGCCAAGGGTTATTTTCGTCTTGCGCTTGTAGGTTGTTTAAGCCCAGAACAAGTAAGGCAACAACTAAAAATTTGCTAAGATGTTTCATGTTCAAAATTTTAAGTTTAAGTGTTTATCAGCTGCAAATGTAAGTTGTTAAGAACTATTAACAAAATCAATTTCTCATTTTTTTTGGTGCATTACATGGATTATTTCGTACCGTTAAACGATTTTTAAAGCCCTTCCAACTTCAACAAAAGCGGCGATTGCTTTGTCCAAATGCGCTTGATTATGGGCAGCCGATAACTGCACCCGAATCCGGGCTTTTTCCTTAGGAACCACCGGATAAAAGAAGCCGATGACATAGATGCCCTTTTCCAACAACATATCGGCCATTTGTTGTGACAGCTTGGCGTTATATAGCATCACCGGTACAATGGCACTGTCGCCATCGATGATATCGAATCCAGCTTCTTTCATCCCTTTTTTGAAGTATGCGGTATTCCATTCGAGGCGATCGCGCAAGCTGGTATCGTTTTCCAGCATGTCGAATACTTTGATCGACGCCCCGACTATGGCCGGTGCCAGGGAATTTGAAAATAGATAAGGTCGTGACCGCTGCCGGAGGATTTCGATGATTTCCTTTTTACCGGTGGTATACCCACCCATCGCCCCACCTAAGGCTTTTCCTAAAGTTCCCGTAATGATATCGATGCGTTCCATGACACCTTTTTCTTCAAGTGTACCGCGACCGGTACCGCCGATGAAGCCGGCAGCGTGACATTCGTCGATCATCACCAAGGCGTCATGCTTATCGGCCAGGTCACAGATTTGGTCAAGGGGGGCCAATAGTCCATCCATGGAGAAAACCCCATCGGTTACGATGATCTTGAATCGTGCACCGTCGGTATTGGCTTGCTCCAATTGGGTTTCCAGATCATCCATATCGTTGTTGCGATACCGATACCTTTTCGCTTTACAAAGGCGTACCCCGTCAATGATCGAAGCGTGGTTCAGGGAGTCTGAAATAATGGCGTCTTCGGCCGTCAATAAAGGTTCGAAAACCCCACCATTGGCGTCAAAAGCCGCCGCATATAAAATCGTATCCTCCGTTTTGTAGAAGGAGGCTATCTTGGCCTCAAGCTCTTTATGGATGTCCTGTGTGCCGCAGATGAACCGCACCGAAGACATGCCAAAACCATGGGAATCCAAAGTGGCCTTTGCCGCTTCGATAACTTCAGGATGCGAAGAAAGACCAAGATAGTTGTTGGCGCAGAAGTTGATGACCTCCTCACCGGTCGCTATCTTGATTACCGCATCTTGTGGTGATACGATGACGCGTTCTTTCTTGAATAGACCGGCTTCTTCGATTCCGTCGAGTTCGGCCTGTAAATGTGCTTTTATTTTTCCGTACATGTTTATACCAATAAAGGGTTCACCGTTTCGTTTAGATAAACCAAGATTTTGTGTTCGACAAAGTACCCCATTTTTGTAAGAATATCGGCATAGGTTTCGATTTGATTTCGATGCGAGGGTGAGGCCTCGCCCGTTTTGTAGTCGATGACCGTTGCCCGCTTTCCAAAGAAGACCATCTTATCCGGCCGTAAGACATTCCCATCCTCAAGTAACAACTCGCGCTCATTGTAAACTTCCAGGCCTTCGGTAAAGAAGGGTGCCAAGGTAGGGTGAACGATCACTTCCGTAAGGATGTTTCGGATTATCCCTAACCGATCATTGGGCACCTGGAATCTGTTGAGCACGGGCTCCAAATCCGAAACCGAATATACATCCCCTAGCATACGGTGTAGCAAACTGCCGTGTTCTAGGGCTTCTTGACGTGTAGCGGTAACCTTTTCGGAAGTGGCGACCCAGGCATTGAAACGATCTTGATTCGCAAGGGTATATATATAAGGTATAGGTGTCACGGCTTCAGTAGAATGGGTTGGTGCCTTGTTCCTGCTCAGTTGACCGAATCGATACGATGGGGTACCGGGCTCATATCGGCCTTGTGTTTTGACAAAACCTTCGAAAAGTTGGGCATAGCCCATACTGCCGCTGTTTTTCGGTGAAGGCTGGGTTGAGATCACAAAAAGGCCTTTGATGGCCCTGGTACAAGCCACGTAAAGGACATTAAGATCATCTAACTGCGACTTCCATTGTTCGACTTTGGCGATTTCGGCAATCGATTCAGAGACTTCGGGTAGTTCTGTTGAAGCATTGACAAGAAATTCATCGAAACCTTCGAATTGTTCGGATGCTAAGGGAACCCATAATTTATTCGCTTTTTTCCGATCGGCGATGACCGTATCGGCATACGGAAAAATCGTAAAGGGGAACTCAAGGCCTTTTGCCCTGTGGATGCTCATGATCCGAACCGCCGCTTTTCCCTCGAGGGTGGGCAATGCCAGTTGATCTTTATTCCGATCCCAATATTGAAGGAATCCATAGAGGCTATCAGTCGTTCGGTTCGGAAGGGCAACCTCATCAAGTAAGGCGTTGATATAGGCATTCGAATCTTGGATCAAATTGAATTTTAGGATGGCCTCTTCAAGAATATCCAAGACTTCTTTCGACCCGACTTTGGCGAGGTCGAACCCATAAACGGTTTTCAAATGATCCGGAAGGATGGGCAAGGTCGCAGCAATGAAGTCGTGGACTTGGTGATGGGCTTTCGCTAAAAAACGCAATAGATCGAATCGGACTTCCATTTCGGAAGGCGCTTGGATCAATCGCAACAAACCGACCAAAAAGAGCACTTCTTGGCTGTTTTTCAGCAATAACGAATCGGCGGTGATGACCGGTATCCCCTTTTCAATCAGGGAGTTCGCCAAAATGGGACCCCGCCTGTTTTCACGGATCAAAATACAGATGTCGTGGAGCGCATGGCCCAAATCGAGCAGATGGGCAATTCGGTCTGCAACTCTTGCGAGATGGGCATCTTCAGTGGTCTCAGGGTCGGCACCCACGAAATTCAGTTCAACATAGCCGCCTGGGCGACCGTTCGATTCTTGAAAGGTGGTTTGACTGAAAAGAGCGCGATGTGAAGGGGATTCGAGTTGTTCGGCCACCCCTTTGAAAAAGTTGTTGTTAAAATCGATGATCTCATCATGACTGCGCCAGTTCGTTTTCAATACCGTGATTTGGGGATCGAGCTGAAACGGATTTTCCAACGATTGGTTCAAGGCCAAGAATTGCTCGGGATCGCCCCCTCGCCATCGATAGATCGATTGCTTCACATCGCCCACGAGAAGTAATGATCCCGGTTCACCACGCTCATCCTCGCTTTCAAGGGCATTGGCGATAAGTGGTATCAAGTTGTTCCATTGCAATTTGGAGGTGTCTTGGAACTCGTCGATGAAGTAGTGCCGGAACTTTTCGCCCAGGCGTTCATAGATGAAAGGGGCAGGTTGTCCTTTGATCTGTTTTGAAATGAGGGAGTTGAATTCCGAGATCGGAAGGATCCCGTTTTCAATTTTAATCTTCTCGACCATTTTCCCGATTTCGGATAGCAAAGCCAAGGGCACCAAGTTCTTTTGGCAATTCATCAGAAACGCCAAGGTGTAGTGACTTTGTTTGATGGAATTGAAAATATGCGTTAATCGAGGATGCAAGGCATCCAGCTTGGCCTTGATAGGTTCAGGTTTACTTTTGGCATACAGGGGCTGGGAGTCGAATTCTTGTTTCCATACGGCTTTGAAATCGATTTGAAAGTTCCCGTTTTTGATGGTCTCCATGAACTTTGGGAAGGCCCCCCGATTGAAGTCAGAGGCCTCGAGTCCATTTTCATCGATGAGGGCCAAGGCTTCTTCGGCCCAATTTCGCATTTGTTGTTGCAAGGTCTTGACGCGTTCAGCCAGCTTTTTTCTGAGGGCGATGAATCGTGCCAATCCTTTTTGCTGTATAAGGGCCAATGGGCCTTGATGGTTTTCTTGAAAGAGGATTTTGCCCATGGCTTCCAAATCGAAAGCGATGTTCCAGCTTTTACCCTGCTGGATCTTTTCAAGTGAAAACTCCAGCAACAGTCTAGTGACGTCCATATCCTCACCGGAAGCTATCAGTAAATCGTTCACCGCTTCCTGCAACAGGCGCTCAACGTTCAATTCGACCTCGAAATTTTGTGCGACCCCGAGATCCCGGGCAAAGGTCCTGATGATCCTGTGGTTGAACTTGTCAATGGTCGATACCTCGAAAAACCCGTAGTTGTGGAGTAAGGATTTTAAACTGTATTTGGCTTTGGCCCGAAGGGCTTCATCGGTCAGGTCAAGTTCTTTTTTGACTTCATCGAACATCGACCTGTTCTTGGCAGGTAGTGGGTCTTGCCCGAAGGCGAAAAGATTGTCGAGGATCCGTTCTTTCATTTCGGCCACCGCCTTGTTGGTGAAGGTTATGGCCAAGAGTTCCCGATAAGGTTGTTGCCCTTGTGGCCGCAATAGTTTGACCAGATAGGTTTTGGTCAATTGGTAGGTTTTACCCGAGCCGGCCGAAGCATTGAAAATGAGGAACCTTTTATCCACTAAGAGTTTATTGCAAAGTACGGAATCTTATCAGGTTGTTAACAAATCTTTTAGCAAGCCTTGTTTGTTAAAACTGTATTTTTGTTGAACATAGTACTAACTAAATATATCGATATTATGGCTTTTGAATTACCAAAACTTCCCTATGCTTATGATGCATTGGAACCCCATATCGATGCCCGGACCATGGAAATACACCATATCAAGCATCACAATGGATATACCACCAAATTGAACGGCGCGATCGCCGGAACCGATCTTGAAGGAAAGGATATCGAAGCGATCTTGACGGATTTGGATATGACCAACGGAGCCGTGAGGAACAACGGTGGTGGGTTTTACAACCATTGTCTTTTCTGGGAAGTGATGTCTCCCAATGGAGGAGGGCAGCCTAGTGGTGCATTGGCCGATGCCATCAATAGCGCCTTTGGTTCGTTCGATGCGTTCAAAGAGAGATTCAGTGCCGCAGCAGGTACCCGTTTTGGATCAGGGTGGGCTTGGCTATGCGTGAACAAGGGAGGAACTGTCGAAGTTTGTTCGACCCCTAACCAAGACAATCCGTTAATGCCCGGAGCCGGTTGTGATGGCCATCCGATTTTAGGTCTTGATGTATGGGAACATGCCTATTACCTAAATTACCAAAACAGAAGACCCGATTATGTCGCGGCATTCTTCAACGTGATCGACTGGGACAAGGTTTCAGCAAATTACGAAGCTTCGAAGTAAGATTTCCGATATCTTATTGTAAGAAATTAAACGCAGCATTTTGCTGCGTTTTTTATTGGTGCAAGTTGGGATGACCCCAATAGAAAAGGGCGGGAAAGCTCCCACCCTTTTCGTCCCAAATCTTACCATAAACTTAACCTACTTATGCTATGGCAAAACTAAATTACTGGTATTGTGGGAAATAACAAAAGAATTTTAGGAAATTTTTGAAGGGAGAAAGACCGCAATGAAGCTAAAAGGAATCGAATTCAAAGGATAATTCGTTGGCTTTCAAACATAAAGAAGGCGGATAGATATCCGCCTTCTTTCCCCAAATCTTACCATGAACTTAACCTACTTATGCTATGGTTCTCCAAATGTATCCCAAGGCCGGGGATCGCTGAATTCTTTTAGACAAAAGCCCTTTAATTCAGTTGAAATACACACCAAGAAAATTGGACTATAATTTGTTGGGAAAAGGAGTACAACGAATGAGGAAAAACGAAGGAAAATAAAAAAGGTGGAGATTGCTCCACCTTTTTTGCCCCAAATCTTACCATGAACTTAACCTACTTCTGCTATGGTAGACTTAAAAGTAATCCGGTTCGCTCTCGAAATGTTAAAAACACGGTGAAAGGTTCGTTTTCATCGACAAAACACCCAAAAAGGGAATTTTTCAATACGCCCGTTGATTTTTACCCTCGTAAAAGTTGATAAATGCCCTATTTACGACCCGGTTTCCTCCAGGTGTCGGGTAGTCTCCGGTAAAGTACCAATCCCCTAGATTTTTAGGACATGCAGCGTGAAGATGCTCAATGGTCTGGTAGATGATCTGGACTTCGGCTCCGATTTCCCGTGGACTAAGGATTTCTCCGATTTTCGCTGAGATTTCCTCTGCGGTAAAGGGCGCGTATAGCTCTTTCACATGGTTGATGACATCCTTGTCTTTCGAATCCCGTTGTTCGAGGCATTTGGCATAGATCGAATCGATGACCGAAGTCGTGTTGCGATCCTTATGGAGCTCCAGTGCCGCTTTAAAGGCGACGAAATCCTCCAGTTTCGCCATATCGATCCCATAACAATCAGGATAGCGTATCTGTGGCGCCGAAGAGACGACCACTATTTTCTTGGGATGCAGTCGATCCAACATCCTAAGGATGCTTTTTTTCAAAGTGGTGCCCCTAACGATGCTGTCGTCGATAATCACCAGGTTGTCATCTTCACCGACCGACCCGTATGAAATGTCGTAAACGTGGGCCACCAGGTCGTCACGACTACTGTCTTGGGTAATGAACGTACGAAGTTTTGCGTCTTTGATGGCTACTTTTTCAATACGTGGTCGTTCTGCCAATATGCGATGCAGCTCTTCTTTGGTCATGTTCGGACCCAAAGCGAGAATCTGTTCTTCTTTTCGCTTGTTGAGGTAGTTCTGTGCTTCTTTGACCATTCCGAAAAACGAGGTTTCGGCCGTATTCGGGATATAAGAGAACACCGTGTTTTTAAGGTCGTTGTCGATAGCTTTCAAAATATCGGGAAATACCAATTTGCCCAGAAGCTTGCGTTCTTCATAGATCTCAAGATCGCTTCCCCTTGAAAAATAGATGCGTTCGAACGAACAGGCTTTGCGCTCACGGGGTTCCAATATTCGGGAAACCGTCACTTTTCCGCTCTTCTTGATGATCAGGGCATGGCCGGGTTCCAATTCTTGCACGGCGTCGTAATCCACATTGAAAACGGTTTGTATGGCCGGCCGCTCCGAAGCGACGACTACCACTTCGTCGTCTTGGTAATGATAGCAGGGGCGAATACCGGAAGGATCTCGGAGCATGAAGGCATCCCCGTGTCCCATCATTCCGCCCATAGTATAGCCACCATCCCAATTCTTGGATGATTTCCTCAGGATCTTGGCGATGTTCAATCGCTCGGCGATATGGGGTGAGGCCTCCTTTTTGCTATACCCTTCTTTTTTGATCTCTTTATAAAGTTTGGCTACGGCGTCGTCCAAAAAGTGCCCGATTTTCTCCATGACCGTTATGGTATCGGCCATTTCTTTGGGGTGCTGCCCCAAGTCGACCAAGTTGTCGAACAACTCATCGACATTGGTCATATTGAAGTTGCCCGCCACGATTAGGTTACGGTGCATCCAATTGTTCTGCCTTAAGAACGGGTGCACACTTTCAATGCTGTTCTTTCCGAAGGTACCGTATCGTACATGCCCCAAAAGCAATTCACCGATATAGGGGATGTGTTTTTTCTGCATTTGCACATCGTCCCAATATTGTGGATGATCGGCAATGGCATTGTTGATGCGATCGTTGATCTGGGCGAAAATATCCTGTATGGGTTGTTGCTTGCTCGAACGCACCCTGCTCATGTAACGTTCCCCAGGGGCCATATCCAATTTGATGCTCGCAAAACCAGCACCGTCTTGACCACGGTTGTGCTGCTTTTCCATCATGAGGTACATTTTGTTTACCCCGTAAAATGCGGTCCCGTATTTCTCTTTGTAGTATTCCAAAGGTTTTAACAACCGGATCAATGAAATACCGCACTCGTGCTTAATGGCGTCGCTCATGTAATAAAATCAAAAAAGCCCTGACGGATCAGGGCGTATTGTTATTCCAATTCGATATTGAATTGCGTCAATTCCTTAAACTGTTGCAACCTCGAATCGACTTCCTCCTTTTCTAGCCGTTCCATGCGTTCGGTACCGAAACGTTCGACACAGAACGAGGCCAGGTTCGATCCGTAAATGATGGCGTTCTTCATATTCTCGAAAGAGATGTTGCTCGTACTTGCCAAGTATCCGGCAAACCCTCCCGCAAAAGTATCCCCGGCACCGGTCGGATCGAAAACCTCTTCCAACGGTAGGGCAGGGGCAAAGAAAATTTGCTCATCCTTGAACAACAAGGCGCCGTGTTCCCCTTTCTTGATCACCACATAACTTGGACCCATGGTATGGATCTTTTGGGCGGCCTTCACCAGGGAGTACTCGCCGGTCAATTGGCGGGCTTCCTCATCATTGATGGTAATGACGTCGATTTTTTCGATAACGGCCAACAGTTCGTCCCAAGTGTTGTCCATCCAAAAATTCATGGTGTCGAGGATGATGAGTTTCGGCCGGGTTTCCATCTGCTCGATAACCCCCAATTGGATGTTCGGATGCAGATTGCCCAACAGTACGATATCGGCGTCCTTAAAGTGAGCGGGTACGATCGGGTCGAAATCGGCGAGCGTATTCAACTCGGTCACCAAGGTATCCCTTGAATTCAAATCGTTGTGGTATTTCCCTTTCCAATAAAAGGTTTTGCCCCCTTTGACGATCTCAACGCCGTTAAGGTCAATGCCCTTGTTCTTCAATAGATCGAGGTAACTGCCTGGAAAGTCTTCACCAACGACCGAAACTATGGCCGATTCGACTTTGAACTGGGCAGCGGCCAGGCCGATAAAGGTAGCGGCACCGCCTAATATTTTACCTGTTTTCCCAAAAGGGGATTCAATCTCATCGAAGGCCAAGCTGCCAACGATCAAAAGTTTGCCCATCCGTTCAAATTTGCTGCAAATATACCGTAATAAAATGAACTATTTCCTCCCAAAATCAGCAGGTATTTCACCCCAAGCCTTGGTCTCCCATTTCACCACCGGCGTCTTGTACGAATTGGATTTCAACCAGGCTTCCGCTCTTTTGATGAGGGTGAAGACATCGGCGTTTTTGGCGTTGGGTACAAGTTTGGTCTTGCACTGTTTTTTACGGACCCAACCCATGGCGATTCGCGAATCGGTGTAAACCAGGCGATCACTGTCTTTCTTTTTCAAGAAGGCCAAGGCATGCACGATCGCCAAAAACTCACCGATATTATTGGTGCCTTGTTCGAATGGGCCTTGTTTGAACAACACTTTTTTCGTTCCGGTATCGACACCTTGATACTCCATTTTACCGGGGTTCCCACTTGAAGCCGCATCGACCGATATCGAATGCAAGTTGGGATCGCCGATCTTAAGCAATTCTTCAGGCGTCAATGTTGGCCGTTTTTTAGAACTTCCCTTATACTCGAGATAATTGCCGTTGAATGCCTTCTTTGCTTCATCGAAAGTGGCGAACGATTTGTATTGGGCGCCTTTGAACCCTTCGATTTGCGCCTTGCAGTCTGCCCAAGAATCGAAGATTCCCGGATGTTTGCCTTTCCAGACCACGTAAATCTTTTGTTTTTTAGCCATGGGAGTCCAATAATTCAGCAATGACTTTCGGGTAATAGCGGTACTCAAGTTCGTGGACTTTGGCAGCAATGGTTTCGATCGAGTCGCCTTTATCCACTACAACGCGCACCTGTTCGATGACAGCCCCTTCATCATAGGCCTCGTTCACATAGTGAACGGTAATGCCGGTTTCGGTGTCGCCACTGTCCTTCACGGCACGGTGTACGTTTTCGCCATACATCCCTTTTCCACCGTATTGTGGTAGAAGGGCCGGATGGATGTTGATGATTTTTTGTGGAAAGGCGGTTACCATGGCTTCGGGCACCTTCCAAAGGAAACCGGCCAGCACGATCAAATGGGGGTCGATGGCCCCAAGGAAGTCTTGCACCACCGATGATTTCGAAAATGCGATGCGATCAAAACAAAGCGTAGGAACTTGTAAGCGTTTGCAGCGTTCTAGGACTTTCGCCTTGGGATTATTGGTCAGCACGCAAGTGATCGTAACTGACGGGTCGTCATTGAAAAACCTAATGATGTTCTCAACGTTCGATCCCGACCCCGAGGCGAACAAAACGATTTTTTTCATGGGCGGTTTAAGCTATTGCAAAGGCGTTCGGTATGGGTGGCTAAGTTAAGTAGCCCACCTATAAAACGGTAATTTACAGTACATTTTATCGACAAATAGTGTATTTAATCCAAAGTTTTATATTTTTGCCAACGATTAAATTTTAAAACGATAATACTATGTCAGACATTGCATCAAGAGTAAAGGCTATCATTGTTGATAAACTAGGTGTTGACGAAAATGAAGTTGTTCCAGAAGCAAGCTTTACCAATGATTTGGGTGCCGACTCTTTGGACACTGTTGAGCTAATCATGGAGTTCGAAAAAGAATTTGACATTCAGATTCCGGACGACCAAGCTGAAAATATCGCTACTGTCGGTCAAGCCATTAGCTATATTGAAGAAGCAAAATAATTGATGATATCTTATTAAAGAGCATAAATTATCCATGCGGAAAGATCCGCATGGATAATTTTTTTTAATTTAAGGGTAAATAGGTTAAAAGTAAAGCTATGCAATTAAAGCGTGTTGTAGTTACCGGATTGGGGGCCTTGACCCCAATTGGGAAGGATTTAAAAACCTATTGGGAAGGATTGAAAAACGGGAAGAGCGGCTCTGCCGGAATTACCTATTTCGATACCGAAAAATTCAAAACCAAGTTCGCATGCGAACTTAAGGGCTATAACCCCCAAGATTTTTTCGATAGAAAAGAGGCCCGTAAACTAGATCGGTTCGCACAATATGCCTTGGTTTCTTCGGATGAAGCGATCAAAGATGCCGGACTGGACCTTCAGAAGGTCGACAAGTTTCGCGTCGGAGTGGTTTGGGGTGCTGGTATCGGCGGCCTTGAGACTTTTCAAAACGAGGTGGTCGGTTACGCACAAGGAGACGGAACCCCACGGTTCAATCCCTTCTTTATTCCAAAAATGATCGCTGATATCGCCCCTGGCAACATCTCGATCAAGCATGGATTCATGGGACCCAACTATACAACGGTTTCTGCATGTGCCTCTTCTGCAAATGCGATGATAGATGCCCTGAACTACATTCGATTGGGCCACTGTGATGTGGTCGTTACCGGGGGTAGCGAGGCGGCGGTGACCATTGCCGGAATGGGCGGTTTCAACGCCATGCACGCGCTTTCGACCAGAAACGAAAGCCCTGAAACGGCGTCGCGACCCTTTGATGCGACCCGAGACGGCTTTGTTTTGGGAGAAGGGGCCGGGGCCCTCATCTTGGAAGATTACGAACATGCCAAGGCGCGCGGCGCGAAAATATATGCCGAGGTACTCGGTGGGGGCTTGTCAAGTGATGCCTACCACATGACCGCACCACACCCAGAAGGGATAGGGGTCGTACGCGTCATGGAAAACTGCCTAAGAAACGCCGGACTCCGACCTGAGGATGTTGACCATATCAATACCCACGGAACTTCGACACCGCTTGGTGACGTTGCTGAATTGAAAGCGATTTCAAAAGTGTTCGGAGACCATGCCTCTAAAATCAATATCAACTCGACCAAATCAATGACCGGTCACCTATTAGGTGCTGCGGGCGCTATCGAAGGAATCGCCTCGATATTGGCCATGCAACACAATTTGGTGCCGCCCACGATCAATCACAGTACGGTCGATGAGAATATCGATCCTAATCTCAACCTGACCTTGAACACCGCCCAAGAGCGCGAAGTGCGGGTTGCCATGAGCAACACCTTTGGTTTTGGAGGGCACAACGCCTGTGTGTTATTTAAAAAAATGGATTAGAGATCATTTAGCTCAATGAAATTCGCACCCAAAATATTCAGTTCCCATTCGAAATCGGATGGGGATTTTTTTTTGGGGATCAAACGGATCTTGGGCTTTAAACCCAAAGATCTCGACATCTATAAAATGGCCTTCCTCCATCGCTCGATGAACATCAAGGATGAGTTCGGAAACCCGATGAACTATGAACGCCTTGAGTTTCTTGGCGATGCGATGCTCGGCACGATCATTTCAAAACACCTGTATAATGAGGTTCCCGAAGGGGATGAGGGTTACTTGACCAAAATGCGCTCTAAAATCGTCAGCCGTAAGCACCTTAATGAATTGGGGAAAGATCTGGGGCTCCTGGAATTCGTGCAAAGTAGGATACCGAAGTCACATTTTGGCGAGAACATTCACGGTAATGTATTCGAAGCGGTTGTCGGGGCCATTTATCTCGATAAAGGATATGGGTTTTGCGAACGCTTTATCGGAGAACGGGTGATCGACCCCTATGTCGATATCGAACAACTCGAAGGTAAGGTAATCAGCTACAAGAGCTTGGTCATCGAGTGGTGCCAAAAGCAGAAGAAAGACTTCCACTACGATGTTTATGAAGATACCGGAAATGATGAACTCAAACATTTCGGGGTCAAACTTTCCATCGATGGGCGTGTGATGGCCAAGGCTAGGGCTACTTCGAAAAAAAAGGCCGAAGAAAAGGCTTCACGTCGGGCCTATTTCGCACTTCAACATAAAATCGAGAGTTGATTCATTAAGAAATAGTAAACTCAATCGTTTTCGTAACTCCTTGATTTCGTAAAGAATCACTTCCTTTAGGCAGGTTTATGTATTAATCCTATATTTACAATTCGCAAAATTTTAATGGTAACGACCCACAAGATTTCGGCTGAATTGTATGACGATTCATTTGAATTGATCGCTTTGCACACTGGTTTGGAAGGCTATGCAATGGCCTATCAATTGAACAGTACCGTCGGACTCAGGCTGCATCGTTGTAAGAGTGATATCGAATTCGGGGACCATGCCTTTCCGGTATTCGAATGGCAAGATGATCTTTCTGAAGAGTATTGGGTGTTGTACAAGAACATCGAAAAGACCATGGAAGAAAGTGGATCTATCGGGTTGTTCTCCCAGAGTATGTCGACAAAAACCGTCTATTTGATAGAAGAACGCAAAGAAGTCGACTTTTTCTTAAAGGTGACCTCTGATGACCGATCTAAGGTCAAGTCGGCTTTGAACCGAATCAATACCATTCCAAAAGTGGTGACCGCGTACCAAGTAGAACACGCCTCACTCAAATCAAGAAGAAATTTAATATTGTAAGCATGCCAACTAAAAAGAAAACCAAAATCGTAGCTACCCTAGGTCCGGCGACCAGTAAAAGGGAGGTATTAAAAGAGATGATGGAAGCGGGTGTCGATGTCTTTCGGATCAACTTTTCGCATGCGAATTATGAAGATGTCAAAGAGCGGATCGATCTGATCCGTGATCTAAACAACGAATTGCAGGTCAATACCTCGATCCTTGCCGATTTACAGGGGCCGAAACTGCGCGTCGGGGTCATGGGAGGTGAAGTGGTGGTCAGCCCAGGCGACGAGATCCTTTTCGTCACCGGAGAACCTTTTGAAGGTGACGCGGAGCGGGTGTATATGAACTATGCTAGTTTTCCACAGGATGTTCGCCCCGGGGAACAGATTTTGCTTGACGACGGAAAGTTGATTTTCGAGGTGGTTTCAAGCAATGGGGAAAGTGAAGTCAAAGCGAAAGTGATCCAAGGAGGCCCTTTGAAGTCCAAAAAGGGGGTCAACCTACCGAACACCAATATTTCACTGCCGGCATTGACCGAAAAGGATGTCAAAGACGCCATTTTCGCCATTTCAATGGAAGTCGATTGGATCGCCCTTTCTTTCGTACGATTCAGCCAAGACCTCATCGATCTTCAAAACCTGATCAAAGAGCATTCCGAGCATAAGATTCCGATCGTGGCTAAGATCGAAAAGCCCGAGGCGGTCGAGAATATCGACAAAATCGTTGCTTATTGTGACGGCCTGATGGTCGCCCGTGGTGATTTGGGTGTTGAAGTACCCGCCCATGAGGTGCCCCTGATTCAAAAGCAATTGGTGCTTCGTGCCAAAAAAGCTAGGATTCCCGTAATCATCGCTACCCAAATGATGGAGACCATGATTACCAGCCTTACCCCGACCCGTGCCGAGGTGAACGATGTAGCCAATTCCGTCATGGACGGTGCCGATGCCGTCATGCTATCCGGTGAGACCTCGGTGGGGAATTACCCGGTACAGGTCATCCAGAAAATGACCAGCATCTTGAAAAGTGTCGAAGGATCGAACTTGATCAGCGTTCCGCAGAACCCTCCGCATATCCGAACCAAACGGTACATCACCAAATCGGTTTGTTACCATGCCTCGTTGATGGCCAATGAAATCCAAGCCAGGGCGATTTCGACTTTGACCAATAGTGGCTATACCGCTTTTCAGATTTCGGCGTGGAGGCCTAGTGCGCATATCTTGGTATTTACCTCCAACCGCAGGATCTTGACCCAATTGAACCTCTTATGGGGGGTAAAGGCCTTTTTCTATGACCGTTACGTTTCTACGGATGAAACGATTGAGGATGTGAATAAGATCGCAGCTGAAAAGGGATTCATCACTACAGGTGACATGGTCATCAGCCTGGCGGCGATGCCTATTAAGGATAAGGGGATGGTCAATACGTTAAGGGTGACCGAAATTTAAGCAACCTCTTTCTCGAAAGCGATGAAATTGACCACCTTACCTTTGCGGTCGCGAATAGGTGCACCTTTGATCCAGCATTTGTAGGTCGAACCGTCTTTGCGGTAATTCAAGATGACCGCTTCAAAAGGGCGCTTTTCCATCACGTTCTTACGGATATGGGAGGCCGTTTCTTGACAGGTTTCCGCACCTTGAAACATCTTCGGTTTCTTACCGAGGATTTCATCAGGATGGTAACCGTTCATCTTCATGATGTTCGTGGTGGCGTGAACGATATTCAATTCTGGGTCGGTCACCACAACGATATGGTTCTTCTCAAGGATTTCTTTTTCGAATAGCGCACTCTTTTCCCATCGATTTTCTTTGGCGATATCGGAGATGACGGATACATCCTTTAGGTTTTCGCAAACCGAGGTGAACGCTTCCGAAAAAATATCCCATCCCAAAACCGGAAGGTTCCGAAAAGGGTGGCTGTCATAGAATCGCTTGGCAGCCCGGTCGTAATGTTGGATTTCCTGCATATTCCCTACAATACTAGAAAAACCCCGATGTGTGCGAAAATATTTTTGATTGATTAACAGTTCTGTTTAAATTATTCGACCGAATTGCCTTGGAAGCCCGCTGTAAGAGTAAACAGAAAAATCGGACTAATTCGATGAAATGCAGCATCTTGCTTCTAACTTTTGACTGTAACATCCATGAAACATGAGTATTACGAGCATCGATTAAACGCAATTTTAGGACTTACCGACGACATTGCAAATGACGTTGACCGCTTTTCGGTACGTGCCAATACGATCAAATTTTTATGGAATAGAAACCCCCAGACGACCACGATCACCATCGACGGGCAACCCTTGGATCTAGCCCCTGATCAGTTGGTAACGGTTACCTATCTTCAAAACGTGTCGTTTGATGAAACCCGGCATCCATTGACCGCGTTCGTGTTCAATAGGGAGTTTTATTGTATTTCCGATCATGATCAAGAGGTGTCTTGCAATGGCATCCTGTTCTTCGGAACCCAAGATGTACCGATTATAACCATACCTCCGGATCAAAAGAAACGATTTGAGTTGCTCTTCGAGATTTTCGTAGAAGAATTCTCGACACCCGATAAGATACAGGGCGATATGCTGCAGATGCTGTTGAAGCGTTTGATCATTATGAGTACCCGACTCGCTAAGGAACAATTGATCGTAAAGCAATTGGACAACGAGCAGATCGAGGTCATCCGCAAGTTCAATTTTTTGGTTGACATGCACTACAAATCGAAACGCAAGGTGAGCGATTACGCCGAAATGCTCTTCAAATCCCCTAAGACCCTGTCGAATTTATTTTCCATCTACAATCAAAAGAGCCCACAGCAGATCATCTTAGATCGCTTGGCGTTGGAAGCCAAGCGGTTGATTCATTTCACGGATAGGCAGAACCAAGAAATCGCCTTCGATCTAGGGTTCAACGATCCTGCCCATTTTAGCCGGTTCTTCAAAAAAATGACCGGCAAAACCCCATCTGAATACCGCGAAAGTCCCTTTTTGGGCGCCTAAGGGAAATTTGGGCAAGCCTTCGGGAAATTCCTCCTAACATCCCGCTTGATCCCCGTTGCATCTTTGTATTGAATTTAAAAATCAATAGCAATGAACGCAACACAGCAATCCATTTTCAATTTAATCGCGCTGTTTCGAAGTGCGAAAAAAACGGTTGTACAACCCATTTCCGCTGAACAGCATTGCGAACGCATGCACCATCATGATTTCTACTGTGATGCGGAGAAACCCTTTGTAGAAAAATTAAATCAAAATAAATAGTAACCTGATCTTAATTGATCATAAAGAAAGATTATGAGCACATTCAACGTACCCAAAAGAGCAGAAGTTTCAACAAATAACCAGGCCATTTTCGACACTTTGGAGAAAGCCGTCGGTTTCGTTCCGAACTTGTACGCCACCTATGCCCATTCTGAAAATGCATTGGGAAATTATTTGACCCTTTCGAATGCCAAAACCTCTTTGAGCGCTAAGCAAAAAGAAGTCGTCAACCTTGCGGTGAGCGAAGTGAACCAATGTATCTATTGTTTGTCGGCCCACACCGCCATTGGAAAAATGAACGGCTTTTCCGATGATCAAATCTTGGAATTGCGTGCAGGTCAAGCCTCCTTTGACACCAAGCTTGACGCTTTGGCACGATTGGCAAGGAACATTACTGAGAACAGGGGTGCGACCGATGCCGTTGTCGTCGAGGCTTTTCTGAATGCCGGATGGACCAAGGAAAACCTGATCGACACCATTGTTTTGGTTGGCGATAAGACCATCTCGAATTATTTGCACAAAACAACGAACGTACCCGTTGACTTTCCTGTGGCACAACCCTTGGAAGCCGTCAACGCTTAACAGAACCCAAAAATCATTTAAATACAGTAAATCATGAGAAAAGTAGTTTTAGCGATTTTATTCGTAGTCGGTGTTGCATTCAACACCAATGCCCAAGATAGTATGGCCAAAGTCATCAAATTGGAGCAAACCCCTGGGGAGTTTACCCAGAAAAGCCTAACGGTAAAAGAAGGTACCTATACGTTCGAAATTTCGAATGTGGGCGTCGACCATAATGTAGGATTCGTTTTGGTCAAACAAGGGGATGATATCAGCAAACCCGAAAACCACATCCAAACGGCCTATGTGACCGCTCCGGTCGGTACCGATGAGACCCAAAGTTCGAAACCGACAACCTTGGAAAAAGGGACCTATGTGTACTTCTGTCCTTTGAACCCGACGGCCACCGACAACACTTTGGTGGTAGAATAAAAGGGTATCGCATATAAAATACCCGGCTATTTGGCCGGGTTTTTTTATGTCATTTTGACTTCTGCAAACAAAGATGGCGCGATGCGTTTGGCCAAATGTATGGGCCAGTCGTTTTTGTGGAGATGACTCTCGGTAATCGCACTTTCGTATAGCATATAAAGCCCGCCGGATATTTTCTCGGTTTCGGCTTTTGAGATGTTGGCGAGGTTATCGCCCACCACTTCCCCCAAATAGAGCAAGAGCTCTTTTTTTTGTTGTTGGATGACGGCCAAGATCCGCTCATTGTCAGGCGGCAGTTCCCCTAAGGTCTTAATGGCCCAACAACCATGGAAATCGCCTTGGCGATATTGGTCACGTAGGTAATCGAAAATACCCAAAAGCTTCTGACCGCCCTCCGATTTCCGTGAGATGGTCGCTTTGAGGGCCGTCATGAAAGCGGCATGTCGCTTTTCCAAATAGGCTACGCAAATGGCCTCCTTCGATTTGAAATGGTGGTATAAGGTCGCTTTTGCTATTTCGGCTTTGGCGATGATCTCATTGATCCCCGTCGCATTGTAGCCATTGGTGTAGAACAATAGGCTAGCCGTGTCAACGATGTGTTCGGAAACATTGGTTTTTTTCACGTGTGTCGGTCAGTGTTAGCAGAATGGTCTTAAAATTAGGCAAAATTTCAAGCAAACTTTGACATCGGTGGTATTATTTCCCGCATATTCCCTAAAAATCGAACTTCAATTGGACCGAAACCGAATTTTCCGAATGTGGGTTTTCATTTTTCTTATCCTCGGTGTTTAAATTGGCCAGGGAGATACCGAGAAGGCGTACCGAATTCTGAAGGGGGGCCTGATAAAGCAACTCTTTGGCGATTTCTAGGATGAGGTCGCCATTGGCGATATAATAAGGCAAGGTCTTGCTTCGGGTCTGTAAGGTGAAATCACTGTACTTGATTTTCAAGGTCAATGTTTTACCGGCGATTTTCGATTTGAGCAAGCGTCTTTCGAGCTCTTGGGCGATATTTTCGAGTTTTCCGAGCATAAAGACCTCACTGCTCAGGTTCTCGCTAAAAGTGCGTTCGGCCCCGACCGATTTCGGAATACGTTTTGGTTTGACCGCACTGTGGTGTATGCCCCTGACCACATGGTAGTAAAACGAACCGCTTTTCCCGAAATGGGTATCCAGGAACTCCAATGACTTTTGTTTGAGGTCGTTTCCGGTGAAAATCCCCAAACGGTACATTTTTTCGGCCGTGACTTTTCCTACCCCATAGAACTTTCGGATATCAAGCGCCTCGAGAAAGGCGATGACCTCTTCCGGGTTGACCGTCTTTTGCCCGTTGGGTTTGTTGTAATCGCTGGCGACCTTGGCGATGAACTTGTTGATCGAGATACCGGCAGAGGCGGTCAAACCGGTGGTTTCGAAAATCTTATTCCTGATTTCCCTCGCGATCAAGCTCGCTGACGGATTGCCTTTTTTATTTTCAGTGACATCCAAATATGCTTCATCGAGCGAAAGGGGTTCGACCAAGTCGGTATACTCGAAAAAGATGTTCCTGATTTGGAGCGACACTTCTTTATAGCGATCGAACCTGGGTTTGACGAAAATGAGTTCAGGGCAGTTCTTTTTGGCCAAATAACCGCTCATGGCACTTCGTACCCCGAACTTTCGCGCCTCGTAGCTTGCAGCGGAGACCACACCACGTTTAGACCCCCCACCCACGGCCACCGGTTTTCCTTTCAATTCGGGCCGGTCGTGTTGCTCGACGGAAGCGTAAAAGGCGTCCATATCGACATGGATGATCTTTCGAAGGGGCACACTCATATCCATACCCAAAATTAGGTTATATTTAGTTGGATGGAACAGCTGGAAATCGAACGGAAATTTTTAGTGAAAACGAAGGGCTATCTAGAAACGGCGATTTCGAAAACCCACATCGTGCAAGGATTTCTCAATACACATCCAGAACGAACGGTGCGGATAAGGATCAAAGGTGAAAAGGGGTTTTTGACGGTTAAGGGAAAAGGAAACCGCTCGGGAACCACCCGTTTCGAATGGGAAAAGGAACTCTCGAAGGAAGAAGCCCTACCCCTTTTGGATCTTTGCGAACCGGTGTTTTTAGAGAAAATTCGGTACGAGGTCCCGTCGGGCCGGCATACATTTGAAGTAGATGAATTTTTAAAGGAGAACTACGGGTTGGTCGTCGCCGAAATCGAATTGGAAAGCGATGGGGAATCTTTTGAAAAACCGGATTGGCTGGGTGAAGAGGTCACCGGACAAGTCAAGTATTACAATTCACAACTTAGTAAAATACCCTATTCACAATGGAACGATTAAGCCTAGTGGCACTATTGACGGTCTTGTTGACCCTCTCGTGCCAAGACCGAACACAAGAACCCAATACTGCCGAAGTCGTCATCAAAGAAAAGAGCATCGCTACGATGAAAGCCGAACTGACGGAACAAGGCTTCCAGATTTTCGATTATGTTGACGAAGAGACCAAAGACACGGTAATCATGCAACAATACTTTATCGCTTTTTTAAAACGCGGCCCCAATCGCTCTCAAGACCAGGCGGCCGCAGACAGCATACAAGCCTTGCATATGGCCCATTTGGGGCGCATGTACGAAGCGGGGTATGCCGATATTTCAGGACCCTTCGGTGATGACGGCGATATTCGGGGCATTACCATTTACAACGTTCCGACCTTGAAGATGGCCGATAGTTTGGCCAATATGGATCCTGCCGTGCAGGCCGGCCGTCTTGAAATCGAGGTGCACCCCTGGTGGGCGGCCAAAGGATTCCCTTTGCGTTGTCGTTCATGGCAACCGGTATGACATCACGGATCTTTTGGAACGGGTTAATCGTACTGAGCGCCGTGGTTTCCATTATGTTGGATCATGTTGAAAACGAATGGTACGCCATCAGTAAACCTCTGACCACACTGTTGATTATCGTTTTGCCCTTTTTCAGGAACGAGGCGGACACCAAGTTTAGGCGTACGCTCATCGTGGCCCTTTGCTTTTGCCTTTTGGGGGATGTCCTTCTTTTAAAGAACGCTTATTTCGTTTTTGGACTGGGCTCTTTTCTGATAGCTCATGTTTGCTTCGCCATAGGATTTATTGGGTTAGGGGGATTTCAAAGAAACCCTGGTATTGCCGTGGTATTATTGCTGATCGGAATCGGGCTGTACTCTTGGCTATACCCTGATTTGGGCGCATTGAAATATCCGGTTGCGGCCTACGTTTTGGTCATTTTGTTCATGGCGTGGCAAGGTATTGGGATATACGTAGTGGAAAAAACCAAGGCCTTTGGTCTCATCGCCTTTGGTACGGTATTGTTCCTGTTTTCGGACAGTATGATCGCCGTAGATCGATTTAAAGCTCCTTTTGAATTTTCAGGGATGGTGATTTTGGCAACCTATTGGTTGGCCATTGCGCTGATCGCAAACGCCGCACTGCTCATTTCAACAAGTGATCAAAAAAAGTAAGGGCAACAAGCGTGTCCCTTTCGAGCGCTTGCCTTCGATTGACTAAAGGGAAGCTACTTCGGATATTCACTTCGCGATTTGGGCTTCGTTCCGATAAACGGAGGTCATCTCGATCATGGCCGTTAAATGCGCATGCAATCGCTTGACATCCTCCCCTTCGATACACCATCGGTATCGGCCGATTTTTTCACCGATCCGACTTTGTAAACCCCTGAAGTCAAAGCCTTCCGTGGTCGGGCTTACGTGTTCGGGATTTGGAAAGTGATCGGCAGCCCATTCCGTAATGCCATAGCCATACTCCCAAGCCATACGTTCTTCCTCTTTGTAATCTTTAATGACATCATCCCAACTTACGATCAATTTGCGCAAACTATCGTTTTGAATGAGGTTTAGATCACCCGAATTGATAATCGAACGTATAGTGCCTTGGTAGGGGTCGAAAGAAGGGCAATATAAAAAATCACGGAAGTTGGCTAAGAAGGCCTTTTGTTGGACCTTTTCCGAGTCCAAAGGAAATTCGGTGGCTATGGTTTCTCCGGCATTGACTAATACGAGGATGTTTTGCTGTACTTCATTGAATTGTTTTAGGTTGTCTTGCATCTCCACATTCATCTGCTGGATCAAAAACCGTTCACGGTCCCGGTCCAATCGATCGGTATTCCAATTATTGATCTGCAGGGCTATCAAGATCCCGATGACCACTAAGATGATCTCACCCAACGCATACAAAAGGTATTTTGAGAATTTGTTCTCAGAAAGCAAAGATTGACGGATACGGCGGAAAAACTTTAGCATCTTATTCTTGGATCAATTCTTTTAGTCGCTCCGCATTTTCAACGAATTCTTGCAAATAGCCTTTAGCGATACCGTAATGGACGAAATAATAACTCGCGACCCGATTTTTATAGTCCGTATCGGTCAGGGTGTATGCGATGAAGGTATCCAGGTTTCGACGCAAAATATAATCAGGGTACCAGCTGTGGTTTTGCTTCCAGTGTGAAAAGTTGTCTTCGATGTCCGAAATAATATAGTCGTTTAAAAATTCGAATCGGCTGGTCGTTAGGTTGTAAAATTCGGTAATGGCAATTTGTAGCGGGTCTTCGGCTGCCGTATCGTCAGAAGCACTTTTTAAAAGATCGAAACCACGTGTCGTTACCCAAATCCGTGGCGCATAGGTGACCAAACTGAAGTAGGTAGAGTCGCTGTAGTCATCCTTGCTCAATGTACCGTCGAGAACATGTTGGGTGTAGGGTTCCCTTCTTTCGTAGTATGCGATGATTTCATTAACGGCAGCAATATCACCTTCCAGATCGGAATTGATCATCGCGTAAATGGTCTGTCGCTTCTTATCGGCTTTCTTTTGTTCGTTCCAGTTGTTGACCTGAAGGGCGATCAATATCCCGATGACCACCAAAACGATTTCCCCGAACGCATACTTGAGGTATTTGGCCGATCGACCTCTAAAGAGCAGATTTTCGCGAATACGCCTGAAAAATTTGGCCATGTGGGTACGGTTGACGTTGTAAGGTAAGAAATTTACCCATATGCCATGCTGCGAAATTAAGGGTGTTCGGGCTGTGCCGTTTCGATTTTAGGGTCAGCGAGTCGGATCAAGGTCGATTTCTTGCGCAGGTATCCCACGAACGGATATACCATGCCCATACCCATGAACACGATCGCCGTAAGGATAAGATTGGCCGTAGGCACGAATAGGGAACCGCTGTTCAAGACGCCCAAGATGATCGAGGTCGAAAAAGGGAACGAAAGGGCCAATAAGGCCACCGCATACCCGCTGTCAAAGGTTTTCACCCTTTTGCCCTTTTCGAGTTTATCGACAATCGCGATATGGGCGTAAGGCCAAAAACTACAGGCACTTAGACCGAAAGCGAGCATCAGCAACACTTCTTCTTGCAGTTGTGGACCGAAAAGCGGTTTCACCATACCCACCAACAAGAAAACAAGGCCTGCACGAAGCAGGAGAACCGATGCGATCTGGGCGAATTGGTGTTTTTTGAATTTCACCGCCAAACCGATGAACAATAACACCAAGGGCGTCATCATCAGACTGAGTTTGGAGAGGCTATCAGCGAAAATGAAAGGTATCGTATCCATCGTCAGACCGAAACCCAATAAAATCAGTGCTAAAGCGATGAACAGGTTTACAGGTTCGGTGACCAGGGTCTTTAGCAAAGATGCCAGTTTCGCTTTGCCGGCCGTATTTTGGATTTGGTTCTTCTGATAGTACCAGCGCATGGCGATCAAATAGAGTACGATCAAAACGAATACTTTGTTTCCTAGATCGGCCATGGCCACTTTGGCCAATGCGCCATCACTAAGGAATTCAAGAACAAATGGAAAACAGGAGAGGCCAGGTGCCAAGGAGGGCATCAACAAGCGGGCGGTGCGAAATGCAGGCGTATCTTTTCGAACCCCGATGATCCGTAAGACGAATGGGGAAATGCCGAATAGGACCACATTGAAGGCTAGGGCGAACAAAGGCAACAGCAAAAGCGTCATATCGATCCGGATACCCAATAATGCGATACAGATGATCGCCGGAAGGGCGAGGTTCAAGATGATTTTTTTGATTCCGTTGATTTCCTCAGGGGCCTTGAATTTCGTTTTTAAGGCCAAGCCCAATGCGATGAAAATCAGGAAAACAAGGGTTTTTTCCAGTCCGACTTCCATGTTTAGACCATTACCTTGGCGAGGGCTTGGGTGAACAATTTCATCTCATCAAGGGTGCCCATACTGACCCGGCACCATTTCTTATCAAAGAATTGGAAGGCCCTCACCCCGACTTTTTCGGCGGTCATCTTATCGAGAAAGGCCTTGCCCTCCATTTCGATCGGAAAAATCATAAAACTGGTATGGGAGGGTACCGGTTCAAACCCCATGCTTTTCAAGGTTTTGAAGGTATACGATCTAGCCTCGGCGTTTCGTTCTCTTGAGGTCGTCAGAAACTCGGTGTCGTCCATCGCGGCTAAAGCGGCGAAAACCGATGGATAGCTGATTCCCATTCCGGCTCGGGTAATGCGTTGTAATTCATTCAGGGTCTTTTCTTGGGCAACGGCATATCCGACACGCAGCCCCGCCATACCGTGAATTTTAGAAAAGGTCCTGGCTATGATGACGTTCTTGCCTTCGTTGACCAAGGAGACCATACTGTGTTTGGCGCCTTCATCCAAAAACCACAAATAAGCCTCGTCGACGAATACGGGCACTTGTTCAGATACCCTAGAGCAAAATTCCAACAGTGCCTTACTATCGGTAATGGTTCCGGTGGGATTGTTGGGATTGCAGATATAGATCAATTTGGTTTCCGAATCGATAGCCTGTTCCATTGCCTCGAGATCATGCGACCAATCGTCTTTCAGCGGAACGGGTTTCCAAGTGCCTCCCGCGGCTTCGGCTACGCGTATCAATGACATATAGGCCGGGTCGGCCGAGACCACGTTGCCCCCGTTCATAAAAAGGACCATGGCGGTCTTTTCGAGTAAATCAGAAGAACCGGGCCCCATCATGATGTTCTTTGGACTCACGTTTTCGAACGTGGCGATCTTTTCGATCAATTGAAAGAGTTCTTTCCACGCATAGCGGTTACCTCCGGCAGCGGCATTTTTGAGGGCCTCCAATGCCATGGGCGAGGGCCCGTATGGATTTTCATTGGCGTTGAGTTTGGCCTCAAGGGGTGGAAATTCCCGAACGACATCGGGTAGGAATTCCTTAAAGAACGGACTATAGACCGCATTGCCAGCTTCATCTAGGGTCAAGGGCAGGGTTTCGTTTCTGGAAAACCCCAAATAGGGTGCGGCCAAGAACCCGCCGGCGGTCAGCGCCGAGGTTTTCAGCCAGTTTCTTCGATTGATCATTGATTTCGACACGGGTTGGATGTTTTTTGGATTAGCGTTACCCAAGTTAGTGGCGCATGCCAAAAAATCCTATGGTAATCCCATAAAAATCAACCACTTAAAATGATAAATCAAAAAAAATAAGCTTGAAAAAAAACGAAGTGTTCAAAGTTGAACAACGGAAATCGGGTTTATAAGGCCGATTTGAACTGCTCTAAAAAGCGGACGTCGTTTTCACTGAGCAGACGGATATCGGAGATTTGATGCAACAAGAGTGCGATTCGATCGATACCCATTCCGAAGGCGAATCCGGAATAGACTTCCGGGTCGATGCCGCAGTTTTGCAAGACATTGGGGTCTACCATGCCACAGCCCATGATCTCTAACCAGCCGGTACCCTTTGTCATTCGATAATCGGTTTCCGTTTCCAATCCCCAATACACATCCACCTCGGCGCTGGGTTCCGTGAACGGGAAGTATGATGGGCGCAACCTGATTTTAGACTTTCCGAACATTTCTGAGGTAAAATGCTGTAGGGTTTGTTTGAGATCCGCAAAGGATACATCCTTATCGACATACAACCCTTCGACTTGATGGAAGAAGCAGTGGGATCGGGCCGAAATCGCTTCATTTCGATATACCCTACCCGGTGATATGGTTCGAATGGGAGGTTGGTTCGCTTCCATATAACGGACCTGTACCGATGAGGTATGCGTTCGTAATAGGATATCGGGATCGGTCTGTACGAAGAAGGTATCCTGCATATCCCTCGCCGGATGGTGTTCTGGCAGGTTCAAGGCAGTGAAATTATGCCAGTCATTTTCGATTTCAGGGCCTTCTGACACATTGAACCCAATGCGTGAGAAAATGGAAATGATCCGGTTCTTTACGATGGAAATAGGATGTCTTGCCCCGAGTTCCAAAGCTTCCCCTGGCCGCGTGAGATCTCCATATTTTCCAACGACCGCCTGGTTATCGGAAAGGCTTTCCTTTAAGGTCTCGACCTTTTCTTGTGCCGCGTTCTTCAGTTGATTGATGGCTTGGCCATAGGCCTTCTTCCCCTCATTGGGAACGTTCTTGAATTCGGCGAAGAATTCGTTCAAAAGGCCTTTCTTACCCAAATAGGTAATGCGAAAGGTCTCGACTTCATCAAGTGATGAAGCGGTGAACTTAGAAACGGTTTCCAAATGTTCCTTAATGGTCTCAATCATTGTCGATTGCGTTAATGAGCCGACAAATTTAACAATTTGCACTAGAAAGCCGAAGGAATTTCGCCTTCCCCGCCATTTGGAGTATTAAAAAAGGCCGTAGTCGCACCGACCACGGCCTTTCCGTTTGTTCTAACGGATGTATGCGTTAAAAGAAATGCACGCGGCCGTCGGCGATATCGTACATGGCGCCAACAATGGCGATTTCCTTGTTTTCTTCCATCTCGCGTAAGACCGTACTTCGGTCACGAATGGCCTGAATGGTCAAAGCGACGTTCTTTTCGGCCACGGTGTTGACAAAGGTACTGTTCTTGGAAGTACGCTCCTCAGCTGATGCCGGTTCCGCAACCGCGTCTACCGCCGTTCGGATCCTACTCAACAACAAGGTCAGGTTACCGAGTCGGGCATCATCGACCGCGCCTTTGACTGCCCCACAACTGGTGTGGCCTAGCACGACGATTACTTTCGTGCCTGCGAGTTTACAGGCAAACTCCATACTGCCCAGCAAATCTTCGTTGACGATATTACCGGCAACACGGGCACTGAAGATATCACCTACGCCTTGATCGAAGACCAATTCGGCAGAGACCCGTGAATCGATGCAACTTAATATGGTCGCAAAGGGGTATTGACCGGTAGCGGTCTGTGATACTTGGGCCAAAAGGTCGCGATCCGCCATTTTCTTGGAAACGAACCGTTCGTTTCCTTCTTTGAGCAGGGCTATGGCCCCTTCCGGAGAAAGGGCGGCTTGTGTTTCTTTTGTTTGTGTTATCATGTTATGCGGTTTTCTTTTTTCTCAGATTAAAAAATTCAATGTAACTCGGCGGATTCTCAACGATGCCCCGTTCAGAAACCAATTTGATGTCGATGTTCCGTTCCTTGGCTTTCGATGAAAAATCTTCGAGGATTTCGATGATATCGTTATCCAAATAACGGGTTTTGCGAACATCAAGTTCAAGATAGGAATCTTCAGGGATTCGATCCAACTCCTTTAAGATGGCCCCTTTGTTGAAGAAGGTTACCTCTTCGGCCAAGGTCATTTTCATTCGATGGCTGCCGTTGCTCTTGTCTTCAATGTGCAAGAAGTGGGAGTTTTGGTAGCTTTTGATCAGGATGACCACGATGCCAACCGCAAGACCGAGACCGATACCGACCAAGAGATCGGTAAATACGATGCCGACCACGGTTACGGTAAAAGGAACGAACTGTTTCCATCCCAAATTATACATCTTCTTGAATAGTGAGGGTTTAGCCAGTTTATAACCCACGATGAACAGTACGGCAGCCAATACCGATAGCGGAATTTGGTTCAATAAGGTGGGGATCAACATCACCGAGATCAATAGGAAAAACCCATGGATGATGGCCGACATTTTCGTTTTGCCCCCAGACTGGATGTTGGCTGAACTACGAACGATTACCTGGGTGATCGGAATACCTCCGATCATACCTGAAAGGATGTTACCCGATCCTTGCGCCAGCAATTCACGATTGGTCGGGGTCACCCGTTTTTTAGGGTCCAATTTATCGGTGGCCTCGACGCAAAGGAGTGTCTCAAGACTTGCGACCAATGCTATGGTAAAGGCGGTGATCCAAATCTCACCTTTTCCTATGGCCGAAAAATCAGGAAAACTGAACTGGCCGATAAAACTGTCAAAGCTGTCAGGAACGGGCACGCTGACCAAATGCTCTTCCGAAATGGCCAATGATGACGAATCCTTGGTCAGGATGTAAAAAACGATTCCGACGATGACAGCGACCAAGGGCCCCTGGACCAACTGAAAGAACCGCCCTTTTTTGGAAAGGACATTGTTCCATAAGATCAGGATGAACATCGCTATGACGGCTACGATGGTAGCTCCCAAGGTGAAATTTCCGCTCAAAATACCACTGATGGTATTGAAGATTTCCGAAAAGGTATTTTCACCATCGATTTGGAAGAACGCGAAGTCACCTTCAGGGTCTTTGTCAAAACCGAAGAAATACGGGATTTGTTTTAGAATGATGATGATACCGATACCTGTGAGCATGCCTTTGATTACCGAAGAAGGAAAGTAATATCCTATGATCCCGGCTTTCAACAATCCGAAGATCATCTGGATAACGCCCCCTAAGACCACGGCTACCAAAAAGGGTTCATAACCTAGTGAGCTGATAGCGGCCAAAACGATGGCTGCCAGACCGGCTGCAGGTCCACTGACCCCGATTTGGGATCCACTTGCGGCACCGACCACGATCCCCCCGACGATTCCGGCGATAAGACCGGAGAAAAGGGGTGCCCCACTGGCCAAGGCGATACCCAAACACAAAGGAAGGGCAACGAAAAACACCACGATACTTGCGGGCAGGTCATTTTTTAAATTCTTGAACATAAAAGTAGTTTTTTGTCTTCGTTGGTTGTTGCTTGAAATGAAGACAGTTAATAATTAGGATGTTTTCTGGAGCGGTTAGGCGAACGGTTCCGGAGGGGGTAGTACCACTTCGTGGTTGCCTTCGGAAAGCGAGATAAGGGCCGTCATACTGACGGATGCCGTTTGTTCGCTTGCGTAAAGGGCGAGAAGGCTTTCTATGGGAAGAACACCGTCTTTTTCCCCGATTTTGAGTTCATTCTCACTGCTGTTCTCTTCTTCGTTCAGATCGACGACCAACGATAGGTCGTTCTTGGCGAATACCAAGGCCTCTACCGAAGGGGCCAGTATCGAACAAATAAGCAAGGACGCTATGAATGAAAAAACCAGGGTTTTCATGAAATACCTTCTAAAACAAATATAAAAGTAATACTATTGAAATCCTGTTAATTTTCTTTAAAAGTCTTTCAATAGTTTCAGGCTTTCCGCGGGAATCCAGCCGGTTTGGCCGTCAGCGATCCAGATTTTGTTCCACTCGTTCAAGGTTTCCAAGACATTGACCTTGGTGCCTTCATGTAAGGTGAATACTTTTTCGCTGCGTTCGTTGGGTTCTGAAGCGACCACGACTTCACGTTCGAATATAATGGCCGGATTGTCCGAAAGATGGTCTTGCCATTGCAGGTAGGCAAAAACCACCGATAGTCCGGCGAGGATCAGTGATACCACACTGGCAACGAACATCACCCGCTTCTGGGTGGCCCCGAACAAGGCGTAATACAAGAGGTAAGTGATAACAAAGGCCAAAACGAGGAAAACGGTCAAATAGGCCCACTGGTCGAACGTCATGATATTGACCAGATTGTTGTATAATTTCGACCAGGGGGTTTCGGGCATAGTATCAATGGCATCGAGCCGCATGTTCTGCGCATAGCCAAGGTTGTTCAAGATTTCGGGATCGTTGGGCCGCAGCAACAAGGCCTTTTCGAAATAATAGATACTCGGACCGATTTCATTCAGTTTGTAATGGCAATTTCCCAAATTGAAGTAAAGGGAAGCCGAATGCTTTCCGTTTTTCAGGATCTCTTGGTAATAGTTGGCGGCTTTTTCAAAATTTCCATCGTTATACGCCTTGGTCGCCTGCACGAATAAGGTCTCGTTTTGGGCCTGGGCGCCGAGAGCGAAGCACAACATCACGATGAATATCCGGATCTTCATAGCTGCTTATCGATTTTGGAGATGACATCACTGGCTTTTTCGTAATCTTGCTGCATCTGCACCTCGGTGAATGGACTGTATCGTGCCATTTCACAATTTTTCAAAAGGCCGATAAAGGAGTCGATGTCGGCGGCATTGACCTGTTTTTCGTGCAATAGCCCTTCTATTTTTTCTTTGCTGAATTCGGAGGTTTCAATTCGCAATTTCGCTTTTAAATAGTTGTGTAGCGCCTTCTCAAGGGCGATATAGAACTGGTCTTCGTTGCCCAGTACCTTTTTGGCGGTCGAAAGGTATTTTCGTGCCAATCTGTTCGCTTTTCGTAAACGGTTTCCTTCGACGTTTTGGCTTTGCTTTTGTTGTTGTTTTCGGAAGAGGATGAACAACGGAATGATCAATAGGGATCCGAAAATATATCCGAAGAACCGGTTTGAACCAAAAAAGTGATTCGTAGCGATGGGGGTGAGGTTCGGTTTTACCTTGATGAAATGGAACTGTTTTCCTGTGGGTATTGTAATTTTCCGGGCTCCCGGGGTGGCGGTCACTGATTCCCCTCCATCCGTTGGCCCTTCCATAACGTTGATGGTTATCTCGTCGGAATTCAGGGTTTTGTAAGTGGCCGTTTTGGGGTCGAAAAAGCTAAAGGAGATACTCGGAATAGGATATTTGCCTCGAAATGCGGGTACGATCGTATAGTTGTTGGCTACTTTGCCTTGCATGCCCGCAGCGGTAGTACGCACGTTTTCATCGAATTCGGGCTCGTAGACTTCCAAGGCACTGGGCAGATCGGGTTCTGGCAATTGAAACAGCTTCAGATTGCCCTTTCCGGTCACCTCGACCTTGGCCTGTAACGACTCTGAAGCATTCAAGCTCGTCTTGCTGGTGGTCACCTCAAAATCGAATTCCCCAACAGCACCACTGAAGCCATCGGGTTTTCCTGCCAAGGGTAATGGTTTCACATTCAAGGTGCGACGCCCCGCTGAAACCGTTTTGCTGGTTTGTTTGAAAATGCGCCCCCCGAAAAAATCCCGGCGATTGGTAGGAACATCCACGTAGATTTCCAACGAAAGGGGTTCGATATTCAACTTTCCTTCTTTTTGCGGATAGAGCACTACCCGTTTCAAGACCACGCTCCGATACGGTTTGCCTTCATAAGTAGCGTTCTTCGAGTTGTATTTGGTCACCGGGATGTCCTGACTCCAGAAATTGTTGTATTTCGGACTGTCTAAAGGCCTAAAGTTCGTGACCGAAATGGAGGGACTGACATACAGTTTATACACCACCGTGACGGCCTCGTTCAGGTACGGATTGCCCTTGGATACTTCGGCGACAAGATGAAGGCTTTCATCGGCCACGTCATCGACCGATTTCGGAGCGTTCGGATTATCCACCGCCTCCGTAATGGTGACTTTCTTTACCGGGGTCTTATAGGTTTTGCCATCGATTTCGACCGTGGCCTGGCCAATTTTGAAGCTCCCTTTGCTCTTTGGTGAAAGAATATAGGAATACGTCAACGAGAACGATCGTTTACCGTTGACCCAGCTGTTGCTTTGGGAAAGCGCCGGACCCATGACCACTTTAAAACCCTCGAAATCGGGCGGGCTGAAATTATCACCGTTTTTGTTCATGGTGAATTCGACCTTCAACCGTTCGTTGATCCCCAGTCGTTCTTTGCTCAAATTGGTCTGGAATGAAATGGCCTCATCTTCTTGGCTCCAAGACAAATGGCTTGTCGCCAACAAGAACATCGCGAATCCATATGTTACCCATTTGTTCACTACCAATCCTTCTCGTTTTTGATCTTGGCACCTTTGACTTTTTTGGCGTCGATTTTTTCCTGGACCTTTTTCTCCTCGTTCTGCATGGCCTCTAAGAGGTTTTGGATCTGTTGTTTTGAAAGTTGGTTGGGTCGGGGTCGTTTTTGTTTTTCAGGTTCTTCACCTTGATTCGGTTGTTTCTGCTGTTCCTTTTTTTGTTCGCCGTCGCCTTCCTTATTTTCTTCGGGTTGGTTTTCCCCTTGGTCACCTTCGTCTCCCTCGTCCTTGTTTTCTTCGTCTTTGTTTTCGCCTTCCTTATCCTTGTCTTGATCCCCTTCGTTGTTCTGGTCTTGGTTCTTGTCTTTTTGATCCTGTTGGTCTTGGTTCTTGTCGTCTTGGTTTTGGTCGTTGTTTTGTTCGTTCTGTTGCTTTTTTAGCATTTCTTTGGCCAAGGCAAGGTTGTACCGTGTTTCATCATCCGTTGGGTTGCTTCGCAATGCCTGTTTGTAGGCTTCGACCGCTTTTTCATATTCCTCGTTCTTCATGAATACATTGCCCATATTGTGAAAAGCCTTGTGCTTACTCGGTTTTTCAGTCGCTTTTTCGCCGGCTTGTTTGAACCTGCCAAAGGCTTCGGTGAAATTTTCCCTATTGTAATATGCCCGCCCGAGATTGTAGGGTGCGGCGGCGTTTTGATCGCTTTTCGAAATCGCCCTTCGATAATCGGCCTCGGCATTGACAAAGTCGTTTTTGGTCAGGGTCTTGTTGGCGTCATAGGTGATATCGGTCGATTCACGCAGGGCCTTTTCAGCTTGCCGCTGTGCTTCGGCATCCTCTTGGGCATGTGCGAAAACCACGGCGAATAGGAGAAGGGTACTCAATTTAAACTTCATCATCGTGCGCATTGAAAAGGTTCAACTTCTTTAACCATCCGGTTTTTCGATCTAAGAGGAAAATGTCTAAAAATAGAAAGAATAGCGCGATCCCCAAGAACCATTGGAATTGGTCTTTATATTCTGCGAACTGCTTGGCCTCGAATTCCTTTTTGTCCATTCGTTCGAGTTCCTCCTTGATATATTCGACTGCATCTTCGGTATTCGCCCCATTGATGTATTGCCCATTGCCTTTTTGGGCGATGTCCGATAAGACCATTTCATTCAATTTCGAAATGACCACCTCACCCTCTGAATTCTTTTTCAAACTTTCTACGATACCGTTACGTTTAATGGGTATCGGTGCACCTTTGGGTTTACCCACCCCAATGGTAAATATCCGTATGCCGTTCAACACCGCACCTTCAACGGCATCAAGGGTCGATCCTTCCGAATGGTCTTCACCATCCGATATGATAAAAAGGATCCTGTTGGTTTGATCCGCATCGTTGTAATAGGTGGTCGCCAATTCGATCGCCGAATTGATGGCGGTGCCTTGCGAAGAAAGCATATCGGTATTCATGCTCCTTAAGAACATTTTCGCGGCACTATAATCGGTAGTGATGGGTAACTGCGGGTAGGCTTGCCCGGCATAAGCGATGATGCCGATCCGGTCACTGGCCAATTGGTTGATGATCTCGGAAACCAACCGCTTCGCTTTTTCGATGCGGTTCGGGGCGATATCCTCGGCCAACATGCTTTTCGAGACGTCAACGGCAAAAACGATGTCGACCCCTTCGCGTTTGACCGTTTCAAGTTTGGTGCCGATTTTCGGATTGGCCAACGCAATGACCAAAAAGCTTAATCCCAACAACAAAAAAAGCAACTTCAAGGGTCCCTTGACCGTTGATCGATCAGGGGCTAGACGCTTCAACATGGCATGGGAGGCGAATTCACGTTGTTTGCTTTTTTTCCAAACCTGGAGCAAAAGGAATAGCAAGACCAAAACCGGGACAATGCCCAATAAATAGAAATATAGTTTTTCGTCGAACTGTACCATTGTCCTAAATGAAACTTTTAAATAACGTGGCTTTCAACCCCCATTCCAACAAAAGCAAAAGACCTGCCAAAAAAATCAATGGCCTGAATTTTTCTTCGTATTTGTAATACTTGAATTCTTCGATTTCGGTCTTTTCGAGTTTGTTGATCTCGTTATAGATTTCTTCCAGTTTTTCGTTGTCAGTGGCCCTGAAATATTCCCCCCCGGTGACCTCGGCGATCTCTTGCAGCAACTTTTCGTCGATTTCGACTTGGCGCATTCCATATTGGAACGATCCATCCCTCTTATAGGCTATCGGGGTCAATGCATTGCCATTGGTACCCAGACCGATGGTGTAGGTTTTGATATCGTATTCGACGGCCAGATCCGCAGCGGTCTGCGGTTCGATAAACCCGGAATTATTGACCCCGTCGGTCAACAAAATGATGACCTTGCTGATGGCTTTACTCTCTTTGAGTCGATTTACCGAGGTCGCCAGACCCATACCAATGGCGGTTCCATCTTCCAGCTGCCCGTAGGTAATCTCACGAAGGGATCCCTGAACGATCGATTTGTCACTGGTTATCGGCGTTTTCGTGTAGCTTTCCCCAGCGTAGGCGACCAATCCGATACGGTCACTGGGGCGCTTTTCGATAAAATCGGCTGCCACATCCTTCAAAGCCGCCAATCGGTTCGGTTTAAGGTCTTGGGCCAACATACTCGATGACACGTCGATCGCCATCACGATATCGATACCTTTCGTCGTTTTGGTACGTGTCGAGATATCTTCGGTCTGCGGTCTTGCCAGGGCGGTAATGATCGCTGCCAATGCCAACAGACGAAGTACAAAGAGCAAGGGTTTTAATTTGGGTAACATCCCATTACCTACAAAACCTTTGATACTCGAAAGACGAACTGCGGCTACTTCTTTTTTACGCTTGAACAGATACCATAAAAGCGCAAGTGGCAAGAGCAAAAAGAGCCAGAAGAATTGAGGATTGGCGAACTCGATATTGTCAAACATCATACCTGGGTTTTTACATCGACCGAGGCCAATATACGTTGAACGATCTGTTCGGCGTAGGCATCGCCGTTTTCCCACGTCATGATGACGTGTTGCATAAACCCTTTGCCCCCAAAACTGAGGATGGCATATTCGAAACGACGTGAACTGCCGCCGTCAGGTTCTTGCAACTGCCCCGAACCATGGGTTTTCAGGCCCTGAACACCTGACTTTGAGAAAAAGTCATCTTGCTTGGTGATGATGTTTCGGACCCCACCTGACTCGAAAGTGGTCAACATGCCTTCAATTGCCCCTTCGAAATTGGGATCTTCCTGTTCGACAAAGGTGGTCGAGTTGGTGGTTATGGAAAACAAACCGCGATAATTGCCGTACCCGAACGCCTGGAATTCCTTGACGGCCTTTTCGGCTTCCTCTGGCAGGGCAACCTCTTGTCTGATCAACACCTCGGGGGTTTCGATTTCTATTGGAGGGAAACCGTAACTGCTGGCAACCCATTCCTTTTCAAGCAGGGTTTTGGTCGGATAGCCGAAAACGGAATCCTTGACGGTCTTGAATCCGAAATATGCCATGGAAATACCGCTTCCCAAAACGATGAGCCCTAGAATACTCGCCGCTGCGATATAAATCCGTTTCTTTTTGTTCTTTTGGGCAAGTTCTTCCAAATAGGCCTCGTTATGCATGAGTTCTTCTTCGGAAGGTTCGGGTAAGGCTTCCTTGGTCTTTACCACCAAACTCTCAACGAATTTCCGGTCTTGCTCAGCCCTTCCCGAAGCGGGTTTCTTTTTGGCGAATTTGACCAAATCGGCAGTCTGTAATACGTTCTTGAATTGTAGTATGGTATCGCCCTCCAAACCAAGTTCACCGGCATCTTTGAGCAGCTCCAACCTTTCGATCAATTGGTCGGTCGTACTTTCCAGGGCAGCGACATGGACATCTTCCTCAAGATACGAGCGGATGATATCGGTCAATTCCGAATAGTATTTCTTGTATTCGTCCTGAATGAGGTATTTTGAGTTTTCAAGACGCTTCAATTCCAATAAAGCACGGTCATAAGCAGGCAACAAGGCTTCCTTCTCTTCTTCGCTCAAAGGTTTTTTTCGGTTGATATACCAATAGGCCGCTCCCCCGATGGCGGCAAGTGCCAACAACACCCATAGCAAGATCATCCAGATTTTGGCGTTGCTTTTTTTCACCTGGATCAAGGGCTTGATATCGTACATCTTCTGTTTCGTGGTATCGACGACCACATCGGCGACCTTGATGTTAAAAGAATCGGTAAAGAAAGGCTGTTCGTTGATCGCGATCCTTTGGGGCGGTATGGTGTAGGCTCCGCTATCGAATTGGGTGAGTGCGTAAATGCGTTGCAGGGTAATCCGATCTTTATTTTTGGTCGAATCGATTTTTAGGGCTTCGACCATTTCAAGGGGCGAGAAGGTTTGGTCTTCCGGAAAGGCGACAATGTTAAGGCTGTCGGTCTCAACAGTGATCGTAAACTGGATCTGCTCCCCGATCTTTATGGACGCGGTATCGATTTCAGCACGTACTTTGGAATCTTGCTGGGCCATCAATCCATGGACACCCAATAGAAAGCAACACAGCAAGGTTGTAGCGATGTGCTTTCGAAAAGCGGACGAATGTATGTATGGCACCCCGATCTTCTGCATTATCCCCTTCGTTTAAAATACCCCAATAATTTCTTCACATAGCTCTCATCGACCCGACAATGGATGACCCCACTGCCCGATTTGTTGAACGAATCATTGAAATAATCGACCCGCTCCAGATGGTATTTCCAATATTCATGGCGCACCTTTTTCGACCCGGTATTGATCAATTGATAGTTGCCCGACTCGGCATCCATTACCTGGACCATTCCAAGATTGGGAATGTATTCTTCTTTTTCGTCGTAGACCCTGATCCCGGTAACATCATGCTTGTTGCCGACGATCTTCATGGTCGTATCGTATCCATCGGTGATGAAATCGGAAAGGACGAACACAATGGCCTTTTTCTTCATCACATTGGTCAAGAACTTCAAAGCCTCGGCCAAATCGGTTTGATTGCTTTGCGGTTTGAATTCCAACAATTCCCTGATGATCCGAAGCACATGGCTCTTTCCTTTTTTAGGAGGGATGAACAACTCTACTTCGTCTGAAAAAAGGATGAGTCCTACTTTGTCGTTATTCTGCAATGCCGAAAAGGCCAAGGTGGCCGAAATTTCGGTAATCACCTCTTTTTTGAACTGATCCGAAGTGCCGAACAGTTCGGAGCCACTCACGTCGACCATCAACATCATGGTCAATTCACGTTCTTCTTCGAACACCTTGACGTAAGGTTCGTTGTATCGGGCGGTGACGTTCCAGTCGATGTTTCGAACATCGTCACCATATTGGTACTGCCGTACTTCGCTGAAGGTCATACCCCGACCCTTGAAGGTCGAATGGTATTCGCCTCCGAAGATATGATCCGACAACCGCCGGGTCTTTATCTCGATCTTACGTACTTTTTTTAGCAGCTCCTTTGTATCCATCCAAAAGTCAAGATTTCGGTTTGGCCGGTTGCCCTTGAACGACGACCGTCAAGCCAAACCCAAAGTGTGGTTAGGGCACTTCGACCTCGTTGACGATCTTGTTGATGATCTCTTCCGAGGTAATATTTTCAGCTTCGGCCTCATAAGTGATTCCGATACGGTGTCGAAGGACGTCGTGTACAACGGCCCTGACATCTTCTGGGATCACATAGCCCCTGCGCTTGATAAAGGCATAACATTTCGAGGCATTGGCAAGATTGATACTTCCCCTGGGGGAAGCTCCAAAACTGATCAGTGGTTTGAGGTTTTCAAGGTTGTATTTCTCCGGATAGCGGGTCGCGAACACGATGTCAAGAATGTACTTCTCGATCTTTTCGTCCATATATACCTCTTTGACCGCTTTTTGGGCACTGAGTATCTGTTTGACGGTAACTACCGGTTTGATGGCTTGGCCACCACCGTTCAGATTTTGACGAATGATCAATTGTTCCTCGTTCAATTTGGGATAATCGATCACGGTCTTCAACATGAATCGGTCGACTTGGGCTTCCGGCAAAGGGTAGGTTCCTTCTTGTTCTACCGGGTTTTGCGTTGCCATGACCAAAAACGGTGCGTCGAGCGTAAAAGTCTCATCCCCAATGGTGACCTGACGTTCCTGCATGGCCTCGAGCAGGGCCGATTGCACTTTGGCAGGCGCCCTGTTGATCTCATCGGCCAACACGAAATTGGCGAAAATGGGTCCTTTCTTGATCGAAAAGTCGTTCTCTTTGATATTGTAGATCAAGGTACCCACGACATCGGCGGGCAACAAGTCGGGGGTAAACTGGATTCTGCTGAAACTCCCTTTGACGGCTTTGGCCAGGGTGTTGATCGCCAAGGTCTTTGCTAAACCGGGTACCCCCTCCAAAAGAATATGGCCTTGCCCCAATAGGCCGATGAGCAAACGTTCGACCATATGTTTTTGTCCGACAATGGCCTTGTTCATTTCAAGGGTCAACAAGTCGATAAAAGCGCTTTCCTTCGCAATTTTCTCGTTCACCGCACTAATATCCATCGTAGTATTTTCCTCCATATACAATTCGTTGTCTCTGTGGATTTTGTTCACCAAATTAATAAAGCGCAAAATGAAAATTAATTTAAAATCGACCTGTTAATTATTGGTTAAAAAAAGCCGGGAAGCCCAAGTTTTATGAAGAGTTTAAGGGATTAATTTTATACTTTCACCAGCCTATGGACAAGACCGATTTATATTCAAAGATCATTGCCGGAACGATGACTTGGGGAAGTTGGGGAAAGCAACTTTCGACCGATGGAATGCGCGATTTGATGCACCATTGCCTTGCCTCCGGAATCACCACCTTCGATCATGCCGATATTTATGGCGATTATGGAAACGAGGAGGCCTTCGGGGCCGCTTTTTCGGGCAGCGGTATCGCTAGGGAAGACATCCAACTCATCACCAAGTGTGGGATCCAACACGTCAAAGGGAGGCCCAATCACGTAAAACACTACCAATACGACAAAGACTACATCATTTGGTCTGCCGAGCGATCGCTCGATTGTTTAAAGACCGATTATCTTGATTTGTTCCTATTGCACCGTCCGAGTCCATTGATGCATCCTATGGAAATCGCTGCGGCGGTCGAACATTTGATGGACCAAGGAAAGATCAAGCAGTTCGGGGTTTCGAATTTCACGCCTTCGCAAATCGCCATGGTAGAATCGGCGGTGGGTGTTTCGGCGAATCAGGTCGAATATTCCATGACCCATGACGCCCCCATGTACGATGGCACCTTCGATGATTGTATCGCAGCGAATCGCATGGCGATGGCCTGGAGCCCTTTAGGCGGTTACTTTAGGGAGGACGACGACCGAACCGCCAGGATCAAAGCGGCTTTGACCCCCATGTTGGAAAAGTATGAGGCCAATGAAAGCCAGTTGTTGCTTGCTTTTATCATTAAGCATCCGGTTTCGATCCATCCGGTAGTTGGAACGGCCAACAAAGAGCGTTTGGTCGATTCGATGAAAGCTGCTGAAATCGATATGGAACTTACGGATTGGTTTACCTTATTGGCAGCCAGTCAAGGGCATAAGGTACCTTAATCATTGCTTATGAAAAAGACGGTATTCATTACGGGAGCCTCGAGCGGTATCGGTAAAGCAACGGCCGAACGTTTTGCGAATGAAGGCTACGGCTTAGTGCTCTGTGGTCGACGACAAGAACGGCTCGACGCGCTCAAGGATGCGTTTGGGCGAATGGCCCCGGTCCATACCTTGAATTTCGATGTTCGGGAAAAGGAATCCGTGCAGCGGGCCATCGCTTCCTTGCCAGAAACCTTCAGCTCGATTGATATCTTGATCAATAATGCGGGTAATGCGCACGGCCTGCACTTTATAGACGAAGGCAGCCTGGATGACTGGGACGCCATGCTCGACATCAATGTGAAGGGACTTCTTTATGTCTCACGGGCCATTTTACCACGAATGGTCGAACGCAAATCGGGTCATATCATCAATATCGGATCGACCGCAGGAAAGGAAGTGTATCCTAAAGGCAATGTCTATTGTGCGAGCAAGCATGCCGTCGATGCCATCAACCAAGCCATGCGCATCGATTTGAACGCCCACGGGATCCGTGTCGGGGCGATTAACCCGGGCTTGGTCGAGACCGAATTCAGCGAAGTGCGTTTTAAAGGGGATACGGAACGGGCCAAAGGCGTTTATGAGGGGTATCAGGCTCTTTTGCCCGAAGATATTGCCGATATCATCCATTTTGCGGTTACCCGCCCTTACCATGTGAATATCGCCGATTTGATCGTGATGCCCACTGCACAAGCCAGTTCGACCATTGTGAAGAAAACACCATGATCAACAAACGCTTGCTGGTCAAGAACTTGCTCGCCCATAATGACGAGAACAGTTTTTATGACAAAAAGCGTTTTATCTCGATCGGTGAAAAGGAAGGCAAGGCCAAATTCCTCAAACATGTTTGCGCCCTCGCGAACAGCAACCCCAAGAACAATTCCTTTATCGTTGTCGGTGTAGAAGACGAGGACAACAAAATTGTCGGGGTCGACTTTTTCGATGATAGTAAGATTCAAAACCTAGTCAATGCCTATCTGGCAAACCCACCGAAGATCTCGTATGAGAACATCCCCTTTCCACATTTACCGGAGGGCAAAGTAGTAGGCTTGGTCACCATACGGTCTGATGGCAATATTTGTTCGTTGCGCAAGAATATCTGGAAGTATTACGGAGGGTCCGTTTTTTTTAGGGAAGGAAGTATCAGTCTGCCGAAAGTCTTCGATATCGAAATCGAAGACATCAATTCGGCCACGGTTGCGACCATCGAGCAACATGCCCGCAATAATATCGAACTCACCTTGGATGGTGTCATCGATTTCATCAATAACCGCCACGGAGACCTGAATAGCAGCTATAAAGTATTCAAAGAACAGTTCGTGGTTTGTTGGGCTGGCCATCAAAAGAAAGTAAAGGATCAGGTCTATTACTCACGCGTCGATATCGAGCTGATCAACGAACAGGTCAAATTGTTCTATTCGGCTTTGGATGAAATTACGATCAGTTTTGATGACAATACGTTCAATACCCTCGAATTTGTACAACTGGGGTTAGGGAAACAGCAGAAATACTATCCATTGGAGGAAGTGACCATTACCTTTTCCGAAAATGGCAATTATACCATTGACAGCCAATTGGTCTTCGACCCACCGCAATATGATAAAAAGACCTTGTTGCATATTGTGAATACCAACCAGACACTGCTATCGAAATTGGCCAAAAGCATGCCGCTTACGGCAACGGAACAAAGGGACTTGAAACATTTGCCCGACACCTTTCTGATCTGTTATCTGAACGGTTTCGAAGAAGCCAAAGAACAAATGGAACTGGCTAGACCGTTGTTGAAAGCTTTCGATACCGCGACCTACCTTTCGTTGAAAGAAGCTTTGCGGATCCTAAGAAAAGTGCGGTACAGCTAATTAAGGTCGTTGGATCCATAACATGCCGTAAGGGGCAATGGAGATGAAACCGCTGTTCAAACGAATATGGGCACCACCGATGATTTCATAAAAGCTTTGGTCTTTCAAATACCCTAAACGCTCTAAAAACCCGCTATCGAACACCTGTTCGGATTCATCGAAATTACAGATGATCAATAGGCTTTTTTCATTACCCTTCCGTTCAAAAACAAAGAGGTGCTCATTGCCGCAGTGGTGGATCAACGGGTTGCTGCGATCAGCCAAAACCGGGAGTCGTTTACGGAGCGCGATCAGTGATTTGATGCGGTTGTAAATAACGCTTTGCGGGTGTTGCATATCATCCAATTTCTTGACCAGGGCCCAATCTTGTTTGGGGCGGTTCACCCATCGACTGTCTTCTTTTTTGTCGGTTTCGTTCAAAAAGGTGTAGTCGTTCAAGGTGCCGATCTCATCTCCGGCATAGATCATTGGGATCCCCCCGAAAGACAAGACGATGCTGTGCAACAATATGATTTTATCAATGGCTTTTTGGACCATTTCTTGGTCATTGCCTTCCAGTCCCCGCTCGAGTCCCAACAATGAAGCTGCACTGCCTGTGATCCGACCGTCGCCGGTCTTTGGGTTGTACATAAAAGGAAGTCCTTTGGCCGGTGACCAATTCAGCTGTTGGCAATAATAGTCCAACAAGAATTTACGGTGGCCTTGGGGGTTCCAACCCAATTCGGTGATAAAGCGATCATCAAGACCCAAACCGATATCGTCGTGGCAACGGATGTAGTTGACCCACGTACAGTCTTCCGGTTTGCTGGCCACATTGGTCAGGCTTTTGTGTAACAAGGCCGCTTTTTTGGTTGCGATCGAATTCCAGAGGATGGCCATAAGGGAAGCGTTGTAGGCAATCTCACATTCATTGCCCTTTCGCAGCCCTTCGCCGAAATATTTCAAGATATCGGTCGGTGAAACGATGGCCTCGGCCAATAAAATGCTTCCTGGCGCAACCACCTGAAGACACATCCTGAATAAGCTGATCAGCGTATGGGCCTCTGGTAGGTTTTGCGAAATGGTCCCGATTTTCTTCCAAAGAAATGCCAAGGCATCGAAACGGACCACATCAACCCCTAGATTCACAAGCTTGACCAGGTTTTCAAGCATGGCCAGAAAAACTTCCGGATTGGTATAGTTCAAATCCCATTGATAGGAATTGAAAACGGTCATCACCCAACGCTGCATTTCAGGGATAAAGGTGAAGTTGCCCGGGGAGGTTTCCGGAAAAACCTCAGGAAGGGTCTGTTCAAAAAGGTCAGGGATATCGCGTTCGGCATAGGTGTAGTAGAACTCTTGATACTTTCGATCACCCGATTTTGCTTTTTCAGCCCACGGAAATTCATCCGAAGTGTGGTTGACTACGAAATCGAGCATTACATACATGTTCTTTTCACGTAGGGTCGAACTGAGTTTCAGCAGGTCTTTTTTGGTGCCGAAGCGTTTATCGATCCCGACATAATCATTCACGGCATAGCCTCCGTCATTTTCACCTTGGGGTCTTTTGGTCAAGGGCATTAAATGCAGGAAATTGACCCCTAGCGCTTCAAAATAACCCAGCTTTCCCTCTAGCGTCTTGAGGTCCTTGGCAAAACGGTCGACATAGAGCTGCATGCCCACGAGCTGCTCCGATTGGTACCAATTTCCGGAATGGAGCCGCTTGATATCTTGCGCTTTGAGTTCATCGGGGCGCGATTTATGCAGCTTGCGTAGGGTTTTCAATAGTTTTTTGAAATGTCCGGTTTCCTTGCCTTTTGGGTATAGCGTTAGGAAAAGGTCTTTGATCAGGGTCAGGTTGGTGGCCATTCGTAAATCGAAAAGCACGGCCGGATCCTTGGGCTTGGCTTTTTCTGATAGCATGCGATGCAGCGCAGCTTGGTTCATTTTACGACTGGAGTTGGTTGAGGGTGGGGAGGGCGTTGATCGCCCCGAACTGTGTGGTCGTCAAGGCACCGGCCCGATTGGCGACTTTAACCATTTCGAGCAAGCTATCCGTGTCTTCGAAAATCGAAGGGATGTTGTGCAATTGCGCGATTTGGAACAAGAGGCATCCTATGAAGGCGTCTCCGGCACCCGTGGTATCAACGGCAGAAACCTTGATACTGGGCACGGTATGCTGCATCTTCGGGGTACTCACGAACGTTCCATCTTTGCCCAGGGTTATCGTAATGATCTGTGCCCCGACTTCGTGAAGGTAAGTGCAGGCCTCTTTAACCGTTGTTTTACCCGATAGGAGTTGCGCCTCTTCGAGACTGAACTTGCACAAATGCGATTTTTCTACATAGGGCAGGCACTTTTTGATGAAGGTCGCCTGGTCATCTTGCCAAAGGTCACTTCGGTAATTCGGGTCGAAACTGATAAACGCCTCTTCGGTCAGGGCATCGAAAAGATAGTGCCCATAGGCCTCTTCCAATTTGCCGCCCAACATGGCCGTTGCCGCACCGAAATGGATGATGTTGTTTTTGAATTCTTTCTTGATGGCCTTATCGTATTTCAGCTCCTTATCGGCCCCACGATCGAAAACGAAATCGCGTTCGCCATCTTCCGCAATGGAGACAAAGGCCAAAGTCGTGAAGGTCTTGGAGCGTTGGGCCAATGAGATATCGACCCGCTCGTTCCTCAAAACGTTTAAAAGAAATGTACCGAAAGGGTCTTTGCCTACAGCTCCGATAAAGGAACTTTTGCCACCCAGTTTGGCAACGGCACAGGCCACATTGGCCGGGGCACCACCGGCTTTTTTCGTAAAGTCATTGGCTTTCGACAATTCACTGCCTTGGTGTTCGGCAACGAAATCGATCAAGAGTTCCCCTATGCAAAATACTTTGGTCATGCGTTTGCATCATGCTTGGCTGCACAAGGTATAGAATTCGTATCGCCTTCCAAAAATTTTTGGGACATCGGCACAAACTTTACGCTAAGTTTTCATCCATTGCCGGGAATTCGACTAATATTGTCCCAAAATCGGAGTATGCGTACGTTGGTCATCGGTGATGTTCATGCCGGACTCAAAGCCCTGCAACAAGTACTTGAAAGGGCCAAGGTCAGCCCTGAAGATCATATTGTTTTTTTAGGGGATTATGTCGATTCTTGGAGCGATGCCTTTGAAACGATCGCTTTTTTGATCGACCTTGCCGACACCCATAACTGCACCTTTATTCGGGGCAACCATGACGAATTGTGCCGTGAATGGATGCTTACCGGGAACGAAAACCCCCAGTGGTTGGCGCATGGGGGCATCGCTACCCGCGATTCTTACCTTAAGGCAGGGAAATCGAAATGGGAGGCCCATCTTGATTTTTTTGCCAAACTCGAGAACACCTACTTGGATGATTTCAATCGACTTTTCTTGCATGCCGGGTTTACCAATTTGAAGGGGATCGAGTTTGAATACTTCGATCAGCTATTTTATTGGGACCGTACCCTTTGGGAGCTCGCCAAGGCCATGCCGGAAGGAATGTTGCAAAGCGACCCCAAGTATCCGAATCGGTTGCGCCATTATAAGGAGATATTCATTGGGCATACCCCGCTATCAAAAACGGGGGTCGTACCACCAAGCTGTCAAGCCAACGTTTGGAACCTCGATACCGGTGCCGCCTTCAAAGGGCCGTTGACCCTAATGGATGTCGACACCAAAGCCTATTGGCAAAGCGATCCGGTCATATCGTTCTACCCAGGGGAAATGGGCAGGAACCAGTCCCTCTAGGTGAAACCTTAGAATTTACCTGCCTTATGTTCATCTTGCCATTTGACCAGTTGTTTCCATCTGCCTTCATAGGCCATTTTAGCCTGCATGGGCCAAGATGCAGGATCGTGGATCCGGTAGCGATCGCCACCTGAATCCAAGACTTCTTGGCATGTTGAAGCGGCGGTTTCAGATAAGGCTTTCCAAGTATCGATACCGGCGTTGTGGAATAGGCCTTCTATTTTCGGACCGATTCCTTCGACGATTTTCAGGTCGTCTTGCTTGATCCGTTTATCGAAGGCCGCCTTTGCAGCGTCGGCATCGAATGCCATAGTCGTCGGTACCGCGGCCAATGGCGAAATGCTGAGGTCTTCTTGAGGGCTTGGCGGTGCTATCAACCGTTCTTCGCAAGCCTTCAGATCGGCCTCTAACCGATTGATTTTTGCTTGTAAGGCATCGGTTGCTGACGGATCTACTTTGGGTTTTGCGGTTGATTTTCCCCAAAAGTATCCGAGCAAGGCACAGAGAAGCCCAACTAAAATCGGTATGAGCCAACACCAAATCGAATCTAATTCCATAATTGTTTTTTTAGTGGGTTATTGTTTTAACGTGACTACGGTTCTGCGGTTCAAGGCTTTTCCTTCTTCGGTCGCATTTGAAGCGATTGGTTTGTCCGGGCCGTCAGATGCGGTAAGGATCTTATCGGAAGCGATGCCGTTACCGACCAAGTAGGTCTTTGCGAATTCGGCCCGTTGGAGGCCAAGTGCCACATTGGCCGTTCGTTCGCCAGTATTATCCGTATGACCTGTAATCGTACATTGTGATCCGGGCACCTGGTCCAAAAAGGTCGCGATATCGATGACTTTTCGTCGTTGTTTCGAATCGAGCGAAATCGAAGCCTGTCCGGTTTCGAAATACAACACCAAGGGATTTTCGGTAATCGAATCGAAAAGCGATTGAAGCTTTTCATGATCAGCGTCATCCATTTTGGTTATCGCAAAGGAAATCGGTCCGTAGAGTATGCTATCGGCAGCGACCATCCCTTCTTTCAATTTGCTCGATAAGGCCGTTCTGGTCGATGGGATCCCCAAAGCCACAAATCGTTTTTACCCGCGTTGGCCCTCGCGAAACCCAAATCGGGGAAGGCTGTCTGATTCACTTCGTCGGAACGGTAATGTCCGGTGATGGAAACCATGCGGTCACCATAGGTCGAAAAATGGGCTTTCAGGCTTTCGATACCCGAAACCACCTGTGTTGACAGCGAATCTTTAATCGTTGCCGAAGACAGGTTAAAATTGAAATTGTCATTGACCTCAAAGGCAAAGCCGCCGTCCTTTAGCACAAAGGGGAAACGGGTCGCCTCAGGGGTCTCGGATAATTCAGCTTTTTCAACCGGGGTATCGACAACAGCGGCAAAGCGACAAGTAGCGCAAAGCGAGAAATAGGCCCATACACCCAATATGATCACAGCCAAAATACCCAAGGGATACCCGAGGGTTTTCGTCATGTCAATGGTTTTAGTGTTGGAACTACAAAGTATTAAAAAATCGGAACAATCGAAAAAACACGGCTATGAAGCTTGTTCATTTACAAGGGATTACCGCCCTTGGGTTTCGAATTACACGAAAAAACCGCCAACCGAAAACCATGCAGAATCTACCACCCATACAATAATTCGGACCACTCATACCATTGCCCTTTCAAATTGAAGTCAAAATGGGCAACTTTGGGTAAGTTAAGTAACCGCCCTATTTCTCCCGACGAAGTTCCGGCATTGGGATAGGGTGATCAAATATTAAGTTTGAGTTAGTTAAGTTGGTTTAAAAAACCGTTGTTCGTGGTAGGGCAGCGGTTTTTTTTATAGGTCGAACTTAATGCCTTGGGCCAATGGCAACTCGGTGGTGTAGTTGATCGTATTGGTCTGTCGACGCATATAGATCTTCCAGGCATCCGAGCCACTTTCACGACCTCCGCCGGTTTCCTTCTCCCCTCCGAAGGCTCCCCCGATTTCAGCACCTGAGGTGCCGATGTTGACATTTGCGATACCACAATCACTACCGGCCGCCGACAAGAACTGCTCGGCCTCCCGAAGATTGGTGGTCATCATCGCTGAAGAAAGCCCCTGCACCACATCATTCTGCTGTGCAATGGCGTTTTCGACATTTCCGCTGTACTTCAAAAGGTATAAGATAGGAGCGAAGGTCTCCTCTTGCACGATGGCATACGCGTTATCCGCTTCGACAATCGCGGGTTTTACATAACACCCACTTTCGTAACCTGAACCACTGAGTTCACCACCTTCAACCAATACCGTACCTCCTTCTTGCTTTGCTTTTTCAAGGGCCGCTTTGTACATGGCGACCGCATCGGTATCGATCAAAGGCCCGACATGGTTGTTTTCGTCTAGTGGGTTTCCGATTCGAAGTTGCCCATAGGCGTCGACCAAAGCGTTTTTCACTTGGTCGTACATTGATTCGTGTATGATGAGCCTACGGGTTGAGGTACAACGTTGGCCTGCGGTACCGACCGCTCCGAATACCGCTCCGATCACCGTCATCTTAATGTCGGCATCTGGGGTAACGATGATCGCATTGTTGCCCCCGAGTTCAAGAAGCGATTTGCCCAATCGGGCTGCGACCGCTTGGGCCACGATTTTTCCCATGCGAATGGAACCTGTGGCCGAAACCAGAGGCACCCGTTTGTCGGCGGTCATCATTTCACCGACTTTATAGTCTCCATTGATCAAACAAGAAATGCCTTCAGGCAAGTCATTTTCTTTCAAAACCTGAGCGATGATATGCTGACAGGCCACACCGCACAAAGGGGTTTTTTCAGAGGGCTTCCAAACACAAACGTCACCGCAGATCCATGCCAAGGCGGTATTCCATGCCCAAACGGCCACAGGAAAGTTGAAGGCCGATATGATGCCGACGATCCCGAGCGGATGGTATTGCTCGTACATACGGTGCCCCGGTCTTTCGGAATGCATGGTCAACCCATGCAGTTGTCTCGAAAGTCCGACCGCGAAATCGCAGATATCGATCATTTCCTGTACTTCACCAAGACCTTCTTGATATGATTTTCCCATTTCATAGGAAACCAATTTTCCTAAAGGGGCTTTAAGTTCCCTAAGTTTTTCCCCAAATTGCCTTACCATCTCACCGCGTTGTGGGGCCGGCACTTTACGCCATGCTACAAAAGCCTCGGTGGCTTTTCCCATAACCTTTTCATAGTCTTCCGCCGTGGTGCACTCGACTTTCGCGATCAACTTACCGTCGACCGGTGAAAACGAACTGATGGTTTCACCTGAAGCGAACCATTCGGAACCTGTTGATGTGCCTTTGTTTACAGCTGCGATTCCTAATTGTTCGAGGGCGGTGTCAAGCCCAAAATCCTTGGCGATTTGTGACATTTTATAACTTTTTTGCGTGAGATTGTTAGATTTTTGACAAAACTACGAAGATTCGGACGTTCTTTTCCTAGGAGTCAGGATGAAAAATGGTCGATAAGGATCAAGAGGATCCCGATCAAGGCCGGAAGCCCCTGTACATAGAAAATCCTTCGCGAAACAGATACGGCTCCATACAGTCCGGCCACCAAGACACAGCCAAGGAAAAACAGACTGACGTACATAGCCCATTGGGCATCACTGATGAGCAGACCCCAAATCAAGCCCGCAGCCAAAAAACCATTGTAAAGGCCCTGGTTGGCAGCCATGTTCTTCGTGGGTTCGAATAGGTCTGACGGAAAGTTCTTGAAGACCTTCGGACCCCGCGTCGTCCAGGCGAACATTTCGAGCCATAAAAAATAAAGGTGGAGCAAGGCCACAAGGGCTATCACTGATTTCGCAAGGTATATCATGGGTCTATGGTTTGGTTACAAAGCGTTCGTCTACCGGCATGACGGTACCGCAATTCGAACAGGTTCGAAGTGATTTCGAGCCATAGAAATGGTTGAAATGCTTCAAAAAGTCCTTTTCAATGTCATGCAGCGTAAAATACGCTTCGTATAGTTTGTTGTTGCAGTTGTCGCAGAACCACATCAGGCCGTCATCGACTTTCATATGGTCTCGTTTTCGTTCAATGACCAAGCCGATAGACCCTTCGTGCCGTACCGGCGAGTGAGGGACTTTCGCAGGATGCAAGTACATGTCGCCAGGTCCTAGTTGCAGGGTTTTTTTTTGGCCATCTTCTTGAATGTGGACTTCGATCTGTCCTTCAAGTTGGTAAAACAGTTCTTCGGTTTCGTTGTAATGGTAATCCTTTCTGGCGTTCGGGCCTGCTACCACCATGACGATATAATCCCCGGCATCTTTGTAAAGGTTTTTATTGCCCACTGGGGGTTTGAGGGTATCCCGGTTATCTTCGATCCATTGGTTGAGATTGAAGGGAGGAGCTACTGCCATTGCTTTTTATGGGTAAGTTACGAAACCTTCGCCACATCCCTAAAAAAGAAAAGGCCCGCATTTTTGCGGACCTTAACCAAACCATTGAAACACTTAATATAAAATCCGAATCTATTTTTTAAAGAAAATCTGGGTAAAATACAGATCACCGTTGGTATCGGCCTTGATGCTGATCGTGGTGTTCGTATAATCACCTTCTATGGTATTTTTATGTGCGCTGCTGTTCAACCAACCTTGTAGGGCGGCATTGGCATTCGCATAGCTTTTGGCCACGTTCTCCGCTACGGATAACGCATTGGTCGCAGCGGCCACTTTTGAGGCCCGCTCACTGAAGTTGTCATGGCTGATCTCACCCATGCCGATCATATAGTCGGTATGTTCTATGGCATAGGTATAGGCGTCTGCACTAAATGAAAGGCTTTTCAAGCCGATATTTTGTCTATGGTCATTGATCAAGTCATGGAGCTCAGACTCAATGGCCGAAATCTGTGCAGGAGTCGCTTCTTCGACCGTATTTTCGGTCTCGATCTCTTCGATGCTCGATTTGCTGCAAGAGGTGAAGGCAGCTAGGCACAATATTAATGATACAATTTTAATTCTCATGGTTGTTGATTACACGTGGTTCATAAATCTTTCCGGAGGCTAAACTAGAGGATGTGCATCGCGGAACCACTAAAATGTCCATCACCGTCTGATTTTTTCGTTCAAACGCGCAATGCCAGTAAAATCAATGGTTTTGGGAGGCTGGACGATTTTTTTAACGGAAAAAACGTGCCGTTGAAAGATGAAATCCCCCTTGGTCGAACGAAAATTGCAGTTCGTCGTCACTGCTTGGTTAAGCTATGGGGATGAACGGTTGGGTTTCGGGGTTTAGAGGTTTTGATCCATCGTCTCGGACTCCTCTTTATCGGTAAATACCAAACTGAAGACGAAGGCACCGATATCGCGAACTGGATAATACAAGATGGATTCCTTCTTGGTCTGTTCGTTCACCAGGTTCATCGAAGTGGCAGCGCGTTCAAAGAAAATCAAAAAGGCGCCGAGGATGATAGCGACCTTCAAGGCTCCGAAAATAGCCCCGGCAATCCGATTCAGAAGACCGAGCATGGCAAAGTCAGCGATCTTGGTCAAAAACTTACCGGCCAATTGCACGGCCACAACAATGACCACGAAGGTGATAATGAACGAACCGGTCTTGATGTAGTGTTCGTTCCAATCGAAACGTTGTGATAGATAATCCGCTGCGATATATGAAAAGTGGATGACCCCGTAGATACCGGCGATCAATGCGACCAAGGAAGCCAGTTCGAGGAACAGGCCGTTCTTTAGGCCTTTGAACAAACCCCAGAGCAATAAAATCCCCAAGACGATATCGATAAAGCCCATCGTTGCTTTTTGACAAATATAGAACTTTGGTTCGTACCTTTGTTTTTTGAAGATAGTCATGGCGAGAGATGCCCTTTTAAAACAACAATGGGACCGACTGGTGGTCAAACTTTCCGATCAATTTTCAGATGGTGATCCCTTAGACCTCGATGCGATCATCTATCTCGTCGGCGTCCAAGAACTCGGACAATTCGATAGGAGCTTTAAAAAAGACGAAAAGGTCAATTTGATGCATATCGCCATATGCCGACTCTTGGAACCCTATGGGTATTATGAATTCGAATTCTTCGATCCCGACGGATGGCCGCATTATAAAGTCAAGGAAGCCCTACCAGCATTAAAGGCCGGTGAACAAGCCGTGCTGATGAAGGAGGCCCTGGTAACCTATTTTCTGGAAAAGGAATTCATATCATAATGGAAATCAAAAAACCGTATTACGCCGTCATCTTTTCGAACCTGCGCACCGAAGGGGATAATGGCTACCCTGAAATGGCCGATGCCATGGAAAAACTTGCCCGCACCCAAAAAGGGTTCCTGGGTTTCGAAAGTGCCCGTGACGGATTCGGAATCGCGATCAGTTATTGGGAAAGTCTCGATGACATCGCCAACTGGAAAGCCAATACTGCCCATTTGAAGGCCCAAGAAAATGGGCGTTCGCAATGGTATTCGTGGTACAAGGTGCGGATATGTAAGGTAGAGCGCGAATATTCTTTTGAAAAGTAAAAATTCAAGATCCTTGATTAGCATAGTGTAGCATAATTTAAGACCTTTGAAAAAAAATTGCAGCCATGAACGAACCCATTCGATTTTCAAATAGCGATCGGCAAGAAACTTTGAAAACATTGCGCTCTGAATCCTTTGACCTAGTGGTCATCGGAGGAGGTATCACCGGAGGTGGTATCGCTTTGGATGCGGCATCGAGAGGCTTGAAGGTCGCCCTGTTGGAAAAAGGCGATTTTGCCTCTGGTACCAGCAGCAAATCGACCAAGCTGATCCATGGGGGCCTACGCTATCTCAAACAATTCGATTTTTGGTTGGTCAAAGAGGTCGGGTCCGAACGGGCCATAGTGCACAAACTGGCACCGCATTTGGTGTTGCCCGAAAAAATGCTGCTGCCTTTGATAGAAGGCGGATCCTATGGCAAATGGTTGACCTCGATCGGATTGAAGGTTTACGATATCTTGGCACAGGTAGAAGGGGAAGACCAACGAAAAATGTTGGGTAAGAAAGACGCCTTGAAACTCGAACCTTTGTTGCCCAAGAAGATATTAAACGGAGCCGGGTATTATGCCGAATACCGAACCGATGATGCCCGATTGACCATTGAGAATATCAAGACGAGTTTGCAATATGGGGCCAAAGCCTTGAATTACGCCCAAGTCACGGATTTCCTTTATGAAGACCAAAAGGTGGCCGGGGTAACCGTTGTCGACCACCTGACCCATGAATCGTTCGAGATCAAATCGAAATACGTCATTAGTGCAGCAGGGCCTTGGGTCGACGAGCTTCGAAGTACCAACAATTCGAAAAAAGGCAAACGCCTCCATTTGACCAAAGGTGTGCATCTGGTCTTTCCACACGAAAAACTTCCGGTCAAGCAATCGGTCTATTTCGATATTCCCGATGGCCGGATGATGTTCGCGATTCCTAGGGGCAAGATCACCTATGTAGGTACGACCGACACCAATTTCAATTTGGATAAAGATCGTGTTCGTACCGATTTGGCCGATGCCATCTATCTGATTTCAGCGGTCAACAATATGTTCCCTGATATCCAATTGGAAATGGAAGACATCATTTCTTCATGGGCCGGCTTGCGCCCGCTGATCCACGAAGAAGGCAAATCGGCCTCCGAACTTTCGCGAAAAGACGAGATCTTCACCTCCGATACCGGCTTGATCAGTATCGCCGGGGGCAAATTGACGGGATACCGAAAAATGGCCGAACGGGTCGTGAACCGGATCACCAAGAAAATGGAAGAAGATCATGGCACTGAAGTCAAAGCATGCAGTACCGATGAGATTCCGCTATGTGGTAATGGCTTTAAAAAGTTCAAGCATGTCAAAAAGTACATTGACGAAGTGCACGAGCAGATCAAAGGGGATGGATTCTCGCCTTACGATGCCTGGTATTTGGTGACCAACTATGGCAAACAGGCCGAACATATATTAAGCAACTACCAAGCATTGAAAAACAAAGACCCACGGGTGCGCATGATCCGTGCTGAGTTGAAATTCGGTATGGAGCATGAGATGGTCTCCAGTCCGATGGATTTTCTGGTGCGCCGTACGGGCCGACTGTATTTCGATATCGACAGTGTACGCGAACATCTGGCTACGGTCGCAGACGACATCCAAAAATTCTTCGGTTATGGGGCCGAACAGATCGATGCCATGGTCACACAAGTCGAAATGGAAGTCGAAGACCACTCCAATTTTTCATTGGAGCGGAACTAATCCAGTTTTTCGGTCAGTTTTTTAAAGGTCTTTTTGGCACTCTTCCCATTGTAGAGGATCTCATAAACGGCATCGATAATCGGTGTTTTCGATTTTTTTTCGTGTTTGGCATTCAACAAATGGGCACTTTTCGTGGCATAATAACCTTCGGCGACCATGTTCATCTCCATCATGGCACTTTTTACCCGATACCCCTTGCCGATCATCGTTCCGAACATACGGTTTCTGCTAAAAGTCGAGTAGCCGGTAACCAATAGGTCACCGAGATAGGCCGAGTTGTTGATATTGCGTTTCATTTTATGGACCCTACCAATGAACCGCTTCATTTCACGGATGGCATTGCTCATCAAAACACTCTGAAAATTATCACCGTAACCCAAACCGTGGGCGATCCCTGCGGCAATGGCGTAAATGTTCTTGAGCATGGCGGCATATTCGGTACCGATGATATCATCCGAGATTTTCGTCCTGATATAATGACTTTGCAACTGGGCCGATAAAAATTCGGCCTTTTCGGCATCGGCACAGGCTAGGGTCAGATAAGATAGGCGCTCTAGGGCGACTTCTTCAGCGTGGCACGGACCCGTGACGACGCCGATCTGCCCAAAAGGGACCCCATACTCGGAATGGAAATGCTCGCCGACTATCAAACCCGTTTCCGGAACGATACCCTTGATCGCCGAGAACACCACTTTATTCGTTAGGGGGAGTTCGAGCTTCTCCAACTCGGCGACTAAAAAAGCGGACGGAATAGCGAAGATCAAGAAATCGGAATTGGCGATCACCGTATTGATGTCGGTCGTGATACGCAACTTATCGGTCTGTAGCTCGACGGCGCTTAAATAGTTCGGATTGTGCCCTTCGTTTTCAATATGGGCGACGGCGGTGGCATTACGCATGTACCAGTGTACTTCATTCAAATTTTCTGTAAGCATTTTGATGATCGCCGTGGCCCAACTACCACCGCCAAGAACACCGAATCGCCAAGTCATATCCATATTCCATTTTGAGGATCAAATGTAAATAAATCCCCAAAACAGCTGTTAAGTGTTGAAAAACAATAAGTTATAATTTTTGGCACAATGCTTGGTTAGTATTTAACGAACCATAAAACCGTGAGATATGAAATCAAGAAAACTACTTTTAGCAATTTTAGCCCTAGGGCTATTGACCACCTCCTGCTACACGGAAGTGATCATCGATGATGATTTTATCGTTGAGTCGCCGGTCAATACGGATCAAGTATTGCAATCCTTCGACCTTTGGTATGTCGACATCAACGCCTCGAGCGCCGACGGTGCCGTTCCGTTTTTGCAACGTGCTTTTACGGTCTCTTTTGATCGTGGGGTGGTTTTGGCTAACAATAATATCGTAGGGATCGGTAAGACGGGTAAAGGCCTGGGGATCGATGTGGGGTCGTATGCGACCTTGAACGGAGTGGTCGAGATCGATCACGACTTTGACGGGTTATGGGCCTTAGAGGTATATGCGGTCAACAATACCACCATAGAGCTTTTCGATCCACGATCGCGAAGCAGTTACATCTTGCGCGGGTACCAACGGTCTAATTTTGACTATGACCTTGTCTTTTATGACAATATCGATTACTTCTTGGAAGAATATGAAGCATGGGAAAAAACCTTTACCAGTGAGGTCGGTGCCGTGAACGAATTCGATAACGAGAACTTTTTGCAATTCGTCGGGGGCAGTGCCACATTTCGATCTTCGGTCGATGCCGTGCTTACACCATTGGTGAACGTGCAATGGGACTATCAGGGCTCCTATGAGCTTTTCGATGTGGCAAACGATGCCACCTTGAAAACTTTAACACTGGATTATGACTTTTTGGGCAATGATTATTTTGAGCTCTACGTTATCAATGACAGTACGATCGAACTGTACCATGTGGCCAGCGAAACCGTCTATGAGTTTACGGGCCGCGGGTTTATACAGTTCGCGAAAGCTGAGGTGAATACCGGCAAAATGCGTAAAAAATCAACGCGTAAGACCATGCCGGTGACCCGAAAGCGAAAAATGTAAGGAAAGTAAATAGTCGTCGACTATTCAAATAAGTTTTTTGGTTGGTTATTTAGTTAAGAATCGCCTTGGGCACTTGCGCAAGGCGGTTCTTTTTTTATCCCCTTCTTTAGCTGCGGCGCCGTTGTCTTTTAAAAGTGGATGGGTTTTCGCCGACCACTTTTTTAAATACCCGATTAAAATAGGACAGGCTTTCGAAACCGCACGAAAAACAGGTCTCGGCCACATTCTTACCCATCAACAATTGGCGTTGGGCATGACTGACGCGATATTGGTTCAAAAAGGTGGTAAACGTATTGCCCGTCGATTTTTTGAAATACCGGCAAAAGGCCTCTTTGCTCAGATGACATAGCTCGGCGATTTCCTGTATTTCGATCTTACGGCCATAGTGTTCATCGATATGGGCGTAGATTTTGCGTAACCGTTCTTGTTCTTTTTTGCGGTATCGGTTGACGAAGGGCTCCTCATGCAGGTAAAACCGATCGCTACTTTTTGCCAGCAACTGCAATATGGCCATTGATTCCATATAAAAGGAAAACGGGTCTAGGCGGTGCAATGCCATCATGCGTTTGCCGACTTCCGACTTGGTCGCCCCGGTAAACACGATACCTCGCCTCGAATCTTCGAACAGCGTCCGTATAGCGGTCAGCTCTTCCGCTTTTTCAAGGACATCAGTGCTGAATGACGGTTTGATATGGAGTACGTCTTTGATATACTCGCTCTTCACCCCATAATCGAAATTCAAGTGCGGTATGTTCGAACCGATGAAAACAAGATCACTGCCCTCGAACTGACTGATACTATGGCCGACATGGCGTGTCGCACTGGCACCTTCAATGTAGACCAATTCGAATTCAGGATGGAAATGCCAATAGAACAAATGGTTCAATCGGGGCAAGTGCAACAGTCGGAACGGACTTTGCGTATTCGGCGCTATGGTCTCTAATTGCACCTTCATAGTCACAAAAATAGCATAAAAAAGAACTAATGATCAGTTAAATATCAATATAGTTCAAATAATCATCAATATGTAGGTGGATTGCCCCCATAAACGACCGTAGTTTTACACCATTGAAATTTTAAAGTATCAGGTTATGAGCGAAGAAGTAAAATTGGAAATGGCCAATAAGGCCCATGAAGAGATCCCGGGAAACCCGTCGACTGCGACCAGCAGTAAGCAAAAATTAAACGATCGTAGTAACGGGAAGCCTTTACGCGTATTGACCGAAGAAGAATGGAAGTTTTGGATGCACAATGGCTATGTGGTCATCAAGAACGCGGTGCCTCGGGAACAGGCCCAAGCGACCGCCGACTTCCTGTGGGAATTCGATGAAAAAGACCCCAACGATCCTGAAACTTGGTACGCCCCTCCAAGGGCCGCCATGCAGATGAAAGAATTGACCGGTACCGGTATGGTCGAGGTATACAATCACCAACATTTATGGAACAACCGCCAATCGCAACGGGTATACGATGCCTTTGTCGATGTTTGGGGCACTGAAAAGTTATGGGTGACCATCGATAGGGCGAACTTGAATTTTCCGCAACGCCCCGGTGAGAACAAAAAAGGGTTCATCCATTGGGACTATGACCCAGAGACCCGCCCGCAGAACGTACAAGGGGTCTTGGCCTTGGCCGATCAGACCGATGAAAATATGGGAGGCTTCCAATGCATCCCTTGGTTGTACCGAAATTATGATACCTGGAAGTTGACCCAACCCGAAGATCGAGATCATTTTCAACCCGATGTATCCGACTTGCAAGATGAGATCGTCAAGGTCAAGATGGAAGCCGGAGATCTATTGATCTTCAACAGTACGGAGCCACACGGTATCCGACCGAATAAATCAGGTGACAAAGTGAGGATCGCCCAATACATTTCGATGATGCCCGCAGAAGAAGAGAACGCCGAGTTACGTGAATGGAGGGTCAATTCTTGGAAAAACCGTGTCGCCCCTGAAGGCTACGCATTTCCTGGGGATCCCAGAAATTGGGAACGCGACCGATACGATACCGCCGAACTTTCCGATTTGGGCGAAAAATTGTTAGGACTGAAGAATTGGTAACTTTAGGGCATAACCAACCGAAAATCAAATCATGTTGACGAATATGAGTTCATGGGATGTAGGCATTATTTTGGCCTACTTCGCCATTATATTGTGGATTGCCCAATGGGCATCGAAATCAAGGGGTAAATCAGTAGCGGCCGCCGATTATTTTTTGGCCGGCCGTAGCCAAGGATGGTTGGTAGTCGGGGCATCATTGTTCGCTTCGAACATTGGATCCGAGATCATTCTAGGCGTTTCGGGGGCAGGGGCCAGGGCCAATATGCCGATGGCGAATTTCGAGATTTTGGCTGCCCTGGTGCTCATCTTGTTGGGCTGGGTCTTTGTGCCGTTCTATTTGCGCACCGGAGTGTATACCATGCCCGAATTTCTTGAAAAACGCTATTCGAAAGCTTGTCGAAACTACCTTTCGGTGGTGTCGATCTTGGCCTATGTGATCACCAAGATATCGCTGATCATCTTTGCCGGCGCCCTGGTCTTTGAGACCATCGGGGTCCCTTTTTGGACAGGAGCCATCATCACGGTGATCGCCACGGGTTTCTATACGGTTTTAGGGGGACTCAAGGCCGTAATCTATACCGACATGGTTCAAGCCGCCTTGCTGTTATTGGGGACGATTGCCGTCACCTGGTTCGGCCTACACCAACTCGGCGGATGGGAAGGACTGATGACCACCCTCGATGTGGCCTCACAAACCCCCGGAAACCCACCTTCAGAACGGTTCTTCAACCTATGGAGACCCATTTCCGACTCCGAATACCCTTGGACCGGTATGCTTTTCGGGGCACCCATATTAGGGGTTTGGTATTGGTGTACCGACCAATATATCGTTCAGCGTACCCTTTCGGCCAAAGACGTTTCAAACGCTCGTAAAGGAGCGTTGTTCGCCGGTTACCTTAAGTTGTTGCCCGTCTTTATTTTCTTTATACCCGGGGTTATCGCCTATGCCTTGTTGCAAAAAGGCGAAATCAACTTTGCCCTCGATAATGCCGATCAGGCCTTACCGGCATTGATCACGAATTTCCTTCCTGTCGGGATCAAAGGATTGGCCATAGCCGGACTTCTCGCAGCCTTGATGAGTTCACTTTCGTCAGCCTTCAATTCGAGTTCGACCTTGTTGACCATAGATTTTTACAAGCAGTACCGCCCGAAAGCTACCGAAAAACAACTGGTGCGCTTTGGGCAATGGGCCACCATAGTATTGGTTATCGTAAGTCTAGGATGGATCCCGTTCATGCAGGCCCTGATGGGCGGGGGGATCTTTCATTACCTGCAAAGCGTGCAGGCCTATATTTCACCTCCGATCGCAGCGGTGTTCTTGTTCGGTTTGTTCTACAAATGGATCAATGCCAAAGGGGCTATTGTGGCCCTTTGGTCTGGGTTTATCATCGGGCTTTTACGTTTGGTGACCGAATTTATGAGCAAGGAAGGCACCATCACGGTTTCGGAGGGGTCGTTCTTGGCGGCTTTTTTGGAGGTCAACTTCCTTCATTTCGCCCTTTTCCTTTTCATCTTTTGCGCTATCGTCTTGATGCTGGTCAGCAAGACCGGAACGCCGAAGAGCGATGCCGAATTGGAATTGGTGACCTTTCAACGCGGCAGTTCGAAAACCACCTTGGGCTTACGCAATGATGCGCTGCTGACCATAGGCTTGGTGGTGTTGGTATTGGTATTATGGACCCTGTTCAGTCCGTGGGGCATAGCGAATTAAACGTATGGATTTAAAACTTCAAGGAAAAACCGTCTTTATTTCGGGATCTACGGCCGGGATCGGTCTCGCCGTTGCCCAATCGATGTTGGGTGAAGGGGCATCGGTCATTGTGAATGGTCGAACCCAGGCATCCGTCGACAAGGCGATACGATCTTTAAAGGCATCGTTTCCCGATGCCGAAATTACAGGGGTCCCCATCGATTTCGGGAATGCAGAAACGCTGAATGCCGCACTAGGGCAACTCAGGGGTGTTGACATTTTGATCAATAATGTCGGCATCTATAAGGCGGAACCGTTTTTTGACATGTCTGATGCCGATTGGCAACACCAATTCGATATCAATGTGATGAGCGGGGTGCGTTTGTCGCGAGCCCTATTACCAGGCATGTTGGAAAAGGATTGGGGGCGTATCGTTTTCGTCTCCAGCGAATGCGCCCTTTTGGTACCCCCTGATATGCTGGCGTATAGCATGACCAAGACGGCCATGTTGGCGGTTTCAAGGGGCTTGGCCGAAATGACCCAGGGGACTGGGGTCACGGTCAATGCCGTACTACCGGGATCGACCCTCTCTGAAGGCGCCCAGCGTTTTTTGGAAGAAGAAGCGCAAAGATCTGGTACCGATGTGCAACAGGTCACCCAAGATTTTTTTACCAATGTCAGACCAACTTCCTTGCTGCAGCGTTTTGCGGCCGTTGATGAAGTGGCCCATACCATAACCTATCTTTCGAGTCCCCTAGCGGCGGCTACCAATGGGGCTGCGATCAAAATCGATGGGGGCAGTACCGGCGGCATTGTATAGCACTTTAAATTCAATTAGATCCTATGATAACCAAAACCCTTATTTCGCGAAGCGCCTTGTTGCTGATCGTTGTTCTAGGCCTTTCATGCAAACAAGTCGAGCAAGCGAAACCCGAACCCGAACCCGTAGTTATGGAAACACCTGAAAACGAGAAGCGCCTGCGCCATGTGGTCATTTTTAAATTCAATGACGACACCAGTGAAGAGCAAGTACAGCAATTGAATGATAGCTTTGCCCAATTGCAGGAGCATATTCCCGTCATCCAAGATTTTGAATGGGGGTTGAACGATAGCCCTGAAGATTTCCACCAAGGCTTCACCCATTGCTATCTCTTGACCTTCGCATCTGAGCAAGATCGCGACAGTGTATACACCCCGCATCCGAAACACCAAGAATTCGTGGCCAGTTTACAGCCGCATATCGAAAAGGTGTTCGTCGTCGATTATTGGGCGAATTAAGGCTAAGGAAAAAGCGGCCTTCGGCAGTTTTATTTGCCGATTCGCACTTTTACACCCTTTCGGATCGTTATTTTCCGAATAATGCCCCCGATACTGGTGGGCTAGGGTATTTATGCTAATTTTGCCGGCTTCAATACAGCAGCTATGCGCAAATACTTGAACCTCTTCGATTTTTCGCAACAGGTCAATTACCGAACCGAGGTCCTTTCGGGCCTAACGGTCGCCTTGGCCTTGGTACCCGAAGCGATTGCTTTCGCCTTGATCGCGGGCCTTTCACCCCTGACCGGTTTGTATGCCGCCTTCGTTATGGGCTTGGTCACTTCGATTTTGGGCGGGCGCCCGGGGATGATTTCAGGGGCCACCGGGGCCGTGGCCGTGGTCATTGTCTCCTTGGCTAAGGACTATGGGGTCGAATACGTTTTCGCGGCGGTCATTTTAGCGGGCTTGCTGCAGGTCAGCGCCGGTTTCCTTCGACTGGGGAAGTTGATGCGCTTGGTGCCCCATCCGGTGATCTTCGGTTTCGTCAATGGCTTGGCCATCATCATTTTCATGTCACAGCTCGTTCAATTCAAGACCCCTGAAGGGAGTTGGTTGTCGGGTACTACCTTGTATATGTTCGGGGGACTTGTTTTCTTGACCATGCTCATCATTTGGGGTTTGCCGAAATTGAGTAAAATGGTACCGGCGTCCTTGGTGGCCATTTTGGTCATCTTCGGTCTGGTGTTTTTCTTTGACATCGACACCAAAACGATCGGCGATATCGCTTCGATCAAAGGGGGTTTCCCTCCTTTCCATATTCCTTCGGTTCCGTTTAGTTTGGAGACCTTGACGATTATTTTCCCCTATGCCGGGATCATAGCGGGGGTCGGGTTGATCGAAAGCCTATTGACCTTGAATATCGTTGACGAGATTACAGAAACCCGTGGTAGAGGCAATAAAGAGGCCGTGGCCCAAGGAACCGCCAATGTACTTTCAGGGCTGTTTTCAGGAATGGGCGGTTGTGCGATGATCGGTCAGAGTTTAATCAATACGTCGAACGGTGCGAGGGCCCGACTTTCGGGAATCGTCGCTTCGATCATGCTATTGTGTTTTATCATGTTCGGATCGGCCTTGATCGAAAAGGTGCCGATGGCCGCTTTGACCGGACTGATGATCATGGTCGCCTTGGGTACTTTCGAATGGGCCAGTTTGCGCACCTTTCGAAGAATGCCGAAATCGGATGTTCTGGTGATGGTTTTGGTCACCTTGGTGACGGTTTTTCTGCACAATCTGGCTTTGGCCGTATTGGTGGGCGTTATCATTTCAGCATTGGTCTTCGCCTGGGATAATGCCATTCGAATCAGGGCACGCAAACATACCGACGAAGCCGGTGTGAAACACTATGAAATCTACGGGCCGCTCTTTTTCGGGAGCACCACCCTTTTTGCCGAAAAATTCGATGTGGCCAATGACCCTGAAGAAGTGGTCATCGATTTTGCCGAAAGTCGGGTAGTCGATATGTCGGCTATCGAAGCGCTGCATAAGATTACCGAACGTTACCAAAAAGTAGGGAAAAACGTTCGTTTGAAACACTTGAGCAAAGATTGCAGGCGGCTATTGGATGATGCCGATGACATCATTCAGGTCAACGTTTTGGAAGATCCTACCTACAAGGTCGCCGTTGACAAAATCTGGCCGTATAAATAAATCACTCGCGGTTTTTCCCTAGAAAGACGTTGACCTTGGGATCCAATGGGTTGCCCGACATGCGTCGAAAGGCAACGATTTGGCCTACGTGATAGATGCAGTCCGATAGCATGCCGTTGAGCATGTTCCATAAAGGAAAATCGAATTGGGCATCGCCGCGTTGAAAAATGACTTGGTACCCCTCCAATTCACTTTCGGTTCCATTCCGATACTTGGCACTGGCCGTTTTCAAATTGTTCAAGGTCGTGGCCCGTAGGGTTTCGAACGAATAGCCCGAAAAATCCTTAGGGCGTTCATTGGGGGTGGCATCGGGTACGTTCAAGATGATCTCTGACATGCCGTAAATATGTTGCAAGGTTTCCCAAACCGTTCGCGCATCTTCAGAGGGTTTGAATTGGATGTCGGTTTCGGTCAGGCCCTCGGTGGCCCAATAATAGCGATAACCTAGGCCATCGACCATACGTGAAATCACATTGCCGGCCGTATATGACTCGGGTGCATCCGGAATTTGGTGGTAGGGTAGTTCTTGGGCGGTCATATCGAGGGTTACCAATAAAGTGATGAATAAAAAACGTCGTATCATGGTTCAGGTCTTAGTTTCACAGGCTCCAAATTTCGTAAATCGGCCGGCCTTTGCTGCTCAGGCCTGAATGGTGCCAATCGCCTTCCTTGAGCTCGAAATCGAATTCCAATTCGGCACCGACCCGGGCATTGTCCCTTGAAAAGAATTCGATATGCTCGGTGTATTTACCATCAACGGTGGTGTAGGTGCCCCCTCCGGTACCCATGAATTCCTTGGTTTCGGTATTATAGGCGATCCATTGAAAGCGGGTTCCTGAAAGGATCTTCATGGTTTTGCGTGGCCGGTCGGTGTTTCTTTTCTGCAATGTACCATCACGCATGCGCCCCGAAATCAACCAAGCGCCCATCAAGACCCCCGGATTGCCGGCGTCGATCCGTTTCCAGACCTGGTCGTAGCCGTTGGCGGTCAATCGGTCGCCATCGATATGTATCTCGAAAACCGAGGTAGACCCGACCCGGTCCGGGGTATCGGTATCGAACTCTACGGTTTCGGTCAGCTGGTTGCCCTCAAGGCTCCAACTGCCCCCGTTCGTACTGATGAAAGCACCGGTATCGGCCTCGTAAAAGGTGGCGACTTGATAGCCTTCGGCAAAAATGACCACACTACGTTGGGTTGTACCGTCAGCTTCGAAGGTGGCTTCCCAAGCCCCTAATAAGGATTGCCCGAACGACAGGCTTGAAATCAATAAACAAAGGAATAACAAAGGGTATTTCATGATCATGGGTTTTCGGGTAAGGCATCAAAGGTCTTGCGTTTGTTGTCGAACCAGGTTTGCATGGCCTCTGGCGACTGCATCAGTGTTTTCATTTTTTCCATGGCTTCGAGATGGTCGGGATCCCCCGTCTGGAACATCCGCATGCCGTGTTGTTTGCTCATTTCAGCGATCTCTTCGAAGGTGTTGGCGGTAAAGGGGGTGTCGCAGGCACCACCCAATTGTTTACAGGTCATGGTTTTCATCAATACATGGTATTAGGGTTGGCTGATATTTCGGGGATCTGTTGTATGGCATCCCAGTGTTCGATGATCTTTCCTTCCGTATCGAAACGGAAAAAGTCCATGGTGACGTATTGGTCGTTGCCCGGCCAGGTCTGGTGGGTGTGTAGGGCGACCAGGTCGCCTTCGCCGATACAGCGCACAAAGGCGATCGACTTGTCGGGGTATTCGCGTTGCATGCGCTCGAAATAGGCAATGAACCCTTGGGTACCATCGGCCACATCGGGGTTGTGTTGTATGTATCCGTCCCCAATATAACGTGCTACCGCCTCCCTGGGATCCCCTTCATAGGCCATTCGGTAAAAGGCGATGGCATTGGCTTTGTTCGCTTCGATATCCATATAAAAAATGCCATTACCACCGAAAGGCGATAATGGCATCGAATTGAGTTATCTGAAATTGGTTATAACGTTCGAAGATACTCTGCCAAATCGCGTGCTTCGTCTTCGGTCAGGTTTTGGTTCAACATGATGGCGTTGTTGTACTCTTTGAGCAACGCCTTGGCGATGGGGTCGTCTTTCAACATGCCATCGGGGTTTAGCATCATGTTCATCACCCATTCTGGGCTGCGACGCTCATAAACGCCTTTCATGGCCGGGCCGATCATGCGCTGTTCGACCATATGGCAGGCAACGCATATCGCGTTGAATTTGGCTTCGCCGCGAGCGGCCATTTCGGCATCGATCTCACCATCGAAACTCAGTTCTTTGATCGGGCCGATACCCTTGTTGTCAAGATCCACGGGTACGCCTTCGCTAGCGACCTCTTTCGCATCTTCTTTCTTGGTCCGATTGACTTCGAACCCTTCTTTCTTATCTTCTTTCTTACCGCCGCAACTGGCTATGAACAGGCCCATGACGGTCAACAGGAGCAGTCTTTTCATGTTTGTTTGATTAGAGAAACACTAAGATAAACAAAAGTTGGCAGTGGGGCCGGTTAATTTTTCGCAATGCCGAAATACCACAAAATTAACAGGGCTTGTTGCAACCCTGGGCCCTATTTGGCATCTCATTGAAAACACTGCCCCATGAAACTTCGAATCCTTGGCCTTTGTTTGGTCCTTTTCTTGATGTCTTGCGATGATGACGACCCCTGTGGTGGTGTCATTGCCGATGTATTGACCCAGACCCTTTATGTGTCTTTCGAGAACGCCAATGGCGACAACCTGATTGCCGATGGCACCATCCCTACAAGCGCGATATTCACCGAATTCAAAGGGTTTCGATCGCCCGGTCTTGTCTTCGACGACGGCCTTGAGAACGTACCCGAATCGCTGCGATACAAACTTCAGATCCCCGTGGTCGGCGAAGAGGACACCGACAATACCTGGGCCATCGAACTCTCGGCTACCGAGACCGACACTCTGATATTGCGACTACGTGTCGAGAGTGAAGGCTGTAGTGGGCGGTTTTACGAGATACTCGGGGTAACCTATAACGGTGTGCCTCTTACGGTCATCGACCTTGGGGAAATTAACTATCAGATTCGGGTAGAAAAGTAGCATAACCCCAACAAAACGCGGCTATGTTTTCATAAGGAAGGTGCCGATTAAGGTCAGGGCACCGATTACAAGCAACAACAATCCGAAGAACAGCAAATAACTCCCCACAGGGTGTGGCCTGATTTCAAAAATATCGGTTTGGCCCAATTCGTCGATTTCTTGTGGTTGACTGACCAAAGCTTCCAATTTTTTGATTCTTCGGTTGTAGGTCAGTGAAAAAATGCCGGCGGCAATAAACAGCAACACAAAACCAACGATGATTATATAGAACGGTCCTTCGATTTTACAGAATTCGATGGCTTTTTCCTTTATGGAAAACCCACCGAAAACCAAACCGCCTATCGCTGCCAGAAGGGTAAAAACTCCTTGACCGTTCAAGGCCATCAATTGCTTCAATTGGGCATCGCGTTGCTCGGCATAGAATTTTCGTAGTGCAAGAGGTTCGTTGTCGGCCGTGGTCGATTTTGCTTTCGGTTGCCTTTAAGGTATGCAATTTGTTCGATTTGTAGTTTCGGTTCATTTCATATTACGGGCGAAAAGGGGCCGTAGTTTATAAACTCACCGCGAAGTTGATAAAAAAGGTGCGGGCGAAACCATACCAGAACCGTGGGGCAAAGGAGGGATTGTCGCGTAACAGATCTTGCTGTAATTGACCGAAGTTTCCGTTGCGACTTTGTTCGAACCCCCCTGTTTTGTAAACGGTGTCAAAAATATTGTTCAAGCCGATGAACAGGCTGATATACTTCCCTTCTCGTAACCAAGATTTTCCAGCTACCATGTTCAGAAGGTAAAAATCGCTCAACGGATTTTGGGTCAAAAGCGCAGCAATGTTTTCAGGGGTCGCTTCAGGGAAAGGGGTGCCGGTTTCTGGGTCTAGGGCAAAACTTGATGTACGGGTTATCGTCGAAAGGCCCACATAGGATCTTTTTAGAAGGTTGGCTGTCGCTCCTATCCACCAATAATTTGGGGCCCGATACGAAATTCCGATCGCATAGGCTTGTTCAGGACCTTGGGCTAGATGCAATCCCTTGATATTGGCGTTACCCAAAGCGATACTGCCCTCGGGATCGATCAAATCTTCTTGCGCCGAGGCGGTATCAAAATTTATGGTGACATTAGGATTGCTGGCAAAAACATAGGACCCCAAGTTTCCTGCCAAAGTTAGTTTGACCTGCGGGGACAGTGCATACTCGAATCCAAACTCGATACCCCTATGAAGTTGATCAAGATCGGTAAGTACCTCTTGTACGAAGTCGGATCCAAGTCCGGAATCCACGAAAAAGAAATTGATGTCGGTCCGGTTTTGGAAACGGGTATGGTATGCACCGATCCTTCCCGTCAGTTTAGGAAGTCTCATATCGTAGCCAACCTCCAAAGCATGGACCGTTTCTGATTGAAGCCCGGGCACGATTTCGTTTTGCTCCCTGGGGTTGACAAAGGCGTTTTGTAGCAAAGGGGGGCGTTCAATTCGGGCGCCACGTACGCTGAACCAATGCCTGCCCGATATCCGATAGGTAAACTCTCCTTTTATTTGGAGCCCCGAATGATCGATGGGTTCACTTTCCCCCAATGAATCATCAAGAAAGCGTTCGTTTCGAAATTTGCCAATCCTGGTTAGACTTTGGTTTCGGAACCCTACTGAAAGCGCTGTTTGCCAACGGGATACCCCATAACGCAGTTGGGCAAAAAACCTACTGGAAAACCCTTTGATGTCATAGTCGTAATTGAAGCGTTCGCCTTGTCCTTTTTGAACGTCCCCTTCCGTATCATTGCGGGTGTTTGAAAATGCATCTACATCGGCATGGAACACTCCGTCCAATAGATCTCGGATCTTTGCGAAATTGGCCGAGGTGAGTTGTTTGATTTCAGCTCCAAAATCCATTGAAAGGGATTCCCCAAAGCGAAAGTTCGCCACCATACCGGCAGTCAATTGGGTGTCGTCTACCGTATCATCATATAAGACATAAGAAGCTTGGCCGTCGTTCAGTGGGGTGCGATTCGCTTGATGGATTCGTTCCCAATTGAGCTGTGGATTGTTCCTGAAACCTTCCCTTGCCAAAGCGGCATTGGTGAAATCAGCACCGATGGGATTATTGATGTAAAAACTAGGGAGGTACCGATAAAAAGTCGGATCTGGATTAGGGGCATTGAAGAATCCCAATCGACTGTTCCTTCGGGTTCCGGTCTGATAAGCAACACCCGTGGTGAGCTCGAAATTTTTAGATCGATACCGGTAGTTGGCCATGACGATGGGTTCGAAAATAAAGCGCTCGCGTGCATTTCGGATCTTGCCATCTTGAAGTCCCCAATTCGGGTTGTACGCCCTGCCCGCCAAATCAAATACTTCATCAGTTACCGCAGCACTCCTGCCACGCCTGGTATGGGCAAGGATACCGGAAATACTTAGGGAATGCCTATTCTTGAACTCCCATTCCAATGCACTGAAAAAGGAGAATCCGCCGAAAAGTGTACCGTCGATATATCCTTGATTTGCCGACCGATGGGAAACCGAAACCGTAAAGGCCAAACCATTTGATGGTGAACTGGTGTGGGTTGCCATAATACGTCCGCTATATGTACGGTTCGACGCGGATACCGACAGGCGTGTACCCGGTCTCATTTTTGATGGTCGCAAATCAAAATCGGTGCTTCCAAGTACCCCTCCGAACCCAAAACGAGAGGACCTTAATCCATGTCGATGCTCTTGGGTTCGTGTTACATCGTTCAACCCGCCCCAGTAGATTAAATGAACTATGTAAACTTATAACAAGAACGATTTTTTATCGTTAAAAGCTAATAATCAAACGTGTATGTTGGCAATTTATGTGCGAAAGTCCAGGGAGAGAAAAAAAGAAAAGAGCATTAAGGAGCAAAAGCTCTTAGGTCAAGAATTCGCCATTGAAAATAATATAGACTTTGAATTTTATGATGATGGCATAATAAGTGGTCAAAAAGGTAAGGCGGAAAGGAAACGTTTTTCAGAATTGCTTAAGGATATTGAATCCAATAAGATTACAGGTGTTTATATCTGGGATAGTTCAAGACTGGCACGTAATGAAATAGCATGGCACACCTTTGCCGATTTACTTAGGGATAAGGGAACTTTGCTCTATGACAATGGTGTTCCTGCTGATTTTAGAGATGAGAATACATATTTGTTCTATACGATTAAAGCAGGTATGGACGCTCATTTTGCAAGGGTTACTGCTAAGAAAATTAAAACTGTCTTAAAAAGAAATGCTACTGAGGGTATCCCACATGGATTGTTGCCTTATGGCTACATAAAAAGCGAAAATGACAAATGGCAAATCGATGAAAATGAGGCGGAGGTTATTAAGTCAATTTTTGATTTATACGAAAAGGGATATGGGTATATCAGGATAGCAAAACATTTAAATGAGATGGGAATTGATACCCGTTATAATATTGAGTGGACACCTGCCACTATAAGGTACATGATTTACAACACCACATATTCTGGCAGAGCAAAATATAATGACCTCGAAATAAAAGTCCCATCAATCATTGATAAAAAAAGGCAGCAGAAGATAATTGCTAGTATAGGTAGTCGTTACAAAAAACCAGGTCCAAAATCCAAGAAATATCTATTGAACGAGATTAGTTTTTGCAAAAAATGTGGGACACGTTACACCATATCTCAAAGGACTAGACATACACATTATCGTTGTTTAAGCGAGGTTAATAGAGGAGTTCCAAAATGTTTCAGCAGGGCGGTGAGAGCCGAATTGTTGGACAAGCTTATTTTTGAAAATGTCCTTCTGGGAAGGGATTTATACGAACACGCCAAGAGTTCATACATGGAAGGGGGCAACGTCGAGCAAAGAAATGAACTTGAAAAGAAACTTAAATACCATAGTAAAAGATATGATGCTTTAAAGCAGGAACTCAAAAGAAGTTATCAAGGATATGTAAGGGGAAACACTCCATTAGAATTCTATCTTGATGAAAAAAAGAGGATTGACCGTCAAATGTTAAAAACTGAAGATAATATCAGGGAATTTGAAGATAATATTCAAAAAATCAATGATACCAATAGGGTTTTGGATGAAATCGAAGTTGATTTTAAACTTCCTAATGTTTGGGAGGATGAAAAAGACCCTATAAAAAAAGCATGGATGGAGCATTCAATTCAGGAGGCTATCTCCGCTAATAGGATTGAAAGCAATAGAGAACAAATTGTGGAAAATATGCCCATTGAGGAGAAGATTGCTTTGGTTGAGAAGTACATTAAAAGAATCGAAATTCTACATTTTAAATCTCCTCTTTTAATTTCCATTGAATTCACTATCCCCATTCCTGCAATGGAATTACTAGTAGAATCAAGATACTACGGTGCTAAGAATCTAACCACTGGCAAAATTCATATACTTCGTGACTTTGGAACAAGACCAAAGTTAGTGTACAAAAGGATGTTGCTTGAATTTAAAGCCTTTCGGAAGCCAATAACAATTAGATGAGTTCAATGCGATTTATCAGAGAAATTTTGAAAATTGGGAACAACCATTCGAATCCGAAAGGTTTTTAATAATTCTTGATTCTAATGTTATCTCAAATTTTAAAGATAGCTTTTTATGGTCTCCATTTGTGATTAAGCCATTGTCTCTGAGTAGTCCAGAACTCTGCACCAGATATGCAATCCATCACAAATTCTTCCATATTAATGTCAATAACCTTAATTCTATCGTTCCCAATATCTGCCTTTGAAAACACATACATGTTGTGCCATCCGTTAACATCAAATTCTGGACTATTTCCATTCACCATATTTTGAAATTTAGGTAATCTCAAAAAGTCCCCATCTAAAACAATAGCGAATGAAACAAAAAAGGCATTCATAGCATTGATTGATGGTTCTCGGTCTCTGGTCACCCTATCTCTTATGGAAGTCTTTGATTGAATACATCCAAAAACCAAAAAGTTTCCTTCCTTTTCAATTGCTAGATATAAATCAAAAATACTGGTACTAATTTGTTCTCTTAACCAACTCAAATCTCGAACTTCATTAAGTATTTTCCCGTCTTTTAGCTCATAACTGAGTTCCTTTTGTAATAAAATCCTGATACCGTGTTCTTTCAAGTGAAGATTCCCAATGTCCCTAATCATTTCTTCAAAAGCATGACCACTTGATTTTTTCCAACTATTGTCTGCTGAAATAACCTTTGATATAATTTCTTTATCTAAAATCCCAGAAAAGTTGTTGACATGGGAGACATATATGGTTTTCCAAATTTCTGAAGGTTCAACTTCTGGATAAGCTTTCATTGCCGTAATGGAGGCAAGCTTGATGGCTCTTTTTTGGGCATATTTTCTCTTATCTTCAGCTTTTTTTAAATCAGAATTTTCATATTCTTCATTAAAGATGCTCTGGTATTCCTTAATACAAAACTCCTTAAAATCCATAAGGTCTAATCCAGTATCTTTTTGATTGTTATTCCCCAATGATAAGCTAATAACGGTGGTACGGCATCACCAATTTGCTCATATTTATCTTGTGTTTCGTACAAATGGGGGCATATAAATGGACCTCCCACAAACTGATAACTATCAGGAAAACTTTGTAAACGTGCCACTTCCCTTACTGTTAACGCTCTATCAAGTTTTGGATGAACTAACTCATCCAGGCAATGTGAAGTTACGGTCTTACTCACTTCAGTGGACTTTAACCTTTTATTTCTTTGGATAAACCACTTTTTTGGTAAAATTTTATTTTCCTGTAATTTCTTTACTTCCTCTTCAGGGAACTTAAAGAACAAATCTTTCAAATTTTCTCCTGGTTCTAACAACTTAAATCTTTCGATTGTTGTTTCCCTATGGTTTGGGGCTACGTGGTAAGTCAGTTTTTTATTAATTCCACTTCCTAATTTCCAAAAATGATTATCCTTCAGCAATTTGGTATACTCGCTTTCTCTTTTATTATACCTTTTCTTTTCATTTTTTTCATTGGCAATAACTTTGGGAAGCCCTAAGAATGCATCGTTTACCGTTGTAATCCCGTTATGTTTTGCAATTGGGATTGAAAGACGAAGGTTTTTTTCCTTGGTTGCGATTATAAAGTATCTTTCTCTTTTTTGTGGAACTTGGAAATCATGAGATTTAAGGGTTGTTTGGACGTAATACTTGTAGCCGTTTTCGGAAAGCTCATCAAATAAGTCTTCTATTATCAATCTCTTACCACCTTTCTCGACTTTTTTGCTTAGAATGC
>JABSPK010000008.1 GCA_013214065.1 Flavobacteriaceae bacterium
CCCGGACCCCCTCTTTTCAACATCATTATCATATTTATTTTTATTGAAAAACTGTCCTAGAGATAGGGGGAATTATAGTCTGTGAAGGTCGAATTTATATCTGGAACGTCCTGGAATAGCATTAAGATGGACACCTCTGCGATTTCCAACTTTGAGTCGGTTTTGCAGTTCTCCTAATAATTTTCCAGTTATTTCCATTTATTATTTATTCAATGATTTTCTTATAATGCCGCACAACGGTTTGGCTATGCGCAGTATCCCGAAGTGCATTGCGTATAGGTTGTGTTAGGCACTTTTCATTTACTTACTTTTTGATTCTACATGTTTAGATTAAGCTCAACTCCTTAAATCTACAAAAAGCATTAGCTAACTTAATTTGATACGGGCTTTTACACTCTACTTCAAAAATAACCGGATTGGCTACCATTATGAATCTGGTTCGTGCCCGTGAGACAGCCACATTAAATCGATTTGGGCTAAATAAAAAGTTCATACCACGAGGCGCTTCTTCCATACTGGAGGTAGCCACCGAATAAATAATCACGAGCGCTTCTTGTCCCTGGAATTTGTCTACCGTACCCACTTCAAAATTCGGAAGCCGTTGTTTAATGGCCAGCACTTGCGCGTTGTATGGCGTAATGACTTTTATGTCAGCAGCTGCCAACTTCCTTTCAGCGCCATCCTCATTAATGAACCGCACATCGCCTCCAGTAAGTTGTGCAACGATTTCTTCGACCTTGTCAACCTCTTCTGCAGATGAGTTGGTATTTCCGGTGTGTTCTACTTCTTCGAGATAAAGACCCGAACCAGCATATTTTGAACCGATGATTTGCTGTTGGTCTAGATGCTCTTTTGGTTTTAATCGGTTTTCATAGAACAGCTCAGATACAAATGCATTGATGGATGAATGCATGCGCCATGTTTCAGCTAGAAACACTCCCTGCTCATAAGAAATGGTTTTCTCACCCTGTAAGACATGCTCTAAAGCGGAAACCTCAGTCCCGTTTGGGTGAACACCTTGTTGAGGCTGTTTCAATTGCTGTGGATCGCCAAGTAGCACCAGGTTAGCGCACGAGTGTGAAACCGCAAGTGTGTCAATAAGGGAAAGCTGACCGGCTTCATCAATAAACAGGTAGTCTACACTGTCTTCATATGGTGGTTTGCTCCACATAAATGATGTACCTGCAATAACATCCGTTGTGCCTATCGCTGCTTGAATGGGGCCTTCGTCTCTCGCCAATGTCCAAGGTGCAATTCCATCATCATCCGCCTTAACCTTTTGAATCATATTTATGCTGGAGCCATCCTCTTTTGCGACTTCCCAAACCTTTGTGAGTAGATTCGTAATCACTTTGTGGCTAAGTGCAGTTATGCCAATTTTTTTACCCTGCTTGGCCAAATGATAGATAAGGTGGCTGCCCGTGTAGCTCTTACCCGCACCGGGAGCGCCTTGAATAGGAAGGTAGCTGTGGTCAAGTTTGGATGCGAAATCAAATGTTCTTTCCAGAAGGTCTGCAAGGTTGGTTGAAGGTTCGTTTAAACGGGGAGAAATATTCATTAGCATTTGTCGAGCAGCGCGGTATTTTTCATTACTGCTCTCCATACCATTTGCTACAACCCATTCGGATAAATTGATGATGGCTTCTTCTTTGGTATTAGAGTTTACACCTTCAAGACTTATTACCGAAACGGGGTGGGGTAGATCTTTTTTAGATGGCCCCTTTTTAATTCGGAGTATACCTACATCAGTATCAATATCATGAATACTGCCTGGTTTATTTCCTTCCGGGTCTTCTAGTGAATTGCCTGGTCGTAAATCACATTCCTGTGGTGGAAACGTATAAGTGTCTAGAAAGCTTCTTTTTATAGGTTCTCTTTCACCTGTATATTGAAGAAAGGAAATAGCCTTCCGCTCATCCAAGAGTTCGTGTTCTGATAGTTCTTTCAAACGGAAAAACTCCCACCAATACGACTTCTTCTCCCTTCGATACCAATCAAGCATATGTGCTAGTATAAATCGAGCCTGTCCAATGTTGGTACGTTCAGCTTTTATAGGAGATATAGCTTCCAACAAGGCTTCCATTATCGGTTGTATACGTTCTTGATGAGCGGTGATATTGTCACTTGCATCACCATCGACATCTTCAGGTCGGGTAATGTTTGCACGCTCAGCAATTAGATTTGCTCTGATTTCTTCTAGCCATATTTGAAGCCTTACTAGCGATTCACAATCGTCTTGATTGTAAAGTTGTACAGCATCCGCTGTTTCTTTGCTCAGTTTATCAATGTTTCCGGTTTGAAGCAGCAACTCCAGTTGCGATTTGAAGCTAGACAACTCTCGAAGGTTCATTTTACGTTCATAGCCAAAGAATTTTTCTAGGTCTTTGATTGAGTATTTTTCCACGCTCGCCCGCACTGACTGCTTTACCACGCTGTGGAGGTCAATAAAAGTGTTTGACCGTAAGAATGTGTCGATTTCGTTTTCTCGTGACGCGTACTTACCCATGAGCCGTTTGAGGGCCGTTACTTCATAAGGTGCGTAGTGGTAAATGTGAAGTGTTGGATCTTCTTCTTTTAAAGCAATTGCAAAGTCTATAAACTGCTCAAAAATGACCTTTTCTTCCTTTTCATTTTTTGCCCATAACGCATGGTATTTGTCTTTGTGTACATAACCGATCATATATTCAAGTCCATCTGGATCAACCATCCTGTCACCTTCAAAATCTAAATAGATATCATTTGTTGAAGGTTCCGGTAGCTTATTTAGGCCTTTTCCTTCTTCAATTTCAAGCGTCTCATAGATTGGTTTATTACCTGCATTGCGACTTTCATTCTGAACTCGCGCTTGTTCTCGTAGTTTATTGTAGGTCTCTTTTGCACCTTTGGTAGGATCAAATGGTACAGGCAACAAAAGGTTGGCTACTTTCTCAAGTGTATCAATATCATTTAGCCTAAACTCTTTCATTTGAGATTTTCCCATGCCTGCAACAAAGGTCAGGTGGTCATCTTTTCTCCTAATCGCATTGCAATTCTTCCACCACCTACAGATATCACAATGGTGTACAGGTTCTGGATAGGTTTCGTATTCATTGGTTATAGCATCTTCTAGATTTCGCTTTACCAATCTGATATATGCTGCGTGTTCATCATAGCGATATTGTTCTTTACCTTCCGGTTTGATCACTCCCATATATTCTGGCGGTATCCCTTGGATCTGGGCTACACATTCCGAATAGAGCCCTATTTGCAATATGGTTCCAGCCTTAGTTTCATTTGCCAATTTGGTATCCCAAACTTCGTAAGACCAATCTCCTAGGTCGCTTGGTCTTTCGACCTTCATCAAGAAATCAGCCCAGCCACTCCATTTACCCTCTTCTTTCAAGCGCGCCTGGTAGATTACATCTGCACCGGAAGACATGGCCTCAATTGTTTTCTTTTCAGCATGAGGATCTTCATTGCTGATTTCAATGACCTCCATTCCTTCATCCCGTAGTTGTTGAAGATGTTTCGCTTCAAACTCCATTCCTCTCTCTTGGAGCATAATCACAACCCTGTTTGTGAGTACTTCAGGATCTTCGATTTCACCACGAGCGTGTTGCTTGTTAAGCTGAGTAAGGTGTTTACAGTTGCTGTGCGAAGAAATGTCTGAAGGACTGTATAGAATATGGTTGTTTTTGTTTTTCATTTAAATGTTTAAGAACAGCATTATTTTGAGATGTTTATTCCCATGAAGAATGAGCATTAAAGTTTTTCCAGAATTGAGCCTTACAATTGTATATCATCATTGATTACAATTCCATTTTGCGCGTTCGGTTTTATTGGTACTATGGCATCTCCATCGAAAGCTGACCGATTCAAGTATTCTTACCCTCCCAAGATACCCAGTGCATTTTTGAATTTGTTACGAAAAACCGTAAAAGAATTGGGGTTTTCCTCTAAATATCAAGCTCTTAACGAAGGTTTTCTTACGGAATGAACGAAAAGGCGATGAAAGGGCCTATGGATTCTCCTAATTTTCCTGCTTAAGGATACCCACATAGTAGTGGATGTAAAACAGGCTCAACAACACAAAAGCCAGCGGTTCGCGAAGTTCCTTGAACGCTGCCCGAAAACTGGAGTTGGTAGCGGTGACCGCCTCCCAAGATACATCGAACAAGGAATCGGCCAATAGAAAGGTTACCAAGAAGAAGATGCTAAAAGCGAGGGGTTTAGGGAGTTGTATCATAAGTAGTGTGTTGTTTAATATGGTTCCTGAACAATGTACGGTACCTTATCGTTTACTCATTTTGGCATAAAGGATGTAAAAACCACAACCCATTGCAAAAGACGGAACCGATAAATGTGATAGAATCCGCATCCACGACATCCTAGCTGTCAACTCATCTTGCAAGAAAACGTACAAATCGTACAGGGCAAAACCCATCAAGAGTACTCCTATGGGGATCCATATCAACTTGGTTTTCATCTTAAATGGTTTCCCCAAAAAACGGGGTTTCGACCCACAAATCTTGATAGTGGTTAGTCGCTTTAGGACACCAAAAAACCGGAGGCTTTCGCCCCCGGTCGCTAACAAACTCAAACTTAAAAAGGGAAGACTGGCGTCCTTCCGTTTCGTTTATTCCGCCAAATTCGTATCCCCAACGTTGGGGTTATACACATAGTTGAAGGTATAGACCCGTGACTCGTCCACAAAGGCATCGGGTTGGGCCGGGGCATCCCTATAATAACTCAAGACCTCCACCTTGGCATAGTGGCCGTCGTGGGTGCGGATGACCAAGATGCGTCCTGGGATGGGACTGATCGTAAAGGTGGCCGGGTTGTAATTGTACCAGCCGTTGTCGCTTCCGGTAGGGATGGCAAACGCCCCATCGGCATCCTCCGTAAAATCCAGGCCGACCGCCGATACCACATCGGCAAAGGTGCCGGTGGCAATCGAGGCCCCTCCGTTTCCGTTGCGCTCGGGTTCATCAGCCGTGCCGGTTACCGCGCCGCCGTTGATGGCGATCGTGGTGCCCCGAAAGGCGATGTCCCATTCCGTGGTGCTATCCGTGACTGCCCCGGTCGCAAAGCTGAATTTGGCGAAGGGTCCGCCCACCGGCTCTCCTTGTCCCCCCGTCTGTGGGGCTTCAAAGTTTTCCATTGTCGCGCTTTGCAATGCCGCCAACACGGTAAAGCTGGCCGGGGTCGTCTTTGTAAAACCGTTTGCGGCGATACTGACGGTCCCTGAGCTGGCTCCCGCCGGTACGCTAGTCACGATTTGGGTGGCGCTGATACTGCTAATCGTAGCGGCCACTCCACCGAAGGTCAAATCGACGGACTCGGCATCGGTGGGGAAATCGGTACCCGTAATGGTGATCTCGGTACCGACCGTACCCGATTCGGGACTGATCGCCGTGACCGTGAATTCGACGGCCACAGGGCCTTCGTCGTCGTCGCTACAGGCAACGAATGCGAGGAAAAGAAATAAAAGACTGCATAATTTAAGGGTAGTTTTCATAGTGTTCGTATGTTAAAAATTAAAAGTAAATCGTGCGAATAGTTGCCGCCCCGGATTGATCAACTGCTCGTTGTCTTGGGTCGCCAGGGGGTTGGAGCCTTTGAAATCCAAAAGGTTGTTTGCCCCTAGCTGTAGCTGATAATGTTCGTAAAAGGTCTTGCCCAAGCTGAGGTTCACCAGGGCATAACCCGAGACAAAGGCGTCGTCGAAATCGTCCAAGAGGTCGTTGCCATTGCGGTCGGTAAGACCGAAGCGGCTGCGATAGACCACCCGCAGGTTGGCGTTGGCCTTCCATTCGGGCAGCTCGTAAAACAGCTTGGCATTCAAGGTGTGGCGCGAACGGTTCTCCAAACCGAAGTAGTCGCTGCGCTCAAGCCGGACGGTTTCCAAGGTCTCCGGGTCGCGCCCGAACACCTCGCCATTCGCGATGGCATCCTCCTTGTCCTTGTCGAAGGCGTACAGCAATTGGTAGCCGGTCGATAGGGTCAGGCCCGGTATCAGCTTGTAATTCAGGTCGACTTCCACCCCCTGGGTATAGACGCTTTCGCGGTTGATATAACCGAAAACGTTCTGCCCGTTGGTCTTGGCGGCCAAAATACGGGTGTCGATCAGGTTGGTGAAATCGTTGCGGAACAGGTTGACCGAGGCCCGCAGGCGGCCTTGGGTATAGCCGAACCCGAGGTTGTAGCCTACCGAACTTTCGGCATCCAAGGGATCGCCCAGGGTGTTGACGTCCACCGCCAAGTTGGCGATTTCATTGGCGGCCTGTAGCCGTTCGATGCCCACCCGTTCGACTTCCTTCCCAAAAACCGAGTACCCACCCCCGGCCGCATTGGTGAAATCCAAATACAGCTGTCTAAAATCAGGGGCTTTGAAGCCACTCCCTACCGAACCCTTGACATGCCAGTTCGCATTGAAGTCATAGCGGGCCGAGAGTTTGGGGCTCAATTGAGCGTTGTATTCGCTGTGGTGGTCGAAGCGGACCCCCACGATAAGGTTCAGCCGCTCCAGGGGTTTGAAATCGTATTGGGCAAAGAGGTATTGGGAGTTGAAACGCACCTGTTCCGCAAAGAGGGAACGGTCTAAGCTTTCGAAATTCACCCCGCCGCCCAAGGTCAGCGTATGCTGTTCTTGAAAACGATGGTTGTAGCGGATTTCAGGCCGGAACAAACGCTGGTCGAAGTCGTTGTCGAGTAGGATGTCGTTATCGATCGGATCGATGGTCTGCTCGTTGGTGACATAATTGGTGTAATAGAATTCATAGGCCCAGTCCGTTTTATCGGAAGGACGGTAATCAAAGCGCAGATGGGCATTACCGTCGCGTTCTTCACTGGTGCCGGAAGGGATGTCGAAATCCTGTAAAAAGTAGCGGCCCGAGGCAAAGAGGCGCAGTTTTGGGGAGAGCTCTGCGAACAGACGACCGTGCACCGTGTAGTTGAAAAAGGGGTTCACCGTCTGCCCCTCCGAACCGGGGGTCAGATCGAAGCCGTCGGTGCTCAGACGATCTACAAAGACCGAATAACCCAAAGCCCCCTGACGTTGGTTGAGACTGACCGTGGTGTTTTGGTTGTTGAAACTCCCGGCCCGGTGGGCCACTTGTCCGCTCAAGGCTTCGCTTTTCGGCTTTTCGGTAATGATGTTGATCACCCCACCCAAGGCTTCAGAGCCGAAAAGACTAGAGGAAGGCCCTTTGACCACCTCGATCTGTTTGATATTGCCGATGGCAAAACGACTCAGGTCGAGATTGCCACTGCTGCGCCCCACCACGGGAACCCCGTCGATAAGCACCAACACATAGTCGGAGGCGATCCCTTGGATCTGTACGCCCTCACCACCGCCTATGGTCACGTCGGGGGTCATGACGATGCCCGTTTGCTCGTTCAAAATCTCGTTCAGCCGGGTGACACCCGACCGTTGAAGCTGTTTCTGAGGGATGAGGGTCACGGGTAGGGGGAGGGACGAGAGTTGCCGTAGCGTGCGGGTGGCGGTGACCACCACCTCTTCGAGTTCTTGTTGCTGAAAGGAGCCTTCTTCGGTGCCTGCCGATTGGGCGACTGTTAAAATTGCCCAATTTGTGCATAAAAACCACACCAAAATATTTTTATTTAGACTCATTCCACGTAAATTTAGAGCAAATATAGATTCTTATTTAAAATCAGTCTAAATAAAATTAAACTATTTTCCAGTTTTAACAGAACTACTAAAACGTACCACCATTATGAAAAGAAAATCCCTAAGCTTCGCCCTGCTTGTATTCGGTGTGCTATCCCTATCAGCCCAAGAAAAACGGGAGCAAGACAAAGCCGCCATCAAGGCCATGTGCGGCTGTTTCGAAGTCACCTTCAACTTCGCGGAGACCTTTAATTACAGCCAGGACTCGCTGTACAAACCCTCAAAGACCAAGGTCGATAAGGGCTTGGAATGGGCCCAATTGGTCACCGATACCGATGATAAGGTGGTGATCCAACACCTTTTACAGGTCGGAGATCCCGCGAATCCGTATATCGTCAAACACTGGCGACAAGATTGGTTGTTCGAGAACACCGCACTATATGAATACAATGGGGATAACGAATGGACTTTTAGCGGGAAATCCCCCGAAGCCGTAGCCGGGCAGTGGACCCAAAAAGTATATCAGGTCGATGACAGTCCCCGTTACGAGGGATCGGCGACTTGGGTACATGTCGATGGCAAAAGCTATTGGGAAAACACCACCCCAGCCCCCTTACCACGTCGCGAGTACACCACCCGCGCCGATTACAACATTACCATGCGGGGCAACCGCCATGAGGTGACCGATTACGGATGGGTACACGATCAAGACAACAGCAAGGTCTTGCGTAAAAAGGGGGAAGCCGATTTGGTATTGGCCAAAGAGAAAGGCTATAATACCTATGTCAAGGTCGACGATGCCCGTTGCCAGGCCGCTGCCGATTGGTGGACGAAGCATTACGACAAATGGGCCAGCGTACGTTCGAAATGGGACGAAGTCTACGGCCGAAATACCAATTTGCAGCTGAAAGAAAAGGTCGATAACAAGGTCTTGTACAAGCACCTTTTTAATGAGGAATTGGTCGATAAGTCCGCCATCGATGCGGTGATCGAATCCTTTGTGATCCCTGCAACCGATGAAGCCTCCAAAAGCAAATAAGATGAAGCCGTATAACCTGTTATTCGGACTGCTGTGGATGGGCCTGTCCGTTACCGCCCAAGAAAACGTTTTTCTACAACGCAGCTTCTGGAAAGCCAAGCCTAGCATAGCCGCGGTCGATGCCGCCATTGCGGAGGGGAATGACCCCACCGCCTTGACCCGTGCTATGTTCGACGGGGTCTGCTATGCCTTGATCGAAAGGGCCGACAACCCGACGATCCTTTATATGATGGAGCAAAAAGGCAATGCCGTTGACAAACTGACCCATGACGGGCGTACCTATATCTTTTGGGCCGCCTACCGCAACAACCTTGAGATCATGCAGTGGTTGGTCGACCGGGGTGCTAAAGCCGACATTATGGACGCCCATGGCAATTCCGTCTTGAATTTCGCCTTGGGTACCGGGCAGACCGATGCCCGACTTTTCGATTTCCTTTTGGAGCATGGGGCCGATATCAAGTCCACCACACGTAATGGCGCCAATGCTTTGCTTTTGGTCGCTTCTTACGCCAAGGATCTGACCCCCATCAACTATTTCAAGGACAAAGGCTTGTCTTTTGAAAGTGTGGATACCGACCAAAACGGCCTCTTTGCCTATGCGGCGAAAGGAGGGAACCTCGAGGTCCTGAAGGCGCTAGCCACCCAAGGCGTACCCACGACGGCCACCAATGCCAAGCAAGAGAACGCCTTGTTCATGGCGGCTCGCGGTACCCGGGGGCATCAGAACGGTAAGGCCGTTTTCGCTTATTTGGAGGGATTGGGATTGGCCGCAGCTACGATCAATACCGATGGTCAGAACCTGATCCATTGGATCGCGGCCAACAATACGGACCTTTCCTTGTATGAGCATTTGACGGATGCAGGATTGGATGCCAACCTGCAAGACGGATCGGGGCAAACCCCATTGATGAATGCCGCACGATCTAATAGCAAAGCCGTAGTCGCCTTCTTGAACACCTATGTCGAGGATGTCAATGTTCGGAACGAAAAGGGCCAATCGGCCCTGACCATGGCCGTACAACGGAACCAACCCGAAGTGGTCGCTTACCTGCTCGAGCAGGGTGCCGATGCCTCAGTGGTCGATGCCAAAGGCAATTCACTGGCCTATTACCTGCTTCCGAATTTCAGGGCAACGGATGCTGCGGATTTCGAGGCCAAATTGGCACTTTTGACCCAAGCCGGGCTTCGTTTGGATGCGGCCCAGCATGATGGCAATACCTTGTTGCATTTGGCCGCGAAAAACAACAACCTGGCCTTGTTGAAACGCTTGGCCGATGCCGGTATCGCCATTGACCAAAAGAACGACGAAGGCAATACCGCCTTACATTTGGCCGCCATGTCGACCGCCGATACCAAGATTTTAAAATACCTGATCGCCCAAGGGGCCGACGTTTCGGTCAAGACCGATTTTGAAGAATCGGTGTTCGATCTGGCCAGTGAAAACGAATTGTTACAATCCCAGCAGGAAGGCCTCGACTTCCTCAAACGTTAAGTAGATGAAAAACCTTTGGAGAACCCTAATAGTTATTGCAGTTATCGGCCTCTATGCCTTTCGGCCCGCCGACACCGCCAACTACAAATGCCTGATCCAATTGACGAATTATGAAGGGGAAGGGGCCTATGTAGTGGTTTCCATCCTGGATGCCGACGGCGCCTACCTTGAAACCCTTTATGTGCAAGGCGAAGACAGCGAATGGTACCGCGATATCACGGAGTGGTGGAAAAACCTTTATGGCATCCGTCGCCCCGATTTGGACGCCATCGTAGGTGAAACGGTCACTGGGGGGCAACGAAAACTCACCGTATTAAGCATCCCGATTGATAAGATCGATTCGGGACATACCTTGCGTTTTGAATCGGCCGTCGAAGATCAGGAGTACTATGCCGACGACCTGGAGTTCGAACTGACTTCTGAAAACCTAAAATCGAAGCAAGAAGGCAAGGGATTTATACGGTATATTCGTATCATGCCCCAATAAGCAACGTATGACCCTATCCATTTGGCGGTATGCCCATATGACATTGGCCCTGGTTTCAGGGCTTTTTTTGGTTTTGGCAGCGCTGACGGGGGCCATACTGGCTTTTGAACCCATACAGACGGCCGTTAAACCCTACCAACCCGTTGCATTGGGGTCGGTTACCTTGGCCGAGACCATGACCGTGCTGGCCGGGGAATACGATGAGGTCTTGACCCTGACCCTGGATGCCGATGGCTTTGTCTTGGCCGATGTGGTCACCAAGGAAGGCACTAGTGAAACGGTCTATGTGAATCCCCGTTCCGGGGCGACCTTGGGTCGTCCGTCGCCGCAACATCCGGTCTTCCAATTTACCACCAACCTACACCGCTCCCTGTTTTTGAAAAAGATCGGCCGTTTTACGGTGGGTCTGGTGTCCTTTTTACTGTGTCTGCTCGCGGTAACCGGATTGCTGTTGCTGGTGAAGCGACAAGGAGGCTGGGTCAAACTGTTCTCTAAAGTCCAGAAGGATTATTTCGAGCTGCGGTATCATGTTGTTTTCGGTCGCTGGCTCTTACTACCCATCATCGTGGTCGCCGCCACCGGGGTGTATCTCTCAGCTGAGAAATTCGGCTTGATTCCCCCGACCCGGATCGTACACGAAGTAGCCCTTTCCGATGCGGATTTCGACCCGATCGATGCGGCCCAATTGCCCATTTTCAAAACGACGACTTGGGATGAGGTACGTTCTTTGGCCTATCCCTTTTCGGAGTTTCCGGAAGACTATTTTGAATTGGCGCTGCGGGGAAAGGAAATGGCCATCCACCAATACACTGGTGAAATCCTGAGCGAACAACCCTATCCCTTCGCCTTTTTGGCGAACCGCTGGAGCCTCGTGCTGCATACCGGCCAGGGGTCCATCGCTTGGTCGTTGGTCCTATTTTTGGTCAGTTTGGGCATCCTTTTCTTTGTGTATTCCGGTTACGTGATGTGGCGCAAGCGGATTCGCAATACGAAGACGGCCCGTGTGCCGGTCGATCCCGATGCCTGTACCCATATTATTTTGGTGGGGTCCGAAACGGGTACCACCTACGGCTTTGCCCAAGCCTTGGAAGCGGCGCTGACCCAAGCCGGAAAATCGGTGCTGGTAGCCGAGATCAATGCCTACAGGACCTATAAAAATGCGGAGCAACTGCTGTTTTTAACGGCCACCTATGGGGAAGGGGAGGCCCCGACCAATGCCCGAAATATCGAAACGCTATTAGGGGAGATACGCCAAGAGCGCCCTATGGCCTATAGTGTGGTCGCCTTCGGATCGCTGACCTACCCAAGTTATTGCCAATTTGGGGTGGATTTGGAGGGATGGTTGGCCCAGCAAGCCGAACTGCATCCGACCCTAGCGGTATACAAAATCAACAATCAATCCCATGAGGCTTTTCAAGACTGGGCCAACGCTTGGGGGCAGCAAACCGGGACGGTACTCGATCTTCCATCCCTCAAGAAAAAGCGAAAGTTGGTCAAGCCTCGGGATTTTGAAGTACTCGAACGTTCTGCCTTGAATGTGGACGACACCTATTTGCTCCGCTTACAACCTGGCCGGAAGATAAAGTTCCGATCCGGGGATCTTTGGGAAATCGTGCCCGAAGACGGGCAACCCCGTTGGTACAGTATCGCGAAATACCAAGACAGTGTATTACTAAGCATCAAGAAGCACGAATTCGGGACTTGTTCCAACCAATTGTTCGCCTTGGAAGCCGGGCAAACGGTTCGCGGTGGCATCAAACGCAACTATAACTTCCATGTACCCGATTTTGCACCGGCGGTGGTCTGTATCGCCAACGGTACGGGTATCGCGCCTTTTTTAGGCGTATTGGATGAGAATACCAAAGGCATACCGATCGATCTCTATTGGGGCGGCCGCACCCAAGCATCCGCAATGCTCTACCGTCCGTTTTTGGACGAGGCCCAATCCCAGAACAGATTACGACGTTACCATCAGGCCCTTTCGCAAGAAGGCGATGGTCTTTATGTGCAAGAGGTCTTGGAGCGGAATGCCAAAGAAATCGCTTCCCAATTGGAAGCAGGCGCCGTTTTTATGATCTGCGGCTCCTTGGCCATGCAAAATGCGGTCTTGGAGGTTTTGGGAAACATCAGTCAAAAGCACTTGGGCAAACCCCTTAGCGACTTCGAACACCAAGAGCAGTTGAAAATGGACTGTTATTAACAGGGACCCCTCAAACATCCTAAAGAACATATTATCAAATGGTTAAATCGAATGAGGTTCAAGGAACCGTTGGGTGGAATTGTTAAATCTTAAAAATTAATTAAAATAAGTCTAAATAAAATTTGCAATCCCGATAGGGGGGAATATATTTGTAGGCCATTACTATTTAAAACTAATCTAAATAAAATTAAACATGAAAAAATACCTATTTCCCCTTCTATGTATCACACTTTTTTGGGCCTGTTCCGATGATGACTATGCAATGGATGACGACATGCAAGCCATGGCCACCTGCGATGATGGCATCCAAAACGGTGATGAGGAAGGCGTCGATTGTGGTGGGTCTGCCTGTACACCCTGTGCAGCGGCCATAGAGAATCCCGCGACCTTCGTCTTTACCCGAGACGGGGAAAGTTCGGTGAGCTTCAGTGGGCAAACGACCCGTATTTTGATGTCGGAAGAGATCATTGACAAAATGAAGGATGAGACCATGACCGCAACGGTGTTGAACGCCATGTTCGCACACGTTGAAGGAGCCATGGATTTCTCTGATCCCGATTTGAACGCTTCCGATAAGAGTGTTCGCGGAAAAACAGCCGCTTCTTTTGACTTTTTCTCCGGTAATGCCACGGACCAAGCCTTGATCCGTGCCGATTTCGAAGGCTGGATCCAGACCCAGGTCGATGAGGTTTTCCCTCGTTGGAACGAAGCTGCATCCGCCGGGATAGCCGGACAAATCGCCGACGGTTCTTCGACCCGTTATATCGATGCCCGGGGCTTGGAAATGAACCAATTGTTCAACAAATCCTTAATCGGTGCCCTTATGGTAGACCAGATGTTGAACAACTACACCAGTGCGAATGTTTTGGACCAGTTCGAAGATGCCAATGACGCCGGCACCTTGGTCGATGGTAAAAACTATACCGATATGGAGCACGATTGGGACGAAGCCTATGGGTATGCCTTTGGCACCGCCCAAGATTTGGCCGATCCTAGACCGACCATCGGTGATGATGATAGCTTTTTGAACAAATACATCGGTAGGGTAGAAGGCGATGACGATTTCGCCGGAATTACCGATGCTATTTTTCAAGCTTTGAAGTTGGGCCGTGCTGCGATCGTTGCGAAAGACTATAGCGTGCGTAACGAACAGGCGAACATCCTCCGCGAACTGGTTTCTACCGTAATCGGAGTGCGTGCGGTCTACTACCTACAACAAGGAAAGAACGCCTTGGATCAACCCAGTCCTGACTTCGGCGGTGGTTTCCATGACCTTTCGGAAGGCTATGGCTTTATCTATAGCCTACAATTCACCCGCCAGCCGAATTCGGATGCGCCATACTTTACCAAAGCCGAGGTCGATGCGTTCTTGGTCGATTTGTTGGATGACGGTGCGAACGGTCTATGGGATGTCACCCCCGCTACCTTGGATGCGATTTCGGCGGCCATTGCGGAGCGTTTCGATTTCACCGTCGAACAGGCCGGAAGCTAATCGGGTTGACCTTTTAGAGATGCTTGGATAAGAATTGAAAAAGAGATGGATTCGTGCCCGCATAGATCCATCTCTTTCCTTATATTTGGCACCTTTACTTAGAATAAATAAAAATAGCTGCATGAAATTGAAATGGTACACCTTGGCACTGATCGTTCCCCTAGTGGTTTGGGCCTGTAGTTCCGACAATGGTTCGGAGGAACCCAATACCGATGATGATATCAGCATCAGCGATGATGATGGTATGGTCAGTGATGATGACGGCACTTCGGTCAGTTTCGATCGTGGGGCCCTATTGACTAATTGGGCCGACAACATCATCGTACCGGCTTACAATGCCTTTTTGATAGATCAGCAAGCCTTGCAGACGGCTTTCACCAATTTTCAAGGCGACCCCAGTACGGTGACCCTTTCTGCCCTTCGCGAAGCCTGGTTGACCGCCTATAAAAGTTGGCAACGGGTTTCCTTGTATGAAATCGGCCCGGCCGAAGACGATGGCCTGCGTTTGAATATCAATACCTACCCCTCCGATATCACCTTGATCGGGGATCATATCGCTAGCGGTTCATACGATCTTGCCTTGCCATCCAATCGCGACACCAAAGGGTTCCCGGCCCTCGATTACTTGATCAATGGCTTGGGCGATGACGATGCCCAGATCGTTGCGGTCTTTGCCGATGCCGGCACAGGGCAGGCGTATTTCGATTACGCCCAAGACTTGTTGGATGACATCGAACAACGGGTCACCACGGTACGTGATGCATGGACCAGTGGGTATCGCGATACCTTTGTCCAAAACGATGGGGCCTCGGCCACGGCTTCGGTAGATCGTTTTGTCAACGATTTTATCTTTTACTATGAAAAATTTCTCCGTGCCGGAAAGATGGGGATTCCATTGGGCGTCTTTAGTGGTACGACCGCGCCCAATACCATCGAAGCCCTGTACCGTCCTGGGGTGAGCAATGAGCTCTTTTTGGTCGGATTGCAGGCCGTTCAGGATTTCTTCAACGGCAAACACTTCGGAAGCGAACAGATGGGTGAGGGATTGGCGAGCTACCTACAGGATTTGAATACGGTCAAAGATGGGGCCGCACTCGATGCCTTGATCAACGATCAGTTCGATACCGCCCGTACCATGGTCGATACCCTCAACAGTTTTTCAGACGAAATCGCGAATAACAATCCGCCCACCGATATGTTGTTGGCCTATGATGAGGTACAACGTGCCGTTCCCTTGCTCAAAGTCGATATGGTTTCGGCCATGAGCATCGCGATCGATTTTGTAGATGCCGACGGCGATTAAATGGGCAATCGGTTCAAGACATATTTGGATCAAGAAGTAGAGGCCGCCCCTTTGGCGGTCTTTCGCATTTTTTTCGGTCTGATGATGTTGCTAAGCATCATTCGGTTTTGGGCCTATGGGTGGATCGAAAAACTATATCTCGAACCCGGGTTCCATTTTTCATATTACGGTTTTGAATGGGTCAAGCCTTTAGGGGGGTTCACCTATGTGATCTTCGCCCTTTGTGCGCTATCGACCATTGGTATCGCCCTTGGGTTTCGTTATCGTTGGTCGGTCTTCATTTTCTTTCTCAGCTTTACCTATATCGAGCTGATGGACAAGACCACCTACTTGAACCATTACTATTTCATCAGTATCCTGGCTTTTTTGTTGTTGTTCTTGCCGGCCGGTGGCTATTTTTCGGTGGATGCCATTCGCAATCCCAAAAAGGCCTTTCAGCGCGTGCCAAGATGGACGATCGATGCTTTGAAATTACTCTTGTGTATTGTGTATTTCTATGCGGGATTGGCCAAGCTGAACTCCGATTGGATACTCGACGCCATGCCTTTAAAGATCTGGTTGCCTTCGAAATTCGATATCCCGGTAATCGGTGGACTGTTGGGGAAGGAATGGGTCCATTATGCTTTTAGCTGGGGAGGTGCCCTTTACGATCTGGCCATCCCGTTTTTATTATGGTTCAAGCCGACCCGTTGGCTCGCATTCGTTTTGGTCGTCGTATTTCACGTTTTGACCCGGGTGTTGTTTCCGATCGGGATGTTCCCGTATATCATGATCGTTTCCGCCCTGATCTTCTTCGATGCCGGCTTCCATCATAAAATACTACGGGCCATCTCGACCGTTTTGGGAATATCGAAAAAACGTTTCGAGGTGGAGGTACGCTGGCGATCTAACACCGTGAATCGTGGCATCGTCATGGCGTTCTTTTTGATACAATTGCTTTTGCCGTGGCGGTATCTCGCCTATCCAGGAGAGCTGTTCTGGACTGAAGAAGGATATCGCTTTAGCTGGCGGGTCATGTTGATGGAAAAGTCGGGCTATGCCCAATTCAAGATCGTTGACAAAACGAGTGGCCGGTGGTTCTATGTCGACAATTCCGATTTCCTGACGGCCTTCCAAGAAAAACAAATGGCATTTCAGCCTGATTTTATCTTGGAATACGCCCACTACCTACATCGGCATTTTACTGAATCGGGGCATGGCGACCTTGCCATTTTCGTGGAAAGTTATGTCAGCTTGAACGGGCGTCTGGGCACCACCTTCATCGACCCCGAAGTCGACCTGATGACCCAAAAAGAATCGTTTTACCCTAAAACCTGGATACGTCCTTTTGAAGATGAGATTATTGGCCTGTAAGCTGCTGTTTTTTTTCGCAACCCTATGTTGTATGGGGCAAAATCGAATCACCGGTTCGGTGAGCGATACCCAAGGATCCCCGATCGCCGGGGCTGAAGTTTACCTCAAGGAACTCCAATTGTTGACCGTTTCCGATGCCAAGGGTGGGTTTGTATTCGAATCGGTAGCAGGAGGGAAATTTACCTTGGTGGTCTACGCTTATGAATTTCAGGTCTATGAGCAGGAGCTCACCTTCGATCGCGCTTTGGAAGTAACGATACAACTATTGCCCATCGCTGAAACGGCACTTTCAGAGGTCGTACTGACCCAAGAACGGGAAAAAGTATTCGCCTTGCAAAAGCTGAAAGCGGTTGAGGGTACCGCGATTTATGCGGGCAAGAAAAGTGAAGTGGTGTTGCTCGATAATATCACCGGGAATCTGGCCGCGAACAATCCCCGTCAAATCTATAACCAGGTCGTAGGCCTCAATATTTTCGACTATGGCGATGGGGGGTTGCAGCTCAATATCGGGGGTAGGGGCCTGGACCCCAACCGCACCGCCAATTTTACGACCCGTCAGAACGGCTATGACATCAGCGCCGATGCCTTAGGGTATCCGGAAAGCTATTATACACCACCGGCCGAAGCTTTGGATCAAATCCAGGTAGTGCGTGGGGCAGCTTCGTTACAGTACGGCCCCCAATTCGGAGGCTTGGTGAATTTTAAGTTCAAAAAACCCCATCCCACGAAGAAAATCGAATGGATATCGCGACAAACGGTGGGTTCCTTTGATTTGAAGACCAGTTTTAATAGCCTGTCGGGTACCGTAGGCAAGCTGGGGTATTACACCTACTTCAATTATAAGGAAGGCAACGGCTTCCGATCGAATTCCAATTTCAACAGCCGCAATTATTTTACCCATATCGACTACCGATTGAGTGACAAGACCACATTGGCCTTTGAAGCCACCTTGCTCAACTACTTGGCCCAACAGCCCGGCGGATTGACCGACGCCCAGTTTATCGAGGACCCCGAATTCAGCAATCGGGAGCGCAATTGGTTCAATGTGGATTGGAAGTTGTTCTCCCTTCGTTTGGATTATCGTTTTTCGGCCGCAACGGATTTCAGTTTGAACCTGTTTACCTTGGATGCCGCACGTAAGGCCTTAGGGTTCCGGACCAATCGCGTTTCACAGCCCGACGACCCCAACGAAGCCCGAGAATTATTGGTCGACGAGTTTTCAAATTGGGGAGCCGAAGCCCGGCTCTTGACGCGCTACACGATTCAAGAACGCCCTGCCGTGTTGCTGCTCGGGAGCAAATACTACCAGACGGCCAATGAACAACGACAAGGTCCTGGATCAGCTGCCGCGAATCCTGATTTCAGTTTCGCGACGGACGATTTCCCCAATTATGAACGCCAATCCCAATTTGAATTCCCGAATCGTAACCTTGCCCTATTCGGGGAGAATATCTTCACGTTCTCCGATAAGTTGACCATCACCCCCGGATTCCGTTTCGAGTATATCAAAACGGAAAGTGCTGGGAGTTTTCAAAACATCGTTTTGGATCTGGCTGGCAACCCACTGCTGAACGAAGCGGTTGAAGACAACCGCACTTTTGAGCGGAATTTTTTGCTTTTAGGGCTTGGGGCATCCTATAAACCCTCACCTGCTTTGGAAGTCTATGCCAATTTCTCGCAGAATTACCGTTCGGTGACCTTCAGTGATATCCGTGTGGTGAATCCTTCTTTCCAGATCGATCCGAATATTTCCGATGAAGATGGGTTTACCGCCGATTTGGGGATTCGCGGTCGGTACCGACAATTGTTCAGCTATGATGTGAGTGCGTTCGGTTTGTTGTACGATAACCGTTTGGGCGAGATCTTGGCCAATGAGACCCAGATCAATGCGGCCGGGGAGGAAGTGGAGACGGGTAGGGTGGTACGCTTTCGCGGGAACATCGGTACTGCCTTTATCTACGGATTGGAAACCTTTGCCGATTTCAATATCAAAGGGACCCTATTTCCCGGTTTGGAAAATCTCAAGCTGAACTTATTTTTGAATTCAGCGTTCACCCGATCCGAGTATACCGAATCAGCAAGGAACAATGTGGAAGGCAATCAGGTGGAGTTCATACCTGATCTGAACTTGAAAGCCGGTTTGGGCTTTGGCTATGGCAACTTTTTGGGGAGCCTGCAATACACCTATTTGTCGGAACAGTTCACGGATGCCACCAATGCGCCCCAAGACGTCAACGACAACCAGCGTGGTATCGAAGGGGCCATACCGGCCTATGATATCCTAGACCTATCGTTGTCCTATACCTATAAGAAATTGAAATTGGAAGCTGGGGTCAATAACCTATTGGACAATTCGTATTTCACCCGAAGGGCGACGGGCTATCCGGGACCCGGAATCATTCCGGCAGAACCCCGAACATTCTACACCACCCTTCAATTTAAATGGTAAAAAGGGAGCCGAAGCTCCCGTTTCATAAGTTCGTATTTAAGCCAAAGCTTGCGGTGCCCAACTTGAGCAAAGCATTTCAGGCGCAGCTTTCGCAGGATGCACGCAGCTTGTAGTTTCGAATCGCGAGCAGGTGCCGCAGTTGATATTGTCTTTTAATGCAGCCTTCATATCAAAACTGTCACAGGTATGGCGCTCGCTGACCGTAATGTTGTGCTGGGCGCAGCTGTTATCGTTTTTGAAGTTCGTGCAATTCGTGCAATTGGTAGCTAATCGTATCGACATGGCAATTATTTTTTGTTACTCAAAAATAACCATGATTACCAATAGAATCAATCTAAATACTTAAAAATCAGTTATATGTATTTGGATTGAATAAAAAGAAAGCGGCCGAATCCTAAAAGCCGCTTTCCTAAAACACTAATCCTTAAAACACATGGAGAATTAGTTTGACAGCATATCGTAGTGGATGTCCTTGCTCTTTAAATAGGGCATCTCATCCGGTTGAAAGTGAAGCATGTTTTGCAACTCCTCGATTTCCTTTCGGGTCATCAAGATCAGAAAATGCTTGTTACCGACCCCAATAGGAATCTTGCGACGATGCATAGATCGGGCCATTTCGGTTTCCCACCGCTTGATGTCGATGGCGTCGATGTAATCTCGGAAGACTTCCAATTCCCATTCGTAGAATTCGAAACAAAGGTTGTTATAGACCAATTGGAACAATTGGGAGTGCCCACAATAGGTAAAAATACCATTGGCGTTCTGGCTGAGGATTTGTTGTCCTGTACACATCGGCGTCGCAATTTAAAGCGCTAAAATTATTTAAAATCATTCTAAATAAAAACATAAACCATGAAAAAATATCATAAAAGGCCACTTATTTACCATTGCATGAAAATGTGGTATATTTGCACGCAATTAATCCGTAATTGCATGGAATCCCACCAAAATAAGATTGTTGGCGAAGGCCTTACTTACGACGATGTATTGTTGGTACCCGCCTATTCACAGGTTTTGCCCCGTGAAGTCTCCATTAAGACCAAGTTCACCCGCAATATCGAAATCAATGTACCCATCGTTTCCGCCGCTATGGATACGGTGACCGAATCCCAAATGGCCATTGCCATGGCCCGTGAAGGGGGTATCGGGGTCTTGCACAAGAACATGACCATCGAACAGCAGGCGAATAAGGTACGCAAGGTAAAAAGGGCCGAAAGCGGCATGATCTTAGATCCGGTGACCCTGCCTTTAAGTGCGATCGTACGCGATGCCAAGGCTAGCATGAAGGAACACAGCATTGGGGGAATCCCGATCGTTGAGGATAGCGGTAAATTGGTCGGTATCGTGACCAACCGAGACCTGAGGTTCGAAAAGAACAACGAGCGGCCCATCACCGAGGTGATGACCACTAAAGATCTCGTAACGGCCGGTGAAGGAACGACCTTATCGGAAGCCGAGGTCATCCTCCAAGAAAACAAAATCGAAAAATTGCCGGTAGTCGACGCCAACTATACCCTAGTAGGCCTGATTACCTTTCGTGATATCACCAAGCTCACCCAAAAACCGATCGCCAATAAAGACCGATACGGGCGCTTGCGCGTGGCAGCGGCCATTGGGGTCACTCCTGACGGGGTCGAACGGGCCGGGGCCTTGGTGCAAGCCGGGGTTGATGCCATCGTCATCGATACCGCCCACGGACATTCGCAAGGGGTGGTCAAAATGTTGAAGGCCGTTAAAAAAGAATATCCTGATCTCGACGTGATCGTCGGTAATATCGCCACGGCCGATGCCGCTAAGTATTTGGTGGAAGCCGGGGCCGACGCCGTCAAGGTAGGGATCGGTCCAGGGTCGATCTGTACCACAAGGGTCGTAGCCGGGGTCGGTTTCCCTCAGTTTTCCGCCGTGTTGGAAGTGGCCAATGCCATCAAAGGCAGTGGGGTACCCGTCATCGCCGATGGAGGGGTCCGCTATACGGGTGACATTCCGAAAGCTATTGCAGCCGGTGCCGATACGGTCATGTTAGGTTCGCTATTGGCCGGTACCAAGGAATCTCCCGGGGAAACCATCATTTACGAAGGTCGGAAGTTCAAAAGCTACCGCGGCATGGGCTCGGTCGAGGCCATGAAGGAAGGGAGTAAGGACCGCTATTTCCAAGATGTGGAAGACGACATCAAGAAGTTGGTGCCCGAAGGAATCGTAGGTCGGGTGCCTTACAAAGGCGACTTGTATGAAAGCATGCACCAGTTCATCGGAGGCCTACGCGCCGGAATGGGCTATTGTGGCGCCAAGGATGTGAAGACCTTACAAGAGACCGGACAGTTCGTCAAGGTCACCTTCAGCGGTATCAAAGAGAGCCATCCGCATGATGTGACCATCACCAAAGAGAGTCCGAACTACAGCCGTTAATACCCGTTCCCATTCCTAAATCGGAATTGGCTATCTTCGAACCTCACTGAAACCAGCACCTGTGTTCGAAAACCCGATTTATGTCTTAGCCGTACTCTGCCTGATGGTAGTCCTTTCATTACGTGCCGCCAAAACGAAATGGGGTGGCAAATTGGGGTCGGCCTTATTGGTCATCGTCTTTACGGCGATCTTGGCCAACCTGGGGCTGTTGCCCACGGCCTCGAACAGCATTCCGCTCTATTCGGGCATATTCGAATACCTCGCCCCGATATCCATCTTTTACCTCTTATTGGGGGCCAATCTAGGGGCCATAAAAAAGGCCGGCCTTCCCATGATTTCCTTGTTTTTGATCGGGTCGCTATCCTTAGGGATCGGCATACTCATCGCCTGGTTTGTGGTCGTTCCGGAAACCGTTTTGGGCGAACAGGCCAAGATCATCGCGGGCATGCTGACGGGATCTTATACCGGGGGTAGTGTCAATTTCAATGCGGTCGCCCTAGCCTATGATTTTCAGGAGCAGGGCACCCTCTATGCCGGTACCATTGCCGTTGACAACGTAATCACCACCATATGGTTGATCGTTACCTTGGCCATCCCCGTTTTTATGCGTCCTTTATGGAAAGACCGCACCATTGGCATACAGAGCGATAGTGCTCCTGAGGCCACCGAAAGCCCGCTGGATATTATGTCGCTCGGCTGGCTGTTGGTCATCGGTCTTACCGCCTTATGGGCCTCCGAGTTGCTGAGTGAATTCGTACCCAAAATCCCTTCCATCCTGACCATTTCGACCTTGGGCATCGTTTTGGCCCAATTCCGATTCGTGCAGCGACTGGGCGGAAGCCATATCCTAGGGCTCTTTCTAGTCTATATCTTTTTAGCGGTTATTGGGGCGTATTGTGAGATCAGTGCCGTCATTGCCCTGAAAGACGTCGGATTGACGCTACTCCTGTTCGCCACAGTGGCGGTGTTGATCCACGGATTGTTGACGATCCTATTGGGTGGGTTGACATTTCGCGATTGGGATATGGTCGCCATTGCCAGTCAGGCGAATATCGGTGGTGGCACTTCAGCTATTGCCCTAGCCGAGACGTTTAAACGGAACGAGCTGATCTTACCCGCGATTTTGGTGGGAACCTTAGGGAATGCCCTGGGCACCTACCTCGGGTTTTTAATGGTCGCCTTGTTGTAAGATCTTGATTTAGAAAGGTAATTACTTGCCGACGCCTGAATAGGTCTTCCAATCTTGGTCTTTGTAGATATCCTCGCCGAAGTAGCGGGCGATCTGTAAAAACGGCTCCACTTTTTGGTAACCAGGGACCGGGGAAAGCATTTTGAGGTTTTCATCCAAGAACACCACGGTCGGGTAGCTCATGCGGCCTTGGAGTAGGGCAGCGGCCAATTCGTGGTACCCCCGTCTTCCTGAAGGAACGTATTTAAAGGTACGGCCGTCGTAATCGATGGCATCTTTACCTTCAGCGTCAAACTTGACCATATAGAAGTTCTCCTTCATATAAGCGGCGACTTCCGGATTTTGAAAGGTATCCTTATCCATTTTCTTACACCAGCCACACCAATCCGTATACACATCGACGAACACCTTTTTGGTGTTGCCCTCATTCTGGGTCAAGGCTACGGCATCCTCCCAAGAGATCCACTCCACCTTTTGGGCGCTTAAAGAAACCGTTATCATCAGGAAACATACAAGTAGGAACTGCTTCATCATTCACATTTTTTGGGTCATTGGTCTTGCGACACTATCAAAACTAACGAAAATTATGCCAAAAAAGTATCAGCTAAAGGCTTGTATGACCAAGATCAGTCCCCCGAGCAACAAACAAAGGGGCGAATAGTAGCGGGTGTCCAATCGTGCGAATTTCGATTGGCGGTGTTTTTTGGTGAAACCGACATAGCGAAAATCACCAAAAGCACGCAAGAGGAACAACAGCCCAATAAAGGTGGGCAATTGGTGGAACCAACTGGCGGTAATCAGCACCAAGGCCTTATTGATAATGGCAAAGGTGAAGCACAACAAAACAAGACCGACCGCCACAGAAGCCAAGCGACCGGGTGAAAGTACCTTGCCTGTTTTCGGATCGGTGGGTACCACGGCGGATATATCCATAATCCCGAACATCCCCCAATAAAAGTGCAGTCCGGCGAGAAAGGCCAAAACCATGCTAACGAAGATGGTCAGTACGTCGATCATATCATTGGGCCACCGCCTTGGGTTTGGCCGGTTCGAAAAGGGCCGCGTTGTCGACCTGATTGTTGAGGATGTCGTCAAAGGTCTCGCGCTTGCGGATGAGATGCGCTTTGTTACCGTACCACAGGACTTCGGCCGGGCGGTACCTGGAATTGTAATTGCTGGCCATGGTAAAACAATAGGCCCCGGCGTTTTTAAAAGCCAGGATATCGCCTTCCGATATTTCATTGATCCTGCGGTTGTTCCCGAAAGTGTCGGTCTCACAGATGTACCCTACAACTGAATAATAGCGCTCGCGGCCTTCAGGATTCGAAATGTTGCTGATCTGGTGTTGCGCCCCATAGAGCATCGGCCGGATGAGGTGGTTAAAGCCCGAATCGACACTGGCGAAAACGGTAGAGGTAGTCTGCTTGACTACATTGACCTTGGCCAAAAAGTAACCGGCCTCACTGACAAGGAATTTACCGGGCTCGAAAGCCAGGGTCAACTCCCGCCCGTACTCGGTACAGAATTCATTAAAGCGCTTGCTGAGCTTCTTGCCGAGTTCTTCGATATTGGTTTGGATGTCCCCTTCTTTATAAGGTACCTTGAAGCCACTTCCGAAATCGATGAACTCCAGGTCTTTGAAGTTCTTGGCCGTTTCGAAGAGGATCTCGGAGGCATAGAGGAAGACGTCGATGTCAAGGATGTCACTGCCCGTGTGCATATGGATGCCGTTGACGTTCATTTGGGTCAACGCTACGATGCGCAGTAAATGCGGAATTTGATGGATGCTAATACCGAATTTCGAATCGATATGGCCGACCGAAATGTTCGAATTGCCCCCGGCCATCACATGCGGATTGATCCGGATACACACCGGGGTCTTCGGATGTCGACTCCCGAATTGCTCGAGTACCGAGAGGTTGTCGATATTGATCTGTACCCCCAAGGCAGCAGCCTCTTCGATCTCTTCCAAGGATACCCCGTTGGGGGTGTAAATGATGGATTCCGGTTTGAAACCGGCCATAAGACCCAATTTGACCTCTTGTATGGAGACGGTATCGAGTCCGCTGCCCAAACTGTTCATCAAGCGCAAAATACTGATGTTCGATAGGGCTTTGGCGGCATAGTTCAGTCGTAAAGTGCCTACCCCGTCGAAGGCCTTGGTCAAGCGCGTGTATTGGGCGGCTATCTTTTCAGCGTCGTAAACATAAACCGGGGCGCCGTATTCGTCGGCTATGGCTAGTAGATCGGAAGCTAACATAATTCCATTTTTAAACAAATCTAGTACACACCGGGGTCAGTGGCAAATAAAACGAGTTGGATATATAAAATACAACATTTTGTTATAAAAATAACAACTAGGGATTTTGGGAGTTCGGGGACCAGTGTGTATTTTTAGACAAATTCCCGCTATGAAACTCCCCTTATTTCCATTACAATCCATCTTTTACCCCGGTGAGACCGTGCCCTTGCACATTTTCGAGGAACGCTACCGGCAACTGATCCAAGACTGCCGCGACGAAGCGATTACCTTTGGCATTCCGGTGTATATCAATAAAAAAATCGAGTTCGGGGTCGAGGTGCAATTGGTCGAAGTCGTCAATACCTATGAAGGGGGCGAAATGGATGTGGTCTGCGTGGCTCGTCAGGTGTTTCGGGTGCTGAGTTTCGAAAACACCTTGGATGGTAAACTCTATGCCGGTGGAATCGTTGAATTCCTGGAATCGGACAACGATGCTGATCCCCGACTGAGGGAACAAGTTTTAGGGAAGATCAAAACCCTGTACGAGCTGATGTCCGTCGAATTGCCCGAAATCCCCACGGAAAAATTCAACAGCTATGCCTTTGCGCATAAAATGGGCCTCTCCTTCGATCAAGAATACCAATTGCTACAATTGACCAACGAAACCGCCCGACTGATGTTCATCCGCGATCATTTGGAATCGACCATCACGGTTTTGGAACAGATCAATACGACCAAGGCCGTCATTGAAATGAACGGCCACTTCAAGAATTTCGATCCGCTCGATTTCGAGGATTTTAAGGCCGACTGAGGTCTTTCAACACCTTGTGCCGAATATTCCATTTTTATTATTGAATCTAGGTTCGGTTTCCTATTTTTGTGGCCTAAGAAATACGCACAGATATGAACCTTCATGAATACCAGGGCAAGGAGATTTTAGCAAGTTTCGGTGTCCGGATACAACGGGGAATCGTGGCCCACAACGCCAAGGAAGCGGTAGATGCCGCCAAGCAATTGACCCAAGAGACAGGAACCGGATGGCACGTCATCAAAGCACAGGTGCACGCCGGTGGTCGTGGTAAAGGGGGTGGGGTCAAGCTTGCCAAGAACCTCAAAGAGGTCGAGGAGTTGGCCGGTAGTATCATCGGTATGAACCTGATTACGCCGCAGACTTCCGTTGAAGGGAAAAAAGTACACCAGGTCTTGATTGCCGAGGATGTCTATTATCCAGGTGATAGCGAGACCAATGAATTTTATATGTCGGTATTGCTCAATCGCGCCACCGGTAGAAACATGATCATGTATTCGACCGAAGGGGGTATGGATATCGAAGAGGTGGCCGAAAAGACCCCGCATTTGATCTTTACCGAAGAAATCGACCCCGCAACCGGTTTGTTGCCGTTCCAGGCACGCAAAGTGGCTTTCAATTTGGGCCTTTCGGGTGGAGCCTTCAAAGAAATGGTGAAGTTCGTTTCTTCCTTATACAAAGCCTACGAGCAAAGTGACGCCAGTCTTTTCGAGATCAACCCGGTCTTGAAGACTTCGGATGACAAGATCATGGCCGTCGATGCCAAGGTCTCTATCGATGACAACGCCTTGTACCGAAGAAAGACCTATGCCGAAATGCGCGATCTACGGGAAGAGAATCCGATTGAGGTCGAAGCCCGTGCCGTAGGGTTGAATTATGTGGATTTGGACGGGAATGTAGGTTGTATGGTCAACGGGGCCGGATTGGCCATGGCGACCATGGACTTGATTAAGATGGCCGGTGGTGAGCCTGCCAACTTCTTGGATGTCGGGGGTACCGCCGATGCTAAGCGTGTTGAGGAAGCCTTCCGGATCATCCTAAAAGACCCCAACGTCAAAGCGATATTGATAAACATCTTCGGTGGAATCGTACGTTGCGATCGTGTGGCCCAAGGGGTCGTCGATGCCTATAAGAACATGGGCGATTCGATCAAGGTGCCGATCATAGTGCGTTTGCAAGGAACCAATGCCGAACTGGCCAAAGAAATCATCGACTCTTCAGGATTGGCGGTACACTCCGCAGTTCAATTCCAAGAAGCGGCCGATAAGGTCAAGGAGGTCCTTGCCTAAAACGGATCCTCACAATACATGGAAAGCGGCCTTTGTAGGGCCGCTTTTTTTTTTGGGTTTCTGAAATTCTGTTAAGGCTGGGAGATAAACTCCCAAAAATTGGTTAAACCGCTGTCCTTACCGTAACAAAATACCCGGACCGCATGTCTTGTTGATATAATCATCAATTTAATCAAAACAGTCATGAGAAAAGTACGATTGGTTTTAGGGGCTGCGGCCCTATTGTTTACAGCGACGACTTTCGCCGCTACCAGTGAAGCGACCGCCAACCCAAAAGGCGACATTGCAAAACAGATCCAAGCCATCTTGGCCGACAATGCCCTCGACGTGGAAAAAGACGATGCCACGGCCCGGGTCTTGTTCAAGGTCAATGCCGAAGGCAAGATCGAGGTGGTCAAGGTGTCATCGAACCGAAAGGACCTGACCTGGTTCTTGAACCGCAAACTCGACAACAAGAAGATCGAAGTGGCCGATGAGGCCATTGGAGAGACCTTTGTCGTCAACGTAAGGGTGACGTCATAGGTTTATGGGGTTGATCGGAAAAGCAACGTTTTTATAACGTTGCTTTTTTTTTGGATACCCAAACCAATTTTGATGCTCAAGCAATACAGGCCATCACCACAGGAAGTTCTTGTTAAATCGCTAAGGTTTTCAAGGCCTGGTTATGGCAGGTTCAAACAAGGACATAGTTCTGAAAGGGGAGGCTATTGTAACCCTAAGGTTACGCGTATTAAAAAGGGATTAAATCGAAGTCCAAGCCTTTTTTCCCATTTGATCCGGACATAATTTTGAAGCGGCAATTGAAAATCACGGATTGACTAAAATACTGTTAAAATTATAAATTCCTGTAACATTCTGAATTTTCAGGCGTCTTTATAGCATATTCATCAAATTTATCAATCTCAAAAAACGAAATCATCATGAGAAAAATCAGTGTAATCTGTGCTGTCGCACTAATGGCCTTCGGAACGGCAACCGCCAACGTTCAACCAGAGGAAACCACGAAAAAATTATCTACCCAAATCCACAAGATGTTGGAGACCAATTCCTTCGACATCGTTGACGATTTGACTGCCAACGTCCGCTTTACCATCAATAAGGAAGGCGAGATCGTTGTGCTCTCCGTTGATACGGACGACCAAGACCTCGAAGGGTTCGTAAAAGGTCGTTTGAACTACCAAAAAGTCGATATCACCGCTTTTAAGGAGGGTAAAATGTACACGGTTCCCGTGAGAATTGCTGCATAAGACATTGTAGTTATTTGAATTAGCCGAAAAATCCTGAAGCCATTCAGGATTTTTTTGTGCCCGATCGGCACTATTAATCCGAACCTAGCTGTCATTATGACGTATTCATGTGTTTAGAATGCGCCATAATGGCATTTTTTTGTCTTGGTACGGCTTTTGTCAATAAGCAAGTGAAGCTAAAATTTAAAAACAACAGTCATGAGTTTAGTTAAAAGAAACAATGTTATCGTACCCAGTATATTCAACGAATTCCTACGACCTGATTGGTTTGGTGGTTTGGATTCCTATACCAATAGCGTACCTGCAGTGAACGTAAAGCATAGCGATACCGGATTCACTTTGGAATTGGCCTTGCCCGGGTTCAAAAAAGAGGATGTGAACATCGAGGTCGATAAGAATGTATTGACGGTTTCTTCGGAAATCGAGACCAAGGAAGAAAACACGGAAGGCGGATACACCCGAAGGGAGTTCCGCACCGCAGCGTTCAAAAGGGCCTTTACTTTGCCAAAGAGCGTAGATGAAGCCCAAATCAAAGCCAATTTCGAAGATGGGATCCTTCGCTTGGAATTGCCCAAAAAAGAAGCGGCTTTGCCCAAACCGAAACGTTTGATCGAAATCGGATAAGGAAAAATACTGGTGATTGGATTCAACGAATCCAAATCACAGTGGTTGGTTTGTTTAGTTGGTTAGTTGGAAAAGTCCTGTCGTTCGGCAGGGCTTTTCTTATTCTTGCTCTTGCAGCATTTTGATTTCGTCGCGCAATTTGGCCGCTTCCATAAAATTCAACTCCTTGGCCGCCTTTTCCATGGCCTTTCGTTTTTGCACGATAAGTTTCGCTCGTTGCGCGGGGGTAAGGTATTCCAGATCCGGTTCGGCTGCCCTGATTTCCTCCTTTTGGAAATGGTAGGTTGAGACCGAATTCTTGGCCAAGGCGTTATCAAGGCTCTTGTTCAAGGCCTTGGGTTCGATGTTGTGTTCCTTGTTGTAGGCCATTTGTTTGCCCCTTCGATAGTTGGTCTCATCAATGGTCTTCTGCATGCTTTCGGTAATGGTATCGGCATACATCAAGGCCTTCCCGTTAAGGTGGCGTGCCGCGCGGCCCACTGTCTGTGTCAAAGAACGGTTGCTGCGTAAAAATCCCTCTTTGTCCGCATCGAGAATGGCGACTAAGGAGACTTCGGGCAAATCCAACCCTTCACGCAGCAGGTTGACCCCCACCAAAACGTCGAAGAGGCCCTTGCGCAGGTCTTGCATGATCTCGACACGCTCCAGCGTATCCACATCGCTATGGATGTAGCGACAGCGCACATCGATGCGGGTTAAATATTTGGTCAATTCCTCGGCCATACGCTTGGTCAAGGTCGTCACCAAGGTCCGTTCGTCCAATTCGACCCGCTTTTGGATCTCCTCGATCAAATCATCGATTTGGTTCAAACTCGGACGCACCTCGATGATGGGGTCCAATAAACCGGTAGGTCGAATGACCTGTTCGACATAGATCCCCTCACTGAGCTGCAATTCATAATCCGCTGGGGTGGCACTTACATAAAGGACCTGGTTCTGTAGGGCTTCGAACTCTTCGAACTTTAAAGGGCGGTTGTCCAAAGCGGCGGGGAGTCGGAAACCGTAGTCCACCAGATTCTCCTTTCGAGAGCGGTCCCCACCGTACATGGCATGTACTTGGGGTATGGTGACATGGCTTTCGTCAATGACCATTAAATAGTCGTTCGGAAAGTAATCCAGCAAACAGAACGGGCGGGTGCCGGGTTGCCGACCATCCAAATAGCGCGAATAGTTTTCAATGCCCGAACAGTACCCCAGTTCCCTGATCATTTCCAAATCGAAATTGGTGCGCTCCTCTAAGCGTTTCGCTTCCAACGGTTTGGCGATATCCTTGAAATAGTCCACCTGGGCGACCAGATCGTCTTGGATCAGTTTGATGGCGTTTTGTAGCACGTCGGGCGAGGTCACGAACATATTGGCCGGGTAGATGTTCAGGTTGTCGTAGATCTCGATGACCTTGTTGTTGAAGGGGTCCAAGGCTTCGATTTCCTCGATCTCATCCCCAAAAAAATGGATCCGGAACGCATGGTCGGCATAACCGGGAAACACATCCACTACATCCCCCTTGACCCTGAAATTGCCATTTCGGAAATCGGCCGTGGTCCGTGAATACAGGCTTTGTACCAACTGATGTAAAAACTTGGTGCGTGAAATGACCTGATCTCGATGGATCGAAATCACGTTTTTCTGGAACTCCACCGGGTTTCCGATGCCGTAAAGGCAAGATACCGAGGCTACGACCAGCACGTCACGGCGTCCTGACAATAGCGATGAGGTCGCGCTCAGCCGTAGTTTTTCGATGTCCTCATTGATGGAGAGGTCTTTCTCGATATAGGTGCCACTGGTCGGAATATAGGCTTCCGGTTGGTAGTAGTCGTAATAGCTGACGAAATATTCGATCGCGTTTTCCGGAAAGAATTGTTTGAACTCCGAATACAATTGGGCCGCCAAGGTCTTGTTATGTGCCAAAACCAAGGTAGGCCGTTGTACTTCGGCGATGACGTTGGCAACGGTGAAGGTCTTACCCGAACCCGTGACTCCCAAAAGGGTCTGATGGGGTTCCCCCTGCTCGATACCTTCCGCCAATTTTTGAATGGCCTGGGGCTGATCGCCGGTTGGCTTGAATTCCGAAACGACTTTGAATTTCATGCATTAAAAATACGAAAGCATGGGGGTTTTATGGGATAAAACCGGTCAACGTTTTAGGGCGAAATGCCCTTGGATCTCACGGTTCCTGTCATCGATCGCCTTGAACCAATAATCGCCTGAAGGCATATCGCTGCCCCCGTAGGTGCCATCCCATCCGAGAGAATTTTGGCTGATCTCTTTCAGGAGTTTGCCATAGCGGTCGAAAATGCGGATGCTCTGCAAGACGATCGCCTCCGTATTCGGGGGCTGTATGAATTGCCAAAAGTCGTTGATGCTGTCCCCATTGGGGGTAAAGAACTTCGGAAAGCCTTCCACACTCAGATCCTGCACGAAGCCTTCTTCGACGATGCCACATCCGTTTTTGTCCCGCACGTAGAAGGTGTGTGAACCCGGAGTCACGTTTTCGAAAACATTGCTGTCTTGATACGGCCCGTCACGGTTGTCGATGGCGTATTCGTAATCGCCGTTGCCGGTGGCTTCCAAGGTAATGCGCAAGCCCATGGCATCGCCTACGGCCAAGAGATTGGTAATCGTGGCGATTTCGGACGAGACCACTTCAAAGGTTTTGGTGGTGGGGCACTCAATGATATCGCCGAATTGATCGACCAAGGTATAGGCCTCATAGCGATAGGTGCCGTTTTCGGTCAGCGCCACTTCGCTGGTTTCCGAAAGCAAGGTCTCATTACCGAATTGATCGACCTCGAACCATCGAAATCCATCGGCTACGTCGGCGGTGGTCACGATGAAGGGTGCCTCGTTCTCACAAAAGGACAAGGTGTCGGGAAAATCGATTTCCGGATTCAGGGTTACGAACTCCCCAGTATCTACGTCCAAAAACGGTCCGCAACCCAGTAAGGTCGAAAAACTCTGTTCGTTACAACTCAGGGCGTCACCGGCATCGTTGAAAGGAACGATTGTGATAAAGAAGGTGAGGTTGGGTTGAAAGTCCAAGACAAAGGTCGAGGTGGTGGTAAAGCTTGCGTTATCGAGTACATCATTGCCCCCTGGCGTCGTGCCTATCGTAACTCGATACCCAGTGGCCCCGGGAACCGGGAGCCATTCGATCAATGGGGTCAGGGGTACGTTGGAGGCTCCGTTCAGCGGACTGATCAAGGTGGTACAGCCAGGCAAGGCCGCGATTTCACCGGTCATGAAACTGATTTCCTGACAAGGCGTTGCGGCCCCATTTTCATTTTGCGGTATGATGGTGGCGTAAATCTGTTGGTTCGGGGGTAAATCGCCCGGAGGGTTGAAATTCAAGGTGTTGCCTACATTGGTAGGGGGTAGGATGTCCGTACCACCAGGAGTAGTACCCAAGGATAGGATATACGCTGTAGCCGTCGGGGCGTAAGACCATGAAAAATTAGTGAACACGCTGACATCGGTGCTACCGTCGATCGGGTTGTTGAAAGTGGTGCAGCCCGGAGCCGTGGTCACGTCTTCCGTTCGGAAGGACTGGCTGGGGCATACGATATCCTCACTGCCTTGGAATAGGAAATCGAGGATGATGGTCACGAAAATTTCCGTGTTTTCCGAAAGGCCCAAAGGGGGATTGAAAATCGTGGCGTTACCGACGGACCGTTCCAAAATCTCAGCGCCTCCGTCCGTTGTTCCGATACGGATGCGATATCCGGGAATACCATCGACCGCCTCCCAAATAATGGGGGTGTCAACAGGGACGTTGGTCGCCCCCGCCAAGGGGGTGATCAAGTCAGGACATTCCTGCGCTATTCCCGCTAACGAATAGGCTAGGCATAGAAGTTGGAGCAATTTTTTCATCATACAGCATCAGCGAACACTGTAAGATACTATAAATCACGCTTTTTTAATAATGCATAGGACAAATAGATGAAAATGGCCGTCCAACCGAGCACAATAAGGATTTCGTACCAGTGTACATGGTAATCCAGCTCGATTTTTTCCCCGATCTGGTTGGCCACATTCTGCACCGCTGAAAGCCGTGTAAAGGGTTCTTTGATGAGGTTGAACATCGAATTCAACGGGAAGAAGCCCATGACGGCATCGGTACCCTGCGAGTCAAAGACCTTCCAACGCAACATGCCCCGAACAAAGCCTTCGAAAATCTGCCAAAGGATCAAAAACCCCAAGGCGAAGGCGGAGCGCTTCACGAAAATGCCCAAGAAAAGGCAGAAGGAAAAGAAGCCCACCAATTTGACAAAGAAGCCGACCAAAAATTCCAAGTCTGAAAAGATGATCGAGAATTCGTTGTAATCGGAGTAGATCAAACCTAAGATCATACTGACGACGAAAACGAAGATGGTCGAGATCCCCGCAAAAGAAATTACGGTGAGAAACTTCGAAAGGATGAATTCTTTTTTCGATAAACCATCGATCAGGTTCTGCTTGATGGTCTTATTGCTGTATTCATTGGCCATCATCGAAACGATTACTATGGCCAGGAACAGTTTGAAAAAGGCGGTGATGAAGGTGTTGAAATGCCAGATGTAAGGGAAATTGAAAATACCCTGTTCGGCCAAATGGAATTTTACCGGTCCGATGTCGAACTTGATCGCCGCGATCAGCGCGATCGAGGTCAACAAGACGAAATAGGAGATGATCAGCACCTTGCTGGCCCTATTGTTCCAAAGTTTGATGAATTCTATATGGAGTAAGCGTATCATGCGTTTCTTGATTAGTTGTTGTTGGTTAAGGCCAGGAATTGTTCTTCGAGACTTTCTTTTCGTTTTACCAAATGCGATAAGACGATGCCTTTGTCGAAGAGCATTTTGTTCAATTCCTCCGCATTCATTTCCTCCTTTAAATATGCCGTTAAGGTGCCGTTTTCAGTTTCGATTTTGCCGAAACTGGCATTTTTTTCAAGTAAGCTCCGTAGCTCTTCCATGGCAGTGGTCTTGAGTTCGAAGAAGCCATGGCTTGCCAACATGCCGTCTACCGGCCCTGAATAGAGTTTGACCCCCTTGCGTAGGATCACCACGTGCGAACATACTTTTTCGACTTCGTCAAGCAGGTGTGAGGCCAATAGGATGGTCGTACCTTGACCGGCGATTTTCTTGATGATCTCACGGATCTGGTGGATCCCTGCGGGATCCAGGCCGTTGGTCGGCTCGTCCAAAATCAAGATTTCGGGATCGTTCAGCAGGGCCGAAGCGATGGCGAGGCGCTGCTTCATACCCAACGAATAGGTTTTGAATTTGCTGTCCTTGCGTTCCCAAAGCCCGACGAGCTCCAGTTTCTCTTGGATCTTGTCATCGGAAACCTCCTTGATCTTGCAGACCAATTTCAGGTTTTGTACGGCGGTCATGTACGGATAAAAGTTCGGCCGCTCGATGATGGCGCCTACCTTTTTCAAGGCCTCATGGGTCGAGGTCGTTCCGTCGAACCATGAAAAGTCGCCCGAAGTACGGTTGACGACGTTCAAAATAATGCCCAGGGTGGTTGATTTACCACTACCGTTCGGTCCGAGGATGCCATAGACGTTTCCTTTTTCAATGGTGAAGGAAAGGTCGCTTACGGCGGTCAGATAGCCAAACTTCTTGGTGAGGTGGTTCACCGTTAGTATCGTGTCCAATGGTGGTTGTTTTTTTAGGTGTTTGTAGTAACTTGACGAAGAATCGCGTTTTTTGTTACATAAATGAGCTAGAATGTCAGAAGAAAAATTAATGTCGAAAAAAAAGCCGGCCTATCCGGTGATCCCGGAGTTGGATGCCTATCTCGCGAAATACAACCGTAAAATCGAGATACCGATTTTTTATGAAGACCTATTGCGTTTCGCCGGTTCGATCGCCGTTGAGGACGATGAGGGTAATGATACCCTTTGGGTGCGCGTCTATTATTCGGAATTCGATCGGGAGGAAATCGATAAAAGTTTGAAAAAAGTGTATTCGATCTTGCATTCGGATGGGGGCAACCGCATCTTGGAATTCTTGAATATCGATGCGGTCGATTACTGCACCTTCGGCAATTCGAAGCCATTTCGCATTAAAGTGCGGAACATCCTAAACGACAATTACACCTATTTCTATGTCAAGAAGACCGACGCCTCACGGGTCTACGGACTTGAACTGGAGCACATGCTTTCGCCTTATAACTTGAACTTTTTAGTGCATCAAGACACCTTGATCGAAGAGCATATCGCGGGTATACCCGGCGATGTTTTCATCAAGGATTTCCTGCCGACCCTTTCGATGCGCGAAAAGGCACAGTTGGCCAAGGAGTTCGTGAAATTCAATGAACGCTGTATGATCCGCTTACTCGGCGATATGCGCTCGTACAATTATGTGATCGTACCCGTTCACGATTTCGATCATGTGGTGTATAAAATCCGGGCCATTGATTTTGATCAGCAATGTTTTGAAGGGAAGCTGAAGGTCTACCGCCCCCAATTTTTCAAGGAAAACTTCAAGATGGTCGAGTTGGTGCGCCATCGGTTGCAGAAGAGTTCGGTCGACCAATACAAGATCGAAGAGCGTTCGATCGTGGCCAAACGGATCTTGAGTTCGGGGGATCGCATCCGCCAATTGGAAAAAATCGTGGAGCAAGACAGCATTTCGCTACCCGATAATATCGAACGGCTCAAAGGGGAAATCTATGACCTGACCTTGGATGCCAACTTCAAGAAAAGCAAGAAAATGGGCCAAGTATTGGCTTTGGCTTTGGATTTCGTCAAACGGAACTACCAAGACATGAGCATGCAGGATATCATTGCCGGAAGCCGCTAGTCTAGCTTTTTTGCTCTTTGTTGAAATACACGAGGTAGTAATACATCTGTCGCTCCTCATCCCATCCTTTTTCAACGAACTTACCCGCTGATTCCGGATTGATGAAGTCCATTTTGATTTGGATGTTGGTGTCGAGACTGATGACGTTTTTCATCTTTTTTCGAGCGACGGAAACCGCCTTGTTCGCGATATCGAAGTTCGAAACGTCCTCGATGCTGTACTTAGGGCCTTTTTCAACCTTATAGTGCTTGAACTCGGGGATCAGTTCCGGGTTTTCGATCACTTCGTTCAAGAAGTTGGTCTCTTCAAAAGCATCGTTCTTCGCGAAATGGTTTACGGCCCGGTTCATGAACAATACTTCTTGTTGTTTGTCTTCTGCAGGCAGCACCACATCCTTGGCGAAGCCTTGGCAAAACTTCAAGTAGTTCTTGGTGTAGAAGTTCTCATCGGTCAAGGCTTGTAGTCCAAGAAAATCCTCAAGCCAGTATTTGGCATCGTACCGGTTGCTGTCGACCGAGAGTACTTTATACCCCTCTTCTTTGTGGGTGTTGAACACCAAGCAGCCTTTATCGAGTTTATTGATATTGATCCCTTGTCGGATATCGATCTCAAGATGCCCTGGGGCTTGCTTGAATTCAAGGAAATCGTGCTTCAGCTCGCTTTTGAAAATACCCAAGGCCTCTACTTTTTCATTGTCGAGCAAAATTCCCGATATCGCAGCCACGTATACCTCCCCGTTTTTAATATGCGGATGGTTCGATTGATCGTGCAAGTGCTTGGCGATTTGCGTGGAAAGCGTATGGAAATCTTCGGATCCGGCGAATGCCGAATCGGTCAATTTGTAGATTTCATTGAACTCCACTTCGACCTCATGGTTGAAGTGATAGTAATTTTCCTCTTTTTCGCGAAAGGGTTTGAAAAAGTATTCTTTGAGAATGGCGGAAAGTTCATCGTTCATGCGCACCTTTTCCTGTGAGAGGAAAATCGGTTCGTTACGGTGTCTGTTGCCCACCCGGTGTAGGGACAGGTTTTCGATTTGGGCGTTGTAAAGATTGAGCATAGTTCGTTTCGCTGGGTTGGATTAGCGCTTATATCGTTGGTTGGATCAATTCCAATTTTCATCAAAATCCAGGTCGTCGTAGCTTTCGAGGCTATCGTCGATATCAAGACCTGGTTCGGATTCGAAGGTTTTTTCCGGCGGTTCATCAGGGAGTTCCCCGAAAGTGAAGAGCAGGTTGGGGTAGGAACGGCCGTCTTCTTTTTCGACGATATCGGCCAACTCTACGAAAAAGGTCCACATCTTAAAGAAATCATAGACATAGATCATTTTCGGATGTTGTTCGGTCAATACCTGATCCAAGGTCGTTTCGGCCATCAATCGGATGTCGGACCCGTTTTCACTCATATCGAACAGCGCGATTTCCTCGTCTTGGTTCCATTCGTCATCACAGGTATAAAACGATGCCATTTCGCTACCCATAAAGCCGAAGGCTTGGGTAATGGCATTGTGTAAATCCTCTAAGGTATTGGTTTCCTCAATCTCGATATCCCTAAAAATATCCTCTTCCGCATCAAGAATAATCCTGATCTTATAAATCATCCGTCAAAAATTAGGTGGGTGTAAAGTTACGAAGATTTCGTAGCAACGGACAAATCACGGTACTCCAATATCAGATAGTATTGCACCCCGAAGAGGATGCTGGCGAGCACCAAATGCAGGGGTTGGCTTCCAAACGGGAAATCAACGTAGTACATCAAAATGCCCGTAGCGATTTCGAGCCCTAGCAGCAGCATGACCGCGTTCATTTTTTTGAAAGGAAGCGCATAGCGTCTTACATGAACGAAAAGGTAGAGGTTCAATAGCAAGACCAAGATCGAGAAACTCCGATGCACATAGAAGGTCATGGTGGGTGCGGCCAACCAGTCCGATTTTGAGGCCTCCCCCAAGATTTTGATCTGTAGGTCGATAAACTCACGCACTTGGGTGCCAAGTACGATCTGCACCAAACTGAGGACTAGGGCGATCACCAAAACCAATCCGAACCATCGTGAAGGCAGGCGTTCCGTTTCTAAAACCTTGGGGGCACTGCGCTTTATAACGATCAATAGTAGTGCCACGATGACCAAGGCCATGAGCATGTGCAAGGTAATCTTATAGGGTGCCAAAACAGAATAGACGACCGTGGCCCCCAACCAAGCTTGAAAGCCCATACCGATGACGACCAAACAGGAAAGCAGGACACGCAAGCGGTCTGTTTTCAAGAACCGGAACGAAAATAAGGCCAAAGCCAAGGTCGCTAAGCCCGCCAGCGCCCCGAGCAATCGGTTGATATATTCCACCCAGGTATGCCAAACGTTAAAGGTGGCGTAATCATGTTTGGTATAGGCCTCCCAGTTTTCAGGGTCGAAAGTTGTTCCTGTGGTAAAATCTTCTTTGGCGACCTTCAAGGCTTGTTCGACGATGATGACCTGCCCTTTTTCGAAGCTTCGCCCAGCTTGCCATTGCAGCGTGGCTTCTTCTGTCGGGGGAATGTAGTAGCCAAAACACTTGGGCCAATCAGGACAGCCCATACCACTGCCGGTCATGCGTACTACCGCCCCGGCAACAATGACCAAATAGACCAATACCAAAGTGATTTTCGCCAATTTGTGGAAGTTTTGGTTCATGCGTCTTGTCGTTTAAGTCCGATTTCCTGGCCTTTATCAAGCATGTAGCGATAAGCGGCTTCGCGCTCGTTGGGGATTTCGCCCGATAAAATCGCCTCTTTGATGGCCTCTTTGATGATCCCGATTTCGCGGGAGGGTTTCAGTTGAAAGGCTTGCATGATTTCCTCACCGCTCACCGGTGGTTGGAAATTCCGAATGCGATCGCGTTCTTCCACCTCGACGATTTTTTGACGAACGATTTTGAAATTGTGCAGGTATCTTCTCTGTTTCTTCGGGTTTTTGGTGGTAATATCGGCCTCACATAGGGTCATCAGATCATCGACATGATCGCCGGCATCGAACACCAAACGGCGTACGGCCGAATCGGTGACATGATCTTGCGAGAGGATCACCGGCCGCGAACTCATCAAGACCATTTTCTGGACGAATTTCATTTTTTCGTTCAAAGGCATGCGGAGCCTTTTGAATACCTTGTAGACCATTTTGGAACCAACGAACTCGTGGGCATGGAAGGTCCATCCTATTTTTTTATCAAATCGTTTGGTCGGCGCCTTGCCGATATCATGAAGCAGGGCGGCCCAGCGCAACCAGAGGTCGTCGGTGGTCCGCGATATGTTGTCGACCACCTCAAGGGTATGCCAGAAGTTGTCTTTATGGCGTTGGCCCTCGACTTCTTCGATACCTTGTAAGGCCAAGAGTTCGGGTAGGATGAAGGCCATCAACCCGGTGTGGTGCAACAATTTCAAACCCACTGAGGGTTTATCGGCCATCATGATCTTGTTGAACTCATCGATGATGCGTTCCTTGGATACGATCTTCAGGCGTTCTTTGTTTTTGGAAATGGCCTGAAGGGATCCCAATTCGATCTCAAAGCCCAGTTGTGTCGCAAAGCGGATGGCTCGCATCATACGGAGCGGATCATCGGAATAGGTGATGTTCGGTTCCAAAGGGGTACGTATGGTTTTATCGGCCAGATCCGATACGCCTTCAAAAGGGTCCAAAAGCCGACCGAAATCGGCGCTGTTCAACGATATGGCCAGGGCGTTGATCGTAAAATCACGGCGTTTTTGGTCATCTTCCAAACTGCCGTCTTCCACAATGGGCTTGCGGCTGTCACGGTTGTAACTTTCCTTTCGGGCCCCAACTAATTCCACTTCATACGCGTCCGTTTTGATCATCGCCGTACCGAAGTTTTTAAAAACGGTAACATCGGGTTTTCCAGGCAGTAGCGCGGCCACTTTTCGGGCCAGTTGGATGCCACTTCCGACCACGACGATGTCGATATCCTTTTTCACCGCCCTTTGCAGTAAATGATCCCGTACGAAGCCACCAATGACATAACAGTCCACTTGAAGTGTGGCCGCCGCCTCGCGAATCGTTGAAAAAACCGGGATGTCAACCGCCTTACTGTAGTCTTCCTGCAACATGTTATTCTCGAATAACCCGAACCGTACCATCATTGCCCAACTTGATAATCGATGAAGGGGCGGTACGCACGGTTTCACGGTGCAAATTTACCACATAGTCGACACCTCCTAAAATTTTAGGGGAGATACTCGCATATTGTGGTGGGGTAGGTTCGCCCGAGATATTGGCGGAGGTCGAAACGATCGGCCTACCGAACCTGCGTATCAAGTATTGGCAAAAGCGATCGCTGGCGACGCGGATGGCCAAAGAATCATCGGCTGCGATCAAATTCGGAGCCACGTTTTTCGGGCGGTCATAAATAATAGTAGTCGGTTTGGTACTTAGATCCATGATGTCATAGGCCGGTTCAGGAACTTCATGCACATGGCGTTCCAACATGGCTTGATGGGCAACCAAACAGATCAGGGCCTTCGAATCTTCCCGATTTTTCAAAGCGTAGACTTTGCGAACGGCTTCCGCATTGGCAGCATCGCATCCGATACCCCAAACGGTATCGGTCGGATAGACGATAAGCCCACCGGTTTCAAGAATGGGAAGACAGGCATTGATTTCATCTAAGATTTCCTGTGGAATCGATTTGGCCATAGGTGTTGGGTGCATCTTGGTTTCGCGATTTCAAAAGTAGGTGTAAAACTTCAGCTTGACAATGGCCGTTTTGATTTGCATTTCGTAGCTTGCTCCGTCGAACCACATTCGCATTATAGCACTGCATGAAATTGTCCGAAATCCCCGTATCGTTTTACCATCAGGCACGGTTGGCCCTAAAAAAGCCTTCCCAACTACAGGGCAAGGGCAAACCGAGGCTTCCGGTCATCGTTTCGTTGACCTCGATCCCATCACGCTTGCATGCTTTGTCAACCACGGTTCGAAGCTTGCTGTGCCAAGATGCCCTACCTGAAAAAATCGTGCTTTGGTTGCACCACGATCTTGAAGAAACCCTACCACGATCTTTGGCTACGTTGCAAGGGGATATTTTCGAGATCCGGTATTCGCCCTATACCTTTTCACACCGCAAGTTGATCCATAGTCTTGATGCTTTTCCAGATCGTATCATTATTACCTGTGATGACGATTTGATTTACCATCCGTCGGCTTTGAAGATGACCTATGAGCAACACCTAAAGCATCCTGACTGTGTCATCGGTAACCGTTGTCGTGAAATTTCGTACGATGCGGAAGGCGTGGTGCGTTCTTATCTGCAATGGCCGTTCGTCAAGGAAGCTAAAGTGGATCCATGGTTGTTGATGCCCGTCGGGGCCTTTTTGGTGCTATACCCTCCCGGAATCTTGGACGAGGAGGCCAAAAATGTGGACCTCTTTACCGAAATCGCCCCAAAAAGCGATGACCTATGGTTCAAGACCTGTGCCCTGCTCAAAGGGAAGCGGTCGATGGCATCGACCAATCCCCCACCGGAACCCATCCCCGTATGGGGTACCCAAAAAGTGGCCCTAAAGCATGTCAACAATAAAATGGACTTCAACCGCAACCAATGGGAGGCCGTCAGCAAACACTTCGGCTTCAAACTGCCGAGAACCGAAGTCGAGGGGCCAATTCGGCGTTAGCCTTTTGCAATCTTTTTTTTTGACCTTCGGTTTGACCTGACTTTCCTATTTTTGCCCAATGGACCAATCGCAACCCGAACTCCCGAAAATTTCGGTCATCGTAAGTACGTACAATGCCGAAGACTGGCTTGAAAAAGTACTATGGGGTTTCCATTGCCAGTTGTTCAAGAATTTTGAGGTCATCGTGGCCGATGATGGTTCGGGGCCGGCGACCAAGGAATTGATCGATGCCATGGCGGCTAAGGTCGGCTATCGCTTGATCCATGTTTGGCAAGAAGACGACGGGTTCCAGAAATCACGCATCTTGAACAAAGCGATCATGGCCTGTAATGCGGAGTACATCATTATGACCGATGGAGACTGTATTCCGAGGGAAGATTTCGTAGAAGTACACTATATCAATAAAGCCAAAGGGTATTTCATTTCAGGCGGTTACTACATGTTGCCCATGAACGTTTCGAAACAAATTACCCTTGCCGATATCGAAGCGCAGAATTGCTTTGACATCCATTGGTTGAAAGAAAAGGGTATCCCAAAAACCTTTAAGAACAACAAGTTGACCGCCAAAGGGTTCATTTCTTTCGTGCTGAATACCTTTACACCGACCAATGCCAGTTGGAACGGGCACAATTCTTCAGGATGGAAAAAGGATATCCTAAACGTCAACGGTTTCGATGAGCGCATGCAATATGGGGGGCAGGATAGGGAATTGGGCGAGCGGTTGTTCAATTTCGGTCTGAAATCGAAGCAACTGCGTTACAGTGCCGTCTGTGTGCATTTGGATCACAAACGTGGCTATAAAACCCCGGAATCAATTGCGAAAAATCGGGCCATTCGAAAGGAAACGAGAACGGCCAAACACGTTTGGACGCATTACGGCATTACCAAATAGTACGCCAATTCGTTTTTCTTCTCCAAGCGTTTGAGTTCACGATACCGTTCGTACACCCCTAAGGCGTTCAAATAACTGATCGTCAGTCCTTTTTTGCCATCGAGAAAGCCCAAACGGAGTATGAAGTGGTTGAAAAACTTCCAGCTCGGTCTGATGAACATGAACAAATAGTTGAACCGCTTTTCCTTATAAAAAGCTTCTTTGGCCTTCAGTTGCCCGTAGCGAAGCATTTTGCCCTTGTAATCTTCGTAATCTTTATAGCAATAGTGCGTCAAGCGTTCTTTCAGGATACAGGAGTTGCCATCGACTTCCAAGGTTTCATGAACGATCTTGCGATCGGTGAACTTGGCTTTGCTCTTTCGGAACAGGCGATGGTTTTTATCGGTCTGCCAACCGCTGTAATTCAAACGTTCGTTTTGAAACATGAAGGCCCGATAGAACCAATACGCTTCGCAGGCATTGGGATCGTTTACCGTTTCGACGATTTCTTGCCGTAGGGCATCACCGACCACTTCATCGGCATCGACGAACAAGATCCAATCGTGGCTTGCTTGCTTGAGTGCGTATGATTTCTGCGCCGTGAAGTTCTTAAACGGATGCTGGATTACCTTGACATTGGGTTGGGCCAGCAAATATTCATAGGTACCATCGGTACTGTAAGAATCGACAACGATAAGTTCATCAGCAAAGGAGATGGACTCGATGCACTTTTCGATATAACCGATTTCGTTGTAGGTAATAACAAGCGCGGTAATATGTGGTTTTGGGGCTTTCAGAATCCTTATTTTTTGGTTATTGTGGCTTAAAGCTTACAAAGCTATAACAAAAATATTCCCAAAAAATTATCCGACAATGTAAAAATCCAACAATTTATACAGCGACATCATGGGTACGTAGCGCGTTGTTCAGGGATGTTTTTTTGTCCGTACTTTCTTTCCTTTTCCCAATAATAAGCGCACAAGGTACTTGATAATTCCCTGCTGGAAATTCTTTGGTGTAACTCCCTGGTATAACAACCGAACGGGCCGGAACCCTACCTTTCAAGGTTACGGGTTCGTCACCGGTGACGTCGATGATCTTCGTTGAGGCCGTCAAAACAACGTTGGCGCCCAATACGGCTTCTTGGCCAACGTGCACCCCTTCGACTACGATACAGCGCGAACCGATAAAGGCATTGTCTTCGATGATCACCGGGGCTGCCTGCAGGGGTTCTAGCACCCCGCCGATACCTACACCGCCACTAAGGTGTACGTTTTTACCGATTTGGGCACAGCTACCTACCGTAGCCCAAGTATCGACCATGGTCCCTTCGTCGACATAGGCCCCGATATTCACATAACTGGGCATCAAAATCGTTCCTTTAGAGATATAGGCTCCGTGTCGGGCAACCGCATGCGGAACAACGCGGATCCCTTTTTCTTGATACCCGCTTTTCAATGGAATCTTGTCATGGTATTCGAAGATTCCCACTTCATGTACTTCCATTTGTTGGATAGGAAAGTAGAGCACAACCCCTTTTTTGACCCACTCATTGATTTGCCATCCTTCTGAAGTGGGTTCGGCACATCGCAGTGTACCTGCATCGACCAAGGCGATCAGTTCGCGAATGGCCGCTTGTGTTTCCGCTTCCTTAAGCAATTCCCTATCCTCCCAAGCAGCTTCTATTTGCCGTCGCAATGCATCCATGTGGTAATTTTTCGGCAAATATAACCCCTAGTCCCTAATATTCGTTCCAATTTTAAAGGCATAACATTTTTAGGTTTATTTTTGCCAAAATTTCGCATTGGGAAGAATTCTGGCATTGGATTTCGGTACGGTGAGAACCGGACTTGCGGTCACTGATGAACTTCAATTGATCGCTTCCGGATTGCGTACCGTGGCCACCACCGAATTGATGGATTTCCTGAAGGAATACTTGGCCGCGAACGCAGTCGAGACCTTGGTTATCGGAGAGCCGAAACGCATGGATGGTTCACCTTCTGAGGTCGAATCGGAGATCGTTAAGTTCATTGGCCAGGTGAACGCACAATTTCCGGAGTTGCCCGTTGTAAGGCAAGACGAACGATTTACATCGAAAATGGCGGTGCGGAGCTTGATCGATTCCCGTGTGAAAAAGAAACAAAGACAGAACAAGGCTTTGCTCGATGAGGTGAGCGCCACCCTGATCCTACAAGCCTACCTAGAAAGAAGATAAGTTATGGTATTACCCATTATCGCCTACGGTGATCCCGTGTTGCGAAAGGTTGCGAAAGACATTCCGGAAGATTATCCGAAATTGGACGAATTGGTCGCCAATATGTTCGACACCATGTACAATGCCTCAGGGGTCGGTTTGGCAGGGCCCCAAGTCGGATTGGCGCTGCGTATTTTTGTTGTCGATGCCTCCCCTTTTGCCGAGGATGAAGATCTCGACGCCGCCGAAAGGAAGCAATTGGGCGATTTCAAAAAAGTGTTCATCAACCCTACCATCGATTCGGAAGATGGCAGCGAATGGGCTTTCAATGAAGGGTGTTTGAGTATTCCGGATATCAGGGAGGACGTAAGCCGGAAACCTGATATTACGATTACATATCAAGACGAGCATTTGAATACACATACCGAATCGTATTCGGGATTGGCCGCCAGGATCATCCAACACGAATACGATCATATCGAAGGAATCCTCTTTACCGACAAGTTATCGACCCTAAAAAAACGCTTGCTGAAAAATCGTTTGGAAAAGATCTCGAAAGGGAAAATCAATGTGGATTACAAAATGCGTTTCCCGAATCTTAAAAAAGGGCGTTAATGCCGTAATTGAACCGATAATAGCATATTTTTGCGCGAGCAAATCAAATCGAACATGGCACTTGATAAAATTTTATCCATAGGGGGCAAGCCCGGACTTTATAAGTTGTTGACCCAGACACGTACCGGCTTTGTGGGCGAATCGTTGCTCGACGGCAAACGCATTTCCGTCGGTTTACGGAACAACGTTAGCGTGTTGTCCGAAATCGCCATCTACACCCTTGAAGAAGAAGTGCCGTTGCGGGAAGTTTTCCAAAAGATCAAAGACAAGGAAAACGGTAATAAAACCTCCATCGGACACAAAGAGGATAAGCTCAAACTCGAAGAGTACTTTTTCGAAGTCCTACCCAACTATGATGAAGACCGGGTGTATGCCAGTGATATCAAAAAGATCATTCAATGGTACAACATCCTACACGATCATAAGATCACTGATTTCTCCGAGAGCGCTTCTAGTACGGAGGAGGAATAAATCCCATGGAATCGGTCTGAAAGCAGACCCTACATCCCATTCCCATCTTTTAATTCAGGAGAAGTTTCCTTTTGCCAATCGATCAGCTTTGACGGATAATAGTTGACGTCCATACGCTCCAGAAAAGGGGCTTGGCGCGCCAGACGATCCTTATAGTCGGTCCAATCGCGATTGGCCTCGATCGACCAACTGAGCTCCGAATAGCCGATGACCCTCGGAAAGGCGAGATATTCCAATTCCGATACGGTACTAATGGTTTCTGACCACAGGGGTGCTTCGACCCCTAGGATGTGTTCTTTGGGTATGCCGCTATAGGTTTCCGGGGTCCAAACATAGGCCGTATCTACAGGAATATAGGCCGCCCAATGCAGACCGTGTTTGGAAAAGGTATCGTATTGCATATCGAGATAGGCCTTCTTCGCAGGGGAGAGGATGACCTGCATGCCTTTGTCAACCGCCGTCTTGGCGTTTTCCTCACTGTGCCAAAATTGGGAGACCGATGAGGATCCAATATTCGCATTGGCCACCTCATCCCAACCGATCATCCGCTTGCCATGGGCATTGACGATTTTTTCGACCCGCTCTACGAAATAGCGGTAGTCGTTCTTCTTGGTCACGTGACTTTCATCGCCCCCGATATGGAAATACGGTCCGGGGGTCAAGGCCGATATTTCCCTGATCACGTCATCGATGAAACTGTACACCGTATCTTTTCGGGTATCGAAAGTACTGAAACCGACATGGGTACCTTCATATAGTTTTGGGGTTTTGCCATTGCCGTTCAGAAAAGGATAGGATACCGAAGCCGCATTGGTATGGCCTGGCATATCGACTTCAGGAATCACCATCATGTGGTGTTTTTCGGCAAAGGCCACGATTTCAGCATACTCTTCTTGGGTATAGTACCCACCTGATTCTCCACCTACTTCGGTGCTGCCACCAACGGTGGTCAACTTGGGCCATGATTTGATCTCGATGCGCCATCCTTGGTCGTCGGTCAGGTGTAAGTGCAAGACATTGATTTTGTAATAGGCCAGCAGTTCGATGTACTTTTTTACGTCTTCCACCGAAAAGAAATGGCGGGCTACATCCAACATGGCACCTCGGAAACCAAAATTCGGACTGTCGTATACCTTGCCGGTCGGTACGGGCCAAATGGCCTGTTCGTTCAGACTGTCATTGGCCTGCTCTGGAATCAACTGTCGTAGCGTCTGTATTCCCCGAAAGGCGGCTTCGCTGTTGGCGGCGCTCAAAATGACCGAATCTTTCGTAATATAGAGTTCATAGGCTTCATTACCCCGCTGGGCGATGCTGTCGGATTGGTTGATGAAAATCACGCGATCGACGACACTGCCTTCCGTATCATTGACCGAGAGCCGCAAACCGGTCTTCGCATTGATCTTTTCGGAGAGAAAGGTGCCCACCGCCTCCATATCGGTCTGTGAAGGGGTGGTGTAAATGGCGGTGTATTGGTCAAGGGCAAAAGCCGAATGGGTAGGTACCACTTTCAAGGGCATCGGAATCATCGCTGCTTTCGACAAATCGGTCTCAGGAAGATTGAGCACTTTTTTTTCCGGGCTACAGGAAAAAATCGAGATTGCGAAAATAGAGACCAATAGTGCGTTGGGTATAGTCGATCGGAACATAAGGTTGTTTTTTAATTGCGGTTTCCTAAGGTTGTTACACAAAGTTAACCGTTCACTTTCCAAAACTTGAATAGCATTTTGTCAATAGTCGATCTTATATTTTCACGACTATTCCACGTAATTTTTGATGGTCTCATACCAGATATCGTAGCCCGTTCCGTTCATGTGGAGGCCGTCTGAAACGAAGAGGTCCTTGCGAACTTTGCGTCCGTTGAGCATGGGGTGCCAGACATCGACAAAGGCCACCTTGTCCTCCATTTCGGCGTATTTGGCGAACCGTTTGTTCAGCCTTCGGTACTTGCCCCGCAATTTCCATCGCGATAAACTGGGCTTGGCCGAAATGAGAACAATGGCCACATCAGGAAGTCGTTGCCTTAAGTTCGCCACGATCTGATTCGTGGTCTCCAAGATCTTTTTCGGTCGTTTTTTGGCATTGATATCATTATCGCCTTCATAAATGAAGACCTGTTTGGGTTTGTAACGAAGGACCAAGTCGTCCAAATGGACCAATAGGTCACTGGCTTGAGATCCCCCGAATCCTGAATTCAATACTTGGGTATCCGGAAACCGTTCTTGGAGGTCTTTCCAAAAACGGATACTGGAGCTGCCCGCGAATACCACGGTTTCCTGCGAACTGTTCCAAAGGGAATCGTTTCGTTTGACGATGGCTCTTACTTCTTGGTCGAAGGAATTCGTTTCTTGGGCTTGTAGACCGAAACCGATCAGCAAGACGATTAGGCTTAACCGTAGGCGCATATCCATTGATTTTAGCTGAAAAATACGAAGAAAGTACGGCATCACCGATACGCTTTCAATTCGGTGTCGTAAGGCACGTACAGGGGGTGTCTCGGATTTCCCTTTTTAGTAAACCCGAGTACCTTGGCATTCGGTATCCTTTCAAAGAACCAGCGGTCTTTTCCCTGTTGTCGAACCATGGGGTGGTTGCCCCAGGCAAAAACAGCGGTTTCGCAAACTGCCAAAATGCTTGGTAACAGATCAGGGTCTTCGATTTTTGACACCGAAGCTTCCAAATTTTTGGGGTCTGTCGCAATATGTGTAAAACAGTTCATCAAAAAGCAGCCCCCGAAACCCAGCTGTTTCGATAGCCCGATGATGCGTTTCGTGGTCGGGTCATCGCTACGGTCGTCGGCGACGGAAGGATTCAAGCCGATGAACAATACCTTGGGCAAGTCTTCATCCCATTGGCGCCACAGCAAGAAGCGATAACGCTTGCATGCACTGAAAAGGGCTCCTTTTGGGCCAAACCTTTCCAAGCTAAGGACTAACGGCTATTAATTTTTCACTGATCGCCCAATCGTAAAAACGTTCGATCCAACGGTCAGATGGAAGTCCTTGGGTCCGCATTCCGAATCCATGCCCTCCTTTGGCATACATCTGTAAGGCGACACTTCGCTGCGCTGTGAACATGGAGGTGTAGAGTTCGACCGATCCCTTGGCAAGCCCAAGGGGGTCGTCGCTGGCACAAACGATGAACATCGGAGGGGTATCCGGCTTTGGCGGCTGCACGGCTTGGGCATCGGTCCAAGGATACACCGGAACCAGAAAACCAGGTCGGTTCGAGGCGTCATATCCGTAGCCGACTCCCATGGTCACGGCGCCACCGGCCGAAAAGCCCATAAAGCCGATTTTTGCGGGGTCGATTCCATAAGCAGTCGCATGTTCCTTAAGGTAGGCGATGGCATTCAACCCATCAGTAACCGAATAGGGGAGTACTTGGGCCACCTTGTCGAACATCCCTTTGGGGTCAACCATCGATTCTTTGGAGATTTCGGCTACACCATCGTCACCCGTCGGTACCAGACGGTACTTCAAGACCACTCCCGTAACCCCTTTTTTTGCAAGCCATTGGGCCACCTGTCTTCCTTCACTCATGATGCTTTGGGCATATAAACCACCACCTGGTGCGATGACCACGGCCGTACCGGTATTGGCGCCCTCTGGGCGATAGATTTCCATGGTCGGTCTGGAGACATTGGTCACCACTTCGGTCTGCCATATTTGTGAAAAGTATTGCTTTTCATCCCCTGTCCAAGTGACGTTCGAATCGTCCGTTTTCGGGAGTTTGATCACTTCTTGGGCTGATGTAGTGCCCGCTGCGGTCAATGATAAGAATGCGATTAGGAATGCTCGGATCGGATGGTTCATGATTTTTTGTTTTGAATGATGGTATCGTTTCCTTAAAGGTAAACTATTTCATAGCGGATACGGTTGATAAGTGTTGGTTTCTTTTTTGTGAATTCGGAGGCAAACATCGACGGGCTTCGTAGTTTTGGGGCTCAATATGATGTAATGAATTCTAGGGAGAACCAATTGGCCGCTTTCGATCGGTTGCTGACCATAATGGACGAGCTACGGGAACAATGCCCATGGGACCGAAAGCAGACCATGGAAAGCCTCCGCCACTTGACCATTGAAGAGACCTATGAGTTGGGTGATGCGATCCTCGACAATGATTTGAACGAGGTAAAGAAAGAATTAGGGGATTTGTTGTTGCATATCGTGTTTTATGCAAAGATCGGATCGGAAAGCGGTGATTTCGATATTGCCGATGTAGCGCATGGCATTGCCGAAAAACTGATCTATCGACACCCGCATATCTATGGGGATGTCGACGTTGCCGATGAAGAAGAAGTCAAGCGCAATTGGGAAGCCATTAAATTGAAGGAAGGTAAGAAAAGTGTACTCGAAGGGGTTCCTAACGGTTTGCCTGCCTTGGTGAAAGCCAATCGCATCCAAGAAAAGGTAGCCGGTGTCGGTTTCGACTGGGAACGGCCCGAACAGGTCTTTGAGAAGTTGAAAGAAGAACTGGGCGAATTGCAGGAAGAAATCAAAAAGGCCGATACCGAAGCCATAACTTCCGAATTCGGCGACGTCCTTTTTTCGATGGTCAACTACGCGCGTTTTCTCGGGGTCAATCCTGAAAACGCCTTAGAGCGAACGAATAAAAAGTTCATCGGAAGGTTCCAATATTTGGAACAAAAAGCCAAAACCTTGGGCAAATCCCTCAGCGATATGACCCTTGCCGAGATGGATGTCTTTTGGGAAGAGGCCAAGCAATTGGGGCACCGCTAAACCTAGCATACTATAAACAGGACGGTAATTCCTATGTCGTTAAACGCATACACCAAAGAATTCGCATACAACCTGAAATTGGCCTATCCGGTCATTTTGGGGATGCTTGGCCATACCTTTGTCGCCTTTGCCGACAATATCATGGTCGGTCAATTGGGCACGGCAGAACTGGCGGCGGTTTCTTTGGGAAACAGCTTTGTCTTCATCGCCATGTCATTGGGTATCGGATTTTCAACCGCGATTACCCCTTTGGTCGCGGAAGCCGATGGGGCGGGAAATCCGAAGGGAGCGAAAAGCGCCCTCAAACACGGGCTGGTCTTGTGTACCTTCTTAGGTTTGGGCCTTTTTGGGATTATACTCTTGTGTACCCCCCTGATGTATGAAATGGATCAACCTGAGGAGGTGGTCACCTTAGCTATGCCCTATCTGAAATTGGTCGCTTTTTCTTTGGTTCCCCTGATCGTTTTCCAAGCCTTCAAACAGTTTTCCGAAGGTTTATCACAGACCAAGTATCCGATGTACGCCACCATTTTGGCGAACGTGGTCAATATCGCCCTGAACTATCTCTTGATTTTCGGATCGTTCGGTTTTCCGAAAATGGGCATTGTCGGGGCAGCGATAGGCACCCTGGTATCCCGGTTTATCATGGTGGGCTTTATTTGGTATCTGCTGAAACGCCGAAAACAGTTCAAGAGCTACCTTTCAGGTTTTGATTTCAAACGCATCGAGCGCAAGGTCATGAACAAGATCGTTAGTTTGGGTTTTCCATCCGCCATGCAGATGTTCTTTGAGGTGGCTTTGTTCACCGCTGCGATATGGTTGAGTGGCGTCTTGGGCAAAAACGCCCAAGCGGCAAATCAAATCGCCCTGAACTTGAGTAGCATGACCTTCATGGTCGGTATGGGATTGAGCGTTGCGGCCATGGTACGGGTCGGAAATCAAAAAGGCCTTGGTAATTTCTCGGAGCTTACTCGAATCGCACGTTCCGTATTTTTCTTGACCCTACTCATTGAAATCGTGTTCGCCCTGCTGTTTTTATGGGGGAGGGATTGGCTACCGACGATCTATCTCGACGTTGATGATCTCACAGAGCAAAAAGACAATACCGAAGTGATCTTGCTGGCGGCCAAGTTGTTGTTGGTCGCGGCCTTTTTCCAAATTTCAGACGGAATACAGGTTGTGGTCCTAGGGGCCTTAAGGGGCTTGCAAGATGTCAAGATCCCTACGGTGATCACATTCATCGCTTATTGGCTGATCGGGTTTCCCACCTCTTTTTATTTGGGACTATACACCCCGTATAAAAGTACGGGTATTTGGATCGGGCTCTTGCTCGGTCTGACGGCATCGGCGGCAATGTTGTATCTTCGGTTCAATTATTTGACGAAACGACTGATTTTGAAATACCGCTAATGGAATTACCAAAATTTCTGCTCGGTGACAACACCGATTTCCCAAATGGGATTTATGTAGTACACACTGAATTTCCGAGGTTTATCATCAACCTTGAAAACGATGAGGTCGAGTGGTTCGAAGAGTTTTCGCAAGAAGATCAAGCCGAACTCGAAACGGAAGCCGGTAGTTTGATCGAAGCCGCCATCGCTTTCTATGACCGCGAAGTTTCACGTTATGATGACTGATCATGTTGGAAGGCCTTATTCAAGCTGACGAGCGGTTGTTTTTGTATTTGAACGGCCTTGGCACCCCGAATTGGGATGCTTTCTGGATGTTCTTGACCACCTCCAAGAATTCCATCCCACTTTACTTGGTCTTGGTAATTCTGTGTTACCGTCAATTTGGTATCAAGGGCTTACTCATGATTGCCGTGGCCACTGCTTTGATGGTGACCTGTACCGATCAATTGTCTAATTTTTTTAAATACGGCCTGCGCCGATTGCGACCCTGCCATGACCCTGACATTGCCTCTCAAATGCGATTGGTCAAGAGTTATTGTGGTGGTCAGTACGCCTATTTCTCCGCCCATGCCGCCAATGCATTTGTGGTCGCTTCCTTTTTCTCTAGGTTGTTCTTAAGCCGACTACGTTGGCTATGGCCCATACTGTTGTTGTGGGCGATACTCGTAGCGTACAGCCGTATTTATATCGGGGTGCACTTTCCTTTGGATGTGCTTACCGGGGCTTTGGTCGGCACTTTTTTCGGATGGGTATTTTTCAAGTTATATATCTTTGCACGTAACAAGATTGGGGGATGATTTCTACCGCGAGGTATTGGTTCTTATTGGCATTGATCGTCTTGGTGTATATCGCCGGAATGTTCGTGACGCTTTTTGAAAACGATTCCGCCCAATTTGCGGTCATGGCCATGAGAATGGTTCAAGAGAACGACTTTCTTCAGCTGTTCAAAGGTCCGGAAGAATATCTCGACAAGCCACATATGCACTATTGGTTGGCCGCCTTATCATTCAAAGTTTTCGGCATCCATGACTGGGCCTATCGCATACCGGGCATTTTGGCGACCCTATTGGCCGGGTATAGCTGCTATGGCTTGGGCAGGTTGCTGTACAATGCGGATATCGGGAAATTCGCCGCCTTGATTTTCTTGACCGCCCAAACGATCGTCTTGGGGGCGATCGATGTACGCACCGATGCCGTTTTGACCGGCTTTACCATTTTCGCCATCTGGCAATTGGTGGCCTACATCGAAAAAAATCGCTTGCATCATATCGTTTTAGGGGCTTTCGGAGCCGGAATGGCTTTTTCGACCAAAGGACAGATCGCTTTATTGGTCATCGGGATCTGTCTTTTTTGCCACCTCCTATATACCCGAAAATGGCACGCTTTTCTCAGTTGGAAAGTGCTTGCTGCCTTATTGGTTTTCGCGCTGACCATCAGTCCGATGCTATATGCGTATTACCACCAGTTCGATTTGCATCCTGAAAAGGTCATTCGCGGTAAGAGTGGGCGCAGCGGGATTTTCTTTATTTTCTGGGAACAGAGTTTCGAACGATTGAGCGGTGAAGGCGTGGGTAAGAACAGCAGTGATTATTTTTTCTTTTTCCACACCTTCCTATGGGTCTTTTTACCGTGGACGGTACTGGCTCTACTGGGGTACTGGTGGCGGGTGAAGACCTTTGTCAAAATGAGGTTTCAATACAACCCGAAATATGAATTCCTCACCTTGGGAGGGATAACCTTGATCTTTTTCATTATTAGTTTCGCGCAGTTCAAGTTGCCGCATTACATGAATATCATGATGCCTTTGTACGCGATTTTGACGGCCTCTTATGTGCACAGCCTATACCGGTTCACCAAGAACAAGGAAATTAAGTTCTTACTCGGCGTACAGTATTTCATATTGGCACTGGTTTTTATTTTCGCCCTATTGGTCACTTTTTACGTTTTTAAATTCGAGCAAACCTACAAGTACGTCATTCTGATCGTTTTATTGGCGATCATCGTGTATTTCTGCTTGAAGCGTGAGGCCTATTATATGCGGATCATTACCCTTTCGGTCTACAGTTCGTTACTGCTTAATTTCGTTTTGAACGCCCATTTCTATCCACGATTACTTGGCTATCAGGGAGGTTCGACGATGGCCCAAAAAGTCAAGGAAACGGGTATCCCCGTAAATGCGATCTATAAGTTTTCGGAGAAACACACCTGGGCCCTTGATTTTTATAATAGGGCGCCAGTAAAGATCATTGATTTCGAATCGGTCAAAGGGCGGAAGGATGTTTGGTTGTATGCAAGTGATGGGGAATTGGAACGTCTCAAGGCCTCGGGTATTGATTGGGATCAACAATTGACCGTGGATCAATTCAGGATTACCCGATTGCAATTCAAGTTTTTGGATCCGACGACCCGACACCGAAAGTTGAACAAGGTTCACTTAGTACACGTCTATTAGGTTTTGGTCGTCTTCAAAACCGGCTTCTTGAAGTGAAAATAACCGCCTGCCAAGGAGACCAAGGCGGTTAGCAAGAAAAAGACGAAACTGATGCCAATAGCCGCGTTCGCATCAAGTCCCAACCATTCGGCCCCATACAAGAAAGTAAGTTCGCGACTCCCCACACCCCCTATGGTCAATGGAATTACCGAAACTATCGACGAAACCAAAAATACCAACAAATAAATCGTGAACCCGGTCTCAATGCCAAGGGCGTACATGATGCATAAGGTGGTGAGCAGTTGTAAGGCCTGTAAAACAGCGGAGTACCCGAGGGTCCCCCAAAAGACGTCAAGGGTATACGGAAAGAAGCGCTTTGAAACCCACCAAAAAACCCCGACTGAAATAGGAATGGCCAAAACGAGGAAAGGGCGGACCGTACTGAAAAAAGGGGCATCTATACCCAACCCCAATAAGCAAGCGAAGATAAAGATCAGCAACATCCCGTTCAAGCGATCCAAGAGCAACACCGCGATCAGTTTTTTGGTTGCAGTGCCATATCGGTTGTGTATGGCATATCCTTTATAGGCATCACCTCCGATGCCCCCCGGTAAGAACAAATTGTAGAACATGCCCAGGCCGTACAACTTCAGGTTGCTGCTTTCCGTAATATGGACGCCTATCGATTTGAAATAGCGGTTCAGACGAAGTGAATTCAAGATTTTGGAGCCAATGAACAAGGCCAGGGCGACCACCATCCAGGAGGGTCCCGCTGTCTTGACGACTTGGGTAACATCACCGAATTCGATTTTGGTAAAGATGAAGTAGAGCAAGGCTATGCTCACCACAAACTTAAGGGTGGTCCACAGGAGTTTACGCTGCTTTTCCGTCACCGATGCTCACTTTTTTTATTCGGTAGGGGCGTTTTGATTGTGATTCGTAGTAGGTGCGGATCAAGAGTTCCATAACGATTCCGATCGTGAACAGCTGTATACCACCAAGTATGAACATCATACCGAAAATCAACAGCGGTCGGGTACCGATATCCTGGCCGAAACCGAATTTCACTACCAATAGATAGAGTTCGATACAAACGCCTAAAAGAATCAACAGTACCCCAAAAATCCCGAAGAGGTGGATGGGTCTTTGAAAGTACTTTCGAATGAACAACAGCAACATCATATCGGCGACGACCTTAAAGACCCTTTCAAGTCCATATTTCGACTGCCCGGCATGGCGTGCGTGGTGTTTGACCGGTACCTGCTTGATCTGGGCACCTTCCAAATGGGCCAAGAGTGTTATGAACCGATGCATTTCGCCGTAAATGTTCAATCCTTTGGCAATGTCTTTGGTAAATACCTTTAAGGCACAACCATTGTCTTTGATATTCAGTTTGGTGACCCGACGTACCAGGAAATTCGCAATTTTGGATGGAATTTTCTTGACCAATGAATCCTGCCGTTTTTGACGGATTCCGGTAATTAGGTCGTACTCCCCATCGATTGCATATTCGAGCATTTGTGGGATGTCAGAGGGGTCGTTTTGCAAGTCGCCGTCCATAGTAATGATGTACTCACCGGTCGCGTAATCGATACCGGCGGCCAAGGCAAGGCTCTGACCGTAGTTCTTTTTCAATTCGATGAGATGCACCAACTGGTCATCCATGGCCTTGACAACCTTACGGGTTCCGTCTTTTGAAAAATCATCGACATAGATGATCTGATAGTTGAACCCTTGAAGACTCCCATGTATTTTTTCGGTCAAAAGAGCCACATTCTCCTCTTCATTGTAAAGGGGAACGACGATGGAAAGAAAAGCGTCGGTAATACGGGCCATGTATTGGTTTTGATCGCGGCAAATTTAGCGTATTTAATTAGAACATATCGACGAGGGCCAACAGTTTCTGGGCAGCGGCAAAAGGCGTGGTCTCATTTTCATTGATTTCACCCTCAAGTTGTTCGATGCGTTCCGCAATGACGGGATCGGCATAAAATCTGCGATGCAGTTGGTTTTCGATCGCTCTTCTGAACCATTGTTGTTTTTGTGCATTGCGATGCGTTTCAAAATGACCGTTGCCTTTGGTTAAGGCCAAAAATTCACTGATCAGTGCCCAAATCGAGTCCATACCCGTATGTTCGATCGCCGAACAGCGGCTGACTTTAGGGGTCCAACCACTTTCCTTAGGAGGATAAAGATGAAGAGCGTTAGTGAACTCGAGAATCGCCGATTCAACGAGTTTTCGATTTTCGCCATCATCCTTGTTAATGATCAGGGCGTCGGCCATTTCAATGATACCGCGTTTGATACCTTGGAGTCCATCTCCCGCACCTGCTAATTTTAGCAACAAGAAAAAATCGACCATGCCATGAACTTCGGTCTCACTCTGACCAACACCGACCGTCTCGACCAAAATCACATCAAAGCCAGCGGCCTCACATAATACGATGGTTTCCCTAGTCTTACGCGAAACCCCACCAAGGGCATCGTTGGCCGGTGAGGGCCTAATAAAGGCACTGGGGTGTTTGGCGAGTTGTTCCATGCGTGTTTTGTCACCCAGAATACTTCCTTTGCTGATGCTGCTACTGGGATCGACTGCTAAGACGGCTATTTTTTTTCCCAATCCGGCCAAATAAAGGCCAAAGGATTCGATAAAGGTGCTTTTGCCCACACCGGGTACTCCGGTAATTCCGATACGAATGCTATTCGATCCTTGTTTCGCGCAGGAGGTTACAAGGGCTTCGGCCTTATCGGCATCGCTCATCTGGGTACTTTCGATCAAGGTAATCGCCCGTGCCAAAGCAGTACGGTCACCATTGCGTATTCCATCGACTAAGGAGGTAGTCGATACGGAATGCGAACGAAGGGACCTGATTTTTTCGATCCGTTGTTTTTCTATGGATTTCGATTTTGCCAATTCGCCGTGTTCTGTGCTAGCGAAGGTATGAAGATTTGAATAAGGACTGAGTATGCGGGGAATTGCATTTTATTTAAGTATCTTAAAATCTGTGTATTAGGAAGGAAAAACGAGAAAACTTAACTTTTGTACACAAAAAACACGGCAATTTTGCCACATCACTTTTTTTGAATCGTCTTTTTACCAAACAACACGAACACGACCAAAAACCGACCATGTCACAAACGGAACTGGTAGCACGATGCAAGGCCAATGATCGAAAAGCGCAAATGCAGCTTTACCGTGACTATTGTGATGGAATGTTATGTGTCGCGATGCGGTTTATGAAAAGTTCCGACGACGCCGAAGATGTGGTACAAGAGGCGTTCATCAAAGCCTTTCAACGTATTGGTCAGTTCAAGGGGGAAGTAAGTTTCGGGGCATGGTTAAAACGTATCGTTGTCAACGGCTGCATCGATTTTTTGAAATCGAAGCACCAACGTACGGTTGCCCTAGATGAAGGATACATGCATATGGCGGATGACGGGAATTGGGAAGTGGAAGAATCGATCAGCATGGCTGAGATCAAGCAAAGCATCGATCAGCTTTCGGAAAAGTACCGGTATGTGGTGCAGTTGTTTTTAGTGGAAGGATATGATCATGCGGAAATATCCGGGATTTTGAACATATCCGAGACGGCATCGCGCACCCGATTGTTGCGTGGAAAAGGACAATTACAAGAATTATTAAAAGCATTGCAGTATGGCACGGGATCTTAAAAAGCTTTTTGAGGAAGAACGGAAACGGCAATCCTATACCATGGACGAAGGTCATGAGGATCGATTTTTGGCCAAATTGGAAGAAGCCCTTCCAAAACGAAACCGTCCTCGTTTTTATGGGTTGCGTATCGCTGCCTCTATTGCGGTATTCGTTGCGATAGGCTCCTACTTCTTATTGACGGATAGCAATCCAACTGTTGACCCGAAGACCACTGTGGTCGAGAACAGTGAACAGCCTGCATCGACCATTTCGTTGGGTGACTTATCACCAGAACTCAAACAGGTTGAAAACTATTACGTGGCCAATATCAATTTGGAGTTGGCGGATTTGGAGGTTTCCGAAGCGAACAAAGGTATCGTCGATGGGTATATGGAGCAGCTCGAGCAACTCGACCTTGAATACCAGAACCTGACCCAAGAACTGAACGAGTTCGGTCCGAATGATCAGACCATCAGTGCCTTGATCAAAAACCTGCAGTTGCGATTGCAGCTGTTGCAAAAATTAAAATCAAAGTTGAATCAATTAAAATCATCAAAAAATGAACAGCAAACCACAGACGTTGTATAGTCTGGCACTGGCCCTCATGGTCTCCATAGGGCTGGGTGCACAGACCAAATCAAAGACGTATAAAGAGACCTTCAACGTCGGTGATGATGCCGTGTTGGAAATCAATACGAGCCACGCCGATGTCGAATTCGAGACTTGGGACAAGAACCAAGTGGAGATTATCGCAACCGTAACCCTTGAAGGTGCGAGCGAAGAAGAAATAGAGCGCTATTTCAAGAAAAAACCGATCAAGATGGTCGGTAATAGTGAATCGATCGAAATACGGACCAATTCACAAAGTTCTTGGGACTTTGCCTTGGCCGGTTCCGACTTCAACTTCCATTTCGAGGATAACGTGATGGATTTGGAGCCGCTGTTCGAGAACCTTTACATTCCCGAATTGCCCGAAATCGCGGTACTGCCCGATTTACCACCGATGCCCCCCATTCCATTCAAGAGTTTTGATTATAGTGCCTATAAGGAGGACGGTGACACTTACTTGAAAAAATGGACCGAAGAATTCAAAGAAGGCTTCGATGAGGAATACAAGGAACGCTACGAGGAATGGGGTAAACGTGTCGAAGAAAAAGCCAAAGCTTGGGAAGAGCGGAATGCCGAGCGTCTTGAAAGAATGGAGAAGCGCAATGAAGAACGTGCCGAAGCCATGGAAAAACGCCGTGAGGAAATCGAAAAGCGTCGTGAAGAAGCCCGCGAACGCCGAGAAGAAGCCCGTGAAAGGGCCCGTGAAGAACGGAGTATTTTCTTTTCAAGGGATGATGACGAACCGAGTATCTTTTACTTCTCTACCGACGGGGAAGACAAAAAGTACAAGGTGAAAAAGACGATCAAAGTCAAAATGCCGAAATCGACCCGATTGAAGATGAACGTCAGACATGGTGAGGTCAAATTGGCGGCCACGACCACCGATATCAATGCAAGCTTGCGTTACGCAAGCTTGCTTGCTTCGACGATCGAAGGCAGAAAAACCGATATCCGTGCTTCTTATTCGCCGGTCATTGTACAAAAATGGAATTACGGTCGCTTGAAGACCGATTATTCCGATCGGGTGACCTTAAAGGAGGTGAACGACCTTCGGTTGAATTCCGTTTCTTCGGATGTCATTATCGATCGTTTGATCCATAGCGCCCGGGTAACCAGTAAATTGGGGGCGTTGAAAATCAAATCGGTAGCACCTGGGTTCCAGGATGTCGATATCAATGTCCAAAATGGTGAAGTGCATTGCAAAATCCCGCAAACCCCGTTTACGGTTTATGTAAATGAAACATCCTCTAATTTCGATTATCCCTCTAAATTGGTTTTGGAAACCTCCGATAACTTCAACAATAACATCCACCAAGGCTATCACCTAAGTGGTGACGCTTCCAAATCGATCAACATCAATTCGAAGTACAGTCAAGTGGTGCTTGTTGAAAAACAACCGTAGCCAACCGATGGCAAGCTGCCATTCCTTCCAAATAATCCATCAGTGGGCGTCCTCTTTCAAATACGAAGGGAAATTTTGTTTGAACCGATTCAACCTCGGAATCGATACCGCCCTGATATAGGAATTGTTCGGGTTCTTCCTTTCAAAATCCTGATGGTACTCTTCAGCATCGTAAAACGTATCGAATGCCACGACTTGGGTCACGATGGGCCTGTCATAGGTGTTCTCAGATTCCAATAAAGCAATATAATCGGCAATAATCTTTTGCTCTTCGGCATTTTTGTAGAAAGCGATGGAGCGATATTGGGCTCCTCGATCCGGCCCTTGTCGGTTCAATGAGGTCGGGTCATGGGAACCAAAAAACACCTGCACCAATTTTTGAAATCCGATGACCTTTGGATCATAGTACACTTTAACAGCTTCGGCATGCCCGGTGCGCCCATACGCTACTTGTTCATAGGTTGGGTTTTTCTCTTTGCCCCCTGAATACCCCGATATTACCTCTTTGACACCTTTAACGCTTTCGAACACCGCCTCTACACACCAGAAGCACCCACTGGCGAAATAGGCTGTTTCGTAGTTCTGGAGGGATTCTAAGCTAGGTTTCTCGATGAGCTCACCGGAAACGGTCGCGGCGACCTTCGAATTCGATTTGGTGTTCGTTTGACAGCCAGTAACGCTTAGCAGCATAGCCATGGCCAAAAAAGTCTTCATCATGTTGTAATGTTTATAGCTTAGTAGCAAAAGCGGGCTTTGGTTTACGGGGGATAGGTTAAAAAATGTTAACTTCTTCAAGCTTTTGAATACAGCAAAGTAGCATATTCCAATTGATTAATCGACAATGGCACCCGATTTTCGTAAAGAACACGCCTTTTTGCAGCAACTAGACACTAAGGACCTCTTTGGAGATGCCTTCACCAATGACGAATATTGTTCGCTGGATCTTTCCATTAACAACAGGGCCCTTGGGGCTTTCGACCTCTCGGATCCCGAAGACTGTCAACGGTACATTGATTCGGAGTTACAAGCCAAAGGCGCCCGTATCGCTTTTGGGGGTTACCTCGAACGTCGTAACCTTTACAAGCACTCCGATCAATTTCAAACAGGAAAGGAACGCAACATCCACCTGGGGGTCGATTTTTGGACGAATGCGGGAACCGAAGTATTCGTTCCCTATGCCGGTAAAGTGCATAGCTTTAAGAACAACGCCCAAACCGGGGACTACGGACCGACCATCATCTTAATTCACGAGTTTCAAGGGAAATCGTTCCATACCCTATACGGACATCTGTCGGAAGCGTCGCTCGAATCACTGACCATCGGACGGCATTTCGAAGCAGGAACCCTTTTGGCCACCCTGGGTACCCCTGACATCAATGTGAATTATGCCCCCCACCTTCATTTTCAGTTGATCCTCGATATGGGGCAATACCATGGGGATTACCCCGGGGTAAGTGCTTCGGAAACCCTTGATTTCTATCGAAAAAACTGCCCAAATCCCGATTTATTCCTCAGGCGGCTTTAGCGGATGATCGATGAAATGCACCTGGTATCGGTGTGTTGTTCATCGGATCAGAAACCGTTATCGATGCTTTTTTACACTTTATCCGAAATTGGGTTTTTTACCGAAAAATTATTGTCGCACAGCGAGTTATATGGGCGCTAGCATGGGTCTGGAGATACCTTTACAATGTAAAAAGAACCCAAGCCATGAAAGCAGTTTTGACCCTTATCGCCCTAGTCTTCTTCGCAACTACAGCTGTTGCACAAGACGCTTCCAAAGAAGTTAAAGTGGAGGTAACCGTTCAACCGATCGAAATGCAGGTTGAAATCGCAACCCAAAACGAATCGAACGAAGTCGCTCGACTTTATATGTTCAAAAACTCAAGGGTTAAAAAAGCATTGGCGTTCAAAACCAAAAGAAACAAATCAAAACTAGCCTAATCCCATGATCGAATCTATCTTAGTCCCGGTTGCTTTAATCGGTAGTTCTGTTTTTCTTTTTGCATCGCTACTCGTTTTTTTACGTCCCGTAGCAATCGTTTCGCGCCGTAAGTAATACCGTCTTTGATGGTTGCTTACACTACCAATACGTACCACCTCGTTATCCTCCGTTAATTTTGTGCCCCCCGGGCCATAAAGTACTTTCAAGTTTTTCTACGAATCCTCTGATACGGTTATAAAATCAGACGATTTCCTTCTTGTATTACTTTGGTACCCTGATCTTATCCCCGAGAAAAATCGCATTCAAGAAAAGTCGGTTCGTGCCGTACCATGATCCCCTGAAATTGGGGTTGTCGGCGAACATAACGACCGTTGCTCCACCGGATTTGGAAACGATCAACGAAGCTGATGGCTTCGCAAAACGCTCCATGTTGTTCTTGGTGATAAAGCCGTCGATATGTGGGCTGTTCGAATACTTGGCAACGGTTGCATAAGGATTTTCACTTGGGGCCAGCCACACACTGTTGTTTTTATAGACCGGAATTTGGCGATCTTGGTATCCAAAGGCCAAGGGATGGGTACGATCCAAGTCGACTTTTAAAATGATACCACCCACTTCTTCCCGTCCGATGGTCTCTGGGGCATCGACATAAGGGAGGCGCTTGCCTGCTTGTAGCGAATCGGATGCGCCTTCGGTTAGTTTTTCCTTGACCAATTCTTTTTCTATGGCCCATTTCGAGGCAGATCCAATGGTAATCAAGGTTTTGCCGGAACCCAGCCAATCTTTTATTTTTTCGACAAGTTTCGGTTGCCCGTTGTAATTGCCCGAAACCATCACCAAGGTATTGTATTTTCCTAGGTCGATTCGATTCAGGTTCCGCATAGGCAGTTTGCTGATCGGCATGTGCACCCTGGTATCCAACAAATGCCAAACTTCACCCGCTTCGTACGAGCGTACCCCGTCGCCGATCAATAGGGCGGCTTTCGGAGTTCTATTCGGGCTGACAAACCGACTCCCCAAATCGATTCCCTCACTATTATAGCCCGTTGCAGAAGCAAAAACGGGAACTTGGTATTTATGCTGTACTTTTTTAATCAATTCATAAACCGCATCGGCGGCTTTCTTTTGCAAGGACACAGGTACCACCAATGCCCCATAGTTGAATTGCCGTTTCCCTTGATCGGTATTGGCGGTAAAGGGCTTGAACGCTGAAGAAACCACTAATCCGTTTTGTTGTAGGTAATTCAAGGCCGCGACCGCATTATAATCGTCATAGTCGATGATATAAGCATATTCAGACCGTATTACAGGGGTGAACGGGAACAGGCCTTCCAAAGTGGTGATTTCTTCTCCTGGTGTCCATTTGGCCAAAGGGCGGTATTTCATATTGTAGAAATTCGCCACCGACCATGCCGAGGCATCGTAATACACACTGTCTCGGTACTCGGAATAGGTTTCGAACATCGTTTGTACCATACGGTACTGCGGTTGCCGTGTGGGAACGGTGAATTCGTCGCCCGATCGGTACACTTTGATTTTATGGAGCAATAATTTATCGATAAAGGCCTTGACCCGGTTCGGGTCGTTGCCGTCATTGAAGGCATATCCTTTGATTTTGCTCCTGCTGGCATTGCTCAGAGCACTTTTGAAAAAATCCTGCTGGTATTTGCGTAGGTAGGCCTCGTTTTCAACTGCTGCTTTGACCGTTGCCATGGTCGAGACAAATTGGTTCCGTATCGTAAAGGGGAAGGTGATTTCCCCGAAGGCTGTCGTTTGTTTGTGTCCTCGCGAACTGGCCTGCTCGAACAATAGGCCTAACCCGCCCTGTAAATCAGGATAAGAGGACCCATAACCGGGGTAGGTGCCATCGAAGATTTCTTTGCTGAAGTAAAACGAACCGATACTGTCCAAGGCTTCGGCAAAATAGTCGCCGAACAAGTTGTTCAAATCCACATAATTCTCCTTGGGCATGATAGGATTTAAAGATCCGTTGTCTTTCATCGGTTCGAAAAAGTACGAGCTGTTGGTGCCCATTTCGTGGAAATCGGTCACAACGTTCGGATACCATTCATGGTACCAATTCAATTTGCCGCGGCTTTCAGGATGGATGCCCAATAACCAGTCCCGATTAAGATCGAACCAATAGTGGTTCGTACGCCCCCTGGGCCAATATTCATTATGTTCGGCATCTTGTGGATCGGCGACCAGGGGGTTCCCTTGGTACATATTGGCATATTGGGTATGCCGATCCCGTCCATCTGGGTTGAGTACTGCATCGATGAAAATGACGGAATTTTTCAGATACGCCAAAACCTCAGGATGGTTTGAAGCTGAAAGGGTGTACGCAGCCAATAGGGCAGCTTCGGCGGTCGATGGTTCGTTACCGTGCACATTATAGCCTAAATTGATGATTATGGGGAGGTCCTTCGCTAAGGCTGTCGATTTTGAAGGTTCGGTATATGCCAGGTGCCGCTCCTTGATCGAAGCCAGATTGTCGAGGTTTTCGGGGGTGCTTACCGTCAACATCACCAGTTTGCGCCCTTCATGGGTACGGCCATATTCGAAAATATCGGCGCGATCCGAAGTTTCGGCCAATTTCGTCAAATAGGCCACGATAAGATCGTGTCGGGTGTGGTGTTCCCCGATTCCATACCCTAAAAAGGCTTCGGGGCTTGGTACATTTTCGTTAAAAGGGTGGAATTTCTTTAGGAAATAGTCTTGTGCGCTTACGGTAGTACCCAAAAAGAGTACTGCCACGAGTAGTTTTTTTACCATGTGAAAGTGAGTTAGTCCGTTTTAAAGATATGAAATCCTGGTGGTCAATCGACCGAATTGAATTCCTCGATGACCTCTTCGAAGGTAATTTGATAATAAGTCCCTTTTTTGGAGGCGTCCCTAACGATATTGCCGCGTAATTGCCGTGCCAGGTTGTGGATCAGTTTTAAACCAAGGGATTTCGTTTTGGAAGGGTCGACGTCTTCCGGAAAACCGATGCCGTTATCCCCAAGATACATTTCATAGGTTCCGGCCCCTTTTTTTGAAAGGCTGATTTCGATTTCCCCGGAAGCATCATCCGGAATTCCATATTTCAAACCATTGGTAATGGTCTCATTGATGATCAACCCTAAAGGGATCACGGTATCGATTCCCAATTTGAAATCACCGATATCCAATTTGGTACTGATATTGTTTTCATTGCCCTTGATCGAGCGTACCAGATATTCACAAAGCTCCTCTACATAGGGGCGAAGTTCGATTTTGGAGGTGTAATCATCCCGCTTGTATAGCATTTCATGAACCATGGCCATGGAAACGACCCGATTCTGACTGCTTTTGATTATATTGCTGATTTTCTTATCGGCTATTGAACGGGATTGAAGGCTCAACAAACTCGAGACGGTCTGCAGGTTGTTCTTGACCCGGTGGTGTACTTCTTTGAGCAAGGTTTCCTTTTCTTCCAACTTTTGTTCGAGATGGACGGTCTTATCAACACCGGCAGGCTGGGTGCGAAGCTTCCAAGTGTTCAATGCGAACAAGACGGCAAGGGCGAAAAAGATTATGGCGATGACCGTATTGGCTTCCGAGGCATAGTAGATGGCCAAGGCCAAGGTGGCCAGGGCGGCAAGGAGATTGACCGTAGCAATGATTCTATGCGGATTTCCCGAGGGTTTATCGTTGGTCAGGTCTCTCATGTACTTTTTTGGTTATGCTACCGCAAACGGTTTTCGATTGACCATTTGCGAAGATTTGGGGGTGTAATCTTGTTGTAAAGCTAAATATGTTTTTGGTATTAACAAAAACGACGGTTAAATAATAACCGTCGTTTTGGATAAGGTAGGGGGGTGCCTATCAATTCTCGATGAGGACCCATTCCCCTTTGTCGATGAGCGGTTCCGCTTGTTTGTACTTGACCGTTTTGCTCTCTCCGGACATGACGTTCTTGATGGTTACGCGTTCGTTCCTTCCGATTTTCGGTCGTTCACGGGTAATGGTTTCAGTAACCTGTGGTCGTTGCCTTTGTGTTTGGCCCGCAGCGCGGTTCTGGGCAGCGAGCTCGTCGCTGTTCGGAATCTCTTCCTTCGACATCTTCAGGTTTTCCTTAGGACGTCTCACTGATTTGGCTTCTTGGATCTGCCCGTTGTTTTGAGCGGGCAATTCCCCTTTGAACAAAAAGGAAATGACCTCTTTGTTGACCTTTTCGATCATGCTCTTGAAGAGTTCAAAAGCCTCGAATTTATAAATCAATAAGGGGTCTTTTTGTTCGTGCACGGCCAGCTGTACCGACTGTTTGAGCTCGTCCATCTTGCGAAGGTGCGTTTTCCAGGAATCGTCTATGATGGCAAGGCTGATATTTTTCTCGAAATCATTGACCAGTTGTTTGCCATTGCTTTCATAGGCTTCTTTTAAATTGGTCACGACGTTCAAGGTCTTGATCCCATCGGTGAAGGGCACTACGATCCTCTCGAATTTATTCGTTGGATCTTCGTATACGTTCTTGATGACCGGGAAGGCCATATCGGCGTTGCGTACTACCTTTTCCAAATAATGGTCATAAGCTACCTTGTACACCTTACCCGTTAGCTCTTGAACCCCCAAACTGCCGAATTCTTCCTCGCTGACCGGTGAAGTGATCGAAAAATACTTGATCAATTCGAACTCGAAGTTCTTGAAATCGTCTGCCGCCTTGTTGGTATCTGAAATGACCTCACAGGTATCGTAGATCATGTTCGCGATATCGACCTTGAGGCGTTCACCTTGAAGGGCGTGGCGCCTCCTTTTGTAAACCACCTCACGCTGGGCGTTCATCACATCATCATATTCCAACAGACGTTTCCGGATACCGAAATTGTTTTCCTCTACTTTTTTCTGCGCACGTTCGATCGATTTGGTCATCATGGAATGTTGGATGACCTCGCCGTCTTCCAATCCCATCCGATCCATTAATTTGGCCACCCGATCCGATCCGAAAAGGCGCATTAGATTGTCTTCCAAGGAAACGTAAAATTGTGAACTACCCACATCCCCTTGTCTTCCTGAACGTCCGCGTAGCTGACGGTCGACCCGTCTTGAGTCGTGTCGCTCGGTTCCGACGATGGCAAGACCACCGGCCGATTTCACTTCGTCCGTCAATTTGATATCAGTACCCCGACCTGCCATATTGGTGGCTATGGTGACCACCCCTGGTTTTCCGGCTTCGGCAACGACATCGGCTTCCTTTTTATGGAGTTTCGCATTCAAAACGTTGTGGTTGACCTTACGCACACTCAATAGTTTTGAAAGCAATTCGGAAATTTCTACGGAGGTCGTACCGATCAAGACCGGTCTGCCGTTTTGTGACAACTGGGTGACCTCATCGATGATGGCATTGTATTTTTCACGCTTGGTCTTGTAGATCAAGTCATGGCGGTCATCACGGGCGATGGGCCTATTGGTCGGAATTTCGACCACATCGAGTTTATAGATTTCCCAAAACTCCCCGGCCTCGGTCACGGCGGTTCCCGTCATGCCGGCCAGCTTGTTGTACATTCTGAAGTAATTCTGGAGGGTTACCGTGGCGAAGGTCTGGGTCAAGGCTTCGATCTTGACGTTTTCCTTGGCCTCGATGGCCTGGTGTAAACCATCTGAATAGCGCCTTCCGTCCATAATACGGCCGGTTTGCTCATCAACGATCATCACCTTGTTTTCGATAACGACGTATTCGACATCTTTTTCAAAAAGGGTGTAGGCCTTCAACAATTGGCTCATGGTATGGATACGCTCGCTTTTTACGGCGAAATCCTTGAAGAGGACCTCCTTGAGTTCGGCTTCTTTTTCGATTTCCAGCCCCTGGTCCTCGATTTTGGCGATTTCACTACCGATATCGGGCATGATGAAGAAATCTTTGTTCTCATCGCCCGAAATGTATTCGACCCCTTTATCGGTCAATTCGATTTGGTTGTTCTTTTCATCGATCGTGAATAACAAGTCTTCATCGACCTTGGGCATTTCACGATTGTTGTCTTGCATATAGAAGTTCTCGGTCTTCTGCAGCAATTGTTTGACCCCTTCTTCACTCAAGAACTTGATCAACGCCTTGTTTTTAGGTAAACCGCGGTGCACTCGGAGTAGTAGGAACCCGCCCTCTTTGGTATCTCCTTCCTTGATCAGCTTTTTGGCTTCGGCCAATACCCCGGTCAGGTGCTGCCTTTGTTTTTGTACGATATCGGAAACCTTGGGTTTCAATTCGTTGAATTCATGGCGGTCTCCCTCGGGAACGGGTCCGGAGATGATCAGTGGCGTTCGCGCGTCATCGATCAATACCGAGTCGACCTCATCTACGATAGCGTAATGATGGGGGCGTTGCACCAAGTCTCCTGGCGTATGGGCCATATTGTCACGGAGGTAATCGAAACCGAATTCATTGTTCGTACCATAGGTGATATCGGCGTTATAAGCTGCCCGTCGGGCATCCGAATTGGGTCGGTGGTGGTCGATACAATCAACCGAAAGTCCGTGGAATTGGAACAGGGGCGCCATCCAGGCGCTATCACGTTTGGCCAAATAGTCGTTCACGGTCACCAAATGGGCGCCTTTGCCCGAAAGGGCGTTAAGGTAGAGCGGGAGGGTGGCAACCAAGGTCTTTCCTTCACCGGTTTGCATTTCGGCGATTTTTCCTTGATGCAAGGCGATACCTCCGATCAACTGCACGTCGTAGTGCACCATGTCCCAAGTCACTTCCTTGCCCGCGGCATCCCAAGAATTCTTCCAAACGGCCTGATCACCTTCCAAAACCACATAATCCGCGGTACCGGAGAGGGACCGATCGAATTCGGTCGCTTTGACTTCAAGGGTCTCATTGTTCGCAAAACGCTTCGCGGTCTCCTTGACCACGGCGAAGGCCTCGGGTAGGATATCGTTCAATGCATTTTCGGAGATCCGATAGGCTTCTTCTTCCAGTTTGTCGATCTCGGAATAGATTTCCTCATTGCGGTCGATATCGGTCGAAACGGCTACTTCTTCTTTTAATCGGGTGATCTTATCGTCAAAGGTCTTACGGTCGGCTTCGATCTTGGCCTTGAACCCTACGGTTTTCTGCCGTAGATCGTCATGGCTCAATGAGGCCAGTGCACTTTCAAAACCCTTTATTTTTTTGACTAAAGGTTGTAATGCCTTGACATCTTTTTCAGACTTGTCCCCTACAAATACCTTCAGTACGGAGTTTATGATGCTCATTGGTGATTTTTTGTATTGCGCAGCAAAAGCCGTTCCATTGGCAAAACTGCCCTGAAAATGGCTGATAGGCTGCCAAAATTACATAAAAAAAAGCCTCAAATGAGACTTTTTAACGGTGTTTTGGAGTATGTTTTCAGTACTCGTCCTCGTTCCAGAGATAATCTTCCTCTGTGGGATAATCAGGCCAGATTTCTTCAATGGACTCGTAAATTTCACCACCTTCCTCTTCCATGGATTGCAAATTTTCAACAACTTCCAATGGGGCTCCGGTACGGATGGCATAATCTATCAATTCGTCTTTGGTGGCTGGCCACGGCGCATCGCTCAAATAGGAGGCTAATTCTAATGTCCAGTACATAGTAACGGTTCGATTTTTAAAATTTTTGCAAAAATAATTTTTAAAGCCAATTCGCCAAGCAAATCGGGATTTATTTGAAAATTATTTATGATTCTTTAACCTGTAACGGTGAAAAATGGGATTTATTCCTCTTTCTTCTCTGGAATCCACTTGACTTCATCAGCTTTCAAGTCCTTTGACAACTTCCGTGCCAAGACGAAAAGATAGTCCGATAAGCGGTTGATATAGGTGAGTACATTGGCGGGTACGGGCTCGTTTTGGTGCAATAATGAGATCATGCGTTCGGCCCTCCGGCAAACGGTTCGCGCCATATGACAGTATGACACGGTAGTATGGCCACCAGGTAGGATGAAATGGGTCATTGGTGGAAGTGCCTCGTTCATCCGGTCGATTTCCTGTTCGAGCAAAGTGATATCGGTCGTTTCGATGCGCTGTATCTTCAATCGATGGTCCTTTTTGGGTTCGGTGGCCAAAATCGCCCCTAAGACGAACAGTTTATGCTGGATTTCGATAAGGATTTGCTTGGAGCCATTATCGATTTCTTGGTCCCTGACCAAACCGAGAAGCACGTTCAACTCGTCTATGGTGCCGTAGCTTTCAATCCGGATATGGTGCTTGTCGACCCGTCTTCCTGTAAAAAGGGAGGTGGTTGCTTGGTCACCGGTTTTGGTATAAATTTTCATCTATGGCTACAATTCGTGTCGTTACAATCTAAATAAGCGGCCTTATCAAGGCTAGTCGTCATGCCGGCGTTTGCCTTCCATGAACTTCCTTCCTTTTCTTTTTTTCGTACCTCTTTTGTTGCTGAAAAGAATGACGAAATAGATCAAGGCAAGGCCAATGACGATGTAATAGATCAGATTGTCCATGGGTGCGGTATTGCGCCTAAAAATACTTTATTATATCCTAATCCTAAAATGTTGTTTGGGCTGTTCCCTGCGGTAAAATAAGAGGCCGCAATGGAATAGGTCTATGCTGACCGTGAATTGGGGAGCAGTGATCAATGCATTCCACAACGTCCGATTTTCGACCGAATTTTGGAGGTTGTCAATGAAGACCCAACTGTCATTGTGAAATCCGTCGTGCTGATGTAGTGCTTCGAAACGCGCCTTGTCCAACACCCCAACATAACAACAATCGAAAGGGTCTTGATCGAATGTGATACCTGGATAATGGACGGCAAGGTGCCGTTTAACGCCATTACCTTCCCAGAGGATCATCCTTTTCGTTGCGAAATGGCCGATACTTTTCAATAAGGCGTCGATACTCTTGACGCTATCGCGTTTTTTACGTGCATAGAGCCCTTGGGTCACATAGTTGAAGACGAATGGGGAATGTATCCCATGTTCGTTGGTCGATCGTAATAGAAACCGCAAATACCGTAACCATTTCATGCCTTAGCCTTCAAGTATGGCCGATAGTTCAAACCAGCGTTCGGTCTTGGTATCGATGGCCGCGACCACTTCGCCCAATTCGATGGAAAGGCGATTGATGGCTTCCCCATCCATATCGGCTTCCGCAAAACGATCTTGTAGTTTGAGTTTCTTGGCTTCCAACTTCTGAATCTCTTTTTCCAATCCCTTGTATTCCTTTTGTTCCAAATAGGTCAGGGTCGGTTTGTCACTTTTGGGTTTCCAGTGTTTACCGGTTGCCCCTCCTTTTTCCTTTTCAACGGACGGACTTGACGGTCGGCTCTGTTCATAGGCCCGGTAATCGGAATAATTACCCGGAAAATCAGCGACCACCCCATTGCCTTCGAAAACGAATAGGTGATCGACGATCCGATCCATGAAAAAACGATCATGGGAAACCACGATCAAACATCCCGGAAAATCCAACAGAAATTCCTCCAAGACATTAAGGGTCACGATATCGAGATCATTGGTGGGCTCATCCAAAATCAAAAAATTGGGATTCTGGATCAAGACCGTACATAGGTAGAGGCGTTTTCGTTCGCCCCCACTGAGTTTTTCAACGAAATCGTATTGTTTTTTGCGGTCAAAGAGGAAACGTTCGAGAAGCTGTTGTGCCGAGATCTGCTTCCCTTTTTTAAGCGGGATGTAGTCACCGAACTCGCGAATGACCTCAATGACCTTCTGGCCTTGCTTGATGGGAATGCCCTTTTGTGTGTAATACCCGAAGCGGATCGTATCACCGATTACAATTTTTCCGGAATCCAAGGCCTCACGACCAGTGAGCAAGTTCAAGAAAGACGATTTCCCACTACCGTTCTTACCGATGATACCTACGCGTTCCCCTTTTTTGAAGCTATAATCGAATTTGTCCAAGATCACGGTCTCGCCGAAACGTTTGACTACGTTGTGCATTTCTACGATCTTGCTTCCCAAGCGTTCCATATCCAGTTCGAGTTGGACTTGATGGTCGTTGCGACGTTGGTGGGCCTTGGCTTTGATGACCTTAAAGTTATCGATACGTGATTTTGATTTGGTGGTTCGGGCCTTGGGTTGTCGGCGCATCCATTCCAATTCCTTTTTGAACAATAACTTGTTCTTATGCTGCTCGGTGGCTTCACGCTGCAAGCGGGCATCCCTTTTTTCGAGATAGTAGCTGTAATTGCCTTTGTAGGCATATAGGCTCTGCCCATCGAGTTCAAGGATCTCATTACACACCCTTTCCAAGAAATATCGGTCGTGGGTTACCATGAACAAGGTCAATTTTTCCTTTTTGAAAAAGTCTTCGAGCCACTCGATCATCTCAAGATCCAAATGGTTGGTGGGCTCATCGAGGATGAGCAACTGTGGTTTGTTGATCAGCGCATTGGCCAATGCCAACCGTTTGCGTTGCCCCCCTGATAAGGTCGCGACCTTTTGCTGGAGGTCTTCAAGTTTCAACCGGAACAGGATTTGTTTGTATTGGGTCTCGAAAGCCCAGGCCTGGTAGCGATCCATAGCTTCCATGGCGTGTTCCAGGGCCTCCCCACCGATTCCACTATTGATGGTATGCTCATAGGTCGCTATCACTTCCAATATGGTGTTTCCCGAGGTATGGATCGTTTCTTCAATGGTCAACCGGGGATCGAGATCGGGTTCTTGGGCCAAAAAGGAGATACGGAGCCCCTTTCGGGTAGTGATTTTACCGGTATCAGGCGGGTCGATCCCTGCCAGCATATTTAGAATAGAGGTTTTACCGCTGCCATTTTTCGCGATCAGGGCTATTTTTTGATCTTTGTTGATCCCGAATGAAAGATCGGAAAAGAGCGTTAACTCCCCGAAAGACTTCGATATGTGCTCAGCGGTCAATAAATTCATAGCGCACTAAGATACGCGCTTTAGCAAGAAGAGGTAACGGGTGGCGAGTGCGAGCATCAAAAAAACGTTGAGATAGGACTGCAATTGGAATTGGAACAACCAAATCAACAAGCTAAGCAACATACCTCCTAGAACCACATAGAGATAGATCGGTAACCATTTCGGATGGCCGTCTTTCTTGGCAAGATGGAAAGCGACTACCGCATTCAAAGGAAAGAGCCACAGGAAGTTCATATTGGTATGGGTAACCACATGGTCGGTCGCGAGCCAGAGCATCAAGATCAATATCCCCGCCAGACCTGAAATGAAAAACAACGAAAAGTCAAGCCATCGATTTCTGCCCTCATGTTTCCAATCGAGTATAGTGATCGCGACCACGAAGCAAAGCAGAAAGGCGAACCAAAATAAAGGACGCGTCATAAAACTCCCGCCTTGGTCGGGTTCCGGATAGTCCAGGACATTGCGTTCCCGTTTGACCAGGTCTTTGCCTTTTAGGGTGGTATTGTTCATCTGGTCTTTGGCATAATACGGCAAGAACATATGATCTAAAGCAGAGGCTTTTTTATCGGTGATGGCCCCGAATGCGAGTTCGATCCCGAAGCTGTCCCAACTGTTCATGGGCAGGTATTGGCGAACCAATTGTCTAAAAGATACTTCATTGTTGAGATGAGAGGCGTCGAATTGTATGGCGTCACCGAACTGTGCTTTCAAGATATCGGCCACAATGCTCGAGCAATTATTGAACAAGGGGTCGTAAAGGTATTCCCGGTTTTCAGGTCGGTAATTTTGTTCGAAAAAAGCGAACAACTGTTGGGTCTGTGCACCATCCAAATCCAAGAGCTGCTCGTGTACCCAGCGTTTCTCAAGTTCGTAAACGAATAAAAACCGTTCAAAACTGCTTCTTGAAAGGGAATAGATCAACTTGCCTTTCGCAAAGTTGAGGTGGAAGTTCGGTTTGTCGAAATCGAAAGTTCCATAATTATAGACCACATCGATACCGTTGACCGTATCCTGAACCCGGAAAGCCGTATGGCCAAAAGTGGAATAAATTTCAGTGCCGACCCCACAGGTCAGCACGCTGATTTGGGCCGAATCCGATAATTGGGGAGCTTGGGCAATCAAAAAGCCACTAGAGAGAAGAAAGACGAGGCAAAGCCGTTTCATTTTTTCCATGGGTAAGCTAACAACGACAAATATCAATATTATTCTGGTTACGCATTGATAACCGACTTTCAAAACTTGAATTTTAGCTTATTTTTACGAAAACCCCATGTGATGAAACGACATATTCCGAATTTCATTACCCTCCTGAACTTGTTCAGTGGTTGTATTGCCGTCGTTTTTTCGGTCTTCAATCGATTGGAGCTGGCGGCGTTGTTCGTTTTGATCGGTATATTTTTCGATTTCTTTGATGGTCTCGCGGCGCGTATGTTGAAGGTCAGTAGTCCACTGGGGGTACAGCTCGATTCTTTGGCGGATATGGTGACCAGTGGTCTGGTGCCCGGAATCGTCATGTTCCAGCTGTTGCATATGTCTGGGGGCGATGGGGCAAGTACCCCAATGGTGACCTCCTTTGTTTCAGACCACATGCAATGGCAAAGCGGTGCCTTCAGGCCAGTGGCTTTTTTTGGTTTCATTATCACCATGGCCTCGGCCTACCGGTTGGCCAAATTCAATATCGACGAGAATCAGACCAGTTCATTCATTGGGCTTCCCACGCCGGCCAACACGCTATTGATCCTTTCATTGCCCATGATCTTATACTACCAAAATACAGAGCTATTGGGGCAGGTCATTTTAAATCAATGGTTTTTGTTGGGGATGACCGTCTTGAGCGCCTACCTGATGAATTCGAAGATTGAACTGTTCGCCTTTAAATTAAAGGACGCTTCTTTTAAAAAGAATGGGATAAAATACCTCTTTTTGATAGGGGCTGTGGTGCTGTTGCTTACCCTGCGGTTTTTGGCCGTACCCTTCATCATTTTGGGCTATATTTTGGCCTCGATGCTGGAGCGCAACTTGCATAAGACTTAGAAGTCGAGCTTCTTTTTTCGAAGTTCGAAATTCTGACCAAGGTAAACTTGGCGCACCATCTCGTCTTTAGCCAAATCTTCAGGAATTCCGGCTTTTAAAATCCCCCCTTCGAACATAAGATAGGAACGTTCGGTAATTGCCAAGGTCTCCTGAACGTTATGGTCGGTTATCAATATGCCGATGTTCTTGTCCTTGAGTTGGGCGACGATTCGTTGAATGTCTTCGACCGCTACCGGGTCCACCCCGGCGAAAGGTTCATCCAACAAAATAAACTTTGGGTCGGTGGCCAAGGCCCTGGCGATTTCGGTTCGCCGTCGCTCACCACCCGATAACAGATCACCTCGGTTCTTTCGAATGTGGCCCAATCCGAATTCATCGATCAAGGATTCCATTTTCATGTGCTGCTCCTTCTTGCTCAGACTGGTGGTCTGCAATACGCTCAGAATGTTTTTTTCGATACTGAGTTTTCGGAAAACGGACGCTTCCTGGGCCAGATAGCCAATACCGTTTTGGGCTCTTTTGTACATCGGGAAGGTGGTGATGTCCATATCGTCCAAAAAAATCTGCCCTCCATTGGGTTTCACCAAACCCACGATCATGTAGAACGAAGTCGTCTTTCCGGCCCCGTTGGGCCCCAAGAGTCCAACGATTTCCCCTTGGTTGACTTCCAACGAGATTCCTTTGACCACTTTTCGACCTCGATAGGCCTTCATGATATTTTCAGCACGTAACTTCATAGGCGTAGCCAAAACTAAACATATTCAAGTTCAGGCAAAGTACTTTGTGATTTTTTTAGCGCGTCGTTTCGGGCATGTTCTCAAGTTCTTCCCAGTATTCATAGGCCCGTCGCAAATGTGGAATGACAATGGTACCGCCGATCAGGGTGGCGATACCAAGGGTTTCGACGACCTCTTCTTTACTGGCGCCTTGCTTTTTGGCACTTTCAAGATGGTATTTCACACAGTCATCACAGCGCATGACCGCCGAGGCGACCAGCCCAAGGAGCTCTTTGGTTTTCACATCAAGCGCCCCTGGCATAAAGGCATTGGTATCCAAATTGAAGATCCGCTTGATCAATTTGTTGTTATCCGCTAAGATCTTTTCATTCATTTTTGCCCGGTAGGCATTGAATTCTTCGACTTTATTTGGCATTTTTTCGTGCATTTTCGCGTTTGGCCTCGCGTTTCAAGACCAATTTCGATATGTAGATACTGATTTGGTACAAGACCAATACCGGCACTGCAACCACGATCTGACTGGCTACATCGGGTGGCGTAATGACCGCCGATAGGATCAAGACGATGACCAACGCGATCTTTCGGTATTTTTTCAGGATGGCCGGGGTAACCAGACCGATTTTGGTCAAAAAGTAGATGATGATCGGCAATTCGAACATGATGCCGCAGGCGATGACCGAAGCCCGTACCGTGGCGACATAAGACCCAAGATCGATCTCATTCGTTACCTCTTGGCTTACTTGGTAGGTGCCGAGGAAATTGATGGATAAGGGGGCGACCACATAATACCCGAAAGCAACCCCAAGAAAGAACAGCGCAGAGGCCACGATGATGAACCCGCGGGAATATTTACGTTCCTTAGCATGTAGCCCCGGACTGATAAAACGCCATAGTTCCCATAAAACGTAAGGAAAGGCTAGAATGAAACCTGCCCAGATAGAGGTCCAAATATGGGCCGAAAACTGACCGGCCATCAGTCTGCTTTGTATGGTGAAGGGCAACGAATCGCCACAAAATTCGGAATCGATACCGAAAATCGTCGCGATATTGCAAAAGAAGCGATAGGTCGGAAAGCTCAGGTTTTTCGGACCGAATAGGATGGTGTCGAAAATGAACCCTTTCATGGCGAAGGCCACACAGGCAACGATGACCACTGCAAGAACCGAACGGATCAGGTGCCATCGCAATTCTTCGAGATGGTCTAAAAAGGACATTTCATTGGGGTCTATAGCTGCTTTGGCCATTAGGTAATTCCTTCGTTAATAAGATTATGGATATGGACGACACCCACATAGGTGTCACCATCGACCACCAATAATTGGGAAATACCGTTTTTTCGGAGGATTTCAAGGGCCTTGATGGCCAATAGTCCGGAAGATACGGTCTTGGGTTCGGCCGACATGATGTCCTTGGCGGTGAGTTGACCGATGTTGTCGTGTTTGTTGAGCATTCTACGGATGTCGCCGTCGGTAACCACGCCGATGATCTTGCCATCTTCGACCACCGCGGTGACCCCGAGCATTTTTTCGGAAATTTCCACGATCACTTCCTTGACTTTCGAATGCGATTGTACGGCCGGTACTTGATTGTTGGCGGCAATGTCTGCCACCCTGAGGTATAAGCGTTTGCCCAAGGCCCCGCCTGGATGGTACTTGGCAAAGTCATCACTGCTGAAGCCCCGCAGTTCGAGCAAGCTAATGGCCAAGGCATCACCCATCACCATTTGTGCCGTAGTACTGGTTGTGGGTGCCAGGTTGTTCGGGCATGCCTCTTTGGCTACATAGGTGTTCAAAGCGAAATCGGACTGGTTCGCCAAGACCGAGTCCATGTTACCGGTGATCCCGATGAGTTTGTTGCCCCCTCTTTTGATCAGGGGAATCAGCATTTTGATTTCTTCCGTATTGCCACTTTTGGAGATGCAAATAACGACATCGTCTTTCTGTACGGTGCCAAGATCGCCATGTATCGCATCGGCAGCGTGCATAAAGATCGCAGGCGTACCCGTTGAGTTGAAGGTGGCGACGATTTTGGAAGCGATCAAAGCACTCTTACCCACACCGGATACCACCACACGACCATCGGACTCCAAAATGCTTTTTACCGCATTTTCAAAGGATACATCGAGTTGTGAAATCAAGTTTTGGATAGCTTCGCCCTCGTTAAGGATGGTCCGTCGAGCACTATCAAGAATCGCAGTTTTGGCCTTCAAAGCAATAATCGGATTATGGGTTGTAAACCTCAAAGATTGTCTTATCTTTAAGAATACAAAATTAAACAAACTAATACGATTTATGTTAGTTTTGATAAAAGGGGCATTTTAATCCTACCGTAAGCCTTGAATCCCTTTAGCAGGTAAATGATGTTCTTTTTATTCGATTTTAATGGATGCCAAAGATGGGTTCGAGTTTGACAGATTTGCAGGAAGCGCTTAAGAAATACTTTGGTTTTTCGCAATTCAAGGGGCTACAGGAAGATGTAATCAAAAACATACTTGCCGGAAAGGATACTTTCGTCATCATGCCGACAGGTGGTGGCAAATCCTTGTGCTATCAGCTTCCCGCGGTCATGCAAGACGGTACCGCAATCGTGGTATCCCCCTTGATCGCGTTGATGAAGAACCAAGTCGATGCCATGCGTGGGGTATCTTCCGAACATGGCATCGCCCATGTCTTGAATTCCTCATTGACAAAAACGGAGGTCAAGCAGGTCATGGAAGATATCACCAACGGGGTGACCAAGTTGCTGTATGTCGCACCCGAATCATTGACCAAAGAAGACTACATCCATTTTTTACAGACGGTCAAGCTTTCGTTCGTCGCTGTCGATGAAGCACACTGCATATCGGAGTGGGGCCATGATTTCAGGCCCGAATATCGCAATCTGAGAACGATCATCGGTCGTTTGGGAGAGGCCATACCGATTATCGGTTTAACGGCCACGGCGACCCCGAAAGTACAGGAAGACATCATCAAGAACCTGGGTATGGTCGATGCGAAAGTGTTCAAAGCCTCGTTCAACCGCCCTAACCTGTTTTATGAAGTACGGCCCAAGACCAAGAACATCGATGCCGATATCATCCGTTTTGTAAAACAAAACCAGGGAAAATCAGGTATCGTGTATTGCCTAAGTAGAAAACGGGTAGAAGAATTGGCCCAAGTGCTTCAGGTGAATGGGATCAGTGCGGTTCCGTACCATGCCGGATTCGATGCCAAGACCCGTTCAAAGTACCAAGACATGTTCTTAATGGAAGATGTCGATGTCGTGGTGGCCACCATCGCCTTCGGAATGGGGATCGACAAACCTGACGTGCGTTTCGTCATCCATCACGATATTCCAAAAAGTATCGAGAGTTATTATCAAGAAACCGGTAGGGCCGGCCGAGATGGGGGTGAGGGCCATTGCTTGGCCTATTACGCTTACAAAGACGTTGAGAAGCTTGAAAAATTCATGTCGGGAAAACCGGTAGCCGAACAAGAAGTGGGTAATGCCCTGCTTCAAGAAATCGTGGCTTATGCCGAAACCTCAATGTCTCGACGCAAGTTCATTCTGCACTATTTCGGTGAGGAATTCGATGCCGTCAATGGGGAAGGGGCCGATATGGACGATAACGCCAGAAACCCAAAGCCCAAGGAAGAGGCTAAAGAAAGCATCGTCAAGTTGTTGCAGGTGGTTAAAGGAACACTCGAAAAATTCAAGACCCGAGAGATCGTAAAGGCGCTGGTCGGTAAGACCAACGCGTTGATCTCTTCGCACAAAACCGACGAGAAACCGTTTTTCGGAATCGGAAAGGACCATGAAGAACCGTATTGGATGGCCTTGACACGCCAAGCGCTAGTAGCCGGCCTGTTGCGCAAGGAAATCGAACAATACGGGGTATTGCACCTCACCGAAAACGGGCAACGGTTTTTAGAGGCCCCGACTTCCTTCATGATGACCAAAGACCATGTGTACAGTGAAGAAAACAACAATGCCCTGGTCACCGCGGCAAAATCGAGTGGTGCCGCCGCCGATGCCAAATTGTTGCGATTGTTGAAAGATCTCAGGAAACAGGAGGCAAAAAAGAACGATGTTCCGCCCTTTGTGGTGTTCCAAGATCCATCTTTGGATGATATGGCCCTCAAATATCCGATAAGCAACGAAGAGCTACTCAATATTCATGGGGTCGGTGAGGGTAAAGCAAAGAAATATGGCGGGCCCTTCATTGCATTGGTCAAAAAATACGTGGCCGAAAACGACGTGGTGCGACCTGATGATTTGGTCGTAAAAAGTACGGGGGCGAATTCAGGCCTTAAATTGTATATCATCCAAAACGTCGACCGCAAATTGCCTTTGGATGATATCGCAGCGGCCAAGGGCCTTGAAATCGGGCAGTTGATCAAAGAAATGGAGCAGATCGTTTTCAGCGGTACGAAATTGAATTTGACCTATTGGGTCGATGAGGTACTCGATGAAGATCAGCAAGAAGAAATCAATGATTACTTTCTGGAGGCCGAATCCGATTCCATATCGGAAGCCATGGAAGAATTCGAAGGCGAATACGAAGAAGAGGAATTGCGGATCTATCGCTTGAAGTTTATGAGCGAAGTCGCGAACTAAGTAAAAAAAAGGCCCCAAAACGGGGCCTTTTTCAATAGGTGTCGTTCCATTCCCCCGCCGTAATCATGGCGAAGATGAATCCAAAATATAAGATGAACAGCACGAGCATGATTATCGAAAGGCCCAATCCGATATACGAAAGGATCTTTCCGGTCTTTACCGAGCTGAAATCACTGTATGCACCTGGATTTTGCTGATACATCAGTTCGGCTGATTTGGCCTTCATCAATCCAACGATACTGAATATCGCCGCAAAGGGGCCGCAGCAAGCAATCGATCCGACAATGGACAAAATCCCCATGACCAACACCGTGCTGGCTCCTGGTAAAGGTTGCTGTGACATATTTTTACTGGTATTGTTCCATCAATTCCCTCAATTTCTCCGGGTCTTGAAGCGTATCCCATCCAAAATAATTGATCGCCCATATTACATAGACCATCCAAATGAGGTTGAGGATGATTCCGATAATCGCCAAAACCCTACCGGTTTTGACATTGCCGTAGCCCGTGTAAAGTTCCGGCTGTTCTTGATAGAGTTTGGTCGCTTTGTTGGCCAGTACCACCGCAATGATCCCGAAGATCAAACCGAGCACCCCATAACAGCAACAGGTTACTATCGATACGATACCGAAGACCAAGATGAGCGTTGAATTGGGTAATTTCTGTTGTTCCATGTGTTTGTGTTTAGTGGAAAATATGAGACATTTTATGAATGTAACTGATCATGATCGTGGCGACAACCAAAATCAAGAGTGCGACTTTGATTTGAAAAGCGTACTTGAATTTGATAAACAGGTTGACGACCAAGAACGAAAGCAACAAGAAGATGGGGTAAATTCCTGGGTACATTTGAAAAGCCGCCGCGAATTCCCCTTGTAAGACCAATTTGGCCGCGCGCTGAATGCCACAACCCGGGCATTCGATACCGAATAGTCGCTTGTTCAGACAAGGCAGCATATAATCTTCGGCCGTAAGCAACAACGTAAAAAATACCGGTTTCACAAGTTCTTGATTGGTGTGCTCAAAATACTATTATTTTTGGAATGTAACAGGTATTGCCCAAAGTTTTGCGAAGATTCGAAATCGGTGATAAAGTCGAAGTGGTTGACGAGCCCATTGCGGGAACCGTCGAAAAGATCGAGGGTCCGACGGTGACCATCACCACTTCGGATGGGTTCTCTTTGGCATTTGAAGACCGACAATTGGTGAAGGTGGCCGGTACCCTCAGGGTCACCGACTTCGACATTGCCCAAGGCAAGGTCGGAAAGGAACCCATAAAGCGTAAGAAGGACCCCGCTGTGAAAAAGAAAGCGCGTAATGCCCCTAAAATGGTGGTCGATCTTCATATCCATCAACTTACGGATAAGAGTAAAAGAATGTCGAATTTCGATATGTTGAACCTACAATTGGACACAGCGAAAAGACAGCTTGAATTCGCGATACGGAAACGTATTCAAAAAGTGGTTTTCATACACGGTGTCGGTGAAGGGGTCTTAAAGGAAGAATTAAGGTACCTCTTTGGGCGGTACGCGCAAGTGAAGTTTTACGATGCCGATTTTAGCAAATACGGCCTAGGGGCAACGGAAGTCTATATCTTTCAAAATGCTTAATTGGCGGTGGTGGTCACCGTTCCGAACTCACTAATGGTCAAATCGGTGATGCGTTCTCCTTGATCATTGACCAAGGTTATGTTCTGAAGTTGTATGGTATGCTCGAAAGCACCGGCCTCGTTCGCTACAGTGGTTATCAGGACTTCACCGTCTTGCGCCTCGATTTCTTCCGTGACTACGGGTGTTACCGGTGGAATATCGTCACAGAAGTAATTGCTGGTCACTGTTTCGGAAAAAATGCGATAGGTCACTTGTGATTGCCCAGGTACCGAACTGCTGATCGTCTCGGTGGTGGCCTCATTGCTGAGTAATCCACTTTGAAGATTGAGGATCAACGCTTGATCGGCATTGATCTTGAAGAAAAGAACGGTTGTCGTATCGACGGTCCCGCATTGTTGTATCGAGACGCTGTCGAAATCGATGGTCTCAATTTGAAGGTCACCGTCACTGCATGAAACCATAGTCACCAAAGCCAACAAACCCAATAATTTTTTCATGGTTTCAAATTTAAGTGAAATCGAAGGTAATGCCCTTCCGAAAGGCTTTGAATTTTAATTAAATTAACTTATTTCCGCTATTTTAGCCGAACGAAAAGTTGAATTCAAGTTATGCAAAAGGTCTATCTCGACAATGCCGCTACCACCCAGGTGAGAGCGGGTGTGATCGCCAAGATGCAAGAGGCGCTTTCCGAATTTTACGGGAACCCATCGTCGACCCATAGTTTCGGACGCACGGCCAAAACGGCCATAGAAAAAGCGCGAAAGACCATCGCTAAGGAACTTAATGCGCATCCTTCCGAAATTATCTTTACTTCGGGTGGTACTGAAGCCGATAACATGATCTTACGCTGCGCTGTGCGCGATTTGGGCGTACAGACCATCATTACCTCCAAAATCGAACACCATGCCGTTTTGCATACCGCTGAAGAATTGGCGGCTGAGTATGGCATCGGTTTGGAATTCGTTGATTTGGATGGGGATGGCAACCCGGACCTTGCGCATCTGCAAAATTTATTGGAAACCGACGGAACCAAAAAATTGGTCAGTTTGATGCATGTCAACAACGAAATCGGGAATCTGATCGATATCACGACCATCGGGGAACTTTGCCGTGCGAACGATGCACTTTTCCATTCGGATACCGTGCAATCGGTCGGTCATTTCCGATGGGATGTCGGAGCTGTACCGATCGACTTTTTAACAGCGGCGGCCCACAAGTTCCACGGTCCCAAGGGTGTCGGTTTCGCCTTCGTCCGAAAGAACTCGGGTTTGAAGCCTTTGATCGTCGGTGGATCTCAAGAACGTGGCTTTAGGGCTGGAACCGAACCTTTTCACAATATCGTGGGTTTGGAACAGGCCTTTATCGAAGCTTATGAACATCTCGAGGAGGAACAAGCTTATGTAACCGGTTTGAAAACCTATTTTATCAATGCGTTGCAAAAAGCCATACCGGGGGTGCTGTTCAACGGCCTATCAGGTGAAGTGGAACGCAGTACGTATACCTTGGTCAACGTTCGCTTGCCTTTCGATAAGCAAAAGTCGTTGATGTTGCTTTTCCATCTTGATCTAAAAGGCATCGCCTGTTCTAAAGGGAGCGCTTGCCAATCGGGTAGTGCCAAAGGATCCCATGTGCTTAATGAATTGCTGTCGGATAGTGAATCGGATTGCCCCTCGCTACGGTTTTCTTTTTCGAAATACAATACCGAGGCCGAGATCGATTATGTGATCGGGGTTTTGAAAGACTTCGCGGAAAGTTAATTCCTCTTTTTCCTCCGTTTTTTCTCTTTGTCGTACGGAAACTTTCTGGATGCCAATTTCATCATCTTATCGATGAGGTCCGTCGTGTTCTTGCCGGTTTTCTTGGTGATTTCTTTCTCGTATTTCCAAAGCAGTTTTCCTGTGGCCCCATCACTTATCTTGATACCGATACGCCCATAATTCGCATCACCACTGAAATAATCGAACAAACTAAAGTCGGTTGGGACCCCTTCAGACAGTAGGATATTGAGATTCAGATTACCACTGATGATACCATCAACACCCAAAATTTCAGAAAGCTGTTTGATGGTATAGACATCGATGTTCTTATAGCTGATGCCGTTTTGGGCCAAAAGGGCATAGGTATCTTCTACATTTTGGAATTCGACGTTGAATTTCTTACGCCTTTTCCTTCTTGAAAAGTAGGTCTCCAAAGCATTTTGAACCGCCTTCCCTTCACGTTCGGCCAAAGCATCCCGCTCTTCCTTTTCAAGGGTGCCATCCAAATCGAGTCGGGCCAGAAAGGGGATGATGGCCAAGGTCTCATGATCGGCACTCAGTTCGTCGAACCGTTTGCTTTCATAGATGTTCTTTTGCGCGGCGACGTTACTGACGAACAGGAAGCAAAAAGCGACTAGGAGTATGTTATGGTACTTCTTAAATGCGTACACTGAGCTTGAGATTTAAGATGCGGGAGGTCAAAAAATTCGGCACGGCGAATTGTCGTTGGGTGTCCACATCCCGAACCCAGGTATTGGTGATCGAGTTTTGGTTGTTGAACATATTGAAAATTTCAAACCCCAGGGTGAATTCTTTGAATTGTTGCAGCCAGTGCCCCTCCTGCCTTTGTGTTTTACCGTCGACAAAAATATATGAAATTCCTAAATCGGCACGGCGATAGTCTCTTAATCTATTCTGAAAATCATAAGGATCGGCGTTATTCGGGGATCCACCCGGCAAGCCGGTGTTGTAGACCAAGTTCAAATACAATTTCAGATTCGGTATGGAAGGCATGTGATCCTGAAAGAGTAGTCCTAGTTTGAAGCGTTGATCCGTTGGCCTTGAGATATAGCCCCGCCCATCGATGTTCTCTTCCGTTCTTAAGTAGCCGATGCTTACCCAAGATTCTTCACCGGGAACGAAGGCCCCATTCAGTCGAAAATCAACCCCGTATGCGAAGGCTTCCGCATTGTTTTCTGCCGCGTAGCGTACCCGTACGTCTTCGATGGTATAGGGGTTCACGTCGCTCAGTTTTTTATAATACGCCTCACTGACCAGCGTGAAAGGGCGTTGCCCTAAGGTAAAACTGTATTCATTGCCCAAGACCAAGTGCAATGATTTCTGGGCCCCGACTTCCGGGTTGATGAGGCCCTGGCGATCTCGCAATTCCCTGTAAAAGGCCGGTTGTTGGTAACTGCCCACTGCAAATCGAAAGAGCATATCGCGATTCCAATCGGGTTTAATGCCGAACTGTGCCCTCGGACTGAACAAGAATTGCCTGTTTCGATCGCCATCACCTGGGTCTACTGTCCATGATTGACCGCGGACCCCAAGGTTGTAATATATATCGGTCGTTCCCCATTGCGTCTGTTTGCTGAGTTGCGCAAAAGCCGAAAGCCGATCGGTGACCACAAAATTCGTGGCCCTAACCCCTTCGAACGGTACGATATCGGCTTCGAAAGGCTCTTGGGGTTGGTTGTTGACGAAGGGTGGTTCGGCAGGGCGTATAAAGAAACCTGCGGAATCGATGAATTCCGCTTCGCGCAATTGGTCCCTGAAATCTTCACGGGTGTACCGCAAGCCCCATTCGTATAGATGCTCACCTTGTTTAAGGGAACCTTTATGGGTGAGCGAAAAAATCAGTGCATCCAATTGGTTCCTCGCCCTGTTGATTTGTGAACCGATACCCCTGGTATTGGTAGCTTCGCCAAGATTTTCATTGCCCAAATCCGTCACTACATCACCCAATTCGTAGGTGGCGATGATATCTGAGAATTCTTCTTCGGTGGCATGGTAAATGGACGAGGAAAAGTTCAATTGCAGGTTTTCAGTCGGACTGTAATCGGCTTTGAGGGCACCGAACTCGGTCTGATAGGTATTGTTTTCAGTACCTTCATAGAATACCAATAGGGCGCGGGGATCCAGAAGGGTGCCAAAATTCGTCTGCCGATTTACAGGGGTGTTCTCATAGTCGTTGATTGCAAAGTACCCCAGAAACCCGAGACTGAACCGATCGGAAACCCGATACATCATATAACTTTGGATATCCGTGAAGGAAGGGTTGACCGTTGTTTCGGTCTGTTGGCTATTGATCAATAGTGAATTGTCTCGGTATCTAAAACCGGTAATGGCGGTAAAGGAGTTGTTCTTCGAGACGGCTTCGACCGTGCCGCCGACCCCTAAAAGACTGGCATCCATTTGAATTGAAAATGAGGAAGGGGTCTTGTACGAGATATCAAGGACCGAAGACAGCTTATCGCCATATTTTGATTGGAACCCCCCTGCCGAAAACCTCAAATTTTCGATCATATTCGAGTTGATGAAGCTAAATCCTTCCTGTTGGGCCGAGCGTACCAGAAAAGGGCGGTATACTTCGATACCATTGACGTAGACCAGGTTTTCGTCGAAATTACCCCCACGTACATTGTATTGCGTGCTCAGTTCGTTGTTGAAGGAAACGCCGGGCAATAGTTTTAAAACGTTCGCCACTCCTTGGTTGGCCCCGGGTATATTCCGCGCCAATTGTGGGGAAATCGTAGTGATGCCCGACACACTTTTGACCCCGGTAGCGAGGATTTCTACCCCGTCGATCTGCACCACGTCCGTCTTCATGACCGGATTGAATTCAAAAGTCTCGTTACTTCGTAAAATCAAGTTTTCGAGAACGACATCGGCATGTCCGATATGGGAGAACCGGATGGTCACGGCGATATCGGCATCGACCTCCAACACATAATTGCCGTTGGCATCGCTTACGGCTCCAAATCCCGCATACGAAATATTGACGTTTTCAAGGGGACGGTTGCCTTCTTCGAAAACCGTACCGGTCAAGGTGGCTGTTTGTGCCACTACACCCAGGCCTACAAAAAATATCCCGATGCTGAGGATTCTTTTGCAGCCTGACAAAATGCTATTTTCTGAAAAATACCTGTTCAAGTGAACTACTATTGCCTACATTATCGGTAACGGTGATTTGCAAAAGACATTGGGTCTGGTCGGCGATTTTATCATCGAAATTGTAGGTGATTGTCTTTGTTTTGGGCTCGTATTCCATTAAAATCCATTCACCGTTGAGGGTGGCTTCATAGGTGTCGATACCACTTAGGTCATCGCTAATCCGCAAACTAAGGTAACTATAGTTGTTCAGCCACTGCCGATCCTTGAAATTTTTGGGTTGGATTTTCGGTGCTACGGTGTCTTGGGCGATGGTATACCGACCCAAGGTCCGAGTCCGGGTCAATAAGGCGTTGTCACGGCGGTAAGTTTTCGCATAGGATGGGTTGCCTTTTTCGTCGAGATGGGCGATAAAGCTTTTGCTTTTCTCGGATGCATCCAAATGGGAGGCATCGAATTGTATCGTAAAATTCCGATGCGCGGCCACCGTTTTATCATGGATCTTGATGGTGTCCGTACCCTCTTCCAGGTCGATATGGAAATCTTGGTAAAAGGTGCTGATCGGAAAGTAGACCTTGGCCGCGCCCAAATCGAAACTGTTCGGTTTTGTGGCTTCCAAAAAATATGCGGTCTTTTTGGTTTTCGCAGGCACTTTGATCGGTTCGTTTTTGCCGTGAACGGGAATGTTGACCTTCACCTTATTGCCTTCGATGTCGGCAATATCCAATTCAACCTGGTAGTCATATCCTTCAAGAACCTTGATTTTACCGTCGAGGTACAACGATTTGTAAATCCCCAATTTGTTCGCATCTTCTTTAAAGCACTTTTGGATGCGTTGCCTGAATTTCCCGTAATGCGCATAGTCGATCAGCGTATTGATGTACCGGGTCTCGCCAAAGGAGAAGGTTTCGAAATCATAGGCCGATACCACCTTTCCATTGACCTTTTGTGTCACCGAATACACCCCGTTCTTATTCGCTGCCATGTCTTGCCGATCAAAAGCATTGAACCCGAAACCGATCGTGCCCGAAGCGGTTACCGGATCGGCCAAGAAGGACCCATCGGCCTGTTTGGTAAAATTCAATTGTATTTTCGAAGCACTTTGGTTGACATGCGCATCCGGCGACAGCGGATAGCCATAAAGCCCGACCAATGAGGGGTCGGTTGCATCCCGCACCTCATACCCATAGAGCAGCGGATTGGTCGGCATTTCCGTGACACTGTTACGGATCTCGAAATGCAAATGTGGCCCGAAAGAGCCCCCGGTGTTGCCCGTATAGGCGACCACTTCGTCTTTGTTGACCGCAAGGGCACCGTACTCGGGAAAAAGCTCTATTTCATATGACTTTTTACGGTATTGTTCTTTTTTGATGTAAGCCTCGATTTCGGGACTGAATTTTTTCAAATGGGCATAGACCGAAGTAAAGCCATTAGGATGGGCCACATAAAGTGCTTTGCCATAGCCCCATAAAGACACTTTGATACGGGTGACGGTGCCGTTGGCGATAGCGTAAACCGGAAGTCCCTGTCGTCGTTGGGTCTTGATGTCGATACCGGAATGGAAGTGGTTCGATCGCAGTTCACCAAAGGTACCGGATAAGATCAGGGGAATATCTAAGGGAGAACGGAATTGATCCTGTGGATACTTTTCTTGACCGATGAGGTTCATTGCCAAAAGGAGCACGGTCACAAAAGGGAATAGGCGCATTTACACAATCGTTTTCCATACGAAAGTAACCAATACGGGCGACATAGACCCCCAAGTTGGAGGAGGCTTTCGAACAGGCTGCCCCCTTTCGATTAAATGATAAAATTATTGGATGGTTACCTAAGGATGGTTAACTTTGTGAGACACGTATTGCAATTTGCATATGGGCGAACTTGTTGAAATCGTTGACTCTTTGGAAAACAAGATTAGCAAGCTTCTGCATAAACTGGAATTGCTCAATCAAGCAAATGCCAAGTTGAAGGAAGAACTCCGATCTATCCAAGAAAAACAGGAAACTACCAAGAGCGCCATGGTCGATTGGGAAGAAAAATACAACTCCCTAAGATTGGCGAATTCAATGCTCGGCAGTAATACGAATAAAACTGAGGCAAAGCTCAAAATAAATGCACTGATACGCGAATTGGACCTGTGTATAGCCCAATTAGCCGAATAGTGCCGAACAACACTTATGGAGGAAAAGCTCAAAATCAAGCTTTCCATTGCCGACAGGGTTTACCCCCTGACCATTGATCCACGGCAAGAGGAAGGGTTGAGGAAAGCGGCTAAGAACATTGAGAACCTGGCGAAGAAATTCGAGCAGAACTATGCCGTGAGGGACAAGCAGGATGTATTGGCGATGTGCGCCTTACAGTTCGCTTCGAAGATTGAGCAAGGAGGGATCAACGAATCGGAAGATCTGAAGGCGTCCCTAGAGCGATTGAAAGCGTTGCAAGAGCTGGTCGACAGCAAACTTGGATCAGAATAAGTTCTTTAAAAAACATTGTTACTGCCCACATTGGTAATTAATTTTTGGCAAACTCAACACTATTAGATTTAAAAAGGGTGAGTTGAAGTTGTGAAAGCGGGCCCTACTCGTATAGGGATTTTTGAGCAGCTTGTTAGCCCTAAACCTGTTATTAGGAGTTTGTACAGGACTTCACCGATGTGGGCTTTTTTTATAACCAAACATTGCAGAATGGATAACACAGTTATACTCATCATAGCCGGTGTCGCAGGCCTACTCATAGGTTTCGTCATCGCGAAACTGCTCGAAAAGGGCAAGGCGACCAAAACGCTTTCGAACGCCAAACGTGAAGCTTCGGGGATCATTAAAGAAGCGAAGAAAGAAGGCGAGATCATCAAAAAAGATAAAATTTTCCAAGCCAAGGAAAAGTTCCTTGAACTCAAGGCCGAACACGAAAAAGTCATTATCAATAAAGACAAGAAAATCGCGGAGGCCGAGAAGCGGACCCGCGACAAGGAATCGCAGATCAGTGGTGAGTTATCGAAGAACAAGCGGTTGAACGAACGTCTTGAGAACCAAATCAAAGAGGTAGAACACAAGAGCGAAATCCTTAGTAAGAAACAATCAGAGGCCGAAAAACTACACAAAAGCCAAGTGCAGCAATTGGAGGTGATTTCCGGACTTTCGGCAGAAGATGCCAAGAGCCAACTGCTGGAGTCTTTAAAGGAAACCGCAAAGACCGATGCGATGGCCTATCTGCAAAATACCCTGGAGGAAGCGAAATTGACCGCCCAACAAGAAGCCAAGAAAATCGTCATTAATACGATACAACGAATCGGTACCGAAGAAGCCGTCGAGAACTGCGTGTCGGTCTTTAACTTGGAATCTGATGATGTCAAAGGACGGATCATTGGGCGCGAAGGAAGGAACATTCGGGCCATAGAGGCCGCAACAGGGGTCGAGATCATTGTTGACGATACACCGGAGGCGATCATCCTTTCTTGTTTCGATTCAGTGCGTCGAGAGGTGGCACGTCTGTCACTACACCGTTTGGTCACCGATGGTCGCATTCACCCAGCACGCATCGAGGAAATCGTAAAGAAGACCGAAAAACAGATCAACGAGGAAATCGTTGAAATCGGAAAACGCACCGTTATCGACTTAGGTATCCATGGTTTGCACCCAGAGCTGATCAAGGCCGTGGGCCGCATGAAATACCGTTCTTCCTATGGGCAAAACCTGTTGCAGCATTCGCGCGAAGTCGCCAAGCTATGTGGTGTAATGGCCGCGGAATTGGGATTGAACCCCAAGCTGGCCAAACGCGCGGGATTGTTACATGATATCGGCAAGGTGCCGAACAATGAAGTGGAGGTAGAGACCCCGCACGCCATTCTTGGTATGCAATGGGCCCAAAAATATGGGGAAAAGAAAGAGGTGTGCAACGCCATTGGTGCCCACCACGATGAAATTGAAATGAGCAACCTGATCTCGCCTATCGTTCAGGTATGCGATGCGATCAGTGGTGCGCGACCGGGTGCCCGACGTCAAGTCCTTGATTCGTATATCCAGCGTTTGAAAGACTTGGAGGATATCGCCTTCGGTTTCAATGGGGTACAAAAAGCCTATGCCATTCAGGCAGGACGCGAACTGCGTGTCATTGTAGAAAGTGAAAAGGTCAGTGATGACAAAGCGGCCGAACTGTCTTTTGAGATTTCACAGAAAATCCAGACCGATATGACCTATCCGGGTCAGGTAAAGGTAACCGTCATTCGGGAGACCCGATCGGTCAATGTGGCGAAATAATAAGGTTTAGGTCACGAACGGTTCGAATAAGCGCTTGGCTTATTCCTCTTCTTCACCGCCAGGTGTCTCGTCGTCAGCGGTCTCGCCCTTAGCGCGTTTGTTTTCAAGGATATTGAGGTTCTTGAGTTTCGCTTTCCAGGTGTCTAGGGCATCTCTATGCCGTTTGATGTTCTGCACCACTTCTTTGACCAATGGATTGTCTTCGGAAGCATTCGAAAAGAATTGGAGGTTGTTTTCCAATTGACGGATTTCGGTATTGCTCTCCTCGATTTTACGGCGAATGAACGTGCGTTCGTTTCGGATGGCCCGTTCATCATCGGAATTGGCCAATTGTTTGATCTTATCCCCATATCGGAACAGCTCCGATTCTTGTTGGTTGACACCGAGTTTTTTGGACAACGCATCAATGATCTTGTTGAATTTGCCATTGATATGCCGTTTTCTGTAAGGAATACGCCCCAGTCCTTTCCATTCTTCGATAAACCCTTTGATGGCCTTTAAATCGGCATCCTTCTTGCCTGATAGTTGAAACTCGCGAAGACGATCTAGGCAATCGTTTTTGAGTTTTAAGTTCGCTAACTCCACCTTTTGGCTGGCGTTTCGTTCAGCGTGTAATTTATCAAAGTAATGATTGCAGGCTTCTTTGAACTCTTTCCAGATCTTATCGGAGTACTTACGGGGTACATGACCGATTTTTTTCCACTCACTTTGGATCCTTTTCATTTCAGGTGTAGCGGTGTCATGGTCTTCGCTGTCCTTCAATGATAAGGCCTTGGCCAGTAACCCTCTTTTCTTTTCGAGATTATCGAGCTGCTCCTTCTTGAGTTTCTTGTAAAAGTCGTTTTTGCCCCGGTTGAATCGCCGAACCGCTTCTTTGAAGGCCGACCAGGTTTCCTCATTGACTTTTTGGGGTACCCGACCTGCTTTGAAGAAGGATTCCCTTAGGGCTTCGATTTCCTTGATTTGTTGTTGCAGCCCCCTATGGTTGTCAGCAATCGATTCGGCCACCGAATGGATTTGACCGATGATTTCTTTTTTATTTTCCAGGTTTTTGGTGTAGTCGGCCTCTAACTGTGCAAAGTGTTCTTGCCGGCGGGCATGTATTGCCTTAGTGGCATTGCTAAATCGTTCCCATATGGGTTCGCGGTCTGCTTTAGCTACAGGTCCGATATCTTCCTTCCAGACCTTGTGCAAGATCTGCAATTCCCGAAATGCTTTTCCCAAATCGGTTTCCTGTTGTAGTGCTTCCGCTTTTTCAACAAGCTTGACCTTTTCTTCAAGGTTGTGTTTGAAATCGAGATCCCGAAGTTCGCGATTCAGATGTAGGAAATCGTAGAATATCTCTATATGATGATGGTAGGTGCGCCAAACATCGTTGTAGTTGTTTCTAGGTACCGCACCTGCATTGCGCCAACGTTCTTGGATTTCCTTGAAGTTCTTGTAAGTGGTATTGATGTCTTCTTCGACGTTGACCAGTCCTTTTAATTCTTCAATGAGCTCCAAACGCTTTTGAAGGTTGTCCTTTAATTCCTTTTCAAGGTTTTTATGATAGTGGTTCCTTTTTTCACGATACTCTTTGAAAACCTCGTTGAATTGTCTTTTGGTGACCGAATTGTAGCGAAAGTCGATTTCATTCCCTCCGTTGGCCACATATTCTTCTTTTTTGTGTTCGATGAACTCTTGGAACTTTAGATCGAACTCATGTTTGATACTACCTACATGCTTGGTGATGGCCTGTACCTTCTCGTTCTTAACCAAGCGCTGCAGTTCGCCGACCAGGTTTTCCATGGACATGGAATGGTAGTCGAGAATGGGGATGTGATGGCGCTTTTCGTTTTCGGAGTCTTCGGCATCCTCCGCATTTTCCTGCTCGATTTCAGCAATGACCTCCGCTTCGGTAGTTTCGGCTTCCCCTTCGGGTTTTTCCACGGCGGCTTCAGGTTCCGTGGTGTCTACTTCAGATCCGGATGCTTCGCTGTCCGCAGCTTCAAGCGTCACCTCCGCTTTGGGAGTGGTTTCGATACCGTCTTTTTGATCTTCCGCAGTCTCCTGCAGTTTGTGTTCTTTTTCGTCCATCACGAACGGATATTTGTTTTTGATTGAGGGCTTGCTATCGTAAGTTACTAACTCTAGCGGCCAATGACAAAAATACGGCTTGTTTCTTTAGTAGCAGGGGCAATCGCGACTAAATGGGGATTGGCTTTACCGATTCCAGATTTCCCATGCCGCTTCGGCTTGGAGTTCCAACATTTCAAGGCCGTTTTTGATTCGGGCCCCGAAGCATTGTCCATGCTCCAAAAATGCGGTACGTTCCGGATTGTAGATCAAGTCGTACAACAGATGTATTTTGGATAATTCTTGATACGGTAGCTTGGGTTTGGCTTCGATATCGGGGTAGGTGCCCAAGGGGGTGCAATTGATGATCAGTTGATGGGTTTCCATTGTTTGGGTATCCAGGTCTTCATAGGTCAACTGACCCGCGACGGGACTTCTGGAAACAAATTGCGTCCCTATGCCCAATTCCTCCAACACAAAGGCTATGGCCTTACTGGCTCCCCCGGTACCCAAAATCAATGCTTGCTGATCCCCGGCTGCCAATAAAGGTTCCAAGGAGCGCCGGAACCCGATGCAATCGGTATTAAAACCCATGGTCTTACCATCGACTAAGCGAATGGTGTTCACGGCACCAATGGAAGCGGCGGTTTCGTCAACAGCATCCAAATAGGGGATGATTTCTTGCTTATAGGGTATGGTTACGTTCAGACCACCGAGGTCAGGCCGCTGAAGTAACGTATTGACTTCGGAAAGGTCTGGCAAATCGAAATTTTCATAGCGGAACCCGCTAAGTCCTTCCCGTTCGAATTTTTCTGAGAAATAACTCCGTGAAAAAGAATATCCGATATTCTTACCGATCAGACCGAAGTGCTTGTTTCGCCCTTTTGTTTTTGCCATACCAATCGAGACTCAATAGGATAAAGATGCCAAAAATAATGAAGAATATGGCACCCCAAGTCTCCATATCCATAACATCCGGCCAATACCGCCTGTAATTGGCGATGATGAGGTCGCCGTTCGAATCGGACAGCCTATTGCCCGATGCGTCCATTTTGAAAATCGTCTTTTTCCAGGGCCAGACCACCCCCAGCGAGCCTGAAATGAATCCGATGATCACGGCAGTGGTAATCGACCGATAATGTTTTAAGACATATCCCAAAACATGGGATAGGGTGACGAGGCCCGCAGTAGACCCCAGGGTAAAGACCGCCAGAATCTTTAGCATCCGCATGCGTTCGGGATCCCTCAAGAAACTGAGATCGCCTTGGGTCAATTGCCGAAACGAATCATATAAGGCGTTGACCGAATCGACCAGCAAAAGCACATAATTGCCCACTAAGATCAAGATGAACGAACCGGAAAGACCGGGTAAGGTCATTCCTGAAACACTGATCATACCGCAGAAAAAAATAAATACGAGGTTGTCGTTTTCTTTTGCCGGACTCAGAAAACTCAACGATATTCCGATGATGAGGCCAATGATGCCCGCGGTGATCGTCTTCTTGTTCCAAGGGCGAAAGTCTTTGGCGATGTAATAGATTGATCCCAAGATCATTCCGAAAAAACCGGCCCAGACGTAGAGTTCTTTTTTCTCCAAGAAAAAATCGAGTAGTCTCGAAATACTGAAATAACTGATCAGCATACCGAAAATCAATAAGAGGAGAAAACGGCCGTTGCAATACCGGTAAAAACTCTTGAACCTACCATTGATCAATAATCGAAAAGCCTTGCCGTTCAGTTTTTGCAAGGAGTAGATGAACTCTTCATAAAAGCCACCGACAAAGGCGACAATGCCCCCCGAGACCCCGGGTACCTTGTTGGCCGCACCCATGAACAGGCCTTTGATGACCAAATATACCTTGTCCCAAAAAGTCCTTGATGTATGCATTGTTCCCGAGCTAGGTTACTTCTTCGAAGCGACCCTTTCGAGAATAAAAATAAGTGAAAATCCTAGTACGGCGAGTGCCGAGGCCCATAGTATTTGGGGATCGCCATCAAACTGTGTCGGCCAAATGTTCTTTTCCTCCACTGGAATCACCTTGTCATCGAATATTTTGCTACGCAAAACCTCTTTCCACGGCCATATTTTTGCCAAGGATCCGATGATAAACCCGGTCAATAAAGCCAAGGTGAGGTCTTTGAATTTTTTGAACATCCATTTCAACAACCTGGCAAAGCTCAACAAGCCAAAGACCGCGCCGAGTACAACGGTGATCACCAAGACCACGTCACGTTCGTGAACGCCGTCCAAGATGGTTTTATACGAACCGAGAAGTACCAAAATGAACGCCCCGGAAATACCAGGAAGAATCATCGCACATACCGCCAAAGCCCCCGAAAGGAACAAAAAGGGGAGTCCGGCGACATTTTCATTGACCGGCAAGGTGGTGATGATATAAGCTACGGTGGCCCCGCCCAACAGAAAAAGGACGTTGGTCAATGACCATTTTCCGATTTGTTTTCCAATCAAAAATACGCTGGCCAAGACCAATCCGAAGAAAAAGGACCATAAAAGCACGGGTTGGTTCTCCAACAACCAACTCAGGAATTTGGCCAATGAGAAGACACTGAGCGAAATCCCTGAAAAAAGGGCCAGTAGGAAATTGCCGTTCAAAGCTTCCCAAAATGATTTGAACCCCTCGTTTTTCAATGTTTTGAACAAACTGGGTTTGATGTTGTTGATCGAAGTGATCAATTCCTCATAAATCCCGGAAATGAAGGCGATGGTTCCTCCGGATACCCCGGGAACCACATCAGCGGCACCCATGGCCATGCCTTTGAGCCCGATGATCACGTAATCGATCAGTTTTCTGGATGTCATTGCGAATGTTTAGGGTTTTCAAATCAATCGGAAGCCTGCTTGCTTTCCAAAAACATATCCTTGACCCATTTCACTTGGGTGAATTCTGGGAACAGCTCCTCAAAGAGAACTGTATTTTCCGTATTTAATTGTAAGGCAATACTTAATTTCTCTTTGGCGGCCGCTATTTGGTCCAGTTTAAGATATACTGCGGCAAGTTGAACATGGAGCATCGCGTTTTCAGGATAGAACTCCACGCCTTGCAGCAAGACCTGGGTGGCTGACGGAAAATCTTGTAGTTGCATCAAGACCATTGCCCACTCCTTCCAGGTATCCAATTCATAATTCCCAAGATCGACCGTCTGCTTGAAGGCGAAATCGGCTTCGTCGAAATTGGCCAAGGCTACGTAGATCTGGGCACTCTTTTTCCAATATTGGGCATTTTCACCATCGATGTTCACTGCCTTGTTGATGTACCGCAAGGCTTTGTTGTAGTCCTTTTTTCGATAATAAAATTCGGTAATAGCGAGCCAACCTTTGTCTAAAAGTGGGTCTTCATGAACCGTTTGGTAGTAATAATATTTGGCCATTTCATCATTGCCCAATCGCTCATGGCACCTGCCGATCCTGAGATAGGCATGTGAGGTCGGGTCATCAAGGGTAATGGTGGTCTCATAACTCTCGATGGCTTCATTGTAGCGCCCTAGTTTTTCAAGCACCCTGCCTTTTTCGAAGTACGCACCCAAAAACGTATCGTCTGAAATAATCGCGAAGTCAAAGGCCGTCAACGCTTCTTTTTGCATGTCTTTGGCCATGTACATTTTACCCAATTGGTGCCAAGCTACCTCGCAGTACGGATTGCGTTCCAAGTATTCGTTGAGATAGTGAATGGCCCCATCAAAGTCCTCTAAGAATTCGAAACAATACACGACGTTGTAGAGCGAAGAATAATCCCTATCGTCGATGGATACACACTTCATAAAGCTTTGTTTGGCGGCTTCGTAGTCGTCCATGAACAAATATTCCATTCCCAATAGCGAATAGATATCAAAATTTTCATCGGCGACCTCGATTGCCGAGAGCAACATGTTCACCGCTCCTTGATGGTCGTCTTGCTTAGAAAGGATGTTGGCTCGTTGTATGAAGATTTCCTCATTTCTCGAATCGATGGTCTGCAGATCGTCAAGGATCCTTCCGGCTTTTTCGAATTGGTCTTCGAATACCAATACCTCAACCCGTAACAACTTCAATTCAACGGAGTTCGGGTGTTGCTGCAAACCGATTTCAATGGCTTTCTTTCCTAAAGAAACCTTGCCCAAATTGAGATAGTAGTGAATGATATCCTCAAAATCCTCAGAATCAAAGAAATAGACATCATCTGTCTTTAACATCGATTCGAATTTAAGGATGGATTTATCAGGATTTCCGTTAGGTTCCAACGCCATAGAAAGGAGTTTGTTTAATCTATGGACTTAAAATTAGCGGTTTACCCGCCTGTTTTTCGTCCGTAATTTGGGTATGTTATCAACAAATTAGTTAACAGCTTGGCCGGGGTAGGCATCCAATATCGTCAAGATCTGTCGGCATCCTTTTTCGATTTCATCCATCGAAATGGTCAAGGGTGGCGAGATCCGAACGGCCCTGTTTTCGAACAACAACCAAAACAAGATCAGCTGTTCTCGGGCAGCACCTAAGACCAGGAAATCGGCAATTTCCGGGGCTTCGAAAAGGAGTGCCAGCATGAGGCCTTTTCCCCGTATTTCCTTAATCAAAGGATGTACCAAAAGCGATCGGAAGTACTTTTCTTTTCTCAATGTTTCCGGAATGAGTTGGCTTTCAGTCAATTCGCTCAAGGTTGCCAAACTAGCTGCCGCTATGACAGGATTTCCGCCAAAAGTGGTGATATGTCCTAATTTCGGTCGCTCTTGCAACTGGGCCATGTGTTCGTGCGAGGCCACAAAGGCACCCACCGGAAGGCCTGAGGCCATTCCCTTTCCGATAACCAGGATGTCCGGAACACAATCGTAATCCTCAAAAGCGAATAAGGAGCCGCATCGGCCGAATCCAGGTTGGATCTCATCCAGTATCAACAGTGCACCTACCGCATCACAACGTTTTCTAACGGCTTTGAGGTAGCCGGGCTCAGGGAGGATAAAACCCGCTCCTCCTTGAATGGTCTCCAAAATGACCGCTGCCGTTTTCTCCGTGATCATCGCCAATCCATCAAAGTCATTGAAGGTCAAGAATCGCACATCGGGGATTAGGGGTCTAAAGGCCAGTTTGCGCACTTCATAACCCATCACACTAAGACTGCCCATAGTATTGCCGTGATAGGCCTTATCGGCAGCGATGAGTTCACTACGACCTGTTACGCGTCGCGCCAATTTCAAGGCACCCTCGATAGCTTCGGTTCCTGAATTCACCAAATACGTGGTCTGCAGGTTTTCAGGCAACTGGGCTGCCAATTTTTTGGTGAACTCCACGGCTGGACCTTGAACGTACTCCCCATAGACCATGACGTGCAAATAGCGCTCGGTCTGTTCTTGAATCGCCTTCACCACCCTAGGGTGTCGATGGCCCAAAGCACAGGCGGATACGCCGGCAACAAAGTCTAAATGGGCATTTCCTTCGGTATCGTATATGTACGACCCTTCGGCTTTTGAGATTTCAAGTCCGAGTGGATGGGCACTGGTCTGTGCTTGGTATTTGAGGAAATCTTCTTTCACCTCGATATCGGTTCTATTTTGCCGGGCTATTTTTTAGTTGACCTCAAGGATCCAGAGGTCTTTGTCATAGCGCCCGTTAAATTGGCTGTTCACCATTTTCGCAGCTTGTTCAAAGGTATCGAAGCGTTGTAAATACGCATAGTAATACCCGTTTACTTTTCGCTGAAAGTAGGAGGGTTCGAACCCTTGGGAGCGTAAGGATATCAAAAACGGCCTAAGGTTCGATTCTTCACCGAATACATTGGCGATGACATAATGCCCGACTTCCAGGCCTTTTGTTTTTTTCACCTTTTCATACCTTCCCGAATAGGGGTGTGAAGCCGGAAGGTCGTCTGCCTCACTCAGCTGTGGCGCCGGTTTAGGTGCTGGTTTCAGCATGGGTTTGACCGGTTTCGGTGGGTTGAACAGGCTGTCATTGAAAATGAGCGGTTCTTCGATGCCTTTGATCTTGACCAATTGGACATTGTTGTCATCGGCGTCGAAAATATCATCTTTGGTCATCAGACGTTCGTCACCCCGCCAAATGAAGCCTTTTAAACGTTGTACTTGCTCCGCCCAGTCTTCTTCCGGAAAAATGTCGCCATCAGGATCGATGAAAAAGGTAATCTCATCGATATCGCTGTTCTCCATGATCAACCGGATTTTGCTGCAGGTCGTCTTGTCGACCCCTACGAACTCATCATCATCGTTGTACATGAAATAAATGACCTCGGTATTCTTGACCAGATCGATCACTTTTAGCTCGTTTTCTTCGAACTTTCCGAACATATCGATGCCTTTGGCTTGATTATAGCCCCGATTGCCGATGGTATCCAAAGAAACGATGAAGGCGTTGTTGATGACTTTAAGGGAATCGAGCTTATCGGTCTCCACATCCGAAATCAGGTGGATGCTATCTCCGGTCATTTGATTGTCGATGTTCCAAAGGATCGGGTCTTTGATCAGTTGGGTGATACCGGTATTTTGCGCCGAGTGGATCGAATCGCATTTGCCGCTTAAGTCTTTTTTGAAAAATTTCGCATTGTGGAAGGCCCTTAAAATACGCTCTTCCGGTTTGCCCGTGACCATAAGGGTATCCCCATGGATGTACAATGAATCTTGCTGAACCAGACTTACCGCCACGGCCCTCTTGGTAGCGAAAACCGAATCTTTTTCTTTGAAAACCTCGGCATAGTGGGCCCGGATGACCCCATCGTTGATCGTATCGGTGACCTTGATGTTATTCGTGGCCGAGGCGAAGGAGGTCGCTTTGTCGAAATACACACTATCCCCTTCGATAATCCGGTTGCTATAGTTGATCTTGGTGTTCTTGATACCGTACCCCTGTTCGATTCGGGTATCATAGAACCCACGTTCACAATAGATTTTGTAGTCTTCGCCCGTGATGGTCGATGGTCCGTACATAAAGGCTTCCTTAGAAACCCGGTAGTAGTCGAGTTGCTTTGAATCGATTTGGTATTCCGGGTTGTCGATGTGTACGTTGTTCAAGAATTGTACTTTCTTCAGCTCCATAAAGTAGGTGCCGATGATGCTGGTCAAGGTGTTCGCTGAATCGACGACCTTACCGCCGGAATTATAATACGAATATTGCTTTTCACGATCGAAGTACAGCGTATCAGTGGTCAGGGTCATTTGCCCATCGGTCAGGTCGACCTTTTCGAAGGCACGGGCCAACCGGGTGTCGCCGTTATAATCGAGTTTGCCACTGTTCATTTCGATCGAATCGCCTTGTTGCAACCGAACGTTGCCTATGGCCTGCAATCTGTTTTCTTGGGAGTAGAAAATGGCGATATCACACCACAGGTCGGCCCCTTGATGTTCGAACTGCACCTGCCGTTCATCATCTTTACTGAAAATGGATGCCCCGGGATATTTAGCCTCGTCTTTGGTGAAATTCGCCCCATAGACGATGTTGATCTGACGTTCTTGCGGTGTTTGCTCCTGGGCCTGGGCCATAAAAAAGCAGCATCCGATCAAAAAAGGAAAAGCCTTTCTCAAGAAATTGGAAATTTTTGCCAAAAGTAGGGCTTTTGTACCAAGTTCATCGTCCTATTTGCAAAGCTTTGGGAGAATCATCCAGCTCCCTGCCTTCACTCAACGGATGGTCATGGTGATTCGAATAATCGTTTCCAATCCGATTCAGCGACCAAATACGCAAAGGAGTAAGGGTTGCCTTCGTTCAAGAGTCTTTTGAAGTAGGTTTTTGCCGCTACGGTGTCTTTTTGTTCATAAAGTTGCCAATTGCCCAATCCATAAAGGAATACATCGTCAGAAGAAGATCCATCACCCCTGATGGTGATTTGGTCCATACCGATGACCTCTTTGTAAAAGAGGCAAATCGTATGGTAGTTGGTGTTTTCGATGATATCAAGGTCCTCATGGATCGGGGCTAGTATTTCAGCGGCGTCCTCCGACCGCCCCATTCGCTTTAGGATCATATACATCCAATGTCCGCCCGATACGAGGTTATCATCGAATTGATTGGTCTCGCTTCGTTTTGAAAAGACCGAAAGTGCTTTATCGTAGTTACCTTGCAGGTAATGGGCCAGACCTAAATGATACCAAATGTTGCCTTTCAAGCTGCTTATCGGTATGTTCTGTGCATTGGGGAGCCCATCGGGTTCTACCTGGTCGGATTTGCCCTCCATCAACAAGGCTGCCTTTTCAAAATCGCTGACCGCCTTATCATACTGTCGTGTAGAGAGATACCGATGGCCGCGATGCCGATACAAGCGTGCATCGTCGGGGAATTTGGAGATGCCCTCGGTATAAATGCCAATGGCTTTATTGAAATGCTTGAGATAGGCACAACGCCTGCCGTACCAGATGAGATTTTCTACGGATTCCGGTGCACTTTCATAGTCCAGCTTTGCAGCTTCGTATTTATCCAAAGCTTTGCTTGGGAGCGCCCTTTCGGTAAATAGGGTATCCCCTAACAGGGTAATGGCCTCGATTTGCCTCGTTTCGGAGACGCTGTCGAAAACGACTTTGGGTTTACCCTGTTGCATGCAGCCCGCCATCAGGCAAGCCATTCCGATCCAGAACCGTTTCATAAAGGATAAAATGGGTTGGTGTTCAGAAAGTTACAAAAATTCAATAACTCCTTAGCGATGGATGGTCTGGGTACGATCAGGACCTACGGATACGATTTTGATCGGTACATCAAGCTGGGTCTCCAAAAAGGCGATGTATTGGTTGAGCGTCTCTGGAAGTTCATCGGCCTTGGTCATTTTAGTCAAGTCTTTTGCCCAACCCGGTAGTTCCTCATAAATCGGTTTGACGTTGTCGCTTTCGATATTATAGGGGAGGTGTTCGATGCGTTCACCTTTGTATTCATAAGCGGTACAGACCTTGATGGTTTCGAATCCGCTGAGCACATCGGCCTTCATCATCATCAGCTCGGTGACCCCGTTGATTTGCACGGCGTATTTCAAGGCGACTAGATCCAGCCAACCACAACGTCTGGGTCGACCGGTGGTGGCACCGAATTCATTGCCGACACTGCCCATAGTAGCTCCGTCTTCATCAAAGAGTTCTGTCGGAAAAGGACCGCTGCCCACACGTGTGGTATAGGCTTTGAAAATTCCCAAGACGTTTCCGATGCGACCGGGGGCAACCCCCAAACCGGTGCAGGCACCCGCAGCCGTAGTGTTTGATGAGGTCACGTAGGGGTAGGTTCCGAAATCAATATCCAATAACGAACCTTGGGCCCCTTCGGCCAAAATCTTCTTTTTTTCGGCCATGGCATTGAACATATAATTTTCACTGTCGATGAATTTCAACTGTCGAAGCGCTTCGATCCCTTCACAGAATTCGGCTTCGAGCTCGGTCAGGTCGTAATCGATTTGCACGTTGTAATAATCGATCATGGCCTCGTGCTTATCGGCAAGGGCTCGGTATTTCTCTTTCCAATTGTCGAATTCAAGGTCACCGACGCGCATTCCGTTCCGGCCAGTCTTATCCATATAGGTAGGGCCGATCCCTTTTAAGGTCGAGCCGATCTTGGCCTTGCCTTTGGCGGTTTCCGAAGCGGCATCCAAAAGACGGTGTGTCGGCAATATGAGGTGGGCTTTTCTTGAAATAACCAGTCTTGACGCGATATCGATATTGAACTTGGCCAAGTTGTCCAACTCTTTTTTGAAGATGACCGGATCGATGACGACCCCGTTACCGACCACGTTCATGGCATTCTTATGGAAGATTCCTGACGGAATGGTATGCAATACGTGTTTGATACCATCGAACTCTAAGGTATGACCGGCGTTCGGACCGCCTTGAAAACGGGCGATGATGTCATAGTCTTTGGTTAAGACATCGACGATTTTTCCCTTTCCCTCGTCGCCCCATTGGAGCCCAAGCAATAAATCTACCATTGAAAATTGTGGTTAGTCGGTTACTTTTTCTTCCTTGTTCCTGGTTCCGTAAAAGTATAAAGAATGATTGTTGATCTGGATGTCGAAAACTTCCTCGATCGTTTTTTTGATCGATTGGATCCGTGGGTCACAGAACTCGACGACTTCCCCGGTATCGGTCAGGATCACATGATCGTGCTGCCTATCGAAGTACGACTTTTCATATTGTGCCTGGTTTTTACCGAACTGGTGTTTACGGACCAGCTTGCAATCCAGCAGTAACTCAATAGTATTGTATAAAGTTGCACGGCTTACACGATAATTTTTGGTTTTCATTTTGATGTACAGGGATTCTACATCGAAATGATCGTCACTTTCATAGATTTCTTGAAGGATGGCATAGCGCTCAGGGGTCTTTCGGTGCCCATTTTCCTCAAGAAAATTGGTGAAGACGTTTTTGACGATTTCTTGGTTTTTGTTGTTGCCCATGGGAAGCTTCGCTATTAACCGTACAAAGGTACGTCTAAAAATCAAATTCGACTCACTTTATCGATACCACCGATCTGTTTCAGGTTGTTGATCAATTTTTTGAGAATGGAGTTGTTTTTTACGACCAAGGTGATCCTTCCTGTAAAGGTGCCGCCCTCCGCGCTAAAATTCAGATTGCGCATATTGACGTGCATGTTGTCCGAAATCACGTTGGTGATCTCGTTGACTAGTCCGAGATTGTCGATGCCGGTAATCAAAATGTCCGCCGTGAAGTCTTCTTGTGTAGAATCGATCCATTTGGCCGAAATGATACGGTACGCGTAATTCGATTGTAATGAAATCGCGTTCGGACAGGATTTAGCATGTACTTTGATTCCATCGTTGACACTGACGAAGCCAAAGACTTCGTCTCCCGGAATGGGGTTACAGCATTGCGAAAGCTTATAGCTCAATTTCTCTTCCTCGTTGCCAAAGACCAACATGTCGTAGTTGGCCGTGATCTCATCTTTGTTGATGTCTTCAGGCGTCGGATTGCGACGGATCCGGTTTTTGAAGAAATTGATGAAGGCATTGTTGTAGGAAGCGGCGAATTCCTTGATGTGTTGATTATCAATAACCCCGTTACCCACCCTGAAAAACAAGTCTAAGCTGGTCTTCAACTTGAAGAAATTCACCATTTTGTTGACGACATCCTCGTTAAGGTTGATTTTCTGGGACTTGAGTTTCCGGCGTAAAATTTCCTTGCCATCTTCGGCAATTTCCCTTTTCTCTTCGCGTAGCGACGATTTGATTTTAGCACGTGCCCTAGCGGTCATTGCATAAGAAAGCCAGTTTTGGTTGGGCTTGGCTGATTCCGAAGTAATGACTTCTACCTGGTCCCCGCTGTGCAAGGTGGTATTCAAGGGGACCAATTTGCCATTCACCTTGGCACCTCTGGTCTTCATGCCCACTTCGGTGTGGATGTGAAAGGCAAAGTCCAAGGGGGTGGCCCCTTTGGGCAACGACTTAAGCTCCCCTTTCGGGGTGAAGACGAAAATCTCTTTGGAGTAAAGGTTCAGCTTGAATTCCTCTACGAAATCGACCGCATTACCATTGGCGCTTTCTAGGGCTTCCTGCAGTCTGTTCAGCCATACTTCGATACCTTGCTCCTTTTGTTCGCCGTGTTTGTATTTAAAGTGGGCGGCATAGCCTTTTTCAGCGATTTCATGCATGCGCTCACTGCGGATCTGTACTTCGACCCATTTGCCCTCAGGGCCCATTACGGTGATGTGCAAGGCTTCATAGCCGGTCGACTTTGGAGAAGTGATCCAATCGCGCAGGCGCACCGGGTTGGGGGTAAAGTGATCGGTTACTATGGAATAGATCTTCCAAGCAAGGAACTTTTCGTTTTTACGATCCGATTTGTAAATGATCCTTATCGCGAATTTGTCGTAGACTTCATCGAATCGGATGTTTTGGGCCACCATTTTACGTCGGATCGAGAAGATAGACTTCATTCGCCCTTTGATGGAGTAGTTCAAACCATCTTTATCCAGGGAGTCACGAATAACGTTGGTGAAATCCTTGATATAGGTTTGTTGTTCCTCTTCGGTTTCCTCGATTTTCCCCAGAATGTCGTTGTAGACTTCCGGTTCGGTATACTTCAAACTGAGGTCTTCGAGTTGGGTCTTGATGTTGTATAGGCCGATCCTATGGGCGAGTGGGGCATAGATGTATAAGGTCTCCGAAGCGATTTTCACTTGCTTGTACTCCGGCATCGCATCCATGGTCAACATGTTGTGATAGCGGTCGGCGATTTTGATGATGATCACCCGCACGTCATCGTGCAGGGTAAGTAGCATTTTCCTGAAATTTTCAGCTTGTTGGCTGATGTTTTTGTCTTTTTTCAGGTGTGCGATCTTGGTCAGGCCATCAACGATCCGAGCAACGGTCTCACCGAACATGCGCTCGATATCATCTAGGGTATATGGCGTGTCCTCTACCACATCATGCAATAGGGCCGAGGCTATCGAAACGGCATCGAGTCCGATTTCAGAAGCCACGATCTTGGCCACGGCTATCGGATGGAAGATATAGGCTTCCCCTGATTTACGCCGTTGGTCTTTATGGGCGTCAACGGCAATATCGAAAGCCGAACGGATCAATTTCTTATCCGCCGGCGAAAGGGTCTGATAGCTAATGCGAAGCAATTCCTTGTATTGCTTGGCTATCTCTTTGTTCTCTTTTGCAATGGCCGCCTCCGTCATAGAATACTAAAGTTAATGCAATCTTTACTATGGATAGCAAAAATTATGCCTTTAGATTTCGAATCCGTTCGATGAGGGGGGGGTGGGAATAGTGCATGAACACATAGGCCGGATGCGGGGTAAGATTGCTCAAACTGCGCTGCGAAAGCTTTTTTAACGAAGTAATCAGGGGTTGCGCGGCATAGGTCGTTTTGGCATAATCGTCAGCTTCAAATTCGAAGCGACGCGACAGCATGTTCATCAATAAGCCCGTTAAGGTCGAAATCGGGCTGTACAGCAACACAAAGCCGATAAGTCCGGCATGAAAACTGGGTTGGTCCACACCGATGGCCATGGACATCTGCGGTGAATTCACGAAAACGGACAGAATGAACAAGGTGATCCCCGTCGAGAGGATCGATGCCAATAGATTGTATTGAATGTGTTTGCGTTTGTAATGGCCTACTTCATGGGCGAGTACCGCAACGATTTCCTCTTCATCAAGTTCGGCGATCAAGGTGTCGAAAAGAGTCACTTGCTTTTGCCGTCCGAACCCCGAAAAATAGGCATTCGCCTTGGTCGATCGTTTTGAACCGTCGATGACGAAAATGTGTTTAAGTTCGAAACCTACCTTTTGGGCGTAGTTTTCTATAGCCGATTTCAATTGTCCCGGTTCCAAAGGGGTCTGTTTGTTGAACAGGGGTACGATCAGCTTGGAGTAGAACAGGTTCATAAACAGCATAAGTGCGATGAACATGCCCCAGGCATAAAGCCAAAAGTTCGAACCGGTAAATTCCAAAAACCAAATAAAGGCGGCCAAGATACCGGAACCCAAGAGGCTGGCCAGTAGCCATCCTTTCAAGATGTCAGTGACGAAAATCTTGGGAGTGACCTTATTGAATCCGAACTTTTCCTCGATTACGAAAGTTTGGTACCATGAAAACGGAATGGCGATCAAACTGCTAGCAAGGGCAATGGCACCAAAGAACAATATCCCCATGGCTATGGGATCTTCGGTGAATTTCCTCACCAAGGAATCGAGCCATCCGAATCCCCCAAAGACCAGGAACCCGATCGTCAAGAGGAATGAAAACCCGTCATTGAAGAGGCCAAAGCGGTAATTCCGGAGCTTGTATTCCTGCGAGCGGCCATATTCAGTGGCATCGAAAACATCATCCAACTCGTTGGGAACAGCCGCTTTGAAACGCTTTGAATTGAGATAATCCAACAGCAGGTCAAGGGCGAATTGCACCACTAGAATAACGAGTATGGCATAAAATAAGGTCGTACTGTCCATAGTTTATGAGCCGCGCTGGCGTTCTGCCTCAAAGATAAGTATTGCCGCCGATACCGAAACGTTCAAGGAATCGATCACCCCTTTCATCGGAATGATGATGTTTTGGTCTGCATGTTGCAACCATTCGGCACTGAGGCCGGTCGCCTCGGTACCTACGACTAGGGCCGATGCCGTTTTGAAATCACAATCGGTGTAGGGTACGGAAGCCGTTAAGGCCGCACAGAAAATGCGTATTTGCTTTCGTTTTAAGAAATCGATTATTTGGGTGGTCTGTCCAATGGCGGTCGGTACGGTAAATAGACAGCCGACACTGGATCGAACGATGTTCGGATTGTAAAGGTCGGTTTTCGGATTGGCAATGATCACGGCATCCAAATCGGCCGCGTCCGCGGTACGTAGGAGGGCACCGATATTTCCAGGTTTCTCAGGGGCTTCGGCCACTAGGATCAGCGGATTTTCCCGTTTGAATTCCAAGTCATCCAAACCGTGTGCTTTCATCTTCGCGATGGCGAGAACCCCCTCGGTACCTTCGCGATGGGCCAACTTTTCATAGACCGATTTTGATAGATGTATGCTTTCATGGGGTTCCAACTGTGGTAACCTCGCATTATCACCCATGATCTCAGGGCATGACAAGACCGTTTCGATGGTATACCCACCTTGAACGGCCAGTTCCATTTCTCGGACCCCTTCGATAACAAAACGGCCCAAACGCCGCCGTTCCTTCGATTTGGCCTTCAAGGCCAACACTTCCTTGACCAAAGGATTTTGCGGACTACTGATGAATTTAACCGTTGCCATGGGCTAAAAGTACTTATTCTTGTAAATAATACCCATGAGTTGCGACCTAGGGTTCAAACAACATCTATGAGAACTTTATTAATACTGACCACAATGCTGCTCGCCCTCGGATGCAAGCAGCAGGCCACGACCAAAGCCGAAACCGCTGAAAACGAAAGTGCCGATCAGACCGAAACAGCGACCCAATTGCCTGAAGCCTTGACCGCTATTATCGACGCCCATGGTGGCATGAAAGCTTGGAAAAACATGCGTACCATGCGCTTCACCATTCCGAAAGAAAACAACCCCGAGGTCCATACCATTGATCTTTGGTCCCGTAAAGATCGGATCGATACCCCTGACTATGCGATGGGTTTCGACGGATCGCAACCCTGGGTTTTGGAAAAGGAAAAAGCCTATGGGGGCAACGCCGAGTTTTACCACAACCTCATGTTTTATTTTTATGCCATGCCCTTTGTATTATCCGATTCGGGCATCGTGTATGGGGAGACCCCCGATTTGGTTTTCGAGGGAAGGTCCTATCCTGGAATCGGAATCGCTTATGGCGAAGGGGTGGGTACCAGTCCTAAAGACGAGTATTTCGTGCATTACGATCCCGATACCAAACAAATGGCTTGGTTGGGATATACGGTAACCTATCGTAGTGGTGAAAAATCGGATAATGTCAAATGGATCCGTTACGATGATTGGGAGGCGGTTGACGGGCTGCTATTGCCCGCTTCGATTTCGTGGTACGAGTATGAGGGGCGAACCCTCAAAGCGCCGCGTAGTACCGTTCCGTTTACCGAGGCCAGTGTAACCGAAACGGCCTTGTCCGCTTCGGAATATGCCAAACCCGAGGGAGGTACCTATTTTGTGAAACCCGCTGAATAATCATACATCGGCATGGTTACGTCGGTTTATAAGTGGCGGTTTGCGAGGGGATTTTATTGATTGCTAGCACTGTAAGCACGATCGAAACCGATCAGAAGTCCGACTACCGCATTATAGCTTTGAATGCCGCGTTCTTGACTGTTCGCTTTTAAAAAGGCATTGAACATGGCCTTGAAAATCGGTTCCGTTGGATTCTCGTAGCTGGCCCAAAACCGGTTGAGTTCCCGATAATTTTCGCGTACTCCGGGATGGAGCATGCCAAGGATCTCGCGATAGGCCGCTTCGTCCCATTTTCTCAAATCGGTCAAGCAATAGGCCAAGCCGTGAGATTGGGCTGCATATTGGAAATAAGGGTCCGGATTGGCCGAGGTGACCAAAAGACCGATGAAATTCGTCGAATCTTCAGAAGAATAGCCGAGTTGATGCCCGACTTCATGACCGCTGATCGACGGCAGTCGCTGTTTGGGGACCAAGGCATTGACCTGGGCTTCATTCGTAAAGGGGTTCAAATAGCCCCCATAGCCCATATAGGTCAAGGGTAAGGAAAACAATGATGATTTCAGACTGGTGGTTTCATAGGTCAAAAAAGGGAACACTTTGGCCGCACTGGAAAAACTGGTCGGTGTCTTTTCGTAAATTTCCTTGACCGTGTAGGGTATCTTGACCGCAGCGGCTGTGTCTTTCGTCAATTGATATTGTAGGCCGTTCGTCTTGCGCACCAGCTTCATGGTGAAATCAACCAACTCCGCCTTGGTGTATTCGATTTCAAATCCCATCTTTTCGTTGATGGGCAATCGGTAGTAATTCAAACCCCATGACAGATGAAAAATGAAATAGGCAATGGCAAGCACTACGCCGGCATCCCTCAAAACCGTAAGGGGTTTTTTGAAGAAGTACCTCCAGTATAGATACAGATACCGTAGTGCCCCGAAACCAAGGGCGGTGTAAAAAAGGTCCCCCATTGAAAACGGGACCCATCCATAGAGTCCACGTAACAATTGGGCAATGTAGGGGTAAAGTCCCTCGGCATAATATCGCTCAACCCATTCAGGATGTTGCCCCAACCACTTCACCAAAAGAATTTGAGGCAACAATGAAAATGCGATACCGAGCTTTACCCTATTGTCCATACGTTAGCGGATGTCGATTGCTAAAGCCGACCCCTCGTGTCTTGCACTACCGACCGATTATTGGATGCCCACGATCTCGAGATCGAAAACCAATGTGGAACCTCCTGGGATCGGCCCATAGTCATTGTCGCCGTACCCGAGGTAAGGCGGAATGAACAAACGGACCTTGTCACCCACTTTCATGGTCAAAAGCCCTTCCCTGAAACCGGCGGCCAATCGGGCATCGGGGCTGTAATCCATTGGTGTTGGGCCGTACTGGCCGGCTTGATCACGACGGGCGTTGTAAATGCCGTATTTTTTCGATAATTCAGGATCGCTACTATCGAAAAGGGTGGCATCTTGCATCAAATAGCCCGAATAACTGACCATGACCTTTTGCCCGATTTTCGGTTGTTCGCCAGATCCTTCGACCAATTTCATGATGCGTAAGCCCGAATTCGTGCTTTCCGCGGTTTCTTCCTGGGCTTTGAATTCAGCGGCCATATCGGCCTTCATCTGATTGAAGGCGGCCAATGCTTTCTCGGCCTCTTCAAAATAGGCCGTCATGATTTGGTTCGCATCGAACTTTTTAGCCGTTTTTCCATTTCTGATGATCTCGACCTTGTTCATTACCACTGCCTCGTCAGGTTTGTTCTGTGGGTTGACCTTAACGTTACAGATGCTGTCGACCACCTCGATGCCGTGTACTACTTCACCGAATACCGTGTGCCTACCGTTCAGCCAAGGGGTTTCTTTATGGGTAATGAAAAATTGACTTCCATTGGAGTCCGGTCCTGGGTTGGCCATCGAAAGGATTCCTTTTCTGTCATGAACCAGCGAATCGACGAATTCATCCTTGAATTTGTAACCAGGACCACCTTGCCCAGAAGCCAGGGGGTCTCCTCCTTGGATCATAAAATCTTTCATGACCCTATGAAAGGTCAATCCGTCATAGTATTTCTTATCCTTGTACTCTTCGCTCACGAAGGTGCTGTTGCCTTCTGCCAAGGATACGAAATTGGCCACGGTCAAAGGGGTGGCCTCATGGTATAATTTGACCACGATATCACCTTGGGTCGTTTGTATATCGGCATACATGCCATCACCCAAATCGGCGTATTTGCTCGATTTGCAATTTGACAAAACCAAGGCAAGGGCACATAGGAAAATCAGGGTTCTTTTCATTTTATAATGGATTAATTGATACTATCTTTTTTAGGGATGATACGCGTTAACTTCACCGTAGCGCGTAAGGGGGTGTTCGGACCGATACGATCGGTGTCACCACGATATCCATATCCTTGTGGGGATGGGAACAAGAACGTTGCTTCTTCGCCTTCTCGGAGCAAGGGTAGGGCATTGCGCAAGCCCGGGAACAACTTCGATTTTCCGATCGCCGCCTGGACCCTTCCGATTTCTTGGAAGGTATACAGCGTATCGTTCGAAAGGGTGCGCAAATTGTAGGTGAGTACGACCTCATCATCGGGTTGTGGTGTGGGCAAACTGCTGTCGCGCTGTTGTTCATAGCGGTACCAAAAGCCGAAGGGGCTGGCATAGTAAGTGTTCAGGCTATCTTGCCCAATCAGCTTGTGAATGCGTTTTTCTTCGATTTCAAGCAGTTTCTTACTGCGTGCTACCGATTCCTTGAAAAAGCTCCCCGACTTCACCTGTATGGGTTTTCTCGGTTCGGGACCCTTACATGCCCATATCAACAGGGCCATGGCTATGATGCTGTAATTTTTCAATAGTCCAGTTCGTTTTTATAGCCGCTTAAAAGCGATTCGAAATTGGCAATAGTTCGTTCCATGCTTTCCGTACTCCGACCACCGGCGGCGTTCGTATGGCCACCTCCTGAAAAGTGGGTTCTAGCAAATTCGTTTACTGAAAACATGCCTACGGAACGAAAGGAAATCTTGATTATGCCTTCTTCTTCATTCTCAATGAAAATCACGGCGAAATTGATACCGTCAAGGGTCAGTCCGTAATTCACGAACCCTTCGGTATCCCCTTTGCTGTATCCAAATTTGTTCAATTCAGCTTGGGTCAACCAAGTGTATGCGGTATGGTAATCCTCCAAAATCACGAGATTTCCCAGGGCGGAGCCCAGCAAATGTAGTCGCGAAGGCCGGTTGGTGTCATAAACCTGTTGATGGATGGTCATGTTTTGGGCTCCCTTATCGATCAAATCGGCTACGGTTCGGTGAGTTTCACTGGTAGTGGATGGATATTTGAAAGACCCGGTATCGGTCATGATCCCGGTATAAAGACAGGTTGCGATATCGGCAGAGATGTCGTCGGTACCATCGAGACGGGCGATAAAGTTGTAGACCATTTCACAGGTCGAGCTCATCGTTACATCAGAGTAGGTCACCAAGGCATAATCATCGGGCTGTTGGTGATGATCGATCATTATGAAATCCGCTTCCGTTTGCAGCAAGGTATCTTGCATGGAACCTGCTCGAGAAAGATCGTTGAAGTCCATCGTAAAGACGAGTCCGGCTCCAAGGATCAACTTTTCAGCCGTATGCTGCTGGCGCTCAAAATTGATGACCTCTTGGCTTCCGGGCATCCATTTCAAAAATTTAGGATAATCGTTCGGAGCAATGACCTGGGCGTCAAGCCCCATGGTTTTTAGGAACAATTGCAATCCCAATGAAGCCCCGATGGCATCCCCATCCGGGTTTTTATGTGGAACGATCACTATTTTTTGTGGCTTGGAGAGTAGGGTCCTGACCGTAGCTGCGTCTTCAACGTTCATGCGCTCAAAGATACGACAATATAATAGAGACCATTTTTACAAAATGCTAATTTTGTCAGCGAAACCAAACGCTATACCATGAGAAAACCCATAGGACTATTTTCGATCGCGATCCTGATCTGTGCTTGCCGCCCAACGCTTGCACCCCAGACTAAAGCTGCTGTGGGCACGGACTTCACCATAGCTTTCGGCTCCTGTAACAAGCATGATGCGCCCAATGTCTTTTGGGACGATATCCTTGCTGCCGATCCCGATGTTTTTATATGGGGAGGTGATAATGTCTATGCCGATACCGATGACATGGCCCTACTACGTGAAACCTATGCTTTGCAAAAGCGGGTTCCAGGTTATGCTACGCTGATCGAGAGCATACCCGTGACCGGTACTTGGGATGATCATGATTATGGGTTGAACGACGGTGGCACTGAGTTTGTCGCCAAACAAGGAAGCCAACGTGAATTTTTGGATTTTATGGGTGTCGGTGACGACGATCCAAGAAGGCAACGCGACGGGGTCTATGCCACCATGATACTCCGTAAAGAAGGGGCAAGTGTGAAAATCATTAATCTGGATACCCGGTTTTTCAGAACCCCGCTCACGACCGATGAGCGCCCGAATAGGAGGTACCGACCCAATACCTACGGTTCAGGTACGATTTTGGGCGAAGCCCAATGGCAATGGTTGGCCGATGAACTGCATGGATCGGAAGCCGACTTCAATTTGATCGTAAGCAGTGTGCAGTTCCTTTCGAACGAACACGGTTTTGAAAAGTGGGCCAATCATCCGCATGAAGTCGATCGGTTGATCGAAATGATCAAGACTTCCAAAGCCAAAGGGGTGATTGTATTATCTGGCGATCGCCATATTTCCGAATTCTCTTCAAAGGATATCGGTCTTACGTATCCCCTGATCGACTTTACAAGTAGCGGATTGACCCATGCGTATCGGGGTTTCACCAGTGAGCCGAACCCCTACCGGGTCGGGTCGGTGGTATCGGTACCTAGTTTCGGGTTGATCGAACTGAAAACCTCCGAGCGAACGGCCCAGTTCAAAATCATGGGTGATGGGGGTAAGGTCATACAGCAAATAAAACAAGCATATTGAATGTTGTCCGTTGTCGGAAAAGAACTATTTTTGCGCAAAATTTAATAGCGATGACAGGAAATCGAACGTTCACAATGATCAAACCCGATGCCGTAGAAAACGGTCACATCGGTGCCATCCTTGAGAAAATCAGTGCTGCGGGATTTAAAATCGCAGCCATGAAATATACCCAACTTAGTGTGCGTGACGCGCAAGAATTCTATGCAATCCACAGCGAGCGTCCGTTCTTTGGTGAATTGGTCGAATTCATGACCCGTGGACCTATTGTGGCCGCTGTGTTGGAAAAAGACAATGCCGTTGAGGATTTCAGGGCCTTGATCGGGGCTACCAACCCGGAAGAAGCCGCTGAAGGTACCATCAGAAAACTGTTTGCGGCAAGTGTCGCCGAAAATGCGGTTCACGGTTCCGATAGTGATGAGAACGCTTCCATTGAATCGGCGTTCCACTTTTCAGGAAGGGAGATTTTTTAAAGAACCCCCACAAACGAATTCTAAAGCCATCCAGACCCGGATGGCTTTTTTATTTCAAAACCAAGCGTTGTACCAACTCCTTGCCCAATTCTTCATTGAGCATCGCCACGACCTTGCTTTTACCCATGCTGAGTTCTTGGCGCAACACCGATGAGGATAAGGAAACATACAGCGTTCCGTTCTTCAAACTGACTTGTGTGGTGTAGTTGTTCACCCCATTGCCCATTAACTTCGCCCAAGCATCGCGCACATTGACTTTATCGATACCCGATTGCAACCGATTCTCTTTAATGAAGGCACGTAAGGCTTCGCTCAAGGGAATATGTTCGTTTTGTCTTTTGGCCATTACTCTTCGATGCGTATGGGTTCATACCTTCGGTAGGTATACCGTACCCCTTCGGTGTTGATGATGGTAAAAGAGCCTTCATCGATTGCTACCAATCGCTCTTCCCAGGGTTCCAAGGCTTCATGGTATTGGATCAGAAAGCCGTTTTCGAAGGCACTCATGGTAAAAGGCTCCGCGTCGTTGGAAGCGTCGAAACTTCCATCGAATTTCGGGTGTACTTTTTTTCGGAAGCCCTGCATTCCCTCCAATTGGAAATAGTCGACGGTGGGGTTCATTCCATAACGCTTGGTTCCTCCATCCGGGAATTCGACTTCGGTAATCTCCCAATAACCGTTGAGATGGGTCAAGGCCTCTTTATCGACCGGACCGCCGCAGGCCAGATATCCGAAAAACAACAGGATAACGCACTTTCTCCTCATACTACAAGGTAAATATTTTATAACTGTGGTCAACTTGTTTGACCACATTTTCGGTACGTTGCCTATGGGTGTCACTGATGAACAACTGTCCAAAAGTATCATTATTTACCAACGAAACGATTTGGGTCACCCGGTCTTCGTCAAGTTTATCGAAGATATCGTCTAGCAACAAGATCGGGGTGGTCTTTGCCTGTTCTTTTATGAAATGGAACTGTGCCAGTTTCAAGGCGATAAGAAAGGATTTTTGTTGTCCTTGGCTTCCGAATCGTTTGATCGGGTGCCCTGCGATCGTAAATCCAAGGTCGTCTTTGTGGATGCCCACTGAAGTGTACTGTAAGGCCCGATCTTTGTCGAGTGCCCGTTCCAACAGTTTGGCCAAGCTGTCGTTTTCGAGCTGACTGATGTACTGCAGGTCGATGCCCTCATCGGCCGTGCTAATGCTTTCATACTGTTCTTTGAATATCGGAATGAAGGTGGCGATAAACGCTTTTCTTTTGTCATGGATGCTGTTCCCCAAAGCATCGAGTTGTTCGTTGTAGATGGCAAGGGCATCGGCATCAAACGTTTGGTTCGCACTGAAGTATTTCAACAGTGAATTGCGTTGGGCCAGAACCTTGTTGTACGAAATCAAGTGTTGTAGATACCCCTTATCGGATTGCGAAATGACGCCATCGATGAACTTCCTGCGGGTCTCGCTGCCTTCGATGATCAAATCACGGTCGGCAGGTGAGATGATGACCAAAGGCAAGAGGCCGATGTGTTCTGAGAATTTTCCATACGCCTTACCGTTGCGCTTGATGACCTTTTTCATCCCTTTCTTAAAACTGCAGACCACTTTCTCTTGTTGGTCTTGTTTTTCAAATTGACCTTCGATCATAAAAAATTCACTGCCATGCCGCACGTTTTGGGTGGCAACGGGGTTGAAGTACCCTTTTCCGTAACAGAGGTGGTAAATGGCGTCGAGAACATTGGTTTTGCCTACGCCGTTCGCACCGACCAAACAGTTGATCGTCGGGTCAAAATCAAAGCTTTCCGATTCGAAATTTTTGTAATTGACTAATGATAAGTGTCTTAACAGCATAAATTAAATGAAGGCCATCATGGCATGATGCAAATGCGAAGTCGCCAAAGAATCCAAAAATAACGAATAATTTGCCTTCCGTTTTTGATAAAACCTTTATTTTTGCGCGATTAATAAAATGACGGATGGCAACATATAAAAAGCGGGGATATAAACCTAAAAACAAGGCGGAAGAGGCTCAGATCGAAGAGATGAACAGTACGACGGCCGAAGTTTTCAGCACCTTGGACGAAAGTGCTTCGAAGACGGAAGCTTGGGTCTCCAAAAACCAAAACTACATTTTAGGAACCATTATGGTCGTCGCCTTGGGTATCTTGGGTTACCTGGCCTACATCCAATTCATCCAGAAACCCAAAGAAGCCAGTGCTGCCAACGAGCTGTACTATCCGCAGCAATATTTCGATCAGGCCATGGCCGACGAAAGTGCACGTGACTCCCTGTTGAACCTTGCCTTGAACGGTGCTGAAGGTAAATATGGTTTCCTTGACATCATCGATGAGTACAAAGGGACGAAAGCTGCGAATCTGGCCAGCTATTCGGCCGGTATGGCCTATTTGAACAACCAAAACTATCAAGAAGCCATTACCTATCTTGAGCAGTTCAGCTCAGACGACGAAGTTTTGGGTGCCTTGGCCAAAGGAGGTATCGGTGATGCGTTTTCACAGCTCGATCAAGCGGAGGATGCCTTGGATTATTACGAGCAAGCCATCGCCCATAGCGATAATGAATACACTACCCCGAAGTTTCTGTACAAGGCGGGTATCCTGTCTTTGGAACTCGGCTACCCTGATAAGGCACTCAGCTATTTCGAACGCATCAAAGAAGCGTATTCGAAGTCAAGCCAAGCAAGCAACATCGACGTATTGATCGGTTCGGCAAAACAATAGGCTTATGGCCACCACCAATAAAGACCTTTCGGCCTATGATCGATCCAAGGTGCCGGATGCCGGACCCTTGCGATTCGGATTGGTCGTTTCGGAATGGAATGCCGAAATAACGGAAGCCCTCTACCAAGGCGCCTATGATGCCCTAATCGACTGTGGGGCCTCGGCTGAAAATATCATCCGTTGGAACGTGCCCGGAAGTTTCGAACTTACCTTTGGTTGCAAAAAGCTGTTGACCACGAAGAAGGTCGATGCGGTCATTGCCATCGGAAATGTGATCCGTGGGGAAACCAGCCATTTTGACTTCGTATGTTCAGCAACTGCATTGGGGATCAAAGACCTGAATGTAGCCTATGATGTGCCGGTCATTTTTTGTGTTTTGACCGATGATACCATCGCACAGTCAAGGGCCCGAAGTGGTGGGGAGCATGGCAACAAAGGGGTCGAAGCGGCGATAGCTGCAATCCAAATGGCCGTTTTAGGCCGGGATTAAGGACATCCCTTTCCATTTCACCGGCTTGCTTTGTTAACATTTTTTGGCTTGGCGAATGGCACTTCTGCTCGCATTTTAAGTACCTTTGATACCCTACGGTAGGATGTAATGCGGAATTTTTTAAAGCTTAAGAGAAACAGAACGTTCGAGTACAAGCCCAGATACTACAAGGGGCAAGGCAATCCGTATAAAATCGAACATAAACTGGATCAGTTTCGAACTACGGCGCACACCCAACGCGGCTTAAAAAACAAGGTCACTTCGGCATTCGATGATTTGAAGACCGAAGGCGATGCGAACATGCGTATTCGCTTCTTCATCATTTTGGCCATATTGGTACTGGTGTTCCTGTATATCATCGATTTCGATCTCTCGATATTCTTTCGACGGTAAATGGCAGATATCATTAAACTTTTACCAGACCATGTTGCCAATCAAATAGCAGCGGGTGAAGTGGTACAACGACCGGCTTCCGTAGTCAAGGAACTGCTTGAAAATGCCATCGATGCCCAGGCAACTACCGTCAAGCTGATCGTCAAGAACGGTGGTAAGGTGTTGATCCATGTCGTTGACGACGGCAGCGGTATGAGCGATACCGATGCCCGATTGTCTTTTGAACGTCATGCCACTTCGAAAATAGCTTCGGCCGATGATCTTTTTAAATTGTCTACCAAGGGGTTTCGAGGCGAGGCTTTGGCATCGATTGCCGCAATCGCCCATGTAGAAATGCTGACCAAACCCGATAACTCCGAATTGGGTACCCAAATCCGGATTGAAGGGAGCAAGGTCATCGAACAAGAAGCCTGTGCCAGCCCGAAAGGGACGTCCATCGCCATCAAGAACTTATTTTTCAATATTCCGGCCCGTCGCAATTTTTTAAAATCCGACCAAGTAGAGCTTCGCCATATCATTGACGAGTTCCAACGCGTTGCATTGGTGCACCCTGACGTGACTTTCAGTATGTACCATAACGGTTCCGAATTGTTCAACCTCCCTTCTGGCAACCACCGCCAACGGGTCACCCAAATTTTCGGTAACCGGATGGATGAACGCCTGGTGCCCGTGAATGAGACCACTGAGGTCGTGACCGTCTCCGGCTTCGTCTGCAAACCTGAATTCGCCAAAAAGAGTAGGGGGGAACAGTTCTTTTTCGCCAACGACCGATTTATAAAAAGTCCGTACCTGCACCATGCCGTGCTTTCGGCTTTTGAGGGCTTGTTGAAAACCGACGTGCATCCAGGGTATTTTTTGTACCTCACGGTTGATCCGGGTGCGATCGATATCAACATCCATCCTACCAAGACCGAAGTGAAGTTCGATGATGAAAATGCCTTGTACGCTATATTGCGCTCAGCGATAAAACATAGCTTGGGGCAGTTCAATATCGCACCGATCCTTGATTTTGAGCGTGATGGTAATTTGGATACCCCGTACCACTATGAGCAGAAGGAAGCGAGCATGCCCACGGTAAGCGTTGATCGTACCTTCAATCCTTTCGCAGCACCCACCCAAGAACGTAAAAGTGTTGCCGGTTGGGAAAGCCTGTTCGGTGATGACCCCAAAGGTGCCGACCTGTCTTTCAGTAGCATCGAAGTCGAATCGGAAGCGGCGTCAAGCGACTTGTTCGAAGGAACCGAAGCCGCGATAGCACAACAACGGTCGATTTTTCAGCTACGCAACAAGTACATCGTGTCGACCTTGCGTTCGGGCCTGTTGGCCATCAACCAGAACCGGGCGCATCAACGCATTTTGTTCGAGCGGTTCTTGGCCGCCTCGGAGTCGCAAAAGGCGGTGACCCAACAATTGCTCTTTCCGTTGGATATTGATTTGCCTGCCAAAGATTTCCAAGCCTTTCAAGAAATGGAGGCTGATTTGGTGAAAATGGGATTTTCCTTGGAGGATGCTGGTTCCGAAAAAGTAAAAGTGACAGGTATACCGGTCGGCATGACAGAAAGTATGGTTGGCACGGTATTGGAGGATTTATTGGCAAGTTTCCAAGATAACCAAACCGTAAATACCGTATTTTCACAACGGGAGCTGTTGAGCAAGGTATTGAGTGAGGCCATGGCCATCAAGAACGGTCAGGCATTGGAAATGGATGCCCAATTGGTTTTGGTCGATGACCTATTCGCATGTTCCGAACCAAAATTGAGCCCTTCGGGTAAGGTGGTCTATACGACCATCGACTTAAATGAAATTGACAAAAGATTCGAATAAATGGGAAGACTGACCGAGGCTATAAAGCATCTTATCATCATTAATGTCATCTTCTTTATTGCTGGTATCGCCGGTTATGGCGATATGCTCTATCAATATTTGGCCTTATGGTTTCCTGAGAACGCCAATTTTCAATGGTGGCAAGTGGTTTCCCATATGTTCCTACATGATTTCGGCGGTTTTTTCCACATTCTTTTCAATATGTATGCCTTATGGGCATTCGGCTCACCCTTGGAGCGTATGTGGGGACGGAACAAGTTTCTGTTTTTCTATTTTTCGGCGGGTATCGGTGCGGCCTTGATCCATACGGCCGCAAACTATTATTTTTTCAATGAGGGCCTGGACGTCATTCTCGGATCCGGCATGCAGAAAAGCCAAGTCATCGAGATTCTATCGAAAGGACAATACAGTCCCGATTGGTACCGACTGGCTTCCCAGGGTACCATTGACGGGTTCCTTTCTGCATTCAATGCACCGGCCGTGGGGGCATCTGGTGCGGTGTACGGCGTTTTGGTCGCCTTCGCCTTCTCTTATCCGAACGCTGAATTGATGTTGATTTTCTTGCCGATTCCAATCAAAGCGAAATACTTCGTGCCCTTGATCATCCTGGGGGATCTGTTTTTCGGTTTCAGTAACGTCAATACCGGCATCGCGCACTTCGCGCACATCGGTGGGGCACTCATCGGATTCGTCATGATGTGGTATTGGAAAAAGAATCAATTCAACAATAATCGCTGGGACCGCTAATGGCAAATTCAGATCTCAAATACCAGTTCGCCCGTTTGAACATTGCCGAAAAATTGATCGCCATCAATGTTGCGGTCTTTTTATTGAACGGTATCGGCACCTATCTTTTGCAAGTACCGAACGACTTCGTGATGCGGTGGTTCGAACTGCCCAAGTCGCTTATGGGTTTTCTTACCCAACCGTGGTCGCTAGTGACCTACTCGTTTTTCCATTCCGGATTCGGGCATATTTTCTGGAACATGCTGATGCTTTATTTCGCTAGCCGTATCTTCTTGAACCTCTTTGACGCCAGGCGGTTCATCAACGTATACTTTCTCGGGGTCATCGTCGGTGGTTTGGTCTTTTTGCTGAGCTACAATATTTTCCCGGCTTTATTGAACACCAATTCCTCGCTGATAGGGGCATCGGCAGGGGTGACCGCGGTCTTGATCTTTATCTGTGCTTATATCCCCAACCAAGAAGTCCGGATTATCTTTTTCAATGTGAAATTATGGTATGTCGGGGCCTTTTTTGTCTTGGTCGATTTGATTCAGATCCAATACGGCGCCAATGTAGGTGGGCGATTGGCCCATTTAGGGGGTGCCTTTCTTGGGTATATCTATGCCCGACAGCTCGTACAAGGTAAGGATATCGGGGCCGGGTTCTCGAACCTAGTCGATAAGATGGCTGATCTTTTCAAACCCCGAGAACGCAAAGCCCCATTGAAAACGGTGTACAATAAGAAGGATGTCCGCAAAGGAAAGGGGGTCGATTATGACAAGGAGACCACCCAGCGGAAAATCGATGCGATTCTCGATAAGATCAGCAAATCGGGCTACGAAAGCCTTTCTAAGGCAGAGAAGGATTTTTTGTTCAAGGCAGGTAAAGGAGATTGAATTTGAAAAAAATGTCGGGGGGCAAGAAATGGATTTTTTTCTTCAATATCGTGTTCGCGATATTGTTCGGGGTTACCCTATTGATTCCGTTTTTCTCGGTAGCAACAATTGGCAAACTCTCCGTTTTGAGTTTATTCACCCCTTTTTTCGTAATGGTCCATATCGGTTTTGTACTGTTTTGGTGGATGAACAAGCGTAAACTGGTGATACTTTCCTTGTCCCTATTGGTATTGGGGTATTTACTTTTCGATAGCTTCTATAAGTTCCCGACCTCCAATGAAACCGACGGGGGGTTCAGTGTACTGAGTTTCAATGTGCGCAATCTCAATAAGAATGAGCATTTGCGGATCGCGAACGTTGATAGTCTTGTGATGGAATTCGTGGCGACCCAAGACGCTGATGTGGTCTGTTTCCAAGAATACAATTATGCCAAAAAATGGAGCCATCACCTTAGCCAGCAGTATCCTTATCGGTTCGTTGATTTCGAATATGGCAAACACGATGGACGCGTGATCCAGGCCGTCTATTCGAAACATCCGATCGTGGCTGTAGATGATATTGATTTCCCCAAAAGCTCGAATAAGGCGATTTATGCAGATTTGTTGGTTTCAGGTGATACGGTTCGCCTGTATAACGTGCATCTGCAATCTTTTAAGGTAGTTCCTGACAAGATCAATGCCTCTGATTCCGAAAAGCTTATGCAACGGGTCTATAGGGGTATGCAAAAGCAACAGGAGCAAGTTGAGGTCTTGCGCACCCATATGGCCGAAAACAAGCACAAACGAATCGTTGTGGGCGATTTGAACAATACCCAGTTTTCGAACATTTATCGCAAACTATCAAGTGGGTTGAAGGATACCTTCCAAGAGAAAGGAACCGGTTTCGGTACGACCTATCGCTTGCTCGGCTACCCGATGCGGATCGATTACATCTTCGTAGATCCGAAATTCGAGGTCATCGCGCACCAAAACTTCGATATCGAGCTTTCCGATCATTTCCCGGTTATGGCCACAATGCGAATGGTTTCAGAGCCATAGACAATCCCAGAAATCGGCGGCGATATGGAGGAGCAGGGCCAAACCGAACAAGCGTGTTTTCCTGAATAGGGCCAAAAGGGCATAGCCGGCTATCGACACATAACTATGCAGGGGATGAAAGCCAATACTGCACCGATTGGGATCGAAGATCGGATCGGCGAGCAAATGATCGATATCGATGACCATGGCACCCAAAAAGATTAGGATCACGGTGCGTCGTCTTTCAACCGGAAAGCAAAGGGCGATTAGAAAAGGCAAGAGAAAATGGATGCCGTAATGAACGAATTCGCGTAACACTAAATCCCGATTTTCTGATTTTCCAAATAAGTTAGGGCATTGCTGCCTTCATTGAAAAGCAAGTCCAGCACACTGAGGTTCCCGATAAACCCATGACGGTCACCGAAAACTTGAAAATAAGGTTCCGTTGCCCAGCTTTTTTCCCCTTTGGCGATGGCGAGATGACGCAAATCAGTAACCCCAGTTGGTCGCGGGTCGTACTGTTGGGTCTTGGAGGTTGGCATTTCAAGGCCCAAGCTGCTAGTAATGAACTCGAGGGTCGCAAAGTTCAAATCAATCAAGAATTCGAATCGTCGTTCGAAAATCGGGGCCAAATCGTCTTCATAAAACTCAAAAAACGCCGAAGTGCGGTACGCGGTCTGTAGAGTACGCCAATGACGCAGCTGCCAACGTTCGCTATGGTCGATTCTGACCTCCTTGTATTTTTGCCGACCATCGGAGCCCCCCACATGTTGTATGGGTACGTTCAGCATGTGCTTGCCTTGATCCGTACAGATATAGCAGCGGTTGCGATAGGTCTGTTTTTGGAAATTGTCTTCGTTTTCCCATACCACATCAGCCATGGTCAATGCCTTGGCCGTAACCAGGTTAGGGAAGTAGACCGGATGTAAGAGGGTTTCCAAAACGCTTAGGCCGATTGCTGTTTACGTCGTTTTCGAACGTAATCGATGATCAGCCAAGCCGCCAAGGCCATCAAGAAATACCGAAAATAGGAGACAGGTTCCCCGCTGCCGCCCACGGTAGTGAACATACGATCCCATCTGAATTTTTCATTGAACCTTATCCCATCTTGAAAATTATCGAAGCTCAACCAAATGAACACCGGTTTTCCGACGATATGGTCTTCGGCCACATAACCCCAAGCGCGACTGTCTTCCGAATGATCGCGATTGTCACCCATCATCCAATAATAATCCTGTTGAAAGGTATAGGAATCCACTTCCTGTCCGTTGATCAACACCTTATCGGCGGTAACTTCGACCTCGTTGTGTTCGTAATCCCTGATGATTTTTTTATACAGCGGTATGGTGCGTTTGTTAATGGCAACGGTCGTGCCCGCTTTCGGAATGTAGATGGGCCCGAAATTGTCGACATTCCATTTGTAATAGGGACTTTGCGGAAAAATGTTGTATCCGGGTTGGCCCTTGGGTAGTACTTCCATAACGACCGAATCGATAGCGGGGTTCTTGCGCAATTCCTCGACCATGGCATCGGTTAGGTTGGCCACCCGTTCCCTGGGAGTGACCTCTTTTAACGACAGTCTTAATGCGCGAATCAGTTCAGTCGGAATTCCGGTTTCATCAGTGAACAATTCCAGTTGCCCGTCATCGCGTTGGCGATAGTTCATGACGTATCTCGAGAGGCCATTGGCCTGGGTCTGGTTCAATGAGGCGGTCAGGTAGGTGCGTTGGAAGTCTTCGGCATCGACCCCTTTTTCTTTGTTCAGCAATCGGCTTGAAACCCCTTTACTACCATAAACGATGTAGTTGTTCAATACTTTGGCCCGATCGGAAAGCTGCAATTGTTCGCCATTGATAAAGACGAAGCCATCTCGCACTTCTAGAGAATCACCGGGCGTGCCGACGCAGCGCTTTACATAATTCGATTTTTTGTCAATGGGTTTTTGAACCGCTTTTTCCGCCTTAAAAAATACGCGAACCGTATCGGCAGGCCAGCTAAAAACAACGATGTCGTTCTTTTTCGGGGTGCTCAAACCAGGCAGTCGGAAATAGGGGATCTGGGGCTTACGCAGATACGAACGGGTTTTGATCAGGGGTAGGGTATCGTGCACCATAGGTGCGGCCACAGCGGTCATCGGGGTTCGCGCCCCGAAATGGAATTTACTGACGAACAAGAAATCCCCAATGCGTAAGGTGCGTTCCAAAGATCCCGTCGGGATTACATACGGCTGCATGAAATAGGTATGTACGAAGGTAGCGGCCACTACGGCAAAAACAATCGAACTGACCCATTCCCCCAAGCCTGACTTCGGCTTTAGGTCACGATCTTCGATATAGGTGACGTCTTGGGTATAGTTGATGTAATAGATATAGAAGCCGAGGGTTAAAATGACCAACCAGGTATCCACAAGTTTGTTCTTTCCAAAACTTCGAATGGTCTCGACCCAAACTACCGGGAACATCAATAAATTGATGATCGGGATGAACAAGAGCAACACCCACCAATTAGGGCGGTTGATGATGCGCATCAATATGATGGCATTATAGACCGGAATCGCCGCCTCCCAGGCTTTGCGTCCGGCCTTGACATACAGTTTCCACGTTCCGAGAAAGTGGATGACCTGAACGATCAAAATAAAAAGTAACCACTGTGTACTGTCCATATCTTTTTTGTTTTAGACCCGATTCGGCAGGCTTTGTTACGTCCTAGCCAAGGTTTAACACATCTTTCATACTAAATACCCCTTGTTTGCCAATGATCCATTCAGCCGCGATAAGGGCTCCCAAGGCGAACCCTTCCCTGTTGTGTGCCGTATGTTGTATCCGGATGGTATCGACCGCACTGGTATAATCGATCGTATGGGTGCCGGGTACCGTGCCCTCCCTGACGGCGCTGATCGGCACCTTGTTCGCTTCGGTTTCATTTAAGCTCCAGCCTGAATATCCGGCTTCGGCCATAATGCCTTCGGCCAGACTGATGGCCGTTCCGCTTGGGGCATCCAACTTTTGGGTATGGTGTATTTCTTCTAAGGCTACTTGGTACCCATGTCCTTTGATCATGTGGGCCAATTGCCGGTTGAGGGCGAAGAACAAGTTGACACCTAAACTGAAATTCGAGGCATAGATAAAGGCGCCTTTTTTCCGTTCGCATAGGGCCACGGCTTCCTCAAAGCGGGCCAGCCATCCGGTGGTACCTGAAATGATGGGGATGTTCGCTTCGAAACAACGCTCGATGTTGTTAAAGGCCGCATCGGGCGTGCTAAAGTCAATGGCTACGTCAACGGAAGTGAAATCCGGGGTGTCAGAGCCTTCATCCAGCTTGGCCACGATTGAATGCCCTCGTACCGTACCGAGCTTTTCGAGCATTTTGCCCATTTTTCCATATCCGAATAAGGCGATGTTCATAGGTCAAAAGGTTACGGCTAGTGCCATGCCAAAATAGGGTTCTCCGGTTACTTCGTTCAGGTTCATGAACGGCTTGAAATCGATACCCAATTGCTCGTTGACATTGTATTGTTTGAGGTGGGCATCGACATTGGCGTCGATGATGTTCAAGGCATAAAAGCCAATGGTGACCACCAACCACAAATCGCGGTTCCGCTGGGTACTTTCTTGGGCGTCCTGAAGCGAACTATCCGAAAAGTCGGGGCCGAAGCCATCATTGTTCGTATCGTAGAACTGGTCGTCGGTGAAGCCTGCCAAGCGCCGTTTAAAGGCGTCACGAAACTGATTGTATCGGGTATTATTGGTCGAATAGTTGTAAATGCCGATGCCGATAGCACCCCAGACGATGGGGGCTTTCCAGTACCGTTTGTTGTAGATTTGCCCTAAACCCGGCATAATGGCCGAATAAAAGGCCGCCTTACTCGGTGCCAAGGGGTTGATGGCCACTTTTTCGTAGGCCACCTCTTCGAAGGTAACCCCCTTCTTTTTGAAATCAGTATGGACCGAGTCGGTTTTTTGGGTGTTTTCTTCCTGCACTTCGGTTTCTTGTGCCATGCCCAAAACGCCGATGAAAAACAAACAAAGCCCTAAACGGAAGCCGTTATTCACCCGAGAGTAATTTTTTTAGACGTTGGAATTCTTCCTTCGAATGGAAAGGAATGACGATTTTACCCTTGCCATTGGCCGAAGCGGCAACACTGACCTTAACGGCCAAGTGGTCTTTGATATCGGAAAGGCTTTTGCTAATGTAACCGGGTAGCTCCTTATTGCCTCCCGATTTCTCCGAAACCGAGTCCTTCCCGGATTTTATCGCACGTACCAATGCCTCGGTTTCCCGCACTGAAAGTTGTTGTGCAACGACCTTTTCATATATCGCGATCTGGTCTTTCTTTTTCTCCATGTTGATCAGGGCACGCCCATGACCCATGCTTACGAAACCATCGCGCATGCCCGTCTGTATGATCGGATGCAATTTCAACAAGCGCAGGTAGTTGGTGATGGTCGATCGTTTTTTACCCACCCGTTCGCTGAGCTTCTCTTGGGTCACCTTGACTTCATCGATCAAACGCTGGTAGGACAAGGCGATTTCAATGGGATCCAGGTCCTGCCTTTGGATATTCTCTACCAAGGCCATCTCCAGTGATTCTTGATCATTGGCGATACGGATGTAGGCCGGAATGGTTTTCAAACCGACGATTTTCGAAGCCCTGAACCTTCGCTCCCCGGATACCAATTGGAATTTGTCATACCCCAATTTACGTACCGTGATGGGTTGTATGATGCCTAGTTCGCGGATGGATCCGGCCAGTTCCTTTAAGTTTTCGTCATTGAAATTAGAGCGCGGTTGGAACGGATTGACTTCGATCGAAGCGATATCCAATTCCACGACATTGCCGATGACCTTATCGGCGTTCTTATCGCCTACGGCTTGGATGTCGTTTTCCGGATCTTTCAAAAGCGCTGATAGGCCCCTGCCAAGCGCTTGTTTTTTGGTTGCCTTCGCCATCTAGACTGTCTCCTTGTTTTTGTTCAATATCTCATTGGCCAAGTTCAAGTAATTCGAAGCCCCTTTGCTACTCGCATCATACTTGATAATGCTTTCACCATAACTTGGTGCTTCACTCAACTTTACGTTCCGTTGGATGATGGTGTCGAACACCATATCGGCGAAGTGTTTCTTGACCTCTTCGACCACTTGGTTCGATAAACGCAATCTTGAATCGTACATGGTCAACAGCATGCCTTCGATATCGAGTTCGGTATTGTGGATGCGTTGCACGCTTTTGATCGTATTGAGCAATTTGCCCAATCCTTCCAAAGCGAAATATTCGCATTGGATCGGGATCATTACCGAGTCGGCCGCGGTAAGGGCATTCAGGGTCAACAGCCCCAATGAAGGAGCGCAATCGATCAGAATGTAATCGTAGGTTTCCCGAAGCCCTTGAATGGCTTCTTTCATCATGTATTCGCGATTGTCCTTGTCGACCAATTCGATTTCAATGGCCACCAAATCGATATGGGCGGGAATCAGATCGACATTGGGCGAATCGGTACTAACGATAGTCTCCATTGCGGTCGCGGTATGCTCCAACAATTGGTAGGTCCCTTTTTCGACCAATTCGACCGCTACCCCTAAACCAGAGGTGGCATTTGCCTGGGGGTCGGCATCGATCAACAATACTTTCTTTTCAAGAACACCCAAAGAAGCTGCAAGATTCACCGAAGTGGTCGTCTTTCCTACGCCTCCTTTCTGATTCGCAATAGCAATGATTTTGCCCATTCATCAAGTAAGTTAGGGGTTAAAAATACGATTATTTATAAGGATGGAAAACGCAAATTGTTAACACAAGGTGAATAAGTTAAGACCTTGCCGTTAAAGTAAGTTAAAGTTTAAATCAAATTTTGATCATCCCTTTATGGATGCCCTAATCCTTTAGGATTTCCAATAATTCGATGGCCGCTTCACTGATTTTCGTACCCGGTCCGAATACGGCGATCGCCCCGGCATCGAACAGACTTTGGTAGTCTTGTTTCGGGATGACCCCACCCACGATGACCATGATATCCTCGCGCCCGAAACGCGCCAATTCCTCGATGACCTGGGGCACCAGCGTTTTGTGGCCGCCCGCCAAGGACGAAATCCCTAAGATGTGTACGTCATTTTCGATGGCTTGTTTGGCCACTTCTTGCGGGGTTTGGAACAAGGGCCCGATATCGACATCGAAGCCGAGGTCGGCATAGCCTGTCGCTACCACCTTGGCACCTCGATCGTGGCCGTCCTGGCCCATCTTGGCGACCATGATCCTCGGGCGTCTGCCTTCACTTTGTGCAAAGGCATCGGCCATTTGTTTGGCTTTTAAAAAGGTATCGTCGTTTTGGATTTCCTTGGAATACACGCCACTGATTGCTTGAACTTTCGCGCGATAGCGACCAAAGGCCTTTTCAAGGGCGTCACTGATTTCACCCAAGGTGGCCCTGGCACGCGCTGCCGATACTGCTAAAGCTAGCAAATTTTCACCACTTTCACCTTTTGACTTTCGTTCTGCGGACTCGGTGAGCTGCGCTAGGATTCGGCTTACTGCTTTCGCATCGCGACCTTGTTTGACGCTCGTCAATCGAGCCAGTTGTTGCTCGCGAACCTTGCGGTTGTCGACTTCCAAGATCTGTAGTTCGTCTTCGTCTTCCAGTACGAATTCGTTCACGCCGACGATGGTATCCCTGGCGCTATCGATACGGGCTTGTTTTTTGGCAGCGGCCTCTTCGATCCGCCGTTTCGGTATGCCTTCTTCGATCGCCCGGGTCATGCCCCCGATTTTTTCGACCTCTTCCATCAAATCCCAGGCTTCTTCCGCAATTTGGGCGGTGAGGTCCTCAATGAAATGACTGCCGGCCCAAGGGTCGACCGTTTTGGTGATCTGGGTCTCTTCTTGCAAGAACAATTGGGTGTTCCTCGCAATTCGTGCTGAAAAATCGGTAGGTAGGGCGATGGCTTCATCCAAGGCGTTGGTGTGCAGGCTTTGGGTGCCGCCGAAAACCGCCGCCATGGCCTCAATGGTCGTTCGGGCCACATTGTTGAAAGGGTCTTGCTCGGTCAAGCTCCAACCACTGGTTTGGCAATGGGTACGTAGCATGGATGATTTCGGGTTCTTCGGTTCGAATTGTCGTAGCAATTTCGCCCAAAGCATGCGCGCGGCCCGCATTTTGGCGATTTCCGTACAATGATCCATACCGATGCCCCAGAAAAAAGAAAGGCGGGGGGCGAAATCATCGACCTGTAATCCGGCCTTCAATCCAGTACGGATGTATTCGACCCCATCGGCCAAGGTATAGGCCAATTCCAAGGCAGCAGGGGCGCCCGCCTCATGCATGTGATAGCCCGAGATACTGATGCTATTGAACTTGGGCATGTTTTGGCTGGTGTATTCAAAAATATCCGCTATGAGTTGCATCGACGGTTTTGGGGGGTAGATGTAAGTATTCCGTACCATGAACTCTTTCAAAATATCGTTTTGGATGGTGCCCGCGAGCAACTCCTTGGAGACCCCTTGTTCTTCGGCGGCCACGATATAGAAAGCCATAATAGGCAATACGGCCCCGTTCATGGTCATCGATACCGACATCTTATCCAGAGGGATGTCTTGAAAGAGGACTTTCATGTCTTCGACCGAATCGATGGCAACGCCCGCCTTTCCTACATCGCCGACGACACGTTCATTGTCGCTATCATAACCACGGTGGGTAGGCAGGTCAAAGGCCACCGACAGCCCTTTTTGTCCTGCAGCGAGATTGCGCCGGTAGAAGGCGTTACTTTCCTCAGCGGTCGAAAAACCGGCATATTGCCTGATGGTCCATGGTCGACGCACGTACATCGTGCTGTACGGTCCCCTTAAGAACGGGGCGATACCGGCAGCGAAACCTTCATGTGCCATAGGCGTGCGTGCGGCCCCATCTTGGGTGCCTGACAACTGCAAATCCTGTACGTCCAGTCTAGCCATGGGTTAGGTTTTTTTGGTTTCGTTGGCAAGTCGTTCCTTTTCGATGGTCTCGGCCAATCGTTTGGCAATGATCGGTTCGACGATGGTTTTCGTTTTTCGGGATGCCATGAATGGATCTCGTTCAAGGTCGTGCCCCATGGCATCCGAAGCGTTCGGGTATTTGTTGGTACCGATGGATACAAGTTTGCCCTCATCGAACAATCGCTGTTCCTTTTGTGCAGAAGCTTTTATTTTTTTCTGGATTATCCCTTTTTTCAATTGTTGAAGAAAACCGCCTCCGTGTTCGATTTGCTTGAAAAGGTCCAGTCCTTTTTGTGCCAATTGGTGGGTCAATGTTTCGATATAATAGGCCCCGTCACTATGGGTCGATGCACTAGCTAGAAAACTCTCTTTTTGTAGGATGATCAATTGATTGCGGGCGATCCGGTCACCGAATTCGTTGTCGTCGTGATACAAGTGGTCATAGCGCAGGCTACAAATCGTATCGGCGCCACCTAATGCCGCCGCCATGAATTCGCTGGTCGTTCGCAGCATATTGACATTGTAATCGTACAGGGTTTTATTGCGAAGCGATGGTTGGGCTACGATATGACAGGGTACGCTATTACCGTGGGCCTTTGATAAGCTCTGCCATAGCCAGCGCAGGGCCCGGAGTTTGGCAATCTCAAAAAAGTAATTACTTCCTACCGCCACTTGGAAACTTATGGGACCTGCTGTTTTATTGAGGCCCTTGAGATGGTTCAGGTATTCGTTGGCATGGGCGACCCCATAAGCCAGTTGTTGGATGCAATTCGCCCCCGCATGTTGGTATTGGGTCATATCGCAACCTATAACATGCGTAATGCCCTGACGTTCACAATAGGCCAGTATGGCATCGAAATGAGCATGGTCCTGGGACATGTCATGGTACCAATTGCCACTTCGATTCAAGTTTCCGATCAAGTCGATATGCAGACAAACGAGGGAGTTCGCCGGGAAGGAACCCAGTAATCCGGTGATGGTTGACGCATCAAGGAAACCGAATTCAAGATGGACCGGTATTTTGGTGAGATCGATTCCATCAAATAAGCTGCCGACGGCAAGTTCGATTCGCGGGATGCTGAAAAACAGGCTTTGCGCCCCCCTTGCTAGGGCATCTAAGGCTCGGGTATTCGCTTTCAGGGGGTCTTCGACCACAATCCGTTGGCCCATATTCCACGCGATCCGACCCGTAGAAAAAAGCGGTTGTTCGGCAAGGTCTTCGGCATGGTAGAAGGGTTTGATGTGGAGTCCTTCCAAAGATTCCCAAACCAAGGTATCGTTGTAATCGGCCCCTTTCAGATCCATTTGGATCTGCTGTTTCCATTGCTTGGCCGAAACGGCGCCGAATTCTGAAAATAACTGCTTTCCCATACGTTTACTCGTCCTTTTTAGGTGGAATGCTGTCTTCGTATTCGATCAAAAACACCTCTTCGTTGTCTTTTTTCATGTAATAACGCTCGCGGGCATATTTTTCCAAGGCTTCGGGACTCGATAATTTTTCCAGTGCGGCTTTATCCTTTTGGATTTCCTTTTTCAAAAATTCCTTTTGCTGTTCCAACTTGTTGATTTCGTTTTGGAGCTCGTTGTGGATCAACAGGGAGTTGGTATCGAAAAAGGCCATCCAAACCACAAAAATGGTAAGTACCAACACATAGGTATTGGCGAACACCTTGACCCATTTTTTCTTTTTGAATTCAGACCATCCCATCAGCGTTACAGTTTGTCATTGACGATCGTGCGCACCATATCGACGGCCACGGTGTTGTAATGGTTGTTGGGGATGATGATGTCTGCGAATTCCTTTGAAGGCTCTATAAATTGATTGTGCATGGGTTTTACCGCCGATTGGTAGCGGTGCAGCACTTTCTCGAGATCATGCCCTCGTTCTTTGATGTCGCGCTGTAACCTGCGGATCAGGCGTTCATCCGAATCGGCATGAACGAAGATCTTGATGTCGAACAAATCCCTCAATTGGGCATTGCTCAATACCAATATACCCTCAACGATGATCACCCGTTTGGGTTCGGTCAATATGGTTTCGGACATCCGCGTTTCCTCCACAAAGGAATAGACCGGGATTTCGACGGCTTTTCCGGCTTTAAGATCCGTGATATGCTGGATCAAAAGCTCAAAATCAATGGAATTGGGGTGATCGAAGTTGATTTTACCCCGTTCTTCCTTGGTCAAATGGGCCAAATCATTGTAATAGGAGTCTTGTGAAATCACTACGACCTCCTTGGTCGGTAGTTCTTCGGTAATTTGATTGACAACGGTCGTCTTTCCGCATCCGGTGCCACCCGCGATCCCTATGATGAGCATGTACGATAATTTGCCCTCAAAGGTACACATTTGAACCCAGTCGTACCACCTATCAAAACGGACGGGCGTTCAAAAACAAGCCCGGTCCTAGGGTTTGGAACGGCCTTGGATCCCCATGGGCCTTTAACAATGTCCAATTCGAAAAATTCGCTTGACCAAGCAAAACAATCAGGATAAAAGTTCCTCCCTTCATTTGGTGTACCTACCTTTATCCGATGGAAAAATCGGCAGCGAAGCCCAACTTTGAATTCATTGCCTTAATGGCTTCTTTGATGTCGATCGTGGCCTTGGCGATCGATACCCTATTGCCGGCCATTCCCGATATAGGACAGACGATCCACAGCTCCGACCCAAAAGACCACCAGCTTTTTGTAACCATGATTTTTTTAGGATTGGGGGTAGGTCAATTGTTCTTCGGGCCACTTTCAGATCAATATGGCCGAAAGCCAATGGTTTATGCCGGATTTGTGGTGTTCGGGTTGGCCAGTGTCATCTGTCTTCTGGCGCAAAACCTTGAGGTGATGGTCGTTGGTCGGATCCTTCAGGGGATAGGGCTTTCATCGCATCGCACCATCGCGATCTCGATCATTCGAGACATGTACAAAGGGGATTATATGGCCCGAATCATGTCGTTCGTTACCGCCTTCTTCATTTTGGTGCCCGTGGTCGCCCCCGCGATCGGGAAGGTGATCCTGGATCAGTTCAATTGGCAGACCATTTTTTATGTCCACCTTTTTTTGGCCGCCCTGCTGTGGATTTGGTTTTGGAAAAGACAGCGGGAGACGTTAAAACCTGAATATAAGATCAAATTCTCCGGAAAGAGTTTTCTGGCCGGGGCCAAAGAAATGTTGCGTTACCCAGAGACCGTTGCTTTTACGTTCGTATCCGGACTGGTGACCGGCGCCTTTTTGGTCTACTTGAGTTCGGCCCAACATATTTTCGAAGACCAATACGGCATGCGTGAAGCCTTCCCGTTTTTGTTCGCCGCCTTGGCAATATCCATCGGTACTTCGACTTTTACCAATGGCACCATGGTCTTGCGTTTCGGAATGCGCAAACTTTCCATGGCGGCCACGGTGGCTTTTAGTGCGATTGCCTTATTGTACGTGATCCTTTTCTGGAACGCGCCCAATCCGAACGTATCCGTTTTAGTGGCATTTCTGTTCTTTCAGTTTTTCTGTTTGGGGTTCATGTGGGGTAATTTCCGTTCCATTGCCATGGAACCCATCGGTCATATTGCGGGCATAGGTGCTGCGATCAATGGCTTTGTTTCGACCATGATCTCGGTCCCCATTGCTTCTTGGATCGGCATTTATCTCGAAGATACCGCCTTGCCCTTGTTCATTGGGCTGGCGATTTGTGGCTGGTGTTCGGTAGCCTTGATCGTCACGGTCCGTAAAAAGCGGCCGATATTGGGTCAAGGTTGATGTGGGGAAGGCTTGAATAGGGCCCCGCTACTCGAATCACGTTCGGCCCCGGTTACCGAGGCCAAAACGTTGATGGCATTCCGTTCCTTCAACACCCCCATAAAACCGAATACCATGGCTTCTTTGTATTCGATCAAGCGTTTCGACGGAACGATAACTTCGCAAAAGGGATGTAAAGCCTCTCGCAGGCAATCGACAAAGAAAGTGTTCAAAGCACCGCCACCGGTTACCAGCAACCGATTCGATCCCGTAGACGCTTCTTTTGCGACGACCTTGGCGATTTGCGTGCAATTGTGTTTGATGATCGTGTGGAGTTGGTCTTGGATCGGAGCTGCGCATTTTTCGATCAGGGGCTTGATTTCAGCTTCAAACCATTCGAATCCCGTGGATTTCGGATAGGGTAATCGGTAATATTCCAATGCGTTTAAGGCTTCCATCAGTTCGGTATCCACTGTACCACTGCGCGCCATTGTTCCGCCTGCATCATAAGCTTGACCGATGGTCGCCGTGATATGGTTCAAGGGCATGTTCGCCATGCCGATGTCGAAAGCGATCCGTTTTTCATGCTTTTGGAATGAAATATTGCTGATTCCCCCAAGGTTGAGACAGAAATCAAAGTCTGCGAACAACAGGCTGTCCCCAATCGGTACCAATGGGGCACCTTGGCCGTTCAACTGAACGTCAAGGGTTCGGAAATCACAGATGACCCGATGGCCCGAAGCATCTGCCAGTGCTTGTCCAGCTCCCAATTGAAAGGTAATGCCCACTTCCGGGCGATGGTGCGAAGTGTGTCCGTGGCTGGCTAAGAAATCCACCAAAAGGCCATGTTCAGCCAAAAAGGCCTTGGCCTGTTCCCCCAACCAGTGGCCATACTCTTGGTGTAATTCGTCATGTCTGGATTCGGAATGGTGAATGGCATTTTGCAGATCCGCTAACATGCGGGTCCCATAGGGGATGGTAGTGGCTACCAAAATCTCGAACGACCAACCTTGGTCACCGTACTCGAAGTGGCAATAAGCCAAATCCAATCCATCTAGCGACGTGCCCGACATCATTCCTAAAACCCGATACGTACTCACTGAAGTTTATTTAAGATGAATATAAGCGAAAGTGGCTTCCCATCCGAATCGTGCACTTCTTCAACCGACGATACACTGTTCGGAATCTCGGAGATCAGGGTCTTCCAATCCTCCAAGGTGCGCGCGTACCAGGCATGACCATCTTCGAAACCCCCAGGCAGGCCTTCCCAAGCATCCGCGATCCATTGGGAACGGTAGGGGAGACCACGGTCGATCAAAAAATCGGGATGGACGGTCTGTATTACCACTGCACCTCCGTCTCGCACATTTGCCATAACCTGGATCAGTAAGGCCGCTACTTCATCTTTGAGATAGAGTGCGAAGTTGAAAACGATCAAGTCGTAGGGGTGGTACGGGATCGGAAGACCAGAGATGATGTCTTCAAAAGCCAGGTGTTCAAAGCGACCTTGGGATTTTTGTTGGGCCAATGCTACCAATTCGATGGTTCCATCGAAACCATAGGCCTCGATTCCTGTTTGCTGTAGGGCACGGCACAACCACCCTTCACCACAGCCCAGATCGGCGACCCGTTGCGGGCCTAAAGCCTGTATGACCCGAAGGATGGCGGCATTGGTGAATCGGCGCGATTCGATTTCATTGCCGTCAATGACCGCACTCCACCTTTGGGCGTTCTTTGACCATGTGGAACGTATGCCATGGTTCATCGTGAAAGTGATTTTAACTGGACAGGGAGTTTTCCGGGCGCAGCAACACCCCCTTCAAAATGGGTCGCTGCATTATCTTGGAATTCCGGAAAGTCTTGGAAGACCACGACCACAGCTTGGGCTTTGTTCCAAGGGATTTTATCCAACAAGAACGGATTTCCGAAAAGGTAGATGATGCTGTCACGGGTGTCCAACAGGTGTCGGATGCGCTCCAGCTCCGTCAGGCTGAGGCCGAAGTTTTGTTTGGGTTTGGCTTGTGGGGGGGTAATGACCAACAGGCTTCGCTTATCCGATTCCGATGGATGTAAGCGTGCCGTAAAGCGTGATACCGGTTTTCCGATTTCGACCAGACCATACCTTTGCTTTCGAAACACCGCGATTTCTTCGGAGTTGCCTTTGAGCTGGGTCAAACTGGCTTTGGCCAATTGTGCCATGAGGTCAGGATAAGTCGACGTTGGAACTGGTTGACTTGTCAAAGGCGTCGTCAACGCTTTTTGTTTCAGTCGCCACACACGTTCGAAGCTACGTTCGATCTGTTTCGAAGTCCCGTGACTGTCGATCATGTCGATGCCTGCATTCACCGCATCGGCGAAACACAGCAGGTCGTTGCCGGCTTCAAAGGCGGTATATTCCAATTCACCCGGAATTTCGAATCGTTTCGAAATCGCATGCATGTTTAGTGCATCGGAAATGATGATCCCGTCCCAAGCCAGTTCCCCCCTGAGGAAATCGGTGAGTATTTTTTTGGATAGTGATGCAGGTTCCAGAGCGCCATCGGTCAAGGCTGGAACTGCGAGATGCCCGACCATGACCGCATCGATGCTATCGGTCTGCATCAGTTGTACAAAGGGATGCAGTTCTTCCTCAAACAATGCCGCTTTGGTCTTATCAATAACCGGAAGCTCCAAATGGGAGTCCGTTGCCGTATCGCCATGCCCCGGAAAGTGTTTGATGGAGTTCAACACGCCTTGGGTGTTCGCCCCTTCGATATAGGCCTGGGCATAAGTGGTTACCTGCTCCTTGTCGAACCCGAACGAACGGTACCCGATTACGGGGTTTTCAGGATCGGTATTGATATCGACTACCGGTGAAAGGTTCCAATGGATGCCGGCCGATTTACAGTCAAATGCGATTTGGGCGCCGACCTGTCTGACCAGATCGGTTTGATTTTGCATGGCACCCAAGGTTATGGCATAGGGGTAGTGCCTTGTTTTTTCAACCCGCATGGCGAGGCCCCATTCGGCATCAATGGCGATCAATAAGGGAATGGGTGCCGCTTTTTGATAACGGGCGATCAATTCGATCAGCCGTTGGTAGCTTTCAGCATTATGGACCACCTTTTTCTTGCCTTCGAAATTCGTGGCCGCACTCGCCCGACTGTGAAAAAAACAGAGACTACCTACGTAGCCCTCTGCGATGAGCCGTTCCATGTTCTTGATTTCAGCTTCCGTATCGTTGATGAAAACGGCGGGCATGAACAGCTGTCCGATCTTTTGACGTTTCGAAAGCCGGTCCTTTATTTCGTCATAAGTGGGTACGTTACCCATCGGCACTCCCTTTTTTTCCATAATCGGGCGGATATTTCAAAAACGGTAAAAGAAAAAGGGCCGGTAAGGCCGCGATGACCACCCAAATGAAAAATCCGCGATAACCCAACCATTCTTGCATGAACCCACTGATCATACCGGGTAACATCATGCCCAAGGCCATAAAGCCGGTCGCAATGGCATAGTGCGAGGTTTTTGACCTGCCTTCCGCGAGGTAGATCAGGTACATCAAGAAAGCGGCGAATCCGAAGCCATATCCGAATTTTTCGAAAACCACGGTTGTAGTCACGGCGATGATATCGGTGGTTTGGGTATAGGCTAAAACCGCGTACAGCAGGTTTGGAATGTTCAGGGATAAGATCATCGGCAGCATCCATTTTTTCAGCCCATCGCGAGAAATCAAAATCCCACCCAAAATCCCTCCGAGAGAAAGCATGATGACCCCCACGGTGCCGAAAATGGTCCCCAATTGCTCGGTAGAGTAGGCCAACCCCCCTTGTTCCAAGGGGTCGAGCAAAAATGGCGCGGCCATTTTGACCAGTTGGGATTCCCCTAGCCGATAGGTCAGTACAAAAGCCAGGGCGATACTGATGTTTTTCTTTTTGAAGAAGGTGGCGAATACCTGCAAAAAACTTCCGGGTCGTTCGGCCACAAAGTCACTTTCCGATTCGTATTTCGGGGTGGTGAAAAAGTTCGCGACGGTCAAGGCCAACATCAGAAACGCGGTAGCCGTCATGGTCAAGCTCCAGGCTTTGGTGTTGTCTCCATACCGGTTTTCGAGAAAACCTGCGGCAACCACGATCAGTCCTTCCCCAGTAACCATGGCCAACCGATAGAACGTACTTCGGATTCCGACGAAAAACGATTGCTTTTTTTCCGACAGGCCGATCATATAATAGCCGTCCGAAGCGATGTCATTGGTCGCCGAAGCAAATGCCGCCATCCAAAAACAGGCTAGGGTGGTGGTAAAGAACATGGAGGTCGGTAGTGATAAGCCCACACCGAAAAGGGCAATGGCAATGACCAACTGCATCCAAAGGAACCATTTGCGTTTGGTGCCTTTCAGGTCGACAAACGGACTCCACAAGGGCTTGAGTACCCAGGGCAGGTAGAGCCAGCTGGTGTACAAGCCGATCTCTGCATTTCCGATACCCAGTTTTTTGTACATGATCACCGAAACGGTGACCACGATCACATAAGGGATTCCTTGGGTGAAGTAGAGCACGGGCACCCAGGCCCATGCCCGTTTGTCTTTTTGGATCATACGCTAAAAATACTCCTTTTAGCCTTAGCTGAAGTGATAGCGCACAAAGCCTTCCATGGCTTCGTATTCGGCCATGCCCAGGGCATTGTATTTGTTGGCGGTTTCCGAATTGCGTTGCTCGGCCCGTTGCCAGAACTCCCGTTCATCGTTCCCGGGGAACATCGCGGCATCTTTTTGCGACTGGTGCTTGAAAATCGCATTTCGCTTTCGGGTCATATCCTTTGGACCGATCGGTACGGCCATCTCCATGTCGGCGATGTCCCATTCTTGCCAGGCCCCTCGGTACAACCAAACATAACAGTCGTCGAGCCAGGTTTCGCCTTCTTCCAACAAGCGTTCCAAGGCGATGAAAATGATTTGCAGGCACACCCTATGGGTGCCATGGGGATCGGAAAGGTCACCGGCGGCGAAAATCTGATGGGGCCGCACTTTTTTGAGCAACTCCATTGTAATTTCGATATCCGCTTCGGAATGTGGTTTCTTTTTGACCGCACCGGTTTCATAAAAAGGCAGGTTCAAAAAGTGGGCGTTTTCTTCTTTGACCCCGCAGTAACGACATGCGGCCAAAGCCTCTCCTTTTCGAATCAATCCTTTGTATTCTTGGATTTCAGGGCTATCGATTTGACCGGGTTGTTTGTTGTTCAAGAAAGAACGGACATCGGCCAGCTGTTGTTGCAATTGGGTGTTATCGCGTTGAACGTCGGTCGCGAAGTCCAAAAACCGAATGACTTCGTCATCGAAGACCGCGATATTCCCTGAGGTCTGATAAGCTACATGGACCTGGTGTCCTTGATCCACCAGCCGGAGCAGGGTGCCGCCCATGGAGATGACGTCGTCATCAGGGTGGGGACTGAAAATCAGCGAGGTTTTGGGGTAGGGGAATGCCCGTTCGGGCCTTCTGCTATCGTCGGCATGGGGTTTCCCTCCAGGCCATCCGGTAATCGTTGCCTGTAATTGGTTGAAGACCTTGAGGTTGATCTGCTCGGCCGAACCGATTTCGGCAATCAGGTTGCCCATTCCGAATTCGTTGTAGTCTTCATTGGTCAGTTTGAGGATCGCTTTACCAAGGCGTTCCGACAACCAAATCACCGCCTTTTTGATGAGTTTATCGTTCCAGTCGCATTCTCCGACCAACCAAGGGGTCTGCACCCGGGTCAGCATAGAGGCCGCTGCCGTATCCAAAATGAAATCACAGTTATTGTGGTGCTGCAAAAAGGTGGCCGGTACGGTTTCCTTGATGACACCTTCCACCGATTGTTTGATGATATCCGATTTCCCTTCGCCCCATGCCATCAAAATGATGCGTTTGGCGGCCATGATGGTACCGACCCCCATGGTGATCGCCTTGTTCGGAACGTTCTCGTACCCGAAGAAATCACTGGCAGCATCGAGTTTGGTCACCCGATCCAAGCGTACCAAGCGTGTCTTGCTCTTCAGGGAAGAGCCCGGTTCGTTGAACCCGATATGTCCTGTTCGCCCGATTCCCAAAACTTGGATATCGATGCCCCCGAATTCCAGGATCTTCCGTTCGTAATCGTCACAGAATTGTCGAATGCCGTTTTTTTCGACCGTACCATCAGGAATGTGTACGTGTTCTTTTTTGATGTCGATATGATCGAAAAGGTGTTCGTTCATAAAACGGACATAGCTGTGGATGGAATCCGGTTGCATCGGATAATACTCATCCAAGTTGAAGGTGACCACGTTTTTAAAACTCAGGCCTTCTTCTTTATGGAACTTTACCAAGAAGTCGTATACCTTGGTCGGGGTCGAACCGGTAGCCAGGCCTAGGACTGCCATTTTACCTTGTCCTTGACGTTGACGGATGAGGTTGGCGATCTCATTGGCCACATAGAAGGAGGCGCTTTCCGAATCGGCGTGTACCATCGAGCGTACCTTTTCGAATTTTTTCACCTCTTCGTTCTGAGGGTCTAACAGGGGTTGGGTTTCAGCAAAACTTTGTGTCATTTTTGGATAGATTGCAAATTATTACGGAGCAAATATAGGCATAAAACTGCAAAATTTGCTGTTTTATGCTTTTATTAATGCAGTTTTTTGCTTTTAATAACAATTATTTAAACTAAAAACGTATAAAACGGCATTTAGAGGATTTGCCTATCTTTGCGATCGAATCACTGTGCCCATGCTTAAAGAAGAACGCCAACGCATCATTTTGAATGAGGTCGAATTACACAACCGGGTGTTGTTGACCGACATTGCCGAGAAGCTGGATGTGTCGATCGATACGGCAAGAAGGGATGTCAAGGAACTCGATGCCGACAAACGCCTGCGCAAAGTACATGGTGGAGCGGTCTCTCTCGGTTTTGCCAATTTGAGTCCCGTCCGCAATAACGTCTATGCCCTTGATGAGAAGACGACCATAGCTGAAAAAGCGGTCGCCATGATCAACGACAACAGCGTTATTTTGATCGATGGGGGTACCACTTGCCTGGAATTGGCCCGGGCACTTCCGATCCATTTATCCTTGACCTGTTTTACCCTTAGTCTGCCCGTGGCCATGGAATTATTGAACAAGCCCAATGTGGAAACCATTTTCATCGGCGGGGTCCTTTCCAAGGATTCCCAGATTACCATTGGGGCCAATACCATACACAACCTATCGCAGATCAAGGTCGACTATGGCTTTATCGGAACCGGTTATGTCGATGCCAATTTTGGTTTGACCGAATTCGATTGGGACATTGTCCAGACCAAAAAGGCCGTGATCAAGGCCTCCAAGAAATCGGTCTTACTCAGTATTTCGGAAAAGTTGAATTCTCAACACCGCTATAAAACCTGTGATATCACCGAAATCGATACGCTTGTGACCGAATTGGAGCCCGAACACCCCTTGTTGGGTGCATTTAAGAACCAAGAAATTACCTTATTATAAATGAGTGCCTTTACGAAAATTACCGAGCAAGCCTCCAATCATGACGACCTGGAATTGGCCTCTACCGCCCAGTTGTTGACCCAGATGAACCAAGAAGATCAGCAAGTGGCCCTAGCGGTAAAAAAAGTGATTCCACAAATCGAGCGACTTGTTGAAGAACTCGTACCTCGTTTCGAGCGTGGTGGTCGCCTTTTCTACATCGGAGCGGGTACCAGTGGCCGGTTGGGCATCTTGGATGCCTCCGAGATTCCCCCGACCTTCGGTATGCCCCATGATCGGGTCATCGGTTTGATCGCAGGAGGGGATGGTGCTATTCGAAAGGCCGTTGAATTCGCCGAAGACAATACGCTGCAAGCTTGGAAAGACCTATCGGTTTATCACATGACCGAAAATGACGTGGTCGTCGGCATTGCGGCGTCCGGAACCACCCCCTATGTGCTCGGTGGGGTCAAGGATGCCCAAGAGCATGGACTGTTGACGGCGTGTATCACGAACAATCCCGGTTCTCCTTTAGCCGAAGCCGTCACCATTCCGATCGCCGTCGATGTAGGCCCTGAATTCGTCACCGGAAGCACCCGGATGAAGAGTGGAACCAGTCAGAAATTGGTCTTGAACATGATTTCAACCGCTTTGATGATCCGAATCGGCCGGGTCAAAGGGAACAAGATGGTCGACATGCAACTGAGCAATAACAAATTGGTCGATCGGGGTACACGCTATTTGGTCGAGGCCCTGGGCATTCCCTATGACGAAGCAAAAAAAGCCTTGCAGGATCACGGGTCGGTACGCGCTGCCATTGCCAATCATAAAGCCTTGGATTCCTGATGTCCGGTTTCGAGCTACAGCTGAGCGGGGGACATCCGAATTCCTTGGGCAATACCGTTGCCGTGGTCGAGGCCGTACTTGAAGATCCTACCCGCTTCGAGGAACTATTCAACTGTTATTTTTCTGAAGATGAAGTCGTGCGCCTTCGTGTTTCCAACGCCATGAAGCGTTTAGGAAAGGCCGACAAAACCTTTCTAGTACCTTTTGTCAATCGTTTTTTGGACGAAATTTCAAAGATCGACCAGGCATCGACACAATGGACCCTTTCGCAACTCTTCCTACTCCTTGAAAAGGAGTTGAATGCTGGGCAACGGGAGAAAGCCCAAGAGATCATGAAAAACAATTTGGCCGGGCATACCGACTGGATCGTGCTCTGTCAGACCATGGAGACCCTAAGCCGATGGGCGAAGAAAGACCAAGATCTCGCCATTTGGCTGGTGCCCCATTTAGATCGCTTGGAAAAAGACCCCCGGAATTCGGTTTCGAAGAAAGCGAAAAAGGTCAAGGTCCGCCTTTGAACCCAACCATCGATTATGGTTATATTTGGGTAGCCATGCCCACTGTGACCCTGACCCAAATACCACTCTTGTACACCACCTCTGAAACCGTCTTGTTTTATGGCTGGTGGCAATTCGGCACCTGCCTGTTCGCTTTTATCGCTTTGGTATCGATATGGTGGCATATCGGCAAACGCCAAAACGATTTAGGGCAAGTGTGGTTGGCGCTCTCAATCCTTTGCTGGAGCATTTCAGGCTTGGCCGAGGTGGTGTTCGTTTCCAAGGGTGCGACCGGTAGTGCTTTGGCCAACGGTTCGCGTAGCATCCTTTCGTTGTTCAACAGCCTTTTTATCTTGTTGGCCCTGCCGTGGTTTCGGTATTTGCCCAAACTATTGTCACCGATCATCCAGTCGAAATATTGGCTGTTGATCGTCGGCTTGCCTTTTTTGTTTTCCTTGCTGCCAACCTTAAGGAGCATGGTCATGGGTAGCGACCTGTCGAACGCGGAACTGGATGTGTACTATGCGGTATTGACCTTGGTGTTTTTGGGAGCCGTACTCTGGCAGTCTTTTTCGCGCCGCCGTTTGACCGCTTTGGCCTATTTATCGTTGGTCTGTATCGCCATCACCTTGTTGGCCCAGTTTTACAAATTGACCGGTTCGGTCATCAACTTGACCTTGTTTTCGGCCATATTCAAGACCTGCTTGATCATGATCTTCTTTGCCCTTGCCTTGAGTTGGGTGAAAGAGTTGTCCGAAAACACCATTCCGGTTTTTGATCGCATCTCCTTGGCCTTACAACGCAAACGGGAACACGATAAAGTTGCGCATAAGGTGGCCATAGGTGGGTTTTCGGGCGCTTCGCTGCGTATGGTGAAATTGACGGCTACACAATATGGCTTGTTGTCGCAGTTCGCTAAGAACCGAAAGGAGGATTCAGGCTCCTGGTTGGAAATCCGTCCAAAGAACAATCCCGTCCCTGACAAAACCTATGATATTGCCGATTACAATGAAATCCGGCGCTTACTTTTAGCCCTGCTCGATGGCATCTTCGGCAAGGGGAATTGGACCAATGAACAACATTTGGAGCCGTTTAAGGAGGCGATGTTCGAGTTGTCTAAAAAACGCGAACGAAAAATCCGATTGCGTGTTTTGCCCGAAAACATCCATTTTTAGGGGCTTTACCGTGAATTGTCGGAAAGCGGGTTACTGACAATTCCATATTTCTTCTGACATCTTGGGGGTTTCCGACAAGCTCAAGGCAATTTGCCGGAAATTCAAAAACCCGTACTATGATGGTCTCCGCATTTGCCGTACAACTTTCAGAAAACACACTAGGATTCGACGATCGGCTCAATGAAGCCTTTATGCCATTCGCCATTTGGTGGGAAAACCTGGTTTTTACCGAACTCCGTTTCTTTGGCATCGGCATCCCGATAGTACTCATCCTACTCCTTTCCGGCGCCTTGTTTTTTACGGTCTATTTCCGTTTTGTGAACATCCGTCGATTTCCGACCGCATTGCGGGTCGTTCGTGGTGATTACGATCATTTGGAAATAGAGGCTAACGGCCCTGACGCTCATGGGGGGGAGGTCAACCATTTTCAGGCCTTGGCGACAGCCGTTTCAGGCACGGTGGGCTTGGGCAACATTGCCATGGTGGCAGTGGCCATATCGATTGGGGGCCCCGGGGCTACCTTTTGGATGATCATTGCCGGCTTGCTCGGAATGTCGACCAAATTCGTCGAATGTACCTTAGGGGTCAAATACCGTGATATCGATGATCAAGGTCGGGTATTCGGGGGGCCGATGTATTATTT
>JABSPK010000009.1 GCA_013214065.1 Flavobacteriaceae bacterium
TACTGCCACACCAGGTGGGAGAGTAGGTCGCCGCCTTCCTCAACGCCCTTCACAGTATCGTGAAGGGCGTTTTTTTTTGTTAGCTTCGTAATGAGACTTCCCAATCAATGAAAATAACGACCAATGCCGCCTTGGAAGAACGACTCAACACTTACTCCCATGGCTTGGGCATCCTTCTTGCCCTGATAGCAACCTACATCTTGATTTCATCCGCTTCGCAGACTGAGTGGACGCTACCCCTTCTGATATATGGGCTTAGCATCATCATCTTATTTTCGGCCTCGACCCTGTACCATGCCTGTAGCGATCCGGTCTTAAAGAGGAAATTGCGGATTTTCGATCACATCAGCATTTATTATTTGATCGCCGGAACCTATACCCCGGTTTGTCTATTCGTACTCCAAGGATCAAAAGGGACCCTGCTGCTATATGCCGTTTGGGGCATCGCGCTTTTCGGAACGTTGTTGAAACTCTTTTTTATTGGGCGTTTCGAAGTCTTTTCATTGGTCTTATACGGTCTCATGGGTTGGTTGGTAGTCATTGATTTGCCCTACCTAAGTACCGTTATGGGCGAACCTGAACTTTTTTACTTGGGGCTAGGTGGTTTTTTCTACACCGTGGGCATTGCATTTTATGCCATTAAGAAGATACCGTACAATCATTTTATCTGGCATGTGTTCGTCTTGGGAGGAGCCTGTGCGCATTGGTATATGATGGTATTGCTCAGTGCACCGCAATAGCCGAACAACGGCCGTGGTCGTGGTGTAAAGGGTTCATTGATTCCAAAACATGCCGCGTTTCCGCACGATAGCGGTCACATCACGAAAGCCAATCCGATACCTAATACGATTACGATCAATTTTCGAAGGTTAAAACCGTGTCCTTGTGAACTTTCGAACAGAATAACGGTGGATACATGCAAAAATACCCCTACCGCCAAAGCCGATAAATAGGGTTTGTAAGCTTCGAAAACGGTCAGTTGGTTCGCTAAATAACTTCCCAATGGCGTCATCAGGGCGAACACCACCATGAACAAGAAAACATAGGCTTTCTTTAAATCCGAACGGATCAGAAAAGTCGAAAGAATGATCGCAATGGGTAATTTATGCACCAAAATCGCATAAAGCATGCCGTTGCCCTCGGCAATGGGAATGCCCTCGACCAGGGCATGGAGACAAATACTGAAAAAGAGCACCTTTGGAAAATCATCCCCATTTATGCTATGATGCACATGCCCGTGCTCGGCACCCATCGAAAAAGATTCCAAAAAGACCTGTAAAAGCACCCCGATCAGAATGAACAGGGCCGCCAACTTGGGTTGTGCGTCTACATAGACCTCGGGCAGGAGTTCGAAAAAAGTCAAAGCCAATAGAAAGGACCCACTGAAGGCCAATAACAATTTGGTGTTTCCCTGTCCTTTGGGGCGCAGCCAACGAACCATCAGATAGCTGATGACCACGACGAGGAACGGCAATAAGTAAATCATGTATCGGTAATGGATTGCCAGGTAAAATTACCCTATTTTTGGGGAATCTAAGACTTTTTTGATGGCAGGAAACTTTCGGATGTTGGCAAAGACCCTCTATGGATTCGAACCCCTTTTGGCGCGTGAATTGCGAAATTTAGGGGCAGGAAACGTCACCGAAGGCGTTCGAAATGTCAGTTTTGATGGGGACTTGGGCTTTTTATACAAAGCCAACCTCTGCTTACGCACTGCCTTAAAAGTATATCGACCCATTGCCAAATTCAAGGTCTTCAACGACCGGCAGTTATACCAACACATTTATGAACTGCCTTGGACCTCGCTTTTCGATGAATCGATGACGTTCGCCTTTGATACGACCATGAATTCTACGGCATTCAAAAATTCGATGTTCGTATCCTTAAAAGCCAAGGATGCTGTGGTCGATAAGTTCCGGGCAGCGCAAAAGAAACGTCCAAATGTGGATTCGGCCAATGCCGCGGTCCGCATCAACATCCACCTACAACAGAACGAATGCACGGTGTCGTTGGACAGTTCGGGGAGTTCATTGAACCAAAGGGGGTATCGCATGGCGACTAACATCGCACCCATCAATGAAGTGCTGGCGGCCGGCTTGCTGTTACATAGCGGATGGGATGGGCGAACTGATTTTATGGACCCCATGTGTGGCAGCGGGACTTTACTGATCGAAGCCGCCATGATCGCTTGCAACATTCCGGCCAATATCAATCGTACCGCCTACGCCTTTCAAAATTGGAAAGACTTCGATCAGGGCTTGTTCGAAAAGATCAAGGACGCTTCCTTGAACAAGGTACGCGAGTTCCATCACAAGATTATCGGTTACGACAAGGCCCCCTCTGCGGTTCGGAAGGCAGGTGAGAATTGTGAAACGGCGAATTTGGATGGCTATATAACCATCGAAAGAAAGGATTTTTTCAGAACCGAAAAAACCACTGAAGGGCCGTTGCATATGGTATTCAATCCGCCCTATGGCGAAAGGTTGAACATTGATCCCGAAGTGTTCTATTCGAAAATCGGTACCACTTTAAAACACGGCTACCCAGGAACCAATGCCTGGATGATCAGCTCGAATTTGGAGGCGCTGAAGCATGTGGGACTCAAACCTTCACGGAAGATCAAGGTTTTCAATGCCAAACTAGAATCGCGCTTGGTGCACTATGAGATGTATGAAGGAAGTAAAAAAACGGCGCGGAGAGTTCAAGACGCTTAGCGCTTCCTAAGTCAGGTTTTACTGGTTTTGAGCCTTTTCTTTGGGTTGCTTCTTTTTCTTGTAAAGTGGGAGGAAATAGGAAATCGAATAATTGAATCCCACCCCGAAATTACTACCGTCGGTAACCCTATTGAAGCCGGGTATCCATAAATTCCTGAAATTATCGGGTTCCTTGTTCGTGATCAAAAAGCCCAAACGCGCGCTCATGCCGATATAGATGTTGTGCATCACCTCGGCCTTGATGCCTAAAACGAATTCCAGCCAACTGGCATTGAGACTAGAGAATTCTATTGGGGTGTCACTGCCCAAGACAAAATCGTCAGGACTGAAAAGTCGATTACTGTCAAAAAACCGGAAGTTATTCAGGGTTTGGCTAAAACTACTGAAGGCATAGCGCCCACCAAAACTGATTTGGTTGCGCATGCCGAACCAATTCTGATAGGTATTGATATCGACCCCAGCCTTGAGATAACTCCCAGAGGTTTCATATTCATATAAAACCGAGTTGGCCACATTCTCATCTTGGGTGCGTTCTTCGGTACCCAATTCAGCAGCCAAATACAGGTTTTCCGTCAACCGGTAATCCCCTACGATTTCAAAACCGGTATAGTCTTCAATGAAAAACGAAAGCGCCGGTCTGCTTAAATCCACTCCGATCCGAATTCCATAAGCTTCACGGCTATCGGTCGAGTCATTGACTTGTTCGGTAGGGGTACGCTCTTGGGCCTGAAGTACAAAGGTGAGCAATATGAAGAAACAACTAATGGAAAATCTTGACATGGATGGCATTTGAGATTTCAATATCGGTTTCTTGTATGCTGATCCCTTTGATCCAATCGGTGCTATAGACGGTGCGTGTGGTGTCAAGCCCATTAAAATTGGCGACGAACCCACAGGCACGGGAAATAAAATTTTCGTTGACCGTATAATCAAAGGTCAGGGTATCGATGGTGCCGGTTTCATTGTTCTCATCATCATCGGCCGAATCGGTGATGAACATGAATTCAGTGGCGTCGGCAGTAATACGCAAGGGAATGGAAATACTGTCAAGCGAGCTGCTTCGGTCCGTAAAGGTATTGATAACGATATTTTCGGAAGTTTCAACGATGCGCAAACTCGGTACGGTTTTGGCCAATGTGGTGTCATTGACGTCGAAAAACCCAATAATCAATAAGGGGGTATCCCCTTCGACACAAATGTCATCCTTTTCACAAGAGGAAAAGTAGCAAAGTACCACTATGATCAAAAAAACCGGAACGATTCGCCTCATTCGTTTATCTCCTATCGCTTTTGTAAAAGTACTACATTTTCTACGTGATGGGTCTGCGGAAACATATCGACCGCTTGCGTTTTGACAACTTGGTACGCATGGTCCATAAGTGCGAGATCACGGGCTTGTGTAGCACTATTGCAACTTACGTAAACAATTTTTTCCGGGGCCACGTTTAACAATTGTTCAACAACTTTTTTGTGCATTCCATCCCTGGGGGGATCGGTAACGATCACGTCGGGCCGCCCATGGGTCTCGATGAACGCGGCATCGAACACCGTTTTCATATCGCCGACATAAAAATCCACATTTCCGATTCCATTTTCCAAGGCGTTGGCCTTGGCATCGGCGATCGCCTCGGGCACCGCTTCGATCCCGATTACCTTTTTCGCTGATTTGGCGATGAACTGGGCGATGGTACCTGTTCCGGTATAGAGGTCGTAAACCAGTTCTTGACCGGTCAAACCCGCGAAATCGCGAGCGATATTATACAATGCATAGGCTTGCGCCGAATTGGTCTGATAAAACGACTTGGCATTGATCTTAAAGCGAAGTCCTTCCATTTCTTCCGTTATGAAAGGCTTACCATGATAGCAGATAACTTCTTGGTCGTAAATGGTATCGTTTGCCTTGGCATTGACGACGTATTGCAAGGAGGTGATCTCGGGGAACTTTTCCTTTAAATGATCGAGTAGCGCACTCCTTGCTTCCGGGTCGTCCTCAAAAAACTGCACGACGACCATCAACTCATTGGTCGAGGTGGTTCGCAGCATGACGTTACGCAATAAGCCGGTCTGTTTTTTTGGATTGAAAAACCGGAATCCTTGTTCTGTGGCAAAGGTTTTGATGGCAAGGCGGATGGCATTCGAAGGATCTGCTTGAAGGTGGCATTTTTTGATATCCAGGATTTTGTCCCACATCCCCGGAATATGAAAGCCAAGGGCATTTCGATCGGTGATGGTAAGATCGGAGTTGATTTCATCTTCCGAAAGCCAACGTGAATCCGAAAAGGAAAATTCCATTTTGTTCCGATAAAAATAGACTTGGTCCGCTCCCAGAATGGGTAGGGCTTCCGGTAGTTCCAACCCTCCGATGCGCTCTAGGTTGTTATACACCTCCCTTTGCTTGTAATACAACTGGTGCTCATAGGCCATATGTTGCCATTTGCATCCGCCGCATACGCCGAAGTGTTCACAAACCGCTTCGGTGCGCTTATCTGAATAGCGATGGAAACGGGTCGCCATGCCTTCGTAATAGCCTTTTCTTTTTTTATGGGTCCTGATATCGACCACATCGCCCGGTACGGCATTGTTCAAAAAGACCACCCTGCCATCGGGGGCTTTGGCAACTGCTTTGCCTTTGGCTCCGGCATCGATGACCTCGATTTCTTCGAATACTTGACGACGATTTTTTCGCATTTGGCAAAAATAATGCTTTGCAGCCTGTAAATTGGGAAGATTTTCGATCGATTTGGGAACCTTTCGCGGACATGCCCGTCTATAAGGAGCACACATGGTGAAACCAAGTAAAATAGTAGATGCCTTGTTGGTGATTTCATACCAAGCGGGGGATAAAGAATCCTTCGAGTTGTTGGTACGCCGTTGGAACAAAAAGCTGTGCCTCCATGCTTACGGGTATGTGCGTGACTGGGCTTTGGCCAAAGACATTACCCAAGACACCTGGAGCACGATTTTGACCAAAATCCACATGCTTCGTGACAGCAACAGTTTCGGAAGTTGGGCCATGACCATCACGACGCGTAAATCGTTGGATGCTGTGGCCAGGCGGAAAAAATGGTAGCATCGTACCGTGGAGTCACTGCCCATTTCGGCGGATGACGAAAACCGGGGCGATAGTAAGGAACAACGGATAGCAAGATTGCAACGCGCGATGCAAAACTTGCCTTTCGATCAGCGCATGGTGCTCAAATTATTTTATCTGGAATCGTACTCCATCAAGGAAATCAGTCGCATCACCAAGGTATCCACAAGTACCGTAAAGACGCGTTTGTTCCGTGCAAGGGAAAAGTTAAAGGAAGTTTTAAAAAATGAATAGTATGAAAACAAAAGAAACCGAACAGTTGGACGCATTGATCAAAGAAACCCTTTCTAAGGAGGAAGCCGCGTTCTATGAGGAATTGGAAGAGAAAAACCTCTTCGGAAAGATATCCGAGGTATACAAAAGCAAAATGGGCTGGTTGGCCATCATCATGAACATCATGCACTTGGTCTTGACCGGGGTCTTGGTGTATTGTATCATTCGATTTTTCGACACCGAATCATTGAAGGCGATGTTGACCTGGTCGTCTGCAGGGTTTTGCTGTCTCGTATTCATGTCGATGATGAAGTTGTACGTCTGGATGCAAATGGATAAAAACGATGTGTTGCGTGAATTGAAACGCGTTGAACTCCAAGTGTCGGTCTTGGCCCATAAAATGGCTGAGAAAGAGACCGACTAGCGTCATAATCGAAATATTTTTAACTTTGTGTCTCTACAAGGATGATTTCTCTCCTACGCTGAATTTTCGATGCCCGTCGAAAGGATAAAGGTGCAGAAGGAATAACTTAAGTCGTATTCTAAATTTTTTAATTATGGCAGCAGTTGATACACTGACTTCGCAAGAAGCCATTGCATTGGAAGATCAGTATGGGGCACACAATTATCATCCGTTACCCGTTGTATTGAGCAGGGGGGAAGGCGTGTACGTTTGGGATGTCGAAGGCAAGAAGTACTTTGATTTCCTATCCGCTTATTCAGCGGTCAATCAGGGGCATTGCCACCCGAAGATCATCAACGCCTTGAAAGACCAGGCCGAGCGATTGACCTTGACTTCAAGGGCGTTCTACAATGACCTATTGGGGCGCTATGAACAATTTGCCACCTCCTTTTTCGGATTTGACAAATTATTGCCCATGAACACCGGGGCAGAAGCCGTTGAGACCGCATTGAAATTGGCCCGTAAATGGGGCTATGAGAAGAAAGGTATTCCAGCGAACCAAGCCAAGATCATTGTTTGTCACAACAATTTCCATGGACGGACAATTTCGATAATTTCAGCGTCGAACGACCCTGTGGCTACCGAAAATTTCGGACCGTTTACCCCAGGTATCGTTTCGATACCTTACGATGATATCGATGCCTTGAAAACGGCATTGGAAGAGGACAATGTCGCCGCATTTTTGGTAGAGCCTATTCAGGGGGAAGCTGGGGTTTACGTACCTGGCGAGAATTACATCAGTGAGGCACATGCCTTGTGCAAAGCTAAAAACGTATTGTTCATCGCCGACGAAGTACAGACCGGTATCGCAAGGACCGGTCGTTTATTGGCCAGTTGCGGAAACTGCAGCTGTTCGGATAATAACTGTTCGGATACCCCGATGGTCAAACCCGATATACTGATTTTGGGCAAGGCGATCTCTGGAGGTGTTTTCCCGGTTTCAGCCGTTTTGGCGAACGATTCGATTATGGAGGTCATCAAACCCGGCAACCATGGTTCCACCTTTGGCGGCAACCCTTTGGCCTGTGCCGTGGCGATCGCTGCCCTCGAAGTGGTCCGTGATGAGCGTTTGGCTGAAAACGCCGATCGACTGGGTAGGCTTTTCCGCACTGAAATGGAGAAGTTGATCCAAGAAACCGAATTGGTCCGTCTGGTTAGGGGAAAGGGGTTGCTCAATGCAATCGTTATCAACGATACCGAAGAAAGTTCAACCGCTTGGGATATCTGTATGGCCTTGAAGGAAAATGGATTGTTGGCCAAACCCACGCATGGGAACATCATCCGATTCGCGCCGCCTTTGGTCATGACCGAAGAAGAATTGCACGAATGTGTGGCGATCATCAGGAAGACCATTTTGGAATTCAAATAATGAAAAATCCCCGAAAGGGGATTTTTTATTTGGGTAAAGCAGGATACATCACCCCTGATTGTAAGCTTCGTTCGTTCGGAATGGTATTTTTGAAAGTCACCGGAAAAGAGGTGTAAGGCCAATTCGCGCCATAGGTAAATACCACGTGTAGGTGGGGGTATCCGGCAAGGCCCGTATTGCCGCTGTACCCGATCAAGCCACCCCGGGGCACCGTTTCCCCGACATTGACCACCGCCCCATTGTTGGTCAAGTGCATGTACCAGGCGTAGGTATCGTCTTGATGTTGCAACAACACGAAGTTGTTCGGAAAACCCCCGTCGATCCCACGTTCTTCAATAGCGATGACCACACCGCTGCGCGAAGCCACGATACGTTGCCCGATGGGCATATTGACATCGATCGCGAACATATCGGGGAGGCCCGCGCTATGGTAAGATCCATCGCAATGGCCCAGACCGATTACGTACGATTCACCGATAGGATAGGGGAGGTAATAGGCCGAACTTTGCCAATCTGGATACTCGGCATCGGCACAATTTTGAATGTTCGGAATCAACCCGATATCCCCGGTTCCGTTCAATTCTTGCTTCCAGCCTTCATCATCTTTCCAACAAGATGAAAGGACGACCATGATGGCGAGTATGAAAATTTTTGACTTCATCGTTTTTTTCCAAAGCTAAAGCCAGGCCTGGCAAAAGGCGTCTCTTTGTATAGGGAAAACGAGAAAAGTATTAGGGCAAGGTCCTTCCTGAACCACCTTTTTTGCGGCGCAGCTGCCTTTGGATTTTCCGGATGGCCGATTCGATGGATTTTTCCGGTTCGATGATGTTGTATTCGCCCCAAAAATCAGGGTCGGAAAACCCGACGGCCTCATCACTTAGAATGATTGATTTCCGAATCCGTTCCTTTGATTTCGGATAGTCACCTTCGATATTTTTCTTCCAATCGGTGACGGCCATTTCAGCGGACATGCTATAGACCGAGTTGAATAATTTGTCTTTCCAATCGACCTTGAATTCGAGTAATACATTGCTGTAACCGTAGTACCATCTACCGTCCTTATTGCGATAATCGACCCGATACGCCACCTCGGTTGGCCAAACATCGACATTCGAGGGTTTTTTACGGACAAACAAGCGTGCGGCCAGGTTTCGATTCGTGATGTTCAGTTTATACACGGCACTGCGCAGCGATTTCTGTTCGACATCGATATACAATTTTCCATAGTACAAGGGTTCGATGATACTTTCATGCTGTTTGAAATCAATGATATAGATCAAGCGGTCATTGATAAAGGTGCTGCGGTCAAAACTAAAGACATATTCATCGATGGTACCACCGGCGAATATGTACTCGGGGTATTTCATGATATCGACATATAGGGCATTGAAGGGCCCGCCCTGCAATTTTAATGCAACGGTGTCCAACTTGCTGTAGTCGGTGCTTTTCCTAGCCTTGAACAATTGTACCACATCGCGTTTTGATGAGGCATACGGGGTTTTATAGATGTTGACCACAGCTTCCGATAAGGATACGTTTCGGCGACGTCTTTTGATCGTTTCTCGGTAAAACGCCGTCATTATGGTAGGGTCTTTGAAATAGTTCTCACCCCGTCTGTTGAGCACCTCGCGAACCAACGAACCTGCATTCTTGGGAGCTTTGATATCGAATTCATCCAATTGCGTCACGGCAATTGAAAGTTCGATCTTGTTCTTGTCTTTTTTTAAGGATCGCAAGGCCAAGGTTTTACTTGAATGTCCTAAGAATGAAAAAGTAACTTGGCCTTCGGTAATCGAAACAGGTACTTTCAACAGAAATTCACCTTCGGTATTCGATATGGTGCTGATGTTGGTTCCTTCAATGGTAATCGTAGCAAATACAAGGGGTTTGCCACTTTGGGCCTCGGTCACTTTCCCTTTGTAAGACGTGAATTCCTGATCTTCTACTTGAATTCCGAAGACCGGTGCCGCCAAGAAGGCCAATAAAACTAAAAGAAATCCTTCCTTTCGCATCATCAATACTGGTTTCATAGCGCGCATTTGGTTCGATTTTTTCGTTAACCCTTTCAAGATCACAGGGTTTCCACTAAAATAATCCATATTGGAGTATTGGTTGTCAACTTTTGTAACGCATTACAAGATTTAACACTTCTTTGTCAAGACGCTTGGCGCTGTCTGAGGTATTCGGAAGGATTTTGGTTTTCGAACTTTTTGAAGGCTTTGTAAAAGGAAGCACGATTGTTGAACCCAACGTCATAGGCAATTTGTGTAATGTTGCTGTCATTGTCACGCATTGCCACCAAGAGGACCTTGGCAGCATTGATGCGATGTCGGTTTACATAATCGAAAAAGGAAAGGTTGAAATGTTGGTTGATAACTTGTGAGGTATGGTTTCTCGAAAGCTTTAAGAGGGTGGCTACATCGTTCAATCGAAGCGTACTTTGTAGAAAAAGTTGCCGTTCGTCCATCAAGGTTTCCAGTTTCTTTTTCTTTTCCAGTGAAACGGCTTCCGAAAGTCCTGCCTTTCTGTATTTGACAAAAGGGACGATCTCTTTAAGGGACTTACCCTCGAATACTTCAGGTTGTACAAAACCGAAAAAGGCCAAAGCGCCTATAAAAAGGACGATAACGATATCGACTAAGTAATCGTAGCCTGGGTCCATCCACCCGAATCGTGTGAATACGATATAGCTTGAAAACGCCAAGACAAATCCCAAATACGAGCCTAGGAACCATTTAAGCCAGTTGTTTTCACGAAATCCGGAAACACGTGACGGTCCGAATCGCACAAAAGTCAAAACGGCATAGGAAAACATCAACAATTGGACGACCCAAATACTTCCTTTCGGGATCCAGGTGTGTTCGGCAAAGGTTCCTTGTTGCAGCACATCAAGCTTTTCGATGGTACCCAAGGTGTAGAACGGAAGGTTGAGCACCATAATAGCCACAACAGGCATGAGAAAGAATCCGTCGCTTTTGCGAAATCGACCATGTCCATGGATGTGGCGTACATACCAAAATACCAATGGCCCATAGGTAATCCAAATGGGAAAATCGGTAAACGTGAAATGGACGAATTCAGGGGTGGTCAAATACCCCGACCAGTACAGGCATTTATAGAGTAGTTCATAGGCAAACAGCAAAGTATACACGCCTAAAAGCCTATTCGCGAAGTGCTGTCCCTTCTTTTTGAAAAAGAACAATACCCCCAAACCTATGCCGGCAAACGCGAAAAATAAAAATACGATGATATGCCAAGCCATATCCGGTGATTTATACTGTCAAAGATAATAGCGCCTTGGCGCCGATTGTCTCTTAGTGTAGGGATTTACCCTTGGTCTTGTTTTTTAAGGGCTTAGCTTTCGTATAATTCAAGGGGTAAATCGTCGGGATCGGCGAAAAACGTAAACCGCTTTTCGGTGATTTCATCGGTACGGATCGGTTCACAAGACACCCCCAGGGCACGTAGCCTTTCTACCTCCGCCTCAAGATCATCTACTTGAAAGGCGAGGTGCCGAAGCCCGCAAGCCTCAGGTCTTGAAGTCCTTTTCGGGGGATTTGGAAAAGAAAACAATTCGATGGCATACGCGCCATTAACCGATAGATCCAGTTTATACGAATTGCGTTCGGCACGAAAGGTTTCCTCAATGATGTCGAACCCGAGGATTTCGGTGTAGAACTTTTTCGAAACCTGATAGTCGGAACATATGATGGCGATATGGTGTACCCTTGTGATCATCCTGTTAATTAAGCATGAATAACGCATTTGCGAAGAAAAGCTTGCCGTTCTCCCAAAACCCACGGAACAAGGGGTTGTCGACCATATAGACCACTTGACCCCCTCCGCGTGATTCAACGGCATAGACCACGGTCTTCGCTATTTTTTTCTGGGCATTGCTACCTGCGAAACCCGAGACAGGGGTGGTACCCTCTTCCAAATAGGCCACATTGCCTTGCGAAAGATAGGCATAGGAGTCACTTCCGAGCTTCAAGGTGAAATAGCTATTGCCGTACCCATAGGCCAACGGATGCGAATTATCGACCTTGGTCTTGAAAATCGCCCCGGTGATCGCATTCTTCATTCGTTCACGACGGGTTTTGCTGAACGCCATCGGAGTTTTATCCTCACTTTGGGCTTCCGACGATTTGGTTTGGATGCCAAAACCATCGTCCCCATCGATACCGCGAATGGCACCGCCCATAGCGATGAGGTTTCCGCCATTGGAGACCCATTCCTTGAGTTCACCCAGCGCATCCGCATCGAAAAACCCACCATACCGACCTCCGGGAAGGATCAAGGCGTCATATGCAGAAAGATCGACCCGATCAAAATATTCGGCATCGATTACGGTTACGGGATAGCCCAATTGCTGTTCGAAAAAATGCCAAACCTCCCCAAAACGTAAGGTTGATGTAGGCCCTCCTGATAGGATGGCGACCTTCGGTTTATCGATCATTTGTACAAAAGGGGAACCGAAGTCCTTACCACTATCGACAAATCCTGTAGTAACGGCATGCAATTCCTTTTGATGTTCTTTGGCGATACGGTTTAAGGAGGTTAAATAGGATTTGGCCCCCATATTGTCCGATTTCGCTATGATCAAGCTGCCGCGCTGGTATTGTTTCCCTTCGAGGCTGAAGGGGGCATGTGCCGTTCTTACACGAATACCTTCCTTCAATAGGGCAGCTAAAAATCGGGCATCGTCCATACTATTCCAATCCCCGACATGGGCAAAGGCCGGCTGTACCCCAAACGACCCCTGCGACCCGTTAGATGCAACCGTGGGCAGCTTTGCGGTCGAGGCAATGGCTTCCAAACCATAGGCATAAGGTAACGACCAGGCCGTAATATCATAAGTGAGCGAGTCTTGTAACTTGGCATTCGGTTCAAAAAGGACCTTCACGAGCGTCCCTTTCTTTTGGTCGGTCGAAATGACCAAATCGTTGGCATCGGTACGCATGGTGCCGTTGCTTCCGGTGGCATAGTTGAACCCTTTCGCGGTGCCATTGGCCGCGCGATAGAACTCGATTTCGTGCTTGGCCAATAAACCCTCCAACATCCTGATCTTATCGGCATTCCCTTTCAATACATAGCTCTTGTACTTAAAAGATCGATCGCTATAGAATTTTTTGAATTCCGAATTCAAGGTGGCCACGTTCTGTGAAGCCACTTCAACGGTAGAAAGTCCGGTGGTATGGTGATGGGCGATGCGATCTTTTAAGGTCAGGGTGTCCCCGATCTGGGTCAAAATCCCTAGTCCCGCGCGTCCGCTACCCCCTTGCTCATAGGTCATCCCAATGGAGCCATTGTACATTGGGTAGGTATCCCCATAACTGGGATAAAAGAGATCGAAGAACTCTTTGGTAAAATAAAACCATCCCTTGGCGTCGAAATACCGCGCATGGTTTTTCCCGATCGTCACTTGAAAATCGCGCTGAAAATCGGTGATCACTTCATGATAGGGTTCGGCCGCAGGTGCAAAATAATAGGGGTTATTGACGCCTTGTTCGTGAAAATCAACATGTACATGAGGCAACCAGCTGTTATAGTATTTGATGCGCTGTTGGCTTTCGATCTGTGTCAACCATGCCCAGTCCCTATTCAAATCGAACATATAATGGTTACTTCGACCGCTCAACCATCCTTCATGGTGTTCGATACTGTTTGGGTCGACTTGGTAAGGCATGTTTCTTTTCTGATTGTACCAGTTGATATAGCGATCTCGCCCGTCAGGGTTCAAGCAGGGGTCGAAGATGACTACGGTATGCTCTAAATATGCTGCTTTTTCGGTCAACAGTTCATAAATGGTCTGCATCGAAGCTTCCGTTCCTACACTTTCATTACCATGAACGTTGTAGCTCAACCATACGATCGCCTTATCCGAATTGCCTTCGGATTCGGTCGATTTCAAATGCGCCTCGCGGATCGCTTCAAGATCGGATAGGTTGCTTGCGGTCGAAACATAGGCGAGTAAGAGGCGACGCCCTTCATTGGTGCGCCCGTATTCAACTAGCCGAACCCGATCCGAGGCCTGTTCTCCCAAGTATTCAAAATAATCGACTACTTGGTGGTGCCTTGAAAATCGGGTTCCCAATTCATAGCCCAGAAAGTCCGATGGGGATTTCAGATCTTGGGCGGTCAATACGAGGGTAAATAAGGATAGGACGAATGGTAAAAATCGCTTCATAGGTGGTGGATTGTGTAAGAAACCAAATCTAAAGAAAATTCGTGGGTATGCAATTAACGAATTTTTAGGAATGGTCAAAAGGAAGAGACTTATCTTTAGGCACCTATTTAAGAGTTGATGCAAGCAGATTACATTGCCTTTCGCGATACCGGATATTTCTCCTCACTTATATGCGATTATTTGGATGAAGCGGAAGCTTTAGGGCCTTTTTACGGACATTTTCCTAGAATGGATGCCTTTAAAGACCAAATAGCGGTCAAGTCGAAATCATTCCCCCAAGCGAACCGGACGGTATTGAAATCGGCCTTGGAAGCCCAATATGCCCATACCGACGCATCAAAACGGACCAAGCAGCATATTGCGAGTTTGGAAAAGGACACCACCTTTACCATAGTCACCGGTCATCAATTGAATTTGTTTACCGGTCCGTTGTATTTCCTTTACAAGATCATCTCGACCATACGCTTGACTCAAGCCCTTAAAAATCAGTATCCCAAAAATGATTTCGTTCCGATTTTTTGGATGGCCACAGAAGATCATGACTTCGATGAGATAAACTATTTCAATTTCGGAGGACGCAAAGTGCAATGGAATAGGGAAGCGGGTGGAGCGGTAGGACGCTTCGATACCGCAGGATTGGACGCCGTGTTGCAGGTCATGAAAACCCAATTCGGTCAATCGACACATGCCAAGCAGCTGCTTGCATTGTTTGAAGACAGTTACCTGAAGCATGAAACCCTGGCAGCGGCTACCCGATATTTGGCCAACGCTTTGTTCGGGGCCCATGGTTTGGTCATTGTCGATGGTGACGACAAGGCGTTGAAGGAGTTATTGGCGCCACATGCAGCCAAGGATATTTTCGAGCAATTACCCTATAAAGTGGTGGGGGCTACCAATGTGGAATTGGAACAACTCGACGACCGGTATTCCATTCAGGTCAATCCCCGGGAGATCAATTATTTCTATCTCAATGATTCGATTCGAGAACGCATCGTTGCCGTTGAAGACCATTTTGAAGTAATGAATACCGGCCTGCGTTTTTCCGAAAAGGAGTTGCGCCGGGAGTTGGACGAGCATCCCGAACGATTCTCGCCAAACGTCATCGCAAGACCGCTATACCAAGAAGTGATATTACCGAATTTGTGTTACATCGGTGGGGGTGGGGAATTGGCATATTGGCTACAATTAAAGGACTATTTTGAGGCCATGGATGTCGTCTTTCCGATGCTGCTATTGAGGAATTCGGCCTTGATCATATCGGAAAAACAACAGGGGAAACTTGAGAAAATGGGCTTGGAAATCAAAGATCTATTTCTCGATGCGAACAGCTTGATCAATAAGAAAATCAGGCAAATTTCGAACATCGATATCGATTTCAGCCCGCAGAAGCAACAGTTGCAAACGCAATTCAAAGGGTTGTACGACTTGGCCAAGGAAACGGATGCCTCTTTCTTAGGGGCTGTCAAAGCCCAAGAAAGGAAGCAGGTCAAAGGTCTTGAAGCACTTGAAAAACGGTTGTTAAAAGCCCAAAAACGAAAGCTGAAAGATCAAGTGGCCCGCATCACCTCTTTACAGAACGAACTCTTTCCCAACCGTTCCCTGCAGGAACGCCAGTTGAACTTTTCTGAAGTGTATTTGCAGTACGGAGCGGCTTTGATCGATGATCTTTTTGAGAACCTCGACCCCCTTCGCCCCGAATTCACCCTTTTACGGCACTAATCGGGTCGTTACCCATTCCTTACCATGTTTTGTAAAGCGCCAACGCTTGTGCTGTACGCGGTCCAATTGAACGATATCGATTACCGTAGGCATCAATTCGACCATGGCGAAATAATGACGGTGCTCCAATTGTTCGATGGGTAGTTCCGAATCGATTTCGGTACCCGGAGCCAAAGCTGTGGTATAATCCCGTGGGTTTTTGATTCCCATCGTCTGCCAATACCACTCGCATCGTTCGGTATCCGATGAGGCCTCGGCCAGTCCGGTCATTCGGATTTGCAGGCGTTGGTCGGGATCATAGAACAAGGCTGAAGCCTTGGCATTCGCTTCCAATTCGGTGATCTTTTGTGACCTAAGATCCGTAAAAAAGGTCAGGTTGCCCGTGGCATCCACATTGCGCAAGACAACAGTTCGTGAAGCTGGGGCACCGTCGCCCGCAATAGTTGAAAAAACGAAGAAGCGAAATGGGTCCGTAGCAATTTCGACTCCTTTTTTTATTCTAATAAACACCTCATTTAAAAGCATTTATGATTTTTTTTCGGGTTGTAACAAAATTATTTAAAAAAAATGGTAGGGTTTTATGCCTTAGCGTTGTTTTACTATCAAATTGCTATGAAAAAGGTTTTTACCTTTTAAAATATGAATTAGTTAATTCATGTGTTTAGGTTGGTTTTGATTTTTACCAAAAAGCCCCGGAGTGGTTCCTGGGGCTTTTGTATTTTATGGTGTCTTACTTGCAATCCAATTTCACCCCTTATAGACCGTTCTGATTAAAAAAGGGTTTTGAAAAAGGACTTGACTTCGAAAAGAGTGGCCTCCTTCATGCTGTCGAATCGGACATCGGCATGACCCACCCGTTCTTCAGGACCGATACCTACGCTATGGAAGGCCCCGGCTTTTGCAGCGTCGATTCCGGCTTCCGCATCTTCGAATACCACACACTCTTCGGGTTTCAACTGCAACAACTTGGCTGCCAATAAAAAGATATCCGGCGCGGGTTTGCTGTTGGTGGCCGTATTTCCGTCGGATACGGCATCGAAAAAGTCCGTTGCCTTGAGTTGTTGCAATACCTTTTGGGCATTTTTACTCGAACTTCCCAAGGCGACACTAAACCCTTCGCGTTTCAAATGGATCAACAATTCCTTCGCCCCCGGCAAATAATCCTCGGGACTCACCGCTTCAAGCGCGGCCACGTAATAGTCGTTTTTTTGGGTCGCCAATTCGGTTAAGGTGGCATCATCCATCGAAAGCCCGTTGTGTTCGGCGATGATCTTTATCGATGCCAATCGAGAGACACCGCGAAGCTTCTCGTTGACCTCACGATCGAATTTCCATCCTTGCTCTTCCGCAAGTTTTTTCCAAGCTTGGTAGTGTTGTTCGGCGCTGTCGGTGATGACACCGTCCAAATCAAAAATGAACCCTTTGATCATATCATTGCAATTGGAGCCCAAAGAAACGGGTAAAAATCAAAATATGAAACTAATCGACGTGGTATTCCAAACGCATGGTGATCGAAGCGGTCTTGTTCTTTGATGAAGTATTGTAGGCACCGCCCCAGCTGTAGTCTTCCCCTGAATTTTGTCCGGTTATTTGAAACACCCCCATGCGGGCCGATATCAAATCGCCGAGACGACCGCCTGCATTTTCAGCGATTTTTTCAGCACGGATTCGGGCATCTTCGGTCGCTTTTGAGATCATTTCAATCTTCAAGTCCGCCAATTTCGTGTAGTAATAGCGAGGTGGTGAAGAGTTCAGTTGCACCCCTTTGTTCAGCAACTCGGTGATTTCGCGTGAAACCGCTTCGATACTGGCCACTTGGGTCGATTCTATTTGAACCGTTTGGGAGAGTTCGTAACCCCGAAACAAACTGCCCACATAGTTGCCGTTTTCATACTTGTTATCACGTTGTTCAATGGTCTGTACCGAATTGAAGATGATGTTTTCGCTGGCAATACCCTTGGATACCAAATAATCACGGACGACTTCCTTGTCACGGTTCAAACGTTCGAAAGCCGTTGTCAGGACCGGACTGTAGGCAGAAAAACGGCCTTCCCAAACAATAAGATCTGAGGTGAAATTCTCATTGCCAAGACCGGTGACCGAGATAACTTGTGGCGGATTGGCCCTTTTCACATAGGCGTTTCCAAGAAAAAAAGCAGCCAAAATGATGGCCAGGGAAAAAATTACGGCAGTTAAATTCTTCATTGTACAACTTTTCGATAAGCTGTTATAAATATACCCAAAAGATCCTTTTTCAACCCGGTCATTTTGCTATTTTTGCCCATGCATAACCAAGTACTGATTCTCGATTTCGGTTCCCAATATACCCAGTTGATCGCACGTCGCGTCAGGGAGCTGAACATTTATTCCGAAATAAAGCCATTCAACAAGATACCGGGCAACCTCGATGATTACCAAGCGGTGATCTTATCGGGATCACCTTACTCGGTCAGGGCCGAAGACGCCCCGGTGCCCGATCTGACGGGCATCAAGGGGGTAAAACCGCTGTTGGGGATTTGTTATGGCGCCCAGTTCTTAGCCCATGCACATGGTGGCAATGTAGCCCCATCGACCATTCGCGAATACGGTCGGGCAAATTTGGAAACGGTTCATGCCGAAAGCGTCTTTTTGAAAGGCATCACCAGTGGTGCACAAGTGTGGATGAGCCATAGCGATACCATCAAGAAATTACCCGAACAAGCACAATTATTAGCAAGTACCGATGATGTCGAAAATGCCGCTTTTCGTTGGAAGGATGAAGATACCTACGGCATCCAATTCCACCCCGAAGTATACCACACCACTGATGGCACCCAATTGCTCAAAAACTTTTTGGTCGATATTGCCGGTTTGCAACAAGATTGGACCCCGGATGCCTTCGTAGAGACCACGGTCAACGAATTGCGCCAAAAAATCAAGGAAGATAAGGTCATCCTCGGGTTGTCAGGAGGTGTCGATTCAAGCGTGGCCGCCATGCTCTTACACCGTGCCATCGGCCCGCAACTGCATTGTATTTTCGTCAATAACGGGCTTTTGCGAAAGAACGAATTCACCAATGTTTTGGATCAATACATGGGTATGGGTCTGAATGTCAAGGGTGTAGATGCTTCGGCACGTTTTTTGGATGCCCTCAAAGGCGAGTCCGATCCCGAAACCAAACGCAAGATCATCGGAAGGGTCTTCATCGAGGTCTTCGATGATGAGGCCAATAAGGTCGAAAACGCGAAATGGTTGGCCCAAGGCACCATTTATCCTGATCGAATCGAGTCGGTTTCCGCCAGTGGTGGGCCGTCGGCGGTGATAAAAAGCCATCATAATGTCGGCGGATTGCCCGACTATATGAAGTTGAAGATCGTAGAACCTTTGCAGCTCTTGTTCAAAGACGAGGTCAGAAGGGTAGGTCGGAGTATCGGAATGGACGCGTCCATATTGGGAAGGCATCCGTTCCCCGGACCTGGACTCGGTATCCGGATTTTAGGTGACATTACCGCCGAAAAGGTGTCTATATTACAGGAAGTCGATGCTGTTTTTATCGATAGTTTGAAAAAAAATGGGCTTTATGATAAGGTTTGGCAGGCCGGAGCCATGCTTTTGCCCGTAAATAGTGTAGGCGTTATGGGAGATGAACGTACGTATGAGAAGTGTGTCGCCCTTAGGGCGGTCGAAAGTACGGACGGAATGACGGCCGATTGGGTGAATTTGCCCTATCCGTTCTTGCAGAAAGTCTCCAATGACATCATCAATAAAGTCAAGGGTGTGAATCGCGTGGTGTATGATATCAGCTCGAAACCACCCGCAACAATAGAATGGGAATAATGAAATCTTACAGCTCCATATTGCTCGTCGGCTTCGCATGGGTCGTATTCGGCCTTCAATCCGTTTTCGCCCAAGAAGCCGTGACACATACGGTTCAAGAAGGAGAGACGCTTTACGGTATCGCCAAACAATACCGGGTGACACCCTATTCGATACTGCAGTTGAACCCCGAGATAAAAAACTCCTCGGAGGTACAGCCGAATACCGTGCTGATTATCAAGAAAGGGGCAGATGAGGCGCTTTCGGTCATTGTCCGTGATACTTCCGAAACCACTGATCCCGAACCGCTTCGCTTCGAACGGCACCGGGTCAAAAAAAGGGAAACGCTTTTTGGATTGACCCAACTGTATGGGATTTCCGAAGAACAACTGAAAAAATACAATACCGAATTATATGCCGAACCGTTACGGAAAGGCATGGTTTTGCGCATTCCGGTATATCCGGAGGTCGTCGCGGACGAAGAACGTGACATCGATTTCGAGACCTATGTGGTACTACCCAAGGAAACCCGTTGGAGTATTGCGCATAAGTATGGGATCAGCATGGATAGCCTGCTTTTATTGAACCCGGAGTTACCCAAAAATTCCTCCATACTTTCGGTAGGGCAGGAGTTGCGTTTGCCGAGACCGAAAGGCGACAGTTTGGAAGGCCAGGAAGTCGCACTTTTTGAGTCGTTCACCGTTCCCAAATCGATGGGCATTTTCAGGGTGGGCCAATTGTACGGCATACCAACGGATTCGGTGATCAAATTGAATCCTGAGATCGTCGACTTAGGCGGATTGAAGGAAGGTATGGTGCTGCGTTTGCCCAAACGCGTCCCTGAGAACCAACGGGTCAATACCGACAACTTCGTGTTTTATGAAGTAAAACCAAAACAGAACCTATTTCGACTAACACGGAACCTAAAAATTTCAAGGGATTCCCTTTTTGCGTTGAACCCGGAATTGGAAAATGGGTTAAAGGCCGGTATGGTCCTGAAATTACCCAAGGCGAAAGGTGAACAATTGGAGGTCAAGAATTCCTTGGTTTTAGACCAGATCAACCTTGCCGATAGCATCAATACGGTCAATCGACCCGAGGTATTGTTTTTATTGCCCTTCCGCTTGGATCGCATCGATTTGGGCAATGTGGAGCGTACCAAAAAGCAAGTCGAGTCAAGACGCGATATCAAGTATGCCCTAGGATTGTATTCGGGCGCTTTGGTCGCCTTGGATTCCATGAAACGCATGGGCGTGTCGATCAATGCAAGGATCATCGATTCCGAACGTAAGCTTGAACGTGTAAAGGCAGCATTGACTGCACAACCACTATATGAGATCGATGCCATTGTGGGGCCTGTCGACCCTAACCTGCTGGGCGAAGTGGCCGTTCAGGCCGCTACTTATGAAATTCCGGTAATCGCGCCTTTTGCGGCCGAGAGTGGGTTGAGCCATAGTAATGTGTTCTACACCGAACCATCGGATGCCATTTTGCGTCAACGGATGCTCGATCATATCGCCAAGATAAGGACCACGGAAAACCTCATCGTCATCGCGGATGAAAACCACCAAGTGGCCAAAGATTCCATCTTGTCCAAATTTCCTATGGCCCGAGTGGCAAAAATGAGTGAAGACGGTTCGCTGCATCTTGAGGATTTTTTGGTGATGTTATCCGAACAAGAGATCAACTGGGTCTTTGTGGAGACCGACAAACCCAACTTGGCCGCGAGTATCAGTTCGATTTTGAATGCGGCAAACGCCGAGACCGAGACAGGTGAGGTCGTGGTAAAAATGTTCACCACGAATTATAATACGGCCTTTCAAGGGAGTTCGATTTCGAGACCACATTTGTCACGATTGGAATTCATGTTTCCTTCTTCCTATCGTGAGGTGGGGAGTGATGCATTCGTTAGGGCGTATAGCGCGAAATTCGGTCATGCTCCGGATCGCTATGCGGTTCGTGGCTTTGACCTAACCTTTGATATGCTCTTGAAATTGGCTTACAAGAAAAATCTCTTCGAGGTTTCGAAGATGGTCGGACAGACCGAATATAGCGGGAATCGATTTGATTTTCACGATGATTGGAGTTCTGGGTTTTACAACCACGCGACTTTTTTGATGCAATACGACGACCTACGAATCAAACAATTGGATACCAATGACATCGAAAGTAACCTATACCGGTGAGTTGCGCACGACCTGCGTGCACCTGCGCTCAGGCAACGAGTTCATTACCGATGCCCCGGTCGACAATAGGGGGTTGGGAGAGGCCTTTTCACCCACGGATACCGTGGCCACGGGCTTGGCCAGTTGTATGTTGACCGTTATGGGTATCAAGGCCCGTGATATTGGGGTGGCCCTTGAAGGAGCTACTGCCGAAGTAACCAAGCACATGGCATCCGATCCAAGGCGGATTTCCAAAATCGAAGTGACCTTTACCATGCCCAATGGAGTGGCGATAAAAGAGCGGACGATTCTTGAACGTGTCGCCAATAGTTGTCCGATCCATTACAGCCTACACCCAGACATTGAAAAGCTAATTACCTTCAATTGGTCCGAAGCCTGATCATATTCCTTTTCCTCACCGTCGCTACGCTGGCAGTCGCCCAAGACTTGGAATCAGTGAAATGGCGGCCCGATCTGCGGTTACAATGGTCTGATTTCCGAGCCAAGGTACCCCCCAATGTGATGCCGGCGGCCACTACCGCGAGCGGGATCAGTTATCGCTATTCGGCCAATATGCTCCATCACGAAGTCGATTTGGATTTCGAGGTGAACGCCTTCTTTTATCCGACCGAAAGCTGGTATAAACCCGAAGTTTGCAATGATTTGATCCTTAGTCACGAACAATTGCATTTTGATATTTCCGAGTTGTTCGCTCGCAAAATGCGGTTAAAGCTAAGTCGTACTTCTTTTTCAAAGGATGTGAAAAAGGAGGTGCGACAGATTTACAAGGAAATCCTGAAAGAACTTGCCGATTTTCAAGAGCGCTATGATTTCGAGACCGATTTCTCCCGAAATCGGGAAAAACAACTAGAATGGAACCAACGGATCAAGGAAGCCCTAGAAGCCGTTCCTAGTGGCGAACAGGAGTAATTCAAGCCAATTTTTCCAAAATTCCGTCCAAGGCGGTCACGACCGTATCCACGTTCGCTTTCGAAAAACAAAGCGGCGGCTTGCTCTTCAATACATTGTCATAAGGACCATCCGTACTAATTAGGATGTGTTGTTCCCGTAAGGCGTTCTTGACCTGTTGCGCCAATGCGGTATGGGGTTGTTTCGTGTGCGGGAAAACCAATTCGACCCCTAAGAACAAACCCTTGCCCCTCACATCCCCGATAACCGGATGACGGCTTTTAAGTTCGTTGAGGGCCTCTTGATAGTACGCGCCGACCATTTGAGCGTTCATTTGCAAACCCTCTTCCTCAATGACGTCAAGAACGGCGAGGCCAATGGCACAAGAGACCGGATTGCCCCCAAAAGAGCTGAAGAACTCCACTCCCTTTTCAAAGGAGGCCGCGATGGCCTTGGTGGTGACCACGGCGCCGACGGGGTGGCCGTTGCCCATGGGTTTGCCGAGAATCACGATGTCAGGGACCACGCCATGGGCCTCGAAACCCCAGAACCATGTACCCAATCGCCCAAATCCGGTTTGCACTTCATCACTGATACACAGTCCGCCCTGCTCGCGTATCGCCGGGTACATCGATTGTAAATATCCAGGGGCCAGGGGTACTTGCCCTCCACAGCCTACGATAGGTTCACTAATAAAAGCGGCGACCTGATCGATGTTCGCTAGTTCACCTTGTGCGTACTTGGGTCCTGCACTATCCTGATCGGTATACCGGCCCTTGTAGGTGTCCGGAAGCATGGCTTTAATGATATGCCCTTTTTGACCCTGGCCTTTGGTATTGTTGTATTTGTAATGGCTGATGTCGATACCGATCTGCGTGTTGCCATGATAGCCGTGTTCCATGACCATAAGGTTCGGTAGTTGGGTATGGGCCATGGCCAATCGAACCGCCAAATCACTGGCGGCACTGCCCGAATTCACGAAGAAAACCTTGCATAAGGACTCCGGGAATTTGGACAAGAGCCGTTCGGCGTAGGTGCCTAACAGGTCGTACACATATCGGGTGTTCGTGTTCAAGCGCGCCATTTGACCCTGTCCGGCTTCAACTACTTTCGGATGGCAGTGTCCCACATGGGGGATGTTGTTGTAGGCATCCAGAAAGGCATTCCCTTCGGTATCATACATGTATTGAAAGGCCGCACCTTCCATCGGGATGGGGTTCCGGTAACTCAAGGACAAACTTCGGCTTAAAAGATTCGCCCTTTGTTCCAAGGCCGCATCAAAATCCCAAGAGGGTTCATGGGTATAGCCGCAGGCCTGTAGAAACCGGTCTTCGACCGCCTTGGGGTTCAAGGACAACCAATGTTTCAGTAGGGCCCAGGCTTGTGCTTCACTGCTGGTCGCATAGTTGTTCTCAGGGTCGACCTTTTTGGCATAGGCAGCGTTGCAAAGGCTGACGCACAGTCGCGCGGCGATCAGCCAATACAAGAGTTTGAGTTCTTTTGCGTCGAGGGGCAATTCGGCATGATAAGCCTTTAAAAATGGAATCGCCTGAGGCAAAGGATCCTTTTCGAACCGATAGAGGATATAGGTCAGGGCAATGGCCACTTCATGGATCAAAGGGGTATAAACGACGTCTCCGAAATCAATAAGACCACTGACGCCATCGCCCGATACCAGCACGTTCCATTCATTGGCATCGTTATGGATGACCGCTTTTCGCAGCTCGGGCAATTTAGGAGCGACCTCAAGCTCGAACCGATCCATAAAGTATCGGATGACGGCCCGGTCGTGCGGATTTTCGATATCACTTAGAAAGGGTCGGTTGCGTTGCAATTGCGCAAGGTCCCAATGGTATACCCGTGCTTCCAGGCAATAGTCCTTAAATTCAAGTAATGCGACGTTGGTCTTGGCCAAAAAGGTTCCTAAAGAGGTCAGCTGTTCTTTTGTGGGTGAAAGCTCGCCCAGAAAGGTTCCTTCGACAAAACTGAGCATGCGACAAATACAGTGCTCCCCTGATATGGTCGATCGTTTCACATAGGAGCCATCGGTAAAGGCTACCGGTTTAGGAAAATCTCCAATGGATTCGGAGCGTTCAACGAGATGCAAAAGCAGCTTGTTTTCAGCAACGACCAAATCGAACTGTCCAATGTGTTCGGTATAGGTCTTAAAAATAAAGGTGCCGTTTTCGGCGACGACCTTGTAGTTGCAATTGGCGTATCCATTGATTTTCTTGACCGACAAGACGTTGAGCCCAAAGGCTTCCGAAACGAATGTTTTCATGCTAGGGTAGGCTTAGACGTCACACCTTCGGAAAGCGTCTTTCAAGGCGTCGATCTTATTGTCCCAAGTAACGATGAATTCTTGTGCCACATAGCCCGTAAAGCCGGTTTCCAGAATAGCTTTCATGATGGCCGGATAATAAAGTTCTTGGGTTTCATCGATTTCATTGCGCCCGGGAACACCTGCCGTATGATAATGCCCGAAATAGGGATGGTAATTACGTATGCTTCTGATGATGTCCCCTTCCTGGATCTGCATGTGGTAAATATCGAACAGCAGTTTGAAGTGTTCGCTACCAAGATGCTTGCAGAGCTCGACCCCCCAAAGGGAATTGTCACACATATAGTCGGGGTGGTTGACTTGGTTGAACAGTTCCATTTGGATCACCACGCCGTGTTTTTCGGCTAGAGGGAGGATTTTCGATAGGCCATCGACGCAATGTTGCAGCCCGACATAATCGTTCATACCCCTGCGGTTGCCACTGAAGCAGATGAGGTTGGTGTAACCGGCCTCGGCCACTTGCGGAATAATGTCGGTATAGTTGGCGATGAGCTGTGCGTGGTATTTTGGGTCGTTCCACCCTTCGGTCAGGCTGATTTCGGCCCCGTTGCACATCGAACAATGGATGTCGTGTTCTTTGAGCAACGACCAATCTTTCGGTCCGATCAAATCGATGGCTTTGATGCCCAATTGATTCAAGACTTTTAAGAAATCGACCAAAGGGATGTCATCGAAACACCATTGGCAGACGCTGTGGTTGATGTTGTGCTTCAAATCAAAATCCTTAGGGCCGTTCGTAGGTTGGGCGATACCACTAGTGGTAACCATCGCTGCAGACCCCGCCGCCGCCGTGGCAATAAAATCGCGTCGTTTCATTGGTGTTGTTTTGTTGAAGAAAGATAGTACTTTCGAAACTGAAATGGAAATGCAACCGGATCCAAGGCGATTACTTGAAATGGCCCATTATCGAATGCCTTATGGAAAATACAAAGGCAGGTATTTGGTCGATCTTCCGTTAGCCTACTTGGTCTGGTTCCGTCAAAAAGGATTTCCTTCCGGAAGGTTGGGCGAACACCTTCAGACGATGCTCGATCTGAAGTCGGACGGGCTGGAGCCCATCATTCGAAAATTACAACAAGATTTTCCCAAACCCTAACTCGGTTTTCCCACCATTATTCGTACCTTTACGCCCCGTAACGACAACTTCAATCATGGCCGAGACCAAGTATATTTTTGTTACGGGAGGCGTAACATCTTCATTAGGAAAAGGGATCATCGCCGCTTCATTGGCAAAACTACTTCAAGCCAGGGGCTACAAGACGACCATTCAAAAATTAGACCCATATATCAATGTGGATCCAGGTACGTTGAATCCTTACGAGCACGGAGAGTGCTACGTGACCGATGATGGGGCCGAAACCGATTTGGATCTTGGGCATTACGAACGGTTTTTGAACGTTCGTACCTCTCAGGCGAACAACGTCACTACGGGCCGAATCTACCAAAGTGTCATCGAAAAAGAACGACGGGGTGAATTTTTGGGTAAGACCGTGCAGGTCGTACCCCATATCACCAATGAGATCAAGGAACGTGTCCAATTGTTGGGGAAAAGCGGTGATTACGATATCGTAATCACGGAGATCGGTGGTACCGTTGGTGATATCGAGTCCTTACCCTATATCGAAGCCGTACGGCAATTGCTATGGGAATTGGGGGAGAACAACGGAATCGTCATCCACCTGACCTTGGTGCCCTTTTTGTCAGCCGCCGGTGAATTAAAGACCAAACCCACCCAACACTCGGTAAAGACCCTGATGGAAAGTGGGATCAAAGCCGATATTCTCGTATGTCGCACCGAACACGATATTTCAAACGATAAACGTGAGAAACTGGCCTTGTTCTGTAATGTAAGCAGGGAAGCCGTAGTGCAATCCATTGACGCGTCAACGATTTATGATGTGCCGGTTTTGATGCAGCAGGAAGGCTTGGATACGGTCGCCCTGAAAAAATTGGCCTTGTCGGACGCCATGGATCCCGACCTTTCGCATTGGAGGGAATTTTTAAAGAAACACAAAAACCCCAAGAGCGAAGTGACCATTGGGCTCATTGGAAAGTATGTCGAGCTGCAGGACTCCTATAAATCCATCTTGGAATCCTTCATCCATGCCGGTGCGGCCAATGAAGTGAAGGTCAAGGTTCGATCCATCCATTCCGAACACCTTTCGGAAAATGATATCGACAAAAAATTAATGGGCTTGGACGGATTGCTGGTTGCCCCGGGCTTCGGAGAGCGGGGTATCGAAGGTAAGATATTGGCCGTGCGTTATGCCCGTGAAAACAACATGCCGTTTTTGGGCATCTGTCTAGGGATGCAAATGGCGGTCATCGAGTTCGCCCGAAACGTGCTGGGCTTAGAGGGTGCCAATTCGACCGAGATGGACGAGCGCACGCCTCATCCGGTCATCAATTTGATGGAAGAGCAGAAATCCGTAACCAACAAAGGTGGAACCATGCGTTTAGGGGCTTGGGATTGTGAATTGACTGACGGTTCCTTGGTAAAGGAAGTGTATCAGGGGGAATCGAAAATCGCCGAAAGACACCGCCATCGTTACGAGTTCAACAACGCTTATCGGGAAGAAATGGAAGCGGCCGGCTTGGTCGCATCGGGGATCAATACCGAAACCGATTTGGTCGAGATCGTTGAATTGCCGTCGCACCCGTGGTTCGTTGGGGTACAATACCATCCGGAATACAAAAGTACGGTCGCCAATCCGCATCCTTTGTTCGTTGGTTTCGTCAAAGCGGTACTGGCCCAAAAACTACAACAAACTAATGCCAGTTTGGCATAAACTCCACTTTTGGACATATATTTGCGAGCCTTTGGGCACGATACACCTTAGATAAGACACGTTCATGGAAGAAAAGAAGTTGGATGTCAATTCCATTATCGGATTCGTTCTGATTTTCGGAATCCTCATATTCTGGTTTTATATCACCAAACCGACCCCTGAAGAACTCGAGGCCGAAAAGGCAAAACAAGAACAGCTTGATGCCGCCGCCCAGGAAGAGCAAATGACCCCTGAAACGCCCGTGGCCGAACCGGTTTTGGATTTACGGGATTCCACTGCGGTAGCCGAATACCAAAGTGCTATTGGGGCCTTCGCTTTCACCAAACCTTCGGAAGGCAATACCATCTTGGAAAATGAAGTGCTTTATCTCGAAATCGCGAACAAAGGGGCGCAGATCGTCGAAGCCAAAATGAAAAGTTTCGTCGACTACGATTCCGTACCTATTTATTTGGTCAAAGATGGGAATGCCAATTTCGATCTATCGTTTTCAACCACTGATAATCGGGTGTTGAGCAGCAACGACCTTTATTTTGAGCCCTCGTTGACCAAGAACGGGGACAACCAAGTACTTTCCATGAAAGCCAAAGTATCGGAGACCCGCTTCTTGGAGTATCGATACGAAATGAAGCCCGACGAGTATTTGGTCGATTTTACCATCCGTACCCAAGACATGGGCTCGGTGTTGAATGCCTCCAAACCGGTCGATCTTGTTTGGCAATTGAAAGGGATCCGGCACAATAAAAGCGTGCAATACGAAAACCGGTATACGCGTTTGACCTATAAGCATGACGGGGGCAAGATCAGCAAACTGTCCGAAAATAGTGATCTCGATGAAGAGACCGAGGTCGATATCAATTGGTTGTCGTACCGGCAACACTTTTTCAGTTCGATATTGGCAACGGGTACACACTTCAAAAGTGCTGACTTGACCTCAGAGAACCTGGTCGAGGAAGAAAGTAAGGAGACCAAGTTCACCAAAGCCTACACCACCAAGACCACTTTGGACTATCAGGCCGGAGAACTTTCACAAAATATGCATTGGTACTACGGACCTACCGATGCCCGGGTACTTGATGATTATCAAGATTTGGGCCTTGTGGATTCCATACCGTTCGGTTGGGGTATTTTCGGATGGATCAATCGATTTGTGTTCACGCCCTTTTACGCCTTTTTAAGTGGTTTTCTACCCTACGGTATCGCGATTATCGTCATGACCATCCTTGTTCGATTGGCCTTATCACCGGTGACCTACAAGTCCTACCTCTCACAGGCGAAGATGAAAGTCTTGAAGCCCGAGATTACCGAGCTGAACGAAAAGTATAAGGACAACGCCATGAAGAAGCAACAGGAAACCATGAAGTTGTACAACAAAGCAGGGGTGAGCCCAATGAGTGGGTGTATACCGGCTCTTTTACAATTGCCTATTTTCTATGCCTTGTTCATGTTTTTCCCGACCTCGTTCTCCTTACGGCAAAAGTCCTTCTTATGGGCTGAGGATTTGAGTTCGTATGATACCATTTTCAATTTACCCTTTTCGATACCGTTTTATGGCGATCACGTAAGTCTGTTCCCTATTTTGGCATCGATCGCGATTTTCTTTTATATGACCTTGACCACGGGGCAAACGATGCAAATGCAACAACAACCGGGGATGCCGAACATGAAGTTCATCATGTACCTTTCGCCCTTGTTGATGTTGTTTTTCTTCAACAACTACGCCAGTGGGTTGAGTTTGTATTACTTCATTTCGAATTTGATCACGATCTTCATCATGTTGGCGATCAAGAACTATATTTTGGATGAGGATAAGATCCACGCCCAGATACAGGAAAACAAGAAGAAGCCCAAAAAGGAAAACCGCTTTCAAAAGAAGATGCGCGAAATGATGGAAGAGGCCGAGGCCCAAAAGCGTTCCGGCAGAAGAAAATAAGGCCCTGGTTAAACCTTTCATGAAAGGTGTGGTCTAAACAAGAAAACACCGAGCTATGAACGTTTTGAAATACCTATTGCCCTTTTTCCTGGTGCTATTGTTCCTTCCCATCGAAGCCGAAAGCCAAGTAGTGCGCCGTAAGCGTACGGTGGTGGTCACCAAGAAAGGCAACAAACGCATTACCCGAAGACAAGTCAGGCACGTCAATCGCCGTAACAGGTATCGTACCGTACGACGTTTACCGGCTGGTACCCGAACCGTGGTGTATCGCAATGTAAGTTACCGTCCCGTACGTGGGGTCTACTTCGTACGTAGGGGAGGGGTGTATGTAAGGACCCGTCCACCTTTGGGTTTTCGAATCGCGAGGCTGACCGGCGCGATACTCAGACTGTCAGTAAGCGGGGTGCCCTATGCCTATTCGGAAGGGGTGTTTTACCAAGAATCCAATGAAGGTTTCGAAGTGGTTGCCCCACCAAAAGGTGCGGTCATTGAAACACTACCCGAAGGAGCCGAAAGCATGCTGTTGGAAGACATGACCGCCTACGAACTCTACGAAACCTTGTATCAGGAAACGGATGCGGGCTATGAGGTCATCGGTACCTTAGAGGACTTCGAATAAAAAACGGTTCCTTCAGAATACATTAATTTCAGGTTTTTCAACGATGAACGGTTACGGTTCATCCAATTCGCGGCTTACTCGCAAAAAATAATAGTGTGCCTTGTTTGGTTTGTGGCTACCCAAACATGGATTTCCTATGCCTATGGTATCAACTTAAAATAGGATACTATGCAAGAAACAATGACACTAAAAAGAAGGCCGACTTTTCGATTTGACCGAAACCATCGAGCACCCATCCTTTGGGTTTTCCTTATCTGTTGCCTCCAGACCCTATGGGCACAGCATCAAGAAATGCCAGGTGTACTGGCCGTCTGTTCGGGATCGGACATCGATTATTGTGATGCCTCTGACGAAATCGATTATAACTTTTATTGGCAAGAGATGTGGGGGGTCAATGGATCTCCTTTCTTTTCAGGGGCTTCCCATGGCGGGTTTAGCTTGACGGAGTATGTAGACGGTACGGCTTTGATCGAAGGAACGACCGTTCAAGGCGGCTGCACCTTAACGGTGCATATCGTTTTAAAAGACCGCAAGGATTGGGAGGCCTGGTCCGCAAACGGAGGTGGATTCAAAAACCAAGGATGTTCCAATCCCGATAAGACCGAATTGACCTATTACATCATCGATGCTACCCAAAGTTTCGTAGAAGCCACAGGTGGAGACTGTTTGGAAGAAGGGACCTTTATCGTGAGCCAGCGGCCTGATCCCAATACGGACACCTCCGCGATTTATGGAACCCAAATAGGAGTGGGTGCCGCTTTATTCGACACCGACACCCAGGCAGTTGGAATTTCAGGTTGGGGTTTTATGGGCCCGGAAGATGATAAAAAGCGCTGGAACATCGACTTCAACTTTTTGCTGGCATGTTCCGATCAATGTACCGATGATACGCAAGAACAGGTGGTCATTTGCCCAGGTGCCGATTACTTGTGGGAACGTACCGGCAGCTCCTACACCCTTGCCGATAGTCCGGTGACGGTTACCCTTCAAGATGACAATGGATGCGATTACTCGGCTACCTTGATAATTGAGGAACATCCTGAACACGAACCGGTCCAAGAAGAAGTCGTGCTCTGTGCGAATACGGAATACCAATGGGCATTGACCGGCGAGACGTATAGCCCCGCCGATAGCCCGGTCATAGTGACCCTACAGGATGCGAATGGATGTGATTACCAGGCAACGCTGGTCATCAACACCTATCCTGAAACGGAAGCTGTGGAGGACCAAGTGACCATTTGCCCGGACACGGATTATTTTTGGGAACGCAGCGGTAGTACATACACGCTCGCAGATAGCCCGGTGACGATTAGCTTACAGGATGACAATGGCTGCCCGTATACGGCGACCTTGGTCCTTAACGCGTATGGGTCTGAAGATGCTGACGACAAACCCATAGATGCCGCTTGTTTGGAAGACGATGTACTTATTTTGCCCTATTTTGGCGACGACACCCAAGTTAGGATTACCTTTTTAAACAAGTTGGTCGATGATCAAGGCAATGGACTGGGGTATAAATTCCGATTACGGAACGGTACCGAGACCGCGGTAACGAATGTTGAAGTGCGTGTAGGCGCAGCTGCCCCGATTTACACCATCGAAACGATTCCGGCACGTACGGAAGTGTTTTTCATCCATGATGCCCCCATTGCCGGGCTGACCATGTTCTGGGATGGTGGTAGCAAAGGTACCGCCTCGACAAACGAGACCAATACAAAGACCTCTTGCGGAACGTTTGAGGATCATCAAGGGAAATGTCCTGGTGATGAGGAGGTGCCACCGCCAACGGAAAAGGCAGGTGAAGGCATTGCAATGACAGTTTACCAACAACCGTTCTCAGGAGCGATATCGATGGAATTGGAAATGCCCTACGCCAGCGAGGTGTTGGTCGAGTTTATGGATTTAGGTGGAAGAATGGTAAAAAAGGAACCGATGAAAGCCTATTCCCCAGGAACGCATAGTGCACAATTCGATGTGCGGCACCTGGCCACCGAAGTCCATCTATTACGGATAACGACCCAGCGGGAAACCGTTACCAGAAAAGTAATCATTAGGAGGTGAAAAAAAACTTCCCCGCCTGGGCGGGGAAGCTTCTACCACTATAGGTATCGTTTGGAAAGATTCGGGATTTCAAAGATGGCACCGAATTCGTTCCTAAAAAATTAATAGTTGTCAAGTGCCCCATTTTAGATGGTAAAAAGAACCTCTTTTGATGTGTCATCGACGAACGGTAAAGGCCTGTGAAAGCAGTAGCTCCCAAATCATCGATGAAATGCACTATTTAACAAGAAAAATCTTTCGAAAAAAGAAAAGGCCTCCACGTTGGAGGCCTTTTTAATTTGAATTGGTACGGTCTAATTTTCCGTATCAGGAAGCATCACCTGGTTCAACACATGGATGACCCCATTGTTCGCTTGAACATCGACAGCGATAATTCCGATACCCATATTTCCGGCTCCATCGGTAACATCGGCGATATTCGGATCGGTACCTGGCAAGTTGATCGTAATGGCATCACCTTCCAAGGTGGCAGGTGAAATTCCATCGGTCAAATCCCCAGAACGCACATTACCGGAAACCACGTGGTGGTTCAAAACGGCAGTTAAGGTCGCTTCATCAATATCGGTAACCATTTCTACGGACAGGGCGGTCAACAAATTACTGAATGCCATATCGGTCGGAGCGAAAACGGTAAATGGTCCGGCCCCGCTCAATACACTGACGAAATCGGTTGCAGGGGTGCCCTCGGTCAATGCAGTGACCAATGGAGCGAATGTGGGATCGGCAACGGCGAAGGTAACAACGCTTGGCAAATCGATAACGGCATCGACCGCATGAACGACACCATTGGTAGCGACCACGTCGGCAATCACGACATTACTAGACCCGTTAATGGTGACCCCATCGTCTACATTGATATACTGGCTTAAGAAATCACCATCGGCATTAGTGCCTAAGGTATTCACATAGCTGTTTGATAGTCCATCGGAAAAGGCGGCAACTCCTGAAATAACGTGATTCGAAAGCACGTTATTGATATCGTTCCCGTTCGGGTTCGTAAAGGCGGTAAAGGCATCATTGACCGGAGCGAATACGGTAAAATCGGTCAACGGACTTGACAACAACGAGGTAAAGGTGGTGTTACCTCCATCAGTAAGTGCACCTACCAAAGAAGAAAGCGCTGGATTGGCCAAGGCATGGTCAACAATAGTTGGCAAGCCGATAACGCCGTTGACGATATGAACGACTCCGTTGTCGGCAGTAACATCCGCCGTTGAAACGGTAGCGACCCCATTGATTTCAACACCGCTTGTCGTATCTACGAACAAGCTCAAGTTACGTCCGGAAACTCCCGAAGTCGAAAGGCTTGAAATATATCCGGTGCTCAGGTCGCCAGAGGTGTTCGTGCCGCTGACCACATGGTTCAACAACACCTGGGTCAATACGTCGGTCGGAATGTCATCTAAAGAAGCGAAGCCGTTGGTTGTCAAGAACGCCGTGAATGCCTCATTGGTAGGGGCAAAAACGGTAAAAGGTCCATCGCCTTGTAAGGTTTCGACCAAATTGGCAGCGGTCAATGCTTCGACTAAAATGCTAAGGTCATTGGTAGCCAATGCTAGATCGACAATAGTAGTACTGTCCATCATGCTGTCGTCCGGATTCGAATCATCGTCATCGGAACATGAGGTGAACAAGATTACGGCCGCCATAAGTGACCATCCCATAATTTTTGAAAATCGTTTCATACAATCGTTTTTAAATAAGTGTTGTTTAACAAAAATGTTTAATGTTTTATCAAATGGTTTGTCTGTAAATCAACGAGTTAGCTTGATTAATAACATAAGTAATTGAAATACAGTTTCATATGAAAAACATTATTAAGATATTTTGTTTAATAAAAGGTTGCTTTGGTTAAACAAAAATTAATAAATGTTTAACAATTGGTTTGAAAGATTGAACAGGATAGTGACTTGATTGTGTGTGCTTTGCGGCCAAAGACCCCAATGGTGTTGCGAAATGGAATTTGTATTTTTGCAGTGATTTTTAATGCTATGGGAGAAAAAGTAGTAGTTGGACTTTCGGGAGGTGTTGATTCCAGTGTGGCAGCTTATTTACTGAAAGAAGCGGGCTATGAGGTCATCGGTCTTTTCATGAAGAATTGGCATGATGATTCCGTGACCATTTCCGAAGAATGTCCTTGGCTCGAAGATAGCAACGACGCATTGATCGTAGCCGAAAAGCTGGGCATACCCTTTCAAACCATCGATTTGAGTAAAGAGTATAAAGAGCGTATCGTTGACTATATGTTCAATGAATATGAAATGGGGCGCACCCCAAATCCGGATGTACTTTGCAACCGTGAGATCAAATTCGATGTGTTTTTGAACATCGCATTGCAATTGGGTGCCGACTACGTGGCGACAGGTCATTATTGTCGCAAGGATACCGTGACCGATGCTGAAGGTAACCCGGTACACCGTCTTCTAGCCGGGCGTGATGGAAACAAAGACCAATCCTACTTTTTATGCCAACTCTCACAAGGGCAACTTGCCAAAACCTTGTTTCCGATCGGGGAGCTGACCAAACCCCAAGTGCGTGAAATCGCAGCGGCCAATGGGTTGATAACGGCAGATAAAAAAGATTCGCAAGGCCTGTGTTTTATCGGAAAGGTACGCCTGCCCGAATTCTTACAGCAGAAATTGAAACCGAAGAAAGGTGTGATCGTTGAGATTCCTTCCGACGCCGAACAGTTCCAAGCGGTGCGTAACGAGTTTGAAACGAAATTGGACGAATTGAGTTATCATGCCGAGAAACCGCGGTACTTGGTGACCGATGGTCGGGTCGTAGGTGAGCACCAAGGGGCGCATTACTTTACCAAGGGACAGCGAAAAGGATTGGACGTTGGCGGAACCAAGGAACCGCTTTTCGTTCTCGAAACCGATGTCAACCAAAATGTTATTTACACAGGACAGGGCAAATCGCATCCCGGATTGTACCGACGTACCCTTTTTGTCAAGGATGCCGAGTTGCATTGGGTACGCGAAGATATGCGACTTCCATTGGATGGGATTATGAAAGCCAAAGCACGGATCCGCTACCGACAAGAATTGCAAGAGGCCACTTTATACAAGGTTTCCGGAGGAATGTATGTCGATTTTGAAAAGCGACAATCAGCTATTACGGAAGGACAATTCGTCGCGTGGTATCAGGAAGATGAATTGATCGGTTCTGGGGTAATTGCGTAAGAATGGAACAAAATAGGATAACCCGACTTTTTAATATCCAACATCCGATTATCCAAGCTGGGATGATTTGGGCTAGTGGATGGAAATTGGCATCCGCAGTCTCTAATGCCGGAGGTTTGGGGCTTTTGGGGGCGGGGAGTATGTACCCTGAAGTACTCTTGGAGCATATCAAAAAATGCAAGGCTGCAACAACCAAGCCTTTTGGGGTCAACGTACCCATGTTGTACCCTGACATCGACCGCTTGATGCAGATCATCGTTGATGAAAAGGTAAAGATCGTTTTTACTTCGGCGGGAAATCCGAAGACATGGACCCCATTCCTTAAAAAACAGGGCATCACCGTAGTTCATGTGGTCAGCAGTGTCAAATTTGCCCAAAAAGCCGAGGCCGCTGGCGTAGATGCTATTGTCGCTGAAGGTTTCGAGGCCGGCGGTCACAATGGAAGGGATGAGACCACGACCTTTGTTTTATTGCCCGCTGTTCGCGAGGCCGTCCGATTGCCTTTGATCGCCGCCGGGGGTATCGCGACAGGAAAACAGGTGTTGGCGGCCATGGTGCTGGGTGCCGATGGGGTACAGGTCGGCAGTCGATTCGTGGCCAGTGAAGAAGCCTCTTCCCATCTCGCTTTTAAAAATGCCGTTATAGAAGCCGGTGAAGGAGCGACCCAATTGACCCTTAAAGAGCTGGCCCCTGTCCGCCTTTTGAAGAACAAGTTTTACGAGCAGGTCATGGCGGCCTATGATCGCGGTGCCTCGACTGATGAACTGAAAGCGGTTTTGGGGCGTGCAAGGGCCAAAAAAGGCATGTTCGAAGGAGACTTGGAAGAAGGTGAACTGGAAATCGGACAAGTAGCCGCCCTAATCCATAAGATCAAGCCGGCCGCTACTATTATTGACGAGTTAATGGCGGGCTATTACCAAGCGATCGATGAACTGCACTGATCGTACTTGCACCTTTCCCCAGGTTTTTTACATTTGTCGGTAATGAAAAAACAGGTCCTCACTTTGGTTTTTTTGCTGTGCATGCAAGGAATGGTCGCCCAGATCGAACGCGACAAGATGTTGCATTTCGTCGGGGGCAATCTTTATGGACTGGCAGGGGCCGGAATTGCGAAACAAATTTCGGACGGCAGTCGGTTCTGGACCTTCGCCGGTGCTGTTGGGGGTAGCTTGCTGATCGGTTTGGGCAAGGAAGCGATCGATTCCAGCCAACGACCCGGTGGCTGGGACAACGATGACCTATTGGCCACGGTATTGGGGGGTACGACCGTGGGATTTACCATCGATATCTTCACCAATCATAAAAGAAACAGGCAAAGACGGGTAGCCAAATCCCAGGACGGGCAATTACGATGGTATACCGATGGGATAGAAACGTCATTCCAACCTATTGAATGGCGGTATCAGCGATTACCGGCATTGAACACCTTGTCTTTATCGAAGCAGCTAACGGAATAGGAAACCCAATTGGCGATTATGTTTTATTTCGCAGTTGATATTTTAGGCACCATCGCTTTCGCCATATCAGGGGTTTTGGTTGCTATGGAAAAACGACTTGATCCTTTCGGCGTGCTCATTATCGCCTTTGTCACCGCAATCGGTGGGGGGACCCTCAGGGATATGTTGATCGGGAATACCCCGGTGGTTTGGATGCAAGATCTGACCTATGTGGTGACCATTGTGGCCACTGTTGTATTCGGGGTCCTCTTTGCAAAACAATTGGCGTATCTGCGCACCTCCTTGTTCCTTTTTGACACGATTGGTATCGGACTCTATACCCTTGTGGGAATCGAAAAAGGGATCGATGCCGGCCTGTTGCCGGTTATGTGCATCGTGTTGGGAACCATTACAGCCAGTTTCGGGGGGGTGATCCGCGATATCCTTTGTAACGAGATTCCTGTAATTTTCCGAAAGGAAATTTACGCCACGGCTTGCATCCTTGGGGGCAGTAGTTATTTTTTGTTCCTGAAGTTGCCGATTGAGCAACCGATCGCCTATGCGTTAGGTATCGCAATGGTCATCGGCCTGCGTTTGGTTGCCGTTCGTTTTGGGATCAAACTCCCCAATATCTATCGGAAGTTCTAAGCGCTACAACACTTCCGCTTTTAGGATATACACGTTTTGCATGGGCCATTCGCCCTGATCGACCGGTACTTGGTTGATGCGGTCGACAACATCCATACCGTCGATGACCCGGCCGAAAGGAGTGTAATCGCCATCCAAATGGTATGATCCCGGTTGGGTAACTACGATAAAGAACTCATAGGGTGAGGCCAATTTATGCGGATTGTCCCTTTCACTGCTCGGCATTGAAATCGTACCCCTATGGTGTTTATGCCCTTTGCGGGTGTCAGGCGGAAGGAGATAGCGTCCTATCTTCCTGCGCTTCGAAGCCGTTTCGGTATTATCGGCATTGCCCCCTTGAATGATAAAATCCTTGACCACCCGGTGGAACATGGTGTTGTCGAAATACCCCGCTTTGGCCAAATAAATGAAATTCGCCTTGTGATACGGTACGTTTTGGTAGAGTTCTATGGTAAAACTACCCATGCTGGTGGTCAATTTTACCTGATTTTCCTTGGTGTTTTTGGCATAATCGAAAAAGAAGTCGATGGCATTCGCTTCGGTCAGTTGAAAGGTCTCCTCGATCGGTTCTTGGGGGACTACGGTGTCCGTCCGTTTTTCAATCGTATCTTTGGCCTCTGTTTCGGCGACCTGATCCGCTGTTTTGGCCGTTTTACGGTCCGAGCAGGACGAAAAGGCCACACAGATGATGACGATAAGCAAATAGGGTTTTCTAAACATGAAGTTCGACGATTTTAGCAAACAGGTCTTAAAAGTAAAAAATCTGCCATTGCCGGGTGAGGAATCACATTATAAAATGGAACCTGAGATCCGTAAGGCTTGGCTGGAGAAGCGGTCAAAGCCGTCACACCGACCCAAAGAAGCCGCGGTTATGGCGGTTTGCTATGCCGATTCGAACGGGTTCACGAATTTGCTCTTGATTTTAAGAAAGACCTATCAGGGGGTCCATTCGAATCAAATCGGCTTTCCGGGGGGTAAGGTTGAAATCGAAGATCGGGATCTGATGCAGACTGCTTTGCGCGAGACCCATGAAGAGGTAGGTATTGCCCCAGAGCGATTGACCGTTCTTAAATCGTTGACCCAAGTATATATCCCACCGAGTAATTTTTTGGTCCAGCCTTACTTGGCCATAGCCGAAGGCCCCATGACTTTTGTCAAACAGCAAGAGGAGGTCGAGGCCTTGGTCGAGGTTCCTTTGGTCGACATCATGGATGATACCAATCGTATTGCACAACAACTTTCAACGTCCTATGCCCAAAACATTTCGGTACCCGCCTTTAAATTAAATGGTTACGTGGTTTGGGGAGCTACGGCCATGATGTTGAATGAAATCAGGGATTTATTTAAGAAGTCGCTTTAAACCTGATTTTGTATTTTAGGATATTCAAAACAGCACATGGGGATTTTTAAGACCAACCCGTTCGGGCATAACCTATTCCTAAAGAAATGGTTGATTCGTGTCATGGGCATGATGACGCACCAACGCTATAAACAGTTCAATAAACTCGAGATCATGGGTTCCGAAGTGATACGGAACCTCCCCGACAAGAAGGTGTTGTTCGTTAGCAACCATCAGACCTATTTTGCGGATGTAGTCGCCATGTTCCATGTATTCAATGCCAGTTTGAGTGGGAGGGAAGACAACATCAAGAACCTTGGGTATCTGTGGTCTCCGAAACTCAATATTTACTATGTAGCGGCAAAAGAGACCATGAAAAAGAGTTTGCTGACCAAATTGTTGGCCTATGCGGGTTCGATCAGTATCGAACGTACTTGGAGGGCCGATGGTAAGGATGTGAACCGTCAGGTCAAAATGAGTGATATCACCAGCATTGGGACGGCCCTTGACGATGGTTGGGTCATCACGTTTCCCCAAGGAACGACCAAACCCTGGAAACCCCTTCGAAAGGGTACGGCCCATATCATCAAGCGCTATAAACCGGTAGTAGTACCGGTGGTCATTGACGGCTTTCGGCGATCATTCGATAAGAAAGGGCTCTACATCAAGAAAAAAGGGATCTTACAATCCATGCATATCAAAGAACCGCTCGACATTGATTACGATGAAGAATCGATCGACCAAATCATGGAAAAATTAGAGTATGCCATAGAACAGCACCCTTCTTTTTTGAAAGTGATTCCACAAGAAGATCTGTTGGCCTATGAGGAGGAAAACAGGCAGCGGCAATGGCGCTACTAAACTTCCAACTTTTTCAATTCATTGTAGTTGTCGTTCAATCGCTTGAGCAGGATGCCGTAAATCAGACGATAGAACAACCAAAGGAGAAAGGCGAAAAATAAGATGCCACCGAGAAGCAAGGCCCCCACTACGAACCAAACCCCTATGGTCTGATCCGCCTGGGCGATACGACTGGCCAATTCCTCATCCGGATTGAAGATGACGATCTCAAAGAAGACCACGATCATCATTACCGAGAATAAAATCAAATTAAACCAGACATACTGCATTACCGTTTTACGGGTAACGATGATTTTTTTCATCAGATTACGTGCCGAATCGGTGACTGAAATCTGTTTGTAATTCTGATAGAACTTGAATATGAAATAGATGATGATCAGATAACTCAAGATCTCCAAGGAAAGTTCGACCCCTCTCATCAGTTCGGCCCCATTGCCGGTCAATTGCTCGCTGGTACGAGGTAGAAACGCCATCGCGATCCAAAACAGGAATTCGGCCACACTGATATAAAATATCCATTTGACCATAGAAGATGATTTTTTCCAAATCATCTTGTAAATCTCTTCATAGCTGAGCTTTGGAAGCTGGGCTTCCTGCTTTTGCCAATCTTTCTTTAAGAGTTCCAGTTCGTCCATCATAGTTTATGGATTTAGAATGGTTCTTAGTTTATTTTTAATTCGATTCATCTTGACCCGTGCATTCACTTCAGTAATACCTAAGGTCTCGGCGATTTCCGAATAGTCTTTGTCTTCCAAATAAAGAAAAACCAAGGCTTTGTCGATATCCCCTAATTGTTTGACCGCGTTATACATCAATTTCAATTGACGTTCTTGGGTGTCATCGTATTCGTCGGCCTTGATTTTGAAAATTACCGATTCATAATCTTGGGTTTGAATGCGCTTTTTTGATTTACGATAGAGCGTAATAGCCGTATTCAAAGCGACCCGGTACATCCAGGTGCTGAACTTCGAATCACCCCGAAACTTCGGATAGGCCTTCCAAAGTTGAATGGTAATTTCCTGGAACAGGTCCTTATGTGAATCCCTATCATTGGTGTAGAGACTACAAACCTTGTGAACAATGTTTTGATTGTTCTCAAGTTCGGTCACGAATTGGTGTTCCAGTTCTTTGTTCACAAACAGGGTTGGTAGTTTATGGATTAGTAGTCAAAAGTGTGGTTTTGTTACAACTTTTATTTGCGATAATCCAATGGCGGTGGTCGGTCGCCCAATAAGGGTTGATATACGAAATCGGCCCCGCGTCGTTCATTGAATTCGATTTTGGCCTGCTGAATCAAGGAATCATCTTGAAAAAGATCCATGGCCGTGGCGACAAGGGTCTTGGCCGCCACCATCATGCCTTTGATGCCGATACTGGTGCCTCCGGCCGCAACCGCCTGCCAACTATGGGCCGGGGTTCCCGGTACCCAGGTGGCGGTTCCAAAACCTACGGTCGGTACGACGAAACTCACATCGCCCACATCGGTCGATCCGTAGGCCCTGGCCTGTTCTTTGTAGGGCTGTACGACCAAGGCACGTTGCTCATTGAGTCCCGGTTGGCCCAAGGTCTTGGCGATTTTATTCCCGAATACCCGTTCCTCGTCCGTATAGGAAATGCCCCCGATTTCGGAGAGGTTGTCATGCACCAACTTTTGGAGTACCAGGTTCGGAAGCAATTCATGTACCCCATTGACCAATTCATATTCCATAGTGGTCCCTGTACCTAGGGCGGCCCCTTCACCGGCTTTTACGATGCGTTCGAAAATACCGCGCAACACATCACGACGGTTGTGTCGGGCATAGTAATACACCTCGGCGAAATCGGGAACCACGTTCGGGGCCTTACCCCCATCGGTAATGACGTAGTGTATACGGGCTTCTTGGGGGATATGCTCGCGCATCATATTGACCATGGCGTTCATGGCTTCCACCCCGTCCAATGAGGAGCGCCCCATGTGGGGAGCGCCTGCGGCGTGGGCCGATACACCATGGAATCTGAACTTTGCACTCATATTGGCCAGGGCAGCAGCAGCACTAGCGGCGTTTGCCGAACTCGGGTGCCAATGCAAGGCTACATCCACATCATCGAAAAGCCCTTCTCGGGCCATGTAAACCTTGGCACCACCGCCTTCTTCGGCGGGGCAACCGTAAAAACGGATCGTACCTGCTATGGTATTGTTCTCCATCCAGTCTTTCAGCGCAATGGCCGCAGCGGCCGAAGCGGTCCCGAAGAGATGGTGGCCACAAGCATGTCCTGCCAGTCCACCAGCCGATTGTTTTTCAGGAACGGCATTTTGCGAGAGGCCCGGCAAGGCATCGAATTCCCCTAAAATGGCAATGACCGGATACCCGGTCCCATAAGATGCCGTGAAAGCTGTCGGCATGTCAGCTACCCCACTGTTTATTTGGAAACCGGCATCGATCAAGGTGCGTTGCAAAAGTGCCGAACTTTTTTCCTCTTGATAACCCATTTCTGCCAATTCCCATATTTGTAGGGCGATCTCACCATATTTGGCGTGCTGGTCCCCAAGTTTCTGCAGGACCTCCGTCTTGTTGTTTTGGGCCGCTGAAGGGGCTACGATTAAGCAAAAAACGAAAAGGGTGGAAAGTATGCGGCACATAAGGTTGATTTTGGTCCTAGATAAAGATAGTAAAAACAGCTTCCGTTGGCTGTGATGCTAGCCGGCATATCGTTAAATTTGCTTTTTCGCTCATCTATGAATATTCCGCAATCAAGTTTCCCAAGGGTCATCATTATCGGTGGTGGTTTCGGTGGGATTTCCTTGGCCAAAAAGTTAAGCCGACAAGAATTCCAGGTCGTTCTTATCGACAAACACAATTATCACACCTTCCAACCGCTGTTGTATCAAGTCTCCACTGGGGGCTTGGAGCCCGATTCGATCGCCTATCCGATACGCAAGGTATTGCAAGGTTATCCGAATTTCTTTTTTCGGTTGACCGAAGTATTGGATGTTGACCCGGCTGCGAACGAGGTACATACGACCATCGGGAATTTGAAATTCGATTACTTGGTCGTGGCTACGGGTTCGAAGACCAATTATTTCGGAAATGAAGGCATTGCCAAAAACAGTATGGCGATGAAGACCATTCCGCAATCGTTGAACTTACGAAGCCTGATCCTGGAAAATTTCGAGCAAGCCTTATTGACCGATGACCTACACGAACGTGAGGCCTTGATGAATTTCGTCATCGTGGGTGGTGGCCCCACGGGGGTGGAGTTGGCAGGGGCTTTGGCCGAGATTAAAAAGGGGATTTTACCCAAAGACTATCCGGATCTCGATACCCGGCGTGCCCAAATCAACTTGGTACAAGGCGGAGATCGTATCCTACCGGCGATGAGCGAGATCGCTTCCAAAAAAGCGGAAGATTTCCTAGAAGGTCTGGGGGTCAACGTGTGGAAGGAAATCCGAGTCACGGATTATGACGGCAAAACGGTGACTACGAATACCGATACCCGTTTTGAAACAGCCACCATGGTGTGGGCCGCAGGGGTAGAAGCGGTAAGCTTAAAAGGGCTTGATGCCGAGGAAATCCTAAGTCGGGGCAAACGACTGAAAGTAAATGAATTCCATCAAGTGGAAGGATTTGAACACATCTTCGCCATCGGTGACGTAGCCGAAATGACCTCCGAGGCCTATCCATACGGTCACCCGATGATGGCCCAGCCTGCCATGCAACAAGGGGAAAACCTGGGGAGCAATTTGGTGCGGATGTTGAATGGAAACCCATGAAGCCCTTCAAATACAATGATAAGGGGAGTATGGCCACGGTGGGACGCAACAAGGCGGTCGCCGATCTACCCAAATTCAAATTCCAAGGAATTTTCGCTTGGTTCGTCTGGATGTTCGTTCACCTTTACTTCTTGATCGGTTTTCGAAATCGGGTGGTGGTCTTTATCAATTGGGTCTACAATTAGATCAAGTTCGATCGCGAAGCCCGACTGATCATCAGACCCTATAAAAAAAGGGCGTAGGTCATTTTTGCTTGAACACGGCGGCCTGGTAGGGGAGTAGTTGGATGCGATCTTCCGATAAACAAGGATTAGGGTCGTTCGATAAGAGCAGTTCCCAACCCTGCTCCGAAAAACCGTCAAGGGTGAAAGTCTTTTCTTCCGTTGCGAAATTCAAGGTCACCAAATACCGTTCATCCCCATGGCTTCGGTAATACGCATAAATGGCTTCGTCGTCTTCCATGAGCAATTCATAAGCCCCATAGACCAATCCCAAATGTGATTTCCGTAATTGAACCATCTTTTTGAAATAGGACAAGACCGAATCGGCATCCCCCTCTTGGTCGGCTACGTTCACTCCATTTCGATGGTTGGGATTGAGCGAAATCCAAGGTTCTGAAGTGCTAAACCCGGCATTCTGGCCCGAATCCCACTGCATCGGGGTGCGCGCGTTATCCCTAGAGGCTTCTTTTTCGTTGGCAATGAAATCTTCAAGGGCGATACCCTCTTGTTGCAACAATTCGAAGCGGTTCAAGGTATTGATGTCACGGTATTGATCGATATGATCGAAGCGCACATTGGTCATACCGATTTCATCACCAAAATAGATATAGGGCGTACCCCGCATGGTCAACAAAAAGGTCTGCAATAACGTTGCCGAATGATGCCAAAACGCTTCGGAGTCATTACCCCATCGACTCACACTGCGCGGAAAATCATGGTTGCTGAGGTACATACTGCCCCATCCTTTTTTGGCGAAAACGGTATCCCAAGACGAATGGACTTTTTTGAACTCGGTCAGTTTCCAACGGTCTTTGCGCATCCAAAAAACCTCGTCCCCATCCCGGTCGAGGGCCATCAGATCAAAATGAAAGAACATATTGAGTTCTTCCCGATCTTCATCCACAAAATCGAGCGCTTGATCGAGGTCGACCCCTGGGGCTTCCCCAACGGTCATTGCATCATACTTGCTGATCACTTCGCGATTCATTTCATGCAAGAATTCGTGCAATCGGGGTCCATTGGCATAAAAGGGAACGAAATTGCCCTCAAAATGTTCGGGCAGTTCAGGGTAGGTAATATCTTTTGAGATAAACGGAATTACATCCATACGAAAGCCATCGACTCCTTTTTGGAACCAAAAATGGAGGATATCGTGGATTTCTTGCCGAACTGTAGGGTTTTCCCATTTGAGGTCGGGCTGTTTGGTTGAAAAGTAGTGAAGGTAATAGGCATCGGTTTGGGCGTCGTATTTCCATGCATCGCCGTCAACATCGAAATAACTCCATCGTTTCGGGGGCGTTCCTTTTTCAGCGGGCCACCAATGGTAATAATCACGATAGGGGTTTTCCCTTGACTTTTTCGATTCTTGAAACCAATAATGCTCATCGCTGGTATGGTTGGCTACGAGATCCATGACCAATTTCAATCCTCTTTCTTTCATACCTGCCAAAAGCGCGTCAAAATCGTCCATGGTACCGAATTCGGGCATAATGCTTCGATAATCACTGATATCATAGCCGTTGTCGTCGTTCGGAGAGGCATAAATGGGGCAAAGCCAAACGATATCGACCCCGAGGCTTTGAATGTAATCCAATCGATTGATAATACCGCGAAGGTCACCTACCCCGTTGCCGGAACTGTCTTGAAAGCTTCTCGGGTAGATTTGATAGACAACCCCTTCTTTCCACCATGATCGTTTTGTTCGGTCCATTCCAGAATTTTGAAAACCAAAGATATTCGATTAGGTCGGAATTCAAGAAGACAAAATGGGCTCAATTCCGGTTTCTAGGATGGTAGCGCTGCAAGGCGTCGGCCAAATGGGTACGATCTACATGCATATACACTTCGGTGGTCGTAATACTCTCATGCCCCAGCATTTGTTGAATGGCCCTAAGGTCGGCACCTCCTTCGAGCAAATGGGTCGCGAACGAATGCCTAAAGGTATGTGGACTGACCGTTTTCTTTATGCCACTTGCCTCGGTCAAGCGCCGTACAATGGTAAAGATCATAGCACGCGTCAATTGTTTGCCGCGCCTGTTCAAAAACAGGATGTCTTCATGACCGGCAACAATGGTTTGGTGCGACCGCACCAAATTCCGATAAGTGGTGATATAGGCCATACAACTTCTATTGATCGGCACGAAACGTTGTTTGGACCCTTTACCGGTTACCTTGATGAACCCCTCTTCAAAGTAAAGGTCCGATAGTTTAAGTTGTATTAATTCCGACACGCGTAGGCCACATCCATAAAGGGTCTCGATGATTGCCCGGTTGCGTTCACCCTCCGGTTTCGATAGGTCAATGGCCCCAATAATGGTATCGATTTCATCGGTGCTTAGGGTATCGGGAAGTTTGCGGCCGATTTTGGGTGATTCGATCAGATCCATTGGATTGTCGGTGCGGTATCCTTCAAAAACCAAAAACGTAAAAAACCCCTTTAGGGCGGAAATGATGCGTGATTGGGATCTTGGGTTGAGTTCTTTGGCCACTTCATAAATGAAACGTTGTAAAATGTCCTTTTCGATCACCAGTGGCCCAGTGGTTATTTGATGCACTTCTAAAAACCCAAGTAATTTGCGCAGATCCAAACCGTAATTCTGTAAGGTGTTCTTCGAAAGCCCACGTTCGATTTGCAGGTATTGTTGATAGTCGTCAAGGGCTTGATTCCATTTCACCCTTTAAAAATAGCAAAACGGAGTGTGAACCGAAGGTATATCAAACGTACAATGCAGCGCCCTATTTTACGTTATTGGTTAGAACACTTTGAAAACGAACCATTTAACCAAACCAAATTATGAAGTATTGCTATTTGTTCCTGATCATCTTTATGTGTTCGATCCCAACGATGACCGCCCAGGTCGATCGTGATCTATTCCGTGTCGGTTTCAATGCCGGCCTACCCGTTGGCGATGCCGCCGATATCGCCAATATCAGTATCGGGGTCGATGTCATGTACCATCTTGGTGTATCGAAGACCGTTGACCTTGGTGTGGCCACCGGTTTTACTAATGCCTTTGGAAAAACGGAAACCGTTTCTGGCGGTGGGATCACCATTGAGAACGAGTTCGATAACATCCAGCATATTCCTTTGGCCGGTTCGTTCCGTTTTTACCCGGCCCACGGGTTCAAACTTGGCGGTGACGTCGGTTATGCATTAGGTCTCAATGCCGGAAATGAAGGGGGCTTGTATTACCGCCCCATGTTGGGTATCGAGATCAACGGTACGACTGAATTGAACCTTTCATACACTGGTATCGAGGGTGATGGGGCGAATTTTACTACTGCGGTACTGGCCGTTTTGTTTCTTTTTTAATAAGCGACTGAAAAAGAGTAAGCTAGCTTTTGTAAGGCAATTTTTTCATGTTTTTACATCATTTTCGTAAGATTTAATGCTAACTTTTGGGTACTAATTAAAATCGAAAAACATGAAGAAAATCGTAATGATCCTTTGTCTGGCCATAGCCCCGGCATTGGGTATGGCCCAAACCTCCAAAGGGGATATCTTTTTGGAAGCCAACACCGGAAACCTTGCAACGGGTAACACTTCGTTTGCTTTGAACGCCAGTGATGGCAACACCGCCTGGTCTATCGGTATCGATGGCGGGGTATTTATTATGGACGATCTCGCCATTAAAGCCGGTATCGGATATTCAGATCTAGGTGATTTCGTTGATGGCAATTTGGTCTATAAATTGGGGGCCAAGTATTATTTGAACGGTACCATTCCACTCGGTGCGGACCTCACCGGAATAACAAGTGACGGAAACGGTGCGAGCTGGTTCGGTCTGCAAGGCGGATATGCCATTTTCTTGGGCGATAATGTGGCCATCGAGCCTGCCCTTCGCTATAACATAACCCTCGATGAAGCCGACGCTGATAGTATCTTTCAAGCCTTGGTCGGGTTCGTTATCTTTTTATGACCCCAGACCATTAAACGGTATTTGTAAAAGGAAGCTTCGGCTTCCTTTTTTCGTAGCTGTAATTTATGAGTACATTTAGGGCATGAAAATCATGATCATCAATGGTCCGAATTTGAACCTATTGGGCAAAAGGGAGCCAGAAGTTTATGGCAGCACCACCTTTGAAGCCTATCTAGAGGAACTTAAGGGCAGTTTTCCGGAAGTCGAATTGCATTATTTCCAATCGAATATCGAAGGGGAATTGATAGCCAAGCTACAGGAAGTCGGTTTTTCGTATGACGGTATCGTTTTAAACGCAGCTTCTTACACCCATACCTCGGTGGGTATAGGAGATGCCGTGAAAGCCATTGAGACCCCGGTGGTGGAGGTCCATATTTCGAATACCCATCAGCGGGAATCGTTTCGTCATGTTTCTTATATCGCAGACGGGGCCAAAGGGGTCATTTTGGGCTTCGGCCTGCAAAGTTATGCGCTCGCGATCGCAAGTTTTCTCCGGTAAACTAGACTACTAGTGTGAAGGCTACATCCGATTTCCTTCTTTTTTACGTACGTATACAAAGTCCCCAACACTATGAAACACTACTTTGGAATCCCTCAGGTTTGTTTATTCTTCCTCGTTTGGGGATGTGGTGATGATGATCCACAGCGGACCATCGTTCTTGACGACACTCCCGTAACTGAATTTACCGTATCGATTACCAATGCTTTTCCGAATTTGACATTCGATCGGCCGGTCGATTTTCAAAGTCCCGATGATAGTACCGATCGGGTGTTCGTCGTCGAACAAGGCGGATTGATCAAAGTATTCGCTAATGATCCCGAGGTGGTCGGTACGACTATTTTCCTCGATTTGCGGGATCGGATTTCGACCAATGCCAATGAACAAGGGCTTTTAGGGCTCGCTTTTCATCCGGATTATGCCAATAATGGCCTTTTTTATGTCAATTATACGCCTGATGCGGGCCTGTCGGTAACTTCATCCTTCATGCGATCTGCCGATGCCAATGTGGCTGATAGTTCAAGCGAAACCCTCCTTTTAGAGATTCCACAACCCTTTACCAACCACAATGGGGGGCAATTGGCTTTTGGACCCGATGGCTATCTGTACATCTCTTCCGGTGATGGCGGATCGGCTGGTGACCCGGGCAACAACGCTCAAAACACCACCAATCTGTTAGGGGCGATTTTGCGGATTGACATCGATAACCTTGCGAATGGGCTCCCCTATGCGATTCCCAATGGCAATCCGTTTTTCGGAAGTACTACGGACCGGCAGGAGATTTATGCCTATGGCCTTCGGAATCCTTGGCGTATGAGTTTCGATACCCAGACCAACACACTGTGGGCCGGTGATGTGGGGCAAGACGCCATTGAGGAAATCGACCTTATCGAAGCCGGGGGCAATTATGGCTGGAAATTGTTCGAAGGGAATACTTGTTTTTCAGGGGATTGCGATGCATCGGAATTGATTCCGCCGCTATTCGAATACGATCAGACCGATGGGGATCGTTCCGTAACCGGAGGTTTTGTGTACCGGGGTAGCGACATCCCAGAACTTCAAGGCAAATACGTTTACGGCGATTTTATCAGTGGTAAGATCTGGTCATTGAATACTGACGGTACCGACAATAGTTTACTGGTGGGTAGCGGATTGAATATCGCTTCCTTTGGTACCGATGGTCAAAACGAACTCTACCTCTGTGCTTTCGACGGTAGGATCTACCGCCTTCAAAAAGACTAGTCGATGTTCCTTAAATACTTCTTGTCGGCATAAAAGGTGCCAAAGGGCAGTATGGATGCCAGAAAGAGGACTAAAAAACGTTTGAGTCCCCAGCTTTTTTGCCAGCTATATAGTCCGGAAAGTAAGATAAACAGGATAAAAAGTACACCATGGGCCATGCCGACGACCTTGTTCGGTTGCCCAATATCGGCCCAATACTTCAAGGGCATGGTCAAACCGATGATCAACACATAGGTTATTCCTTCTAAAATCGCCACAGCTCGGAAAAGTTGCGTCATGGTGTGGTTTTATAGATGGATGACCTCGTCATAGGCATCGGCAACCGCTTCCATGACCGCTTCGCTCATGGTTGGGTGCGGGTGTACCGCCTTGAGGACTTCATGACCTGTGGTTTCCAATTTTCGGGCAACCACGGCTTCGGCGATCATATCGGTCACTCCGGCACCGATCATATGGCAACCGAGCCATTCCCCGTATTTGGCATCGAAAATCACCTTGACGAAACCATCGGAATTCCCCGAGGCTTTTGCCTTTCCACTCGCGGAAAAAGGAAACTTCCCTACTTTGATCTCATATCCTTGCTCTTTCGCTTGTTTTTCGGTCAGGCCGACAGAAGCGATTTCGGGCATACAGTAGGTGCAACCAGGGATATTGCCGTAGTCTAGGGGTTCTACGTGCATTCCAGCGATTTTTTCAACGCAGAGGATGCCTTCTGCAGAGGCGACGTGTGCCAAGGCTTGACCTGGTGTGACGTCTCCGATGGCATAGTAACCCGGTATGTTGGTTTGGTAGTAATCGTTGACCAAGATCTTATCGCGGTCCGTGGCGATACCGACCTCTTCCAGGCCTATGTTTTCGATATTGGTTTTGATGCCGACGGCCGAAAGCACGATGTCGGCTTCCAAGACTTCTTCGCCTTTGCTGGTCTTGACCGTAGCTTTGACGCCTTCACCTGAGGTATCCACTTGGGTCACTTCAGCGGAAGTCTTGATCTTTATCCCCGATTTCTTAAAGGTGCGTTCGAGTTGTTTCGATACGTCTTCGTCTTCAACGGGCACGATGTGCGGTAAATATTCCACAACGGTGACCTCGGTACCCATGCTGTTATAGAAATATGCGAATTCGATTCCGATAGCGCCGCTTCCGACAACGATCATTTTTTCGGGCTGCTTTTCCAAAGTCATGGCCTCACGATACCCGATGACTTTTTTTCCATCTTGCGGGAGGCTCGGCAGTTCACGGCTGCGGGCCCCTGTGGCGATGACGATGTGGTCAGCGCTGTATTCGGTGGTGGTACCGTCGGTTGCCGTAACATCGATTTTCTTTCCAGGTTTCAATTTTCCGAATCCGTTCAAAACTTCGATCTTGTTCTTTTTCATCAAGAACTGCACGCCTTTGCTCATACCATCGGCAACCCCGCGGCTTCTTTTGACCACGGCATCGAAATCATGTTCTACTTTTTTGGCACTAAGGCCGTAATCCTCGGCATGTTTAAGGTATTCAAATACTTGGGCGGATTTTAGCAATGCCTTTGTCGGGATACAGCCCCAATTCAAACAAACACCTCCCAAACTTTCTTTTTCGACGATCGCCGTCTTCATACCGAGTTGTGACGCACGAATGGCCGTTACATACCCACCAGGGCCGCTTCCTAAAACAATAACATCAAAATTGCTCATTGTAGATATTTTTTTAAGGATTTGAATCTTACTTACCGAGGAGTAAGCAGGTGCAAAAATACGGATTTAACCCTCGAACGACCAAGGGAACAAATGACTAAATGGTGAAATTCAAGGGTCAGCTGCCTTTCGAACCGAACAGCCGCTGGTTAAAGGCTTTGGAACCGCCTTTCGGCACCTATAGCGATTGCCATGCATCGCCCTTCAGTTGTTTCCCTAAAATCACGATTTGACCCACATGGTTGGCATAATGTGCAATTTGCCTGTTGATCGCTGCCAAGATGCTGTGCGGCTCGTTGCGGATGTATACCGTCGTGTCGAAATTCGATTCGTCTAGCTTCGATAGCGCGGAAAAAAGGCAGTCCCATCCTTTTTCCCAAAGTGCGATCACTTCAGGTTTGTTCTGGGGTGGATGTTCGAATTCGGTATCGCGATGGCGCCAAGGCTTTTCGCCGTCCGAATGCAAAAAATCCGTCCAGCGACTCAGCATGTTGCCGGCCATATGTTTTACGATCTGTGCGATGCTATTGTCACCTTCGTTTCGCCGATAAAGCAATTGGTCGTCGTCGAGTTGTTCAAAGGTTTTGTCTCCTAGGGTTTTATAGCGCCTGAACTCGAACCGCGCACTTTCCAAATAGGTGTCGACCATACTCATTCCGTACCGGACTCAAAATCGATACTACCCGAGTTGATGCAATAGCGCTGTCCTGTGGTTTCTTTTGGTCCGTCATTGAAAACATGGCCTAAATGCCCCCCGCAATTCGCACAAACGGTCTCGGTACGGATCATGCCGTGCGAGGTGTCGCGGATGTATTCGATCGCTCCCTCAATGGCTTGATCGAATGAGGGCCAACCGCAACCGCTCTCGAATTTGTTGCTGCTTTCGAACAATTTGGCATTGCAAGCCTTACAGTGGTAGGCGCCTTTTTCGAAATGCAGGTTGTACTTTCCCGTAAAGGGTCGTTCGGTCCCTTTTTGTCTCAGGATGTAATAGGATTCCGGCGATAGGTCTTTTTTCCATTCCGCTTCGGATTTCGCAACGGTGTATTTTTTATTCTTCGACATCAGCTATGAAATTAAGTGCGGCCCCATTGATGCAGTGCCTTTTGCCCGTAGTGTTTGCCGGGCCGTCATCGAAGACATGGCCCAGATGGCCACCACAGGTCGCACAATGCTCTTCCGTTCTCGGGTAGCCGATCTTGTAGTCGACATCATAGGCTACGTTTCCATCGATTCCGCGGTCGAAACTTGGCCATCCGGTACCCGAATTGAATTTGTGTTCGCTCCGAAAAAGTCCGGTACCACATCCGGCACAAACGTAAGTACCCTGTTCCTTATTGGCCAACAACTCGCTGGAAAATGGATTTTCGGTGGCTGCCTTGCGTAATACGTAATACTCCATATCGGTCAATTGTGCGCGCCATTCAGCATCCGTTTTTTGTACCGCATAGGCGATTTCAGTATCTTTTTTAGACGTCTTTTTATCTTTTTCTTCCTGTGAGATGCCTTTGCAGCCGAAAAAGGCGATCAAGGCGCTCAGCGCAATGTTTTTTCCCATCCTTTTTTATAATATGACGGTCATGGGGCGGTTTCCTTTCAAAGTTACGGTATTTTGAAAACAGCCCTAAAACAAGAAACCCATTCCGTTTGGAATGGGTTCTTTTTTCGTTGTCATCCGATCAATCGATCGAATGTTTTTCAATGCTGTTGAGGTCGAATTGCAAGGCACCCATCACTTCGTCGAAGTTGGAGGTGTCGATACCCGAATCCGTTCCGAATTCAGCAGGTAGAATCGCAATCCGGAATACTTGGTTATCGGTGTCACCGGGTAAGAGGGTACCCAGGTCGAAATCCGATTCCAAGAATATGGATACATCGAAGAAGGTGTGATCGAAATTGTATTGTAGTAAGCCTTGATCCAAAATCCGGGTTTGGGGCAAAAGGCGCCAAACGTCGATAGGATCGCCCCCATCCGGGTCATCGACCTGATCGAACAGGATATAGACCAATACCACATCGGATTCAAAAACCTCGACCGTGGTCGGGAATTCGAAGAAAATGGAATAGTCGTTGTCGGTAGAGAAGGTGCCTTCTATTTCCAAGACCGTACCCAAAATGTTGACCCCGTCTTGTCCATCAAGGCCATTAAGACCGTCAAGGCCATCGAATCCGGGAGGTCCAGGAGGGCCGACAGGGCCTTCACAGGATATGAAGAACATGCTGCCGACTAGGGTTAAAAGTGTAAAAATCCTTTTCATTTGATTTGATTTAAGGTTATGATATTTCTCGATTTCGTTTCGTTTGTTGGATGAAATCAAAAAGCGTTCCAAAAAATAAATCGGGCGGTTTTATGGCTTTACGAAATATGTGAATCGCGGCAATTGGATAATGCCTAGTTTTTCCTATTTTTAACTGAAACCAAACAGACCGACCTATGTTGCGACAACAACGTGTTGTAATCGAAAAAGTAACGCCCCAACTGCATTCAGGGGCATTTTTTATCAAAAGGGTAGTAGGGGAACGCGTTCATGTCCATGCCGATGTGCTCGGCGATGGCCACGATGTCGTGCAAGGTGAATTGAGTTATCGCCACGAGGGTTCGAAAAAGTTCGAAACCGTACGTATGGAACACCAAGGAAACGATGCGTTCTATGCTTCCTTTCAAGTCGATAAGCAAGGCTATTACGAATATAAGGTCGGGGGTTGGGTCGACTATGCCTTGAATTGGCAGCATGGTATCGAGGCCAAGTTGAAAGATGGTCAGCATGTCATCAGTGAGTTGCTCGATGGGGTCCAATATTTGAAGTATTTGGCCAAAAAAGGCAACAAGACGGAGAAAGCGTATTCCAAAGACCTTATCGCGGCCTTCGAAGAAGAGGCCCAATATGACAAAGCCGTTTCAGCTGCCGTTTCCGAAACACTCCATGGATTGTTTTTAAAGTATCCTGCCCGAATTTTGGAAAACCAAAGCCTGACCTTAAAAGTATACGTGGATCGTAAAAAGGCGAATTTCAGTACCTGGTACGAGTTCTTTCCGAGGTCATCAGCCTCGGAGCCCGGCCAACACGGCACCTTCAAGGATTGCGAACGTTTGTTGCCGAAAATCGCCAAAATGGGATTCGACACCCTATACTTTCCGCCGATCCATCCCATCGGTGAAGTCAACAGAAAGGGGCGCAACAATACCGTGAATGCCCAAGAAGGGGACTCGGGGGTTCCTTGGGCCATAGGCTCCAAATTGGGCGGCCACAACTCCATCCACCCCGAATTGGGTACTGAACAAGATTTCAAAACTTTGGTCGACAAGGCCTACGATCTGGGTATCGAAGTAGCTATGGATATCGCTTTCCAGGCCGCACCTGATCATCCGTACCTCAGCTCGAACCCGCAGTGGTTCAGAAAGCGACCTGACGGTACGATCCAATATGCCGAGAACCCACCGAAGAAGTACCAAGATATCGTCAATTTCCATTTTGAAACCGAGGATTACGAAAACCTTTGGAATGAACTATTGGGCATTGTATTGCATTGGGTACATCTGGGTATCAAGGTATTTCGGGTGGATAATCCACATACCAAGCCCTATTATTTTTGGAATTGGTTGATCGAACAGGTCAAAAAAGACCACCCCGATGTGCTGTTCTTGGCCGAGGCCTTTTCGAGACCCAGGGTCATGCAACAATTGGCCAAACAAGGGTATTCGCAATCCTATACCTATTTTACCTGGCGAGTGGGCAAGCATGAACTCATGGAGTACATGATCGAATTGACCCAATCGGAAATGAAGGAGTATTACCGTCCGAATTTTTGGCCCAATACCCCTGATATCAATCCATACCACCTACAAGGTGCCAATGAGGCCATGCATTTGATACGCTATGCCTTGGCAGCGACCCTGAGCGGTAACCTCGGTATTTACGGCCCGGTTTTCGAATATATGGTTACCGATGCCATGCCGGGTAAGGAAGAATATTTGGATTGTGAGAAGTATGAAATCCGACACTGGGATTGGTCGATCGAAAACAAGATCACCCATTTGATGACCAAGATCAATTGGGCGCGCAAAAGCCATCCCTGCTTGCAACAGACCAACAACATCCATTTCTGTGCCATCGAAAACGAAAACATCCTTGCTTTTTACAAATGGGATGATGATCGAACCGATGAAATGCTGATCGTCATCAGTCTCGATGCCCATAATCGCCAACAAGGTATGGTGCAATTGCCTTTGCATTTGCTCGGCATACAGGCCGGACATACGGTGGTGGTCAATGATATGATTACCGAGACCGGATACCATTGGCATGACGAGTGGAATTTCGTTGATTTAAATCCGGCGCTACCGTTCCATCTATTCCAAATAACGAAATAAGCATGGCCAAAAAGGAAGACAACGCCCCGAAAGGGACCACCTACGAATTCAATGTCGCTTGGGAGCAATTACTCGATGACGCCACCTTCGTCAAAGCCTTCCTTTCGGATGTCTTGGAATCGTACATCCAATCACAACGTTGGTATGGCGGTAAAGCCAGCAAGCTGAAGTATATCGAACTGCAAGAGTATTTCCGTATCCAACAACATGGTGAAGTGTACTATGGGCTGCTTTTGGAGGTCAATTTCGAAGAGGCCTTTTATCAGCATTACTTTTTGCCGATCGCTTTTGTGTCCGACGAGGGTTTTGCCAAAAAAGACCGTATCCTATCCTTGAAATTGAATGGGCAAGACGGCTTTATCATCGATGCCCTCAACCTTGAGTCGTTTCGGAAATTGGTCTTTGAACGGATCGCCACGGCCGAACCCCATGATACCACCAAGGTGCGTTACCACAAGAGTACCGAGTTCCATGAAAACGAATACCGATCTTCACGTTTCATGGGGCTGGAGCAGAGCAACACCTCTATCATCATCAACGATAGTTTGGTCATCAAGTTTTTCAGGCGCATTTATGCCGATAAGAACCCCGACTATGAGATGAGTCGTTTTCTAACTGAAAAAAAGGGCTATCGGAACACTCCCGCCTATCAAGGAAGTCTAAGCATCATCGATACGGATAACGCCAACATCACCATTGCATTGATGCAGAAATTGGTGTCGAACGAGGGTGATGCCTGGGAATACATGTTGAAGGAACTTGATATCATCTTCGGATGGTTGCAGAACAAACAAATCGCTATAGATTCGCTCCCAAGTGTGGGTCTGTTCGAACGATTGGAAATCAAGGACGTACCCCCTGAGATCATTGACTGGGCCGGGTTGAACATCTTTTTGAAAATGCAGAAACTCGCCCAACGAACGGCTGAAATGCACATCGCCCTGGGTTCTGAATTCGAGGATACCGCCTTTACCCCCGAGCATTTCAATGGGGACTATGAGGTTTGGTTGAAAAACCGCTTGTTGTACCAGTTCCAAAATCGGTTGAATACCGTAGAGAACAATTTACACCGATTGGAAGGGCTCTCGTTGGAGTTGGCCGAGGAGTTTTTGGAACGCAAAAATGCCATACGGAAACGTTTCGTGAATTTCGATTGGACAAAATTGAAAGGCGAACGCCTGCGGGTACATGGTGATTACCATTTGGGTCAAGTATTGGTGCAAGGCGACGATTTCTTTTTACTTGATTTCGAAGGGGAACCCGAGAGTACCATCCGTGATAGAAAGGTAAAACAACCGCCCTTAAAGGATATCGCCGGTATTTTCCGCTCGTTCCATTACGCGGTTTATGCCACCATTTTCAACCAGGGTGGGAAATATCCCTATAGCCAAGAAGAACTTTTCAGGGCAGGTGAGATCCTCTATGGGTATTTCATTGGGGTCTTTTATGCGAAGTACGTATCGATGATCCAGGAAAACAATATCAACATCGGATACACCCAAGAGCGTATTTTCTTGTTGGAATACTGCATGCTTGAAAAAGCGGTGTACGAATTGGGATATGAAATGAATTCAAGGCCCCAGTGGGCGGTGATCCCCTTACGGGGCATCATGAGTATTATGAACTAAAATCAAAACATGGCAAACGTTGTACCACATAGTCTCTTTACAGATTTCGATATTGACCTTTTCAAAGGTGGTAAACACTTCAGATTGTATGAAAAGTTAGGGTCGCACCTTATCGAGGTCGATGGTGTCAAAGGCACCTATTTCGCGGTTTGGGCCCCTTCGGCTAAATCGGTCTCGGTGGTCGGGGATTTCAATTATTGGCTAGAAGGCGATCATAAATTGAATGTGCGCTGGGATGAAAGCGGCATCTGGGAAGGATTCATACCCGGTATCGATAAAGGGACCAAGTACAAATACAAGATCCATTCGCACAACAATGATATCAAAACCGAAAAGGCCGATCCCTTCGCGCGATATTGTGAGGCTCCCCCGAAGACCGCTTCCTTGGTCTGGGACGCTCCTCATGATTGGAAAGACGGGCAGTGGATGGACAGTCGCGAAAACCACAATGGTCTCGATAAGCCCTATTCGGTCTACGAAGTGCATCTCGGTTCTTGGAAAAGGAAGAACGATGATAACTTCCTTTCTTATGTCGATTTGGCCGACGAATTGGTCGCCTATGTCAAGGATATGGGTTTTACCCATGTGGAGTTCATGCCCGTAATGGAATATCCTTACGACCCTTCTTGGGGGTACCAATTGACCGGTTATTTCGCTCCGACTTCAAGGTTCGGAAAACCGGAGGATTTCAAATTATTGGTTGATAAATTACACCAGGCCGGTATTGGGGTGATCTTGGATTGGGTTCCCTCACATTTTCCGGAAGATGCCCACGGTTTGGGGTTTTTCGATGGTTCGAACCTGTACGAACATCCCGATAGGAGACGGGGGTATCACCCCGATTGGAAGAGTTTGATCTTCAACTACGGCCGTAACGAAGTACGGGCTTTTTTGATCAGTAACGCGGCATTTTGGCTAGATCAGTTCCATGTTGATGGCTTGCGGGTCGATGCGGTGGCTTCTATGCTATACCTCGATTACTCCCGTGAGGATGGCGAATGGGAACCGAACATCTATGGCAATAACGAAAATCTCGAGGCCATGTCGTTTTTGCGCGAAATGAACCAAGAGGTGTACGCCAGTTTTAAGGGAGTGCAGACCATTGCCGAAGAATCGACGGCCTTTAATGGGGTATCCAAACCCGTGCATTTCGGCGGACTTGGTTTCGGAATGAAATGGATGATGGGGTGGATGCACGATACCCTGGAGTACTTCAAGAAAGAGCCTGTGTATCGCCGACACCACCAAAACGATATCACCTTCAGTCTCACTTACGCCTTTACTGAAAATTTCATGCTGCCCTTTTCACATGATGAGGTCGTCTATGGCAAGCAGTCGTTGGTGTACCGTATGCCTGGTGACGAATGGCAACGATTCGCCAACCTTCGATTGCTTTTCGGGTACATGTTTACACATCCAGGAAGCAACTTGATCTTTATGGGTGGGGAATTCGGACAGACCTCGGAATGGAATTTCCAGCAAAGCCTTGACTGGCATTTGTTGCAGTACGACTTCCATTCAGGGATTCAAAATACCGTCAAGGCCTTGAATACCCTATACAAAAAGCAACCCGCATTGCATGAAAAACAGTTCAGTCCCGATGGGTTTCAGTGGATCGATTATGGCGATCATGAAAACTCGGTGTTGACCTACATTCGTAAAGGCTTGCAAACTAAGGACGATTTGATCATTGCGATCAATTTTACCCCGGTACCCCGTGAGAATTACCGATTGGGCGTACCGAAGATCAAGCAACTCAAAGTATTGTTCAACAGTGATGCCACCGAATTTGGGGGTAGTGGTGTGGGTAAAAAGACGGTCAAACCTGTCGCGAAACCCTCGCATGGTCACGATATGTCGGTTGAATTGACGCTTCCACCCCTAGGGATTCTGGTTTATAAATAGAAAGATCGATACTACAACGTTGTAGTGAAGGTTGTTGGGAAATCCGTTTCATTATTTGCCCCCAAAGTGTTTTTTTTGTGGGTCTTAAGAGTAGTGTACTATGATTACGAATACCGAAGTCGAACGGAGGGGAAATCTGTATCCCAACCAAATCGTAGACTTTAGACAAGATAAAGACCGGGTCTATTTTACTTCGCAAAACGGGGTTATTTTAGAGATTACGGTATTGCGCGATAGCGCATTGCGTTTCAGATATGCCACCGAACATGTGTTCGAACCGGATTTCTCATACGCCCTGGATGACGATATCAGTTTGGGTTACAATGAATTGGAAGTCAAGGACGAAATCCCGGAATACGTCATCATAACGGCCAAGCTGCGTATTTACGTGAACAAGGAGACCATGAAGGTGCAGATCGCTGATTTGGATGACTTGGTCATCAATGAAGACGAGACCGGTTTCCACTGGGAAGAAAACTTCGATTATGGCGGTAATATCGTCAAAATGAGCAAGGTCACCCAGTCCGGTGAAAGCTTCTACGGGATGGGTGATAAGGCCTCCCACACCAATTTGAAAGGAAAGCGGGTCAACAACTGGGTTACCGATTCCTATGCATACGGAAAAGATCAAGAACCCCTCTATAAAGCGATTCCGTTCTTCGTCGGCTTGCATAGCGGGGCGGCCTATGGGATATTTTTCGACAATTCGTTCAGCACATATTTCGACTTTGCCCACGAACGCAGGAACACCACCAGTTTCTGGGCCCATGGTGGTGAAATGAACTATTATTTCTTTTACGGTCCGAAGATCTCACAAGTAGTCGAAGCCTATACCGATTTGACCGGGGTTCCTGAGCTCCCTCCATTATGGGCCTTGGGTTTCCACCAATCGAAATGGAGCTACTATCCTGAGAAAAACGTACGCCAACTGGCGTCGAAATTCAGGAAACTTGAAATTCCATGCGATGCCATATACCTCGATATCGACTACATGCAAGGCTTCCGTTGCTTCACTTGGGACAACCGCAGGTTTCCCAACCCGAAGAAAATGATCGCCGAACTGCTTGAAGATGGTTTCAAAACGGTAACGATGATCGATCCCGGTATCAAGATCGATCGTGACTATTGGGTATACCAACAGGCAATGGATAACGGGTTTTTCTGTCGTCGCGCCGACGGCCCCCACTTTAAGGGGAAGGTTTGGCCAGGGGAATGTAAGTTCCCTGACTTCACGAATCCGGAAGTCCGCGAATGGTGGGCCGGACTGTATAAGGAAATGATCGAGGAAATGGGGGTCAGTGGGGTCTGGAACGATATGAACGAACCGGCCGTAATGGAGGTTCCGACCAAAACCGCCAATTTGGATGTGCGCCATGATTACGACGGTCATCCATGCAGCCACCGAAAAGCCCACAACGTCTATGGCATGCAAATGGTTCGTGCCACCTATGACGGCATCAAGAAGTATACTTTCCCCAAAAGGCCGTTCGTTTTGACCCGTGCGGCTTATTCAGGGACCCAGCGGTATTGTGCCACCTGGACAGGTGATAATGTCGCCACTTGGGAACACCTTTGGATCGCCAATGTTCAAATGCAGCGTATGTGTATGAGCGGTTATTCATTCGTTGGTTCCGACATTGGTGGTTTTGCCGAGCAACCCAATGGGGAGTTGTTCGCCAGATGGATACAATTGGGAGTGTTCCATCCCTTCTGTCGCGTGCACTCGAGTGGTGATCACGGAGATCAAGAGCCTTGGTCTTTCGGGGAGGAAATCACGGATATCGCTCGAAAATTCATCGAATTGCGGTATGAACTGCTGCCGTATTTGTATACCATGTTCTACAAATACATCAACCAAGGCCTCCCCATGCTGCAGTCATTGGTATTTTATGACCAAGAAGATTCTCAAACCCATTTCAGGACCGATGAGTTCCTATTCGGGGAGCAGATCTTGGTGTGCCCGGTGCAAGAGCCTAACGCTAAAGGACGTCGTATGTACATCCCCAAAGGAAAATGGTACAACTACTGGACGGAGGAGCTTGTGGAAGGTGGCGTCGAAAAATGGGTTTCGGCCGATATCGATAAAATCCCGTTGTTCATCAAAGAAGGGGCGATGATCCCAAAATATCCGGTACAACAGTACGTGGGTGAAAAAGAGATCACCGAATTGAAGATCGATGTGTACTACAAAGATGGGCTAGAGAATTCGATGATCTATGAAGATCAGCAAGAGGGCTATGACTACAAGAAAGGACGTTATAGTCTGCGCAAGTTCCGTTTGAGGGGGAAGAAAAAAGACGTGATCATCCAGCAGTTCAAGGATGGAAGTTTCATTACCTCTTACAGCACCTTCAAACTGCAATTCCACGGACTTCCTTTTAAAATCGGTTCGATTGAAATCGACAATGAAGTAGTCGATTTGGCCGCTGTGAAATTCGATGGGGCGAACTCCATTGAGGTCACCAAGGATTTCACCTCACTCCACCTCATTGGCATATAATTTGTAATTTCAAGGGTGTAAACACTAGACATTATGAAAAAAATCACATTGGCCGTGGTCCTTTTTTTGGCCGTGGCCGCCTGTAAAACGAATCCGTTTACCGGCAAATCGGTGCTCAACTTTTACGGGAACCACCAATTGTTTCCCATGGCGTTTGCGCAATATGATCAGTTTTTGACCGATAACAAGGTGGTGAAAGGTACGGCCGACGCCGAAATGACCACGAGGGTCGGTCAACGTATCGCTTCGGCCGCTGAACGATGGTTGGATGCCAATGGGTATCCTGGCTATCTCAATGATTACAAATGGGAATACAACCTTGTGGAAGATAAAACCGTCAACGCCTGGTGTATGCCAGGAGGTAAGATCGTATTCTACACGGGTATTCTGCCCATTACCCAAACCGAAACCGGTGTTGCCGTGGTCATGGGCCATGAGGTAGCACATGCCTTGGCCGACCACGGGGCCCAACGTATGAGTGCGGGAACCCTACAGCAAATCGGAGCTGTGGCAGGTAATGTGGCGATTCAAGATCCAAAAGCACGAAATGCTTTCAACCAAGCTTATGGCATCGGATCGACCGTTGGGGTCATGTTGCCCTTTAGCAGGGGGCATGAAACCGAGGCCGACCGCATCGGACTCCAGATTATGGCCATTGCCGGGTACAATCCCGATGAAGCGGCCAACCTTTGGAGAAGGATGAAAGCCAATGCCGGTGGTCAGGCCCCACCTGAATTTTTAAGCACCCACCCTTCGAACGATACCCGGATCGCCAATTTGACCGCTTGGGCGCCCCAAGCCAAACAGGAAGCGGCGAAATTCGGGGTGACCTCCTTCAAATAAGGGATACTGCCAGGATGTATCGCTAAACAGCTATTTTCCAAAAAGCTATGGTTTCGGAAAACCGGTGAAAGCTTCTTGTTGCTACCGATGGACTTCTTTAAGCTACCTTTATCGAAATAAATTTGGGTTTTAAGGTCAAGCTTCTAGTTTCGCAGGTTGCCACATATGCCAACCGCAAAGATGTTCTATAAAAAGCAGAAGCTCAATACCCATTTGTCGTTCAAGTTTTTGATTTCCCTTTCCCTGGTGCTGTCCATGTCTTTTTCTTTTGGACAGAATGTGACCGTAACGGGGGAATTAAAGCGGTTTCACAAAACGACCGTGACCTTGCAAGCGCCTAGCCTGAATGAGAGCGTCACTACCTTTAAGGACTACCGGTTGAATGTTACGTTCACTTCGCCTTCCGGTAAAACCTATACTGTGCCAGGATATTTCGCGGCCGATGGTAACGCCTCGGAAACCAGTGCGACGTCAGGAACTTTTTGGCGTTGTCATTTTTTACCCTTGGAAACGGGGTCATGGACCTACTTGGTTTCATTTCGATCGGGAACTAGTATCGCTGTTAGTTTGGATCCCAATGAAGGCACACCGGTGTCGCCACTCGACGGCAGTAATGGTAGCTTTAATATCACGGAGACCGATAAAACCGGGGTGGATTTTCGTGCCAAGGGGAAATTGGCCTACGTTGGTGAACATTTTTTACAGTTTACGAATGGGGAAAACTTCGTCAAATTCGGCTCCGACACCCCGGAGACACTTTTGGAATACGTTGATTTCGATAATACGAACGCTACCCGCGACTATAGTAAGCACTTGAATGATTGGAACCCCGGAGATCCGACTTGGCAAGGAGGTAAGGGAAAGGGCCTGATTGGGGCCATAAATTATCTCAGTGATCAGGGGATCAATGCACAATATTTTGTGGCGTTTAAGAATCACCCTATCGCGATTGCAACACCTTATCTTGACCACTTGGACAATATTGATGTGTTCGATCTTTCTAAACTCGATCAATGGCAGATCGTATTCGACCATATGATATCCAAAGGGATAATGCCACATTTTGTAATGACCGAAACCCAAAGCCAGTCTGTTTTTGAGCTGTTTCAAGGGGCTTCCGGTGATCCTATTTTTGCGGATACCCGAAAACTCTATTTTAGGGAGATGATGGCTCGATTTGGCTATTTGAATGCAATTACTTGGAATATTGGCGAAGAAAACGGATGGAACCGGTATACCACCTATGGAAGGGCGGTAACCGATGCACAGCGGATAGCCTTTGCGGACTATTTGGACGAATTGGCCCCTTATTCGGAGATGATCACCGTGCACAACGGTCCTGCGGATGTGGATACCATTTTTTATGAGTTACTCGGGGTTCCCACATATGCGGGAACGTCCATACAGAATAGATTTCACCAAACGACCGGATCTAGGGATTGGATAAAGAAATGGCGAAGACTTTCTGCGGAATCGGGACACAAATGGGTGGTGAACTATGATGAAGCCTGGCCTGGGGTCCAAGTCGTTCCGGATGTTGAAAGATTCAGGACCAATGTACTTTGGGCCGCACTGCTTTCAGGAGCTGCGGGCGTAGAGAATTATGGGGGATCCGATCACGATAGAAATGGAAATGACTTTCGTCCTTTCGAAGCGATATGGGAGTCCATGCGCCATGCAAAAAGATTGTTCTATGACATTGGGATTCCGTTTACTGAAATGGAAAACCAAGATGAGGTCGTTGATGAGGGCTATTGTTTGGCGAAGACCTATGATACCTATGTGATCTACCTGCCCAATGGAGGTAGCCCAACTGTAGATTTGTTAGGCGAGTATTCCGTGCAATGGTACGATCCGAGAAATGGAGGTGATCTACAAAGTGGAAGTATTGTTTCCATAGCTGGAGGACAAGATGTTTCCTTGGGGAACCCTCCGGATAATCCGGATTTGGATTGGGTCGTTATGTTAAAGGACATTCAGGGTCCAGTGGCGGTCACAGGAGTCGATATTACGTCAGAAACTACGGAAATCGGTCAATATTTATCAGCTACGCTAGAAGCAACGGTGGTGCCTGCCAATGCCGACAATAACGCGATAACATGGTCATCGAACAACCCGTCCGTTTTGACCGTAGACGAGAATGGATCTATTTATGCCGTTTCGCAAGGAACGGCACTGGTAACGGCTAGGTCCGTTGAAGGAAGTTTTACCGATGACCTTCTGATTACGGTAGTTGATAGTGCCGATTTCTGCACCGGAAGCGGTACGATTTTAATGGAGCGATACAATGGGATTTCAGGTACTGCCTTATCCAATCTCTTCAATGCCGCCGATTACCCCGAAAACCCGGATGCGGTAAGTGAAATCAATAGATTTGAAATACCTACGAATACCGGAGAGAATTACGGGGTTAGGGTAAGCGGATTTCTGTGTGCCCCAGAAACGGGGACGTACTATTTTTGGGTATCGGGCGATGATGAATCCCGATTGAACTTGAGTACTGACAATACGGTGTCGAACGTGGCGACCATTGCCAATGTGCCACAGTGGTCAAGTTCAAGGGAATGGAACAAATTCGTTGAACAAAAATCCGAAGGGATTCCCATGGTTGCCGGACAAACGTATTATATCGAGGCGTTTATGAAAGAAGCCTCTGGTGGTGACAACCTAGCGGTAGGATGGAGAAAGCCTAGCGACGGCAATGGCACGGTCCCTACAGAGGTGATACCTGGATCAGTGCTTTCACCGGATTTGGAGGGAACGATTATCCCCATTCCGGTGACGGGAGTGGTGGTTTCCCCATCCACGTTGACCTTGGAAGAGGGTGCCACGTCCCAATTGGTCGCAACGGTATCCCCTGTAGACGCCGACGATGCCGGAGTGGTCTGGTCGAGCGCCGATACGGATATCGCCACGGTGGATGCTGACGGCAGGGTAACGGCTATAAGCGCGGGTACGGTCACCATCACGGCGACCACCGACGACGGGGGCTACAGTGACTCAACGGAATTGGTTGTAATCAGCAATCAACCATTGGGTAACCAGAACGAATTGACCATATTTCCCAATCCAGCGGTTGATTGGGTCAATATTGGAATACAACGAACGATATTGGAAGATAATCCTGTGGAAGAAATACGTTGCTTTGATTCTTCCGGTAGGTTAACAGCGGTTGTACAAGACATTGATCCCACGGGACAACTGAATGTTTTTCCAATTGATGTTACCACCATGGAATCAGGGCTTTATACCATAAAAGTCCTTTTAACGAATGGAGATACCTATTCGGGAAGATTTTTGATTCGCTGATCAGACACTCTGAACCATTAATTCAAGAATTTTTACTTTTAGCTTATGGTAAGTACGATTGTAGCAAAAGGGTCTAAAAAATTATTGAATGCCTGGGCCTTTTACGATTGGGCCAATTCGGTGTATAGCTTGGTCATTTCTTCTGCGGTATTCCCTATTTTCTATGGGGCTTTGTTTAGGGCAGCCGAAATTGAAAAAGTCAGCGTTTTCGGAGGTGAGATCGCCCGTGCTCCCTTGATCAGTTACGTGACATCGGCCGCCTTCGTCTTTATTGCCTTGGTGACCCCTTTGGTAAGCGGAATCGCCGACTATTTGGGCAACAAAAAGGTATTCCTCAAGTTCTTCTGTTACTTAGGTGCCGTTTCCTGTATTGGACTGTATTGGTTTTCACTGGAAAATATTTATTTCGGCCTGATCTGTTATTTCTTCGGTCTGGTCGGATTCTGGGTAAGTTTCGCGATCAACAATTCATATTTACCCGACATTGCCTATCCCGAACAGCAAGACAGCGTAAGTGCCAAAGGATTTTCATTGGGCTATATCGGCAGTGTGATCCTCTTATTGTTCAATTTGGCCATGGTCATGCAACCCGATCTTTTTGGGATTACGGATTACGGTGGTGAGGTTGCCGAGATCAAGGCCATGAAGTACTCTTTCGTCACCGTGGGTATTTGGTGGATCGTTTTCAGTCAATACACCTTCAAGTACCTGCCTAAAGGCAACAAATCGGCTGGCGGACAATCGAACATCATCTTGAACGGTTTCAAGGAATTGCGCGGGGTATGGCACCAATTGGGCAACGAACTACGTTTGAAACGCTATCTAGGGGCCTTTTTCGTCTACGCCATGGCCGTTCAAACCATTATGTTGATCGCCACCTACTTCGGTGAGGAGGAAATCAATTGGGGAACCGACGGGGAGCGGACGACCGGCTTGATCGTGAGTATCTTGGTCATTCAAGTGGTGGCCATTGCCGGGGCGACGTTGACCGCAAAGGCCTCCAAACGTTTTGGCAATATCAAGACCCTGATCGTAGTCAATGTCATTTGGGTATTGCTTTGTGTGTATGCCTATTTTTTACAGACCCCAACGGATTTCTATATCGCGGCCGGATTGGTCGGTATCGTGATGGGCGGTATACAGGCATTGTCAAGATCGACCTATTCGAAGTTTCTACCCGATACGGACGATACGACCTCATTTTTCAGTTTTTATGATGTAGCCGAAAAAATCGGTATCATCATCGGTACCTTCCTTTACGGATTTATCGCCCAAGCTACGGGAAGTATGCGCAATGCGACCATAGTATTAGGTCTCTTTTTCGTAGTTGGGGCCATCTTGTTACTGCGTGTGGAACGACCTGAAAAAGCATAAAAAAAATCCCGGTTTTCGCCGGGATTTTTTCATTGTTTACTTTTTGATTGGTGAATAACTCCTGTTCAATAGCTGGTAATATCACCAGAACCTGAACTTTTGGTGTCTATTTTCTTTGGATTGCCCTTATAGCTGATATCGCCGGACCCCGATACACGGGCTTTTAACGATTGTTTTGCGGTTACCCTGATATCGGCCGAACCGGATACTTGGGCATCGACGAAATCGGCTTCCAGTTCATACGCTTTGATATCACCCGATCCCGAAACCGAGACGGTAAAATCCGTGGCCTTTCCGGCTAAGTTGATATCCCCGGAACCCGACATGGAAGCTTTGACCTCGTTGGCTTCGACTTCAAGACTGATATCCCCAGATCCCGAAATACTGGTTTTGAATTCATTCGATTTCAGCACGGTCTTTCCGACGATATCACCGGATCCTGAAAGTGAAACCCCACGTACGCTTTCTACGGGTACGATAATTAGAATGCCATCTTTCCAGTTAGAGGGTTTGAGGTTCACCCCACGCTTGGTCTTGATGGTCAATTTTCCGTCTTTGACCTCGGTTTTGATGTATTCCAAAAGGTTTTCCTCTCCTGTTAGGGTCAGTTCCCCTTCTTGCCCCTCGACGAGTTCGACGTCGAACCATCCGGCCAAGGCGACGACATCGTAATCGCCTACGGAACGTTCGATGGTTACGACTTTTCCGTTTCCTTTAACCCTTTTGCCCCATTGCGCACAAGCTACGATAGTGCAAAGGACCATGCTTAGTGTCAGTAGTTTTTTCATGATTTCGTGTTTTGGTTTATGGATTTAATAACTTGATATGTCACCGGATCCAGCGGTTTTGCTATCGACTTTGCCCGGGTTGCCCTTGTAGGTAATATCTCCAGAACCTGCGACCCGCGCCCTGATGGCTTGGTTGGCCGTCACTTTTAAATCGGCCGAACCGGAAACATTGGCTTCAACGTTTTCCGCCTCAAGATCAAACGCCTTGATATCACCGGACCCCGCAACTGAAACTACGAAATCTTTGGCATTTCCGGTAAAGACCATGTCGCCCGAACCGGATAACGAGGCCTTGAAATAATCGGCCTCTACTGAAAGATCCACATCGCCCGATCCTGCCAAGGAGGCATTGAAGCGTTCTGCTTTGAGCGTGGTTTTCGAAACGACATCACCCGATCCCGAAAGGCTTACCGAGTTGACTTGCTCGACGGGGACGGTAATGATGATGCCCCCTTTCCAATTGGATGATTTCAAGTTGACCCCTTTTTCCTTTTTGATGGTCAGGGTACCGTTTTTCACCTCGGTTTCGATGTATTCCAAAAGGTTTTCTTCCCCTTTTAAGGTCAATTGGCCTTCTTTGCCATCAACCAAGATGACATCGAACCATCCAGCGGCCGCAATGGCATCGTAGGATCCCACATTGCGTTCAATAGTGACGACATTGCCGTTTCCTTTGATTCGTTTTCCCCATTGGGCAGTTGCCGAAATGGTGACTAAAGCTAAAATAAGTACTGGTAGTTTTTTCATGATCGATTCGTTTTTTGATATATTAATTTTGATAGAAGGTAATGCCACCATACTCGCTGTTGATGGTAACGTTGTTACCGGAGTTCTGTTTGCCTCGGTACCCCTTGTAGTATTTTTCACTTGATTTTTCCTTGCTGATGTTGATTTCAAAATCGTCTTTACCGCTTACTCCTGCATATTCAGTGGTGATTTCAAAATCAAAATAGTACGATGGGTTGTAGCCGATCTTGATACCGGTGTAATCGGATCGTACGTTGATATTACCGGCATCAGAGGCCATTTCTGCGATTTTCAACGATCCGTAATCGGAAGTCACATCGACATTACCGTGTACTTCACCAAGCTTGACACTGATGTAGTCACCCACACCTTCGACATTGCCGACATTACTGATTTCCATAGACCCATAGTCAGAGGAATATTCCAAATTGGCCATTTCTTTGACGATGGCCGTGGTGTAATCGGCCTTGATGTTCAGGTTACCCGCCTTGTCGACGGTAAACCCGGAGTAATCGGCAATGATCTCGGCACTGTTGATGTACTCGAAAGTGGAACGGGAGGTATAGTCGAACCGCAGTTCGTTGTTCCTGCCGCGTAGTTCGCCGATTTCCATTTTTCCGTAATCGCAACTGATTTTGGCATGCCCGTCGATACGATCGAGAATGATGTTGCCGTAATCGTTGCTGAGGTTGACGCTGTTCTTTACGGGCAATTTGACGGTGTAGTTGACCTGAACGCTCACATTGTTGCGTTTTCCCCAACTCCATTCCCAATTGCGACCCCGATCACCGAACCTGGTGATGGCCGATACCAAGCTACTGCTGTTCTCGAAATCCACATCGATTTCGTTCAATCGATCTTGCACCTTGGTTTCATTATTGCCATTGGTTTTGACATGCACCTCGATCATGATTTTGTCTTGATCCCATGAGGTGATGTTCAGGTTGCCATAGCTATTTCGCACTTTGAACAAGGCGTCGGCATTGACGTTGAATTCTTTTTTAATGGTTTTTTCTTTGGTGTACTTGCCTTTCATGCCACCTCCGGTGACACTTGCCGACAGGGCAAAGGGAACCAATAAGAGGCTCAGGGTGATATATTTAAATAGTAAAGTTCGCATCATTGTTGTTTTTTAGGTTTTTAATCGCTTCGATATTGGTCAATACTTCCTTCAAAAGGTCGATCCTGGTTTGGAAATTGGTGATCATCGCGTTCAAGATGAACTTGCTGTTGCCTCCGTTGATCAATTCTTGTTCCAATTGGCCGTAGTTGGTTTCGAGTTTGGCCAGCTGGATCAGGGCGTCGTCGACCAGTTTCGCGGTCTCGGGCGTCCGTTCATCGTTCAAGAGCTGCACTTGTTCTTCGATCAAACTTGCGAAGTAGAATTCCGTTTCGGACACTTCAGGCGCGATTTCGACGACTTGTTCCTTGATATTCGGCCCTGGGCCGAACACTTGGAGGCCGACCACGCATAACAAGGCGATCGAGGCGGCGATGGACAATGGTTTCCACCAGTTCATTTTTTTAGGTTGAAGGCCCACAACCCCGTTTTGTTGGTTCAGTTTCTGCAGAAATCGTTCTTGATGGCCGACTTGTGGCTCCTCAAAATCAAATCCATCTTGAAGTCTTTCAAACAGTTCGTTAATTCTATCCTTTTCCATAACTAGACATTTACGGTCAATTTTTTCCGAAGGCTTTCCTTTGCCCTTGAGATGGTCGTTCTACAATTCGCATAGCTCATATCCATGATTTGGCTGATCTCTTCGTAGTCGTACCCTTCGATTAGATGTAAGGTCAAAGAAACTCTGTAGTTATCTTTTAGACTTTTCATGGTCTCCATCACTTTTTGAGCCTTCAGTTCTGTGTAACCATCTCCATCCAAAGCAACCCCATCATTATCTTCGACCTTGTATATTACATCATCTAAATCAACAGCTTGGTTTTTTTGCTGCTTCTTGTAATGATAAATACTGTTGTTGATCACGATTCGTTTCAACCATGCCCCGAAGGTCACTTCACCCTTGAATGTATGCAGTTTCGTAAACGCGTTCAAAAACGATTCCTGCATGACATCCTCGGCTTCCGCAGTGTGCTTTACAATGCGTAAGGCGATGTTGTACATGGCCTTATAGTAGCGATTGTAAATCTCTAACTGTGCACTTTGTCTTCCTTCAAGACACCATTGCACCAAGGTGTCAGTATGTTCATTTTTGTGGCTCAAAAAGTGGAATGGTTTGTTCTATAGAGCATGCACTTTACCGATTGTTACAGTTTTGTCAACTTTTTTTTAGATCGCTGTGGCATAACAATTGCTTAAATTAAGATAAAATGAACGGTGTTTTCATGATAAGGCCCGATTTACAAGGGTTTGAACCGAAAAGGCCGCCAATGATGCAACCTAAAATGGCCTTGATTGAATGACAGAATGGCCGAAAACGAATGTATGGGAGAATTGAAGTTTACGAATTTTGACAATATGTCTTTACATGGTATCGATGAAGAAGCCGAGTTGATTCCGTTGTTGACCCCTGAAGATGAAGAGGAAATGAACAATGAGGTATTGCCCGAGACCTTGCCGGTGCTGCCCTTGCGCAATACCGTTCTTTTTCCGGGGGTGGTTATCCCGATAACCGCCGGCCGTGATAAATCGATCAATTTGATCAAAGACGCCAACAACGGTTCCAAGACCATTGGAGTGGTTTCACAAAAGGACGAAGAAACGGAGAATCCGGGGGTTAACGATATCAATACGCTAGGCACGGTGGCCCGCATCTTGCGGGTGCTGCAAATGCCCGATGGCAATACCACGGTCATCATCCAAGGAAAGAAACGGTTCGAGATATCGCAGGTGATTACCGAAGAACCTTATATGACCGCGACCATCCGCGAAGCTGAAGAGGTGCGCCCCGATCAAAACGATGAGGAATTCATCGCCATCATCGACTCGATCAAGGAGTTGGCCTTCAAGATCATCAAAGACAATCCGAACATCCCGTCAGAAGCGACCTTTGCGATCAAGAATATCCAAAGCAATTCGTTTTTGATCAATTTCGTTTCCTCGAACCTTAATTTAGGTGTGGCCGAAAAGCAAAACCTACTTGAGATCCAAAACCTGCAAGAACGTGCGCTGACCACCTTGAAGTACATGAATACCGAACTTCAAAAATTAGAATTGAAGAACGATATCCAATCCAAGGTACGCCACGATATGGATAAGCAGCAGCGCGAGTATTTCCTGCACCAGCAAATGAAGACCATCCAAGAAGAGTTGGGCGGTATTTCCTATGAAGAAGAGGTCGACGAGATGCGCGAACGCGGCCAGAAGAAGAAGTGGGGCAAGAAGGTGAAAACGCATTTTGAAAAGGAATTGGCCAAAATGCAACGGATGAACCCACAAGTTGCCGAATACTCCATCCAACGAAATTATCTGGATCTTTTCCTAGACCTGCCATGGAATGAATACTCCAAGGACAAATTCGACCTTAAACGCGCCCAGAAGATCCTGGACCGCGACCATTATGGATTGGAAGATGTCAAAAAACGGATCATCGAATATCTAGCGGTATTGAAACTGCGTAATGATATGAAATCACCCATCCTTTGCCTGTATGGCCCTCCAGGTGTAGGGAAGACCTCGCTGGGGAAATCGGTTGCCGAAGCCCTTGGAAGGGAGTATGTGAGAATGTCTTTGGGCGGTTTACGTGACGAAGCCGAGATCAGGGGCCATCGAAAAACCTATATCGGGGCGATGCCCGGCCGTATCGTGCAGAGCATCAAGAAGGCGGGCACGTCGAATCCGGTATTTATTTTGGACGAGATCGATAAACTGGGTGCCAGTCATCAAGGTGACCCTTCTTCAGCCATGCTCGAAGTGCTCGACCCGGAACAGAACAACGAATTCTACGATAACTTCCTCGAAATGGGTTACGACCTTTCGAAAGTCATGTTCATTGCCACTGCGAATAATTTAGGTTCCATACAACCCGCCTTGCGCGATCGTATGGAGATTATCAACGTGACCGGATATACCATAGAGGAAAAAGTGGAAATCGGGAAAAAACACCTGTTGCCAAAGCAGTTGGAAGAACACGGCCTTGATACGGCCCATTTGAAGATCGGAAAACCGCAATTGGAAAAAATCGTGGAAGGCTACACCCGCGAATCGGGGGTGCGTAGTCTTGAAAAACAATTGGCCAAAATGGTGCGGTACGCCGCCAAGAACATCGCTATCGAAGAAACCTATGATGTCAAGGTATCGAACGCTACCATCGAGGAGGTGCTGGGCCCACCGCGTTTAGAACGGGATAAATATGAGAACAACGAAGTGGCCGGTGTGGTCACCGGATTGGCGTGGACCAGTGTTGGGGGCGATATCCTTTTTATCGAATCGATATTGTCGAAAGGGAAAGGGACCTTGAACATTACCGGGAACCTCGGAAAAGTGATGAAGGAATCGGCGACCATCGCTATGGAATATATCAAATCGAACGCCAATGAATTCGGAATTGATCCCGAAGTATTCGATAAGTACAATGTACACATCCACGTGCCTGAGGGCGCAACCCCGAAAGACGGCCCAAGTGCCGGTATTACCATGCTGACTTCCTTGGTGTCGTTGTTCACCCAACGTAAGGTGAAAAAGAGCTTGGCCATGACCGGCGAGATCACCTTAAGGGGCAAAGTGCTTCCGGTCGGTGGGATCAAAGAGAAGATCCTCGCCGCCAAAAGGGCACGTATCAAAGAGATCATCCTTTCTGAAGACAATAGAAAGGACATCCAGGAAATCAAGGCGGAATACTTGAAAGGATTGCAATTCCACTATGTATCGGATATGAGCGATGTCATTGCATTGGCCATTACCAAACAAAAGGTGAAAAAAGCCAAGACCTTGTAATCGCACCTTTTTTTAGAAAGGGCCGAACCAACCCTGTTTATTCTTGACGCATTGCCTATTTTTGGGCGATGTGTAAAATCACCATTGCGATTGACGGATATTCCTCTACGGGGAAAAGTACCATTGCGAAACAATTGGCCATGGCCCTAGGCTATGTGTATGTCGATACCGGTGCCATGTACCGTGCGATTACTTGGTGGGTTTTGAACGAAAAAATCGCTATCGAAACGGAAGCGGGGGTAAGTGCATTATTGGAAGCGCTACCTGAACTGACCCTTCAATTCAAACCGAATTCGGATACGGGGCGCTCCGATATCTACCTGAACGGGGAAAACCTCGAACCCAAGATCCGTACCATGGACGTCTCGCGCTCGGTCAGTAAGGTAGCTACCATCGAAGCGGTACGCGAACAATTAGTGGCCCAGCAACAAAAGATGGGACTGGACAAGGCCATCGTTATGGACGGTCGTGATATCGGTACCGTGGTCTTCCCGGATGCTGAATTGAAGATCTTTATGACCGCATCACCCGAGACCCGTGCGCATCGACGCTACAAAGAACTGTTAGATCGTGGTGAGCAAGTCAGCTACAACGAAGTGTTGATGAACGTCAAGGAACGCGATTATATCGATTCACACCGAAAAGTGTCCCCTCTGCGAAGGGCCGAAGATGCCATCGAATTCGACAATAGTGATATGGGGTTGGAAGAGCAGTTCGAACGCATCCATAATTTCGCTTTACGGATCATCGATAAACAATAAAGGCATCCTTGTGGGATGCCTTGAATGGAAACGGTGTTTCTGGATATTTATAAGTTGGGGATCACCAACTCCTGGTCAGGATGGATCAAATCCGGATTCTTCAAAATATTCGTATTCGCCTCGAAAATCGCCTGGTACTTCATCGGGTCGCCGTAGTAATGTTTGGCGATTTTGCTCAACGACTCCCCGCTTTTAACCGTGTGACGGTGATAGACGGAGTCATCCCCAACGGTGATATTGGCTTTGATATCGGAAGGGCTATCGCCACCGATTTCCTTGATTTTATCCCAGATGACGTTCTTTTCATAAGGGGTGGCCGCTTCTCCTTTGATCTTCAATACGCCTCCGTCCTCGGAAACGTCGCCTCCCTTGATACCCAATTGTTGGCCAAGCTCCAATACGGCTTGATATTTTGCTTTTGCGCTCATAATACTCTAAAGTTTTGTGTTTGATTCTTTGACACAAGATACTTATAAAAGTCACAAGGACTCCTATTTTTTCGGGAATGGGGTAGTGGGATAGTACCTTGTGTCCCAAAGGTTTGTAAACCCGGAAATTAGTTGTATTTTTGCACTCCTTTTCCGGTAAAACACGAGAGGAAAAGGAATTTGAAAAACAAGATGAATCACTTCTGCGGTCTTTTACCGACTCTCGTGAGCCCGTAGGATACAAAAAACGTCAGCACATGGCTGAAGAAAAAAAAGCAGCGGCAGCACCTGCAGCCGAAGAAACTGCAACACAGACCGCCGAAACTACTCAAGAAGGCGGTAGCACAAGCAAAGAAACCAAAGCAGAACCGGAACAAGACCCAAAAGAGTTTCTTGCCCAGTTTGATTGGGACAAGTACGAAGAAGGTATCGAAAAGGTCGATGACAAAAAATTGGACGAGTTCGAAAAGCTCGTCGAAGAGAACTTTGTCGATACGGCCGATTCAGAGGTTGTTAAAGGAAAGGTCGTACACATGACCGATCGTGAGGCGATCATCGATATCAACGCGAAATCGGAAGGAGTCATCTCATTGAACGAGTTTCGATACAATCCTGACCTCAAGGTCGGTGATACCGTCGAAGTACTTATTGATATCAGGGAAGACAAAACCGGGCAATTGGTTCTTTCACACAGAAAGGCAAGAACCATCATGGCTTGGGATCGTGTCAACGATGCCCATGACAAGGAAGAAATCGTCCAAGGTTTCGTCAAGTGTAGGACCAAAGGGGGTATGATCGTCGATGTCTTCGGAATCGAGGCCTTCTTGCCAGGTTCGCAGATCGATGTCAAACCCATCAGGGATTACGATCAATACGTCGGTAAGAATATGGAATTCAAAGTGGTCAAGATCAACCACGAGTTCAAGAACGTCGTTGTTTCGCACAAAGCATTGATCGAAGCCGATATCGAAGAACAGAAGAAAGAGATCATCAGTCAACTTGAAAAAGGACAGGTCTTGGAAGGGGTCGTCAAGAACATTACTTCTTACGGTGTCTTTATCGACTTGGGTGGTGTTGATGGATTGATCCACATCACCGACCTTTCTTGGAGCCGTATCAACCACCCGAACGAGGTTGTTGAACTCGACCAGAAGATGAATGTCGTTATCTTGGATTTCGATGATAACAAATCAAGGATCCAATTGGGTCTTAAGCAGTTGGAGAAACATCCTTGGGATGCCTTGGGTGATGAGATCAAGATCGGTGACAAAGTCAAAGGAAAAGTCGTGGTCATTGCCGATTACGGTGCCTTTATCGAAGTTGCCGAAGGCGTCGAAGGTTTGATCCACGTTTCTGAAATGTCATGGTCTACCCACTTGCGTTCGGCCCAAGATTTCGTCAAAGTTGGCGATCAAGTCGACGCGGTAGTATTGACCTTGGATCGTGAAGACCGTAAGATGTCTTTGGGTATCAAACAATTGTCTCCAGATCCATGGACCGATATCACTTCTAAATATCCTGTAGGTTCACGCCACTCAGGTATCGTTCGCAACTTCACCAACTTCGGTGTCTTTGTTGAAATGGAAGAAGGTATCGACGGGTTGATCTACATTTCGGACCTTTCTTGGACACGTAAGATCAAACACCCGTCAGAATTCGTAAACGTAGGTGATACTTTGGAAGTGGAAGTATTGGAATTGGATGTTGATGGCAGAAAATTGAGTTTGGGCCACAAGCAGACGACCGAGAACCCATGGGATAAGTACTCGACCGAATTCGCTGAAGGAACCGTTCACAAAGCAGCGGTTTCCGAAATCGTTGACAAAGGGGCCACGGTTGCCTTTAACGATGACATCGTCGGATTCATCCCTTCCCGTCATATGGAGAAGGAAGATGGCAAGAAATTGACCAAAGGAGAAGAAGTGGATTTCAAGATCATTGAATTCAACAAAGACTTCAAAAGGGTCGTTGCTAGCCATACGGCGATATTCAGGGAGCAAGAAGAACGCAACGTTAGATCTGCCAGAAAGAAAATGGCAGCATCCGCTGAGGAGTCCGCACCTACCATTGGTGATGCGAACGCCCAACTACAAGCGTTGAAGGATAAGATGGAAGCCGACGCTAAAAAGTAAGGCTATCCCTTAAACCCAATACTTTGAGCCCTTGGTCTTGTACCAAGGGCTCTTTTGTTTTCGGTTCTTAAGAATTGATTACTTTTGTACTCCAAACAGGCGGACATCATCCATGAGCCAACGCATTCTTCTATCGGCAAAAGAAATCAACATCATCCTGCATCGTTTGGCTTGTCAATTGCTTGAGAACCACTTGGATTTTAGTGATACCGTACTCATCGGACTTCAGCCACGCGGCATTTTTTTGGCCAATCGATTGGCAAAGATCCTTAAAGAGGACTACAAGGTCAAGAACATCGATTTGGGATCGCTCGACATCACCTTTTATCGCGATGATTTCAGAAGGGGCGAAAAGACCTTACAGGCCAATGCCACCTCAATAGATTTTCTCGTAGAAGATAAAAAAGTGGTCTTTATCGACGACGTACTCTATACCGGTCGTAGCATTCGGGCCGCATTGACAGCCGTTCAATCGTTCGGTAGGCCGATTGAAATCGAGCTGTTGACATTGATCGACCGGCGCTTTAGTCGGCATTTGCCCATCCAACCCAATTATAGGGGGAGGCAGGTCGATGCTATTAATGAAGAAAAGGTTAAAGTGCTCTGGCAGGAAAACGAGGGCGAGGATGTGGTTTATTTAGTCAGCGAGTAGGTATGGGCGAATTGAGCGTAAAGCATTTACTGGGAATCAAATATCTGAACAAATCGGATATCGATCTCATTTTTGAAACTGCAGATCATTTCAAAGAGGTCATCAACCGTTCGATAAAAAAGGTACCTACCTTACGAGATATCACGATAGCCAATATCTTTTTTGAAAACAGTACGCGAACGAAACTTTCCTTTGAATTGGCCGAAAAGCGGTTGTCTGCCGATGTAGTGAATTTTTCGGCATCCCAATCGTCGGTTAAGAAAGGAGAGACCTTGATCGATACGGTCAACAACATCCTTTCGATGAAGGTTGACATGGTCGTCATGCGCCATCCGAACCCCGGAGCCGGGATCTTCTTATCGCAATATGTGAACGCCGCGATCGTCAATGCCGGTGACGGGGCCCATGAACACCCGACCCAAGCTCTGCTCGATACGTTTTCCATCCGTGAGAAATTCGGCGAGGTGGCGGGCAAAAAAGTGGTGATCGTCGGTGATATCCTGCATTCAAGGGTGGCCCTTTCGAATATTTTCGCCCTGCAACTGCTTGGGGCCGAAGTCATGGTATGTGGGCCAAAAACTTTAATACCGAAATTCATCAATGGCTTAGGGGTCAAGGTAGAGACCGATTTGAGAAAAGCACTCCAATGGTGTGATGTGGCCAATATGCTTCGGGTGCAGAACGAGCGCATGGCCATCAGTTACTTTCCGTCCACTAGGGAATATACCCAACAATACGGTGTCGATCGTGAATTGCTCGATAGTTTGGACAAGGAAATCGTGATCATGCACCCAGGACCGATCAATAGAGGGGTCGAAATAACCAGTGATGTGGCCGATTCACAACAATCGATTATCTTAGAGCAAGTAGAAAACGGCGTTGCGGTGCGCATGGCGGTAATTTATCTGCTCGCTTCAAAAATAAAATAAGATGATTTTCGATAAGGAAGGCAACACCACCATCGTGCTTCAAGAGCATAGTGACTTGGCCACTTTTTTATCCAATTTGAACGGGGCATACGAACAGCTGAAAAACGATCATATCATCGTGAACCTCTTTTCGTTCGATAGCTTGTCGGCCAATGATGTTCTCGAATTCCTTGAATTATCGGCCAAGCACCGAAATGCAAAAAAGTCCTTTGTTTTGGTGACCGATAGGGTATCCTATGATGCCATTCCGGAATCGATTTGCCTGGTTCCCACGATACAAGAGGCCAAAGACCTGATCGAAATGGAGGAAATCGAGCGCGACCTTGGTCTATGAAATTGACGATTCTCGGCTGCTATTCGGCCACACCACGCACCTTGACCAACCCTACGGCCCAGCTTTTGGAAATCAGGAACCACATGTTTTTAATTGATTGTGGCGAGGGTACACAGGTGCAATTGCGAAAGCAAAAAGTCAAGTTTTCAAGAATAAAACACATTTTTATATCCCACTTGCATGGCGACCATTTCTTCGGTTTGCCAGGCCTCATTTCGACGTTTCGCCTATTGGGAAGGGAAAAGGAACTGCACGTATATGGGCCAAAAGGGATCAAGCAAGCCATTACCATGTTACTCAAATTAGGGGATTCTTGGACGAATTATCCCTTGTATTTCCACGAGTTGGAAGGTAGCGAGCCTACCGTGATCTTTGAAGACGATACCCTTACCGTCACCACGGTACCCCTGGTACATAGGGTATATACCAATGGTTTCCTCTTTGAGGAGAAACCGGCGAAGCGCACTTTAAACCATGAGGCCGCGGTTTCTTACGGTATCGACAAAAGCCAGTTCAACAACATCAAAAATGGGAAAAGCGTGGTTCTTGAAGATGGTACGACGGTCGCGAATTCGGAAGTGACTTTGGATCCCCCGCCCCCGAAGCGCTACGCATTCTGCAGTGATACCGCCTATCACGAACCTTTGGTCACCCAGTTGAAGGGGATCGACATGCTCTATCATGAATCGACCTTTTTGGAAGCCGATGCGCATTTATGTGCCAAAACCAAGCACTCCACTGCCAAACAGGCGGCCATGATCGCCAAAAAAGCCCAAGTGGGTAAATTGATCCTAGGGCATTATTCTACCCGCTACAAATCGATCGATCTTTTTTACGAGGAAGCCGAAAAAGTCTTCGAAAACGTTGCTCTGGCCGAAGACGGAAAAGTTTTTGAACTGAAATAAGGCCTTTCCGTTTTTGCTTCTGCCTTCTTTTGTTGAACTTTGTATAGATACCGACTGCAATGGAAAAAGACCTAGGGGCATATCGCAAATCGTATGACAAAAGCGCGCTATCGGAACAGGATGTTCCTGATAATCCCATGCAGTTGTTCCAGCAATGGTTCTATGAAGTCGAAGCTTTTGACGGACCCGAAGAACCCAACGCGATGACCGTTTCGACCATTGGGTTGGATGGCTTTCCAAAGAACCGGGTGGTGCTAATGAAAAAGTTCACCCATGAGGGTTTTGTTTTCTACACCAATTACAACAGTGAGAAAGGGAAGGCCATTGCGGCAAACCCGGCGGTCGGCTTGTCTTTTTTTTGGCAAGCCTTGGAACGCCAGGTCATCATCAAGGGATCGGCTTCGAAAATCGCGGCCAACCTTTCCGATGGCTATTTTGAATCACGGCCTCGGGGTAGTCAATTGGGTGCGGTGGTATCGGAACAAAGTGCCCCGATCGCCCGTCGTGAACTGCTCGAAGAACGATTGGCCGAGCTCGAAGATACACACCAAGGCCAACCTATCGAACGGCCCGAGTGGTGGGGTGGGTATTTGGTGCGACCGGTTTCGATTGAATTTTGGCAGGGTAGGCCGAATCGACTTCACGACAGATTGCGGTATACCTTGATGGAAGATTTGAATTGGTACCTAGAACGTTTACAACCTTAGAAATGGCGAAGCATATCATTTTTGTCCGGCACGGCAAATCGTCTTGGGAACTTGAGGTCAACGATAAAGACAGGCCCTTAAAGGAACGGGGTATCAAAGATGCCCATTTGGTAGCCCAGGAGATGAAATCACTTGGCCTTGATATCGATGCGGTATTCTCAAGCCCCGCCAATAGGGCACTGCATACCTGTATGATCATAATGCGACGTTTGGAGCTCGATTTGGGATTGGTCAAAGTAACATCGCGCGTATATGATTTTTCAGGGGCCGAGCTATTCGATTTTTTGAAAAGCCTACCCGATACCTTGACCACGGTCATGGTTTTTGGGCATAATTATGCCTTTACGAACCTGGTCAATCAGCTGGGGAATAAGTATATTGAAAACGTACCCACGAGTGGTATGGTCAAGATCGATTTCGAAATCGAGCACTGGAAAGATCTGGCTGATGGCCATACTCGAAAAACCATTTTTCCTAAACAATTGAAATAACATGACGAAACCCGACAACGAATATATCAATAGAGAGATCAGCTGGTTGCACTTCAACGACCGGGTACTCCAGGAAAGTGCCGATAAGGATGTGCCCTTGATCGAACGTCTTCGTTTTTTGGGGATTTTCAGCAACAACCTCGACGAGTTTTTCAAAGTCCGATACGCTACGGTCAAACGGATCGTCGATGCCGGGAAAAGTGGTAAAAGCGTCCTGGGAGGACAGGTGGCAAAGGATCTTTTGGAAGAAATCACCAAAATAGTCATTAACCAACAAGCTAAAAGCCAAGAGATATTAAAAGCCATTGAACGGGAGCTAGCCACCGAGAACATCTTTATTGTTGACGAGTCCCAAGTGGTCGATGCCCACGAGAAGTTCATCAAGGATTATTTCATCCGAAAAGTCAATCCTGAGCTTACGGTTATCATTTTGAATAACCTTCGGGAGTTCCCGGTTTTAAAGGATACTGCGGCCTATCTGGCAGTACGGATGGCCTTGAGAAAGGAATCGAATGGCTTTTTACGGAAGCGTAGTGATATCCAATATGCCTTGATCGAAATACCGAAAGGTGTCGATCGGTTCGTGGTCTTGCCCGAAGTAGACGGTAAGAATTATATCATGATTTTGGATGACTTGATCCGGTACTGCCTGGATAGCATCTTTACCATGTTCGATTACACCGAGATCTCTGCCCATATGATCAAGATCACCCGGGATGCCGAATTGGATATCGATAATGATTTGAGCAAGAGTTTTATCCAAAAGATCTCCTCTAGTGTAGAACACCGTAAAATCAGCAACCCGGTCCGCTTTGTTTATGACAAACGCATCAAAATCGATACGCTTCGGTATCTGAGGGAAAAAATGGGGATCGGGGAGACCGATAGTATCATTCCGGGTGGTAGGTATCATAACCGACGCGATTATATGGGCTTTCCGAGTTTGGGAAGAACCGATCTACTCTACGAAAAAATCACGCCTTTACCGGTAAAGGGCCTCAGTCTTGAAGGCAGTATTTTCGATCGGATATCGAAAAAGGACTATATGATCTACACCCCGTACCACACCTATGCGTATGTGATCAAGTTCTTGAAGGAAGCCGCTTTGGATCCCATGGTCAAGACCATACAGATCACGGTCTACCGCTTGGCCAATGATTCGCAAGTGGCCGCGGCCTTGATCAATGCAGCCAAGAACGGGAAGCAAGTTACCGTACAAATCGAATTGCAAGCCCGATTCGATGAAAAAGCGAACATCAAATACGCCAACCGACTTCAAGAAGAAGGCATTCGTTTGATTTTCGGGGTGCCCGGACTGAAAGTCCACAGCAAGATCTGTGTGGTCGAACGGAAAGAAGGGAATAGTGTGAAGCGTTTCGGATTCATCAGTACGGGTAATTTCAATGAGTCGACAGCAAAGATCTATACCGATTATACGCTATTTACTGCCCATGATGGTATTCTCAAGGAGTTGAACAAGGTGTTCGGCTTTTTTGAAACGACCTACAAGATCAACAAATACAAACATCTGATCGTCTCCCCCCATTATACGAAGAATGCCTTTAGCAAGCTGATCGATAATGAAATCGCCAATGCCTTGGTCGGAAAGGAAGCCTACATCAAAATCAAGATGAACAGCTTTACCTCCTACAAGATGGTCGATAAATTGTATGAGGCCAGTAGGGCAGGAGTGAAGGTCCAATTGATCATTCGCGGTATCTGTTGTTTGATTCCCGGCGTAGAGGGCATGAGTGAGAACATCGAGGCCATTAGTGTGGTCGATAAATTTTTAGAGCACCCCCGCTTGTTCATTTTCGGCAATGATGGCGACCCCAAGGTCTACATTTCTTCAGCGGATTGGATGACCCGGAATTTGGATTACCGGGTCGAGGTAGGTTGCCCGATTTACGATACCGAAGTCAAACAAGAACTCCTTGATACCTTCCAAATCAGTTGGGACGATAACATCAAGGCGCGGGTAATCTCCAAAAAACAGGACAATGCCTATAAGGACGATGATAAACCGAAGGTCAGATCGCAATTCGCGCTATACGATTACTATTTGAAAAAGAAGTGATCAGCCGTGCATGGTCTCTTTCTTGCCCAAGCTTTTCATCAGTTCGGCCTCATAGGCCAAAAGGTCTTGCCATTTTTGGTCGACTTCTTCGCGCACTCCATATTTTCTGGCGAATTTTAAGAACATGGTGTAGTGGTTGGCTTCACTGACCATTAATTTTTGATAAAAATCGGCCAATTCAGGATCGTTGATGTTTTCAGAGAGTAATCGGAAACGTTCACAGCTGCGGGCTTCGATCAGGGCAGCGTAAAGGAGTTTGTGGACCAAATGGGTTTCACGGCTTCCCCCTTTCGGGAAAAATCGCATCAAGGCGATGACATACTCATCTTTTCGTTCTCGGCCCAATATCCAGCCACGTTCCAACAGCTTGTCATGTACCATATTGAAATGCCCCATTTCCTCACGTGCCAAAGCGGTCATTTCCTTCACCAATTCCGATTTTTCCGGAAAACCGATGATCAGCGAAATGGCAGTGCTGGCGGCCTTTTGTTCACAATAGGCGTGGTCGGTCAAGATTTCCTCAATGTTCTTTTCGACGATATTCACCCATCTCGGGTCGGTCGGTAATTTAAGTCCCAACATATGATCAAATGGCTTTTTACTGCTAAAGATACGCTTATTGGGTTGTATGATGGAACAAAATCCTAAGGCTATGGTTATATTTGTAGTGCATAACCTCCCCCTTCGGTTATGGGTAAAACAGCTTCAATGCCTTATCAGGATCTGTACCAAGAAATAGTCTTGGTTTTTGAACGAAATATAGCTGCCGAAACCAAAAATTGGTTCGATGGACAGGTGCGATCCATTATCAATGAAAGGTCCGCCCGAAAACTATACATCACGCACAGTCTATGCAGTACGAAAGTATCGAAAGATCCTATCGCATTGGACGGAATGCCCAATGGGAAATTGCGGACCTATTTGGAAACCCATGCCACCACCTATGCTGAACTTTCGCGCTTGTTGCTGCTGATTCAAGTCTTGCATGCCGATAGCTCTTTTTTCAAAGACAAAGTGTCGAAATTGATCGAGGTAGCCGACAATGACGAGCTTGCTACCTTTTTGAAATATCTGGTGTTTTTGCCACAACCTGAGGACTATCATTTTGTGGCGGTTGAAGCCCTACGCACGAATGTCGCAACCATTTTCGACGCAATAGCTTTGGACAATCCGTATCCGGCTGCCCATTTCGACGAGCAGCAGTGGAACCAGATGTACCTGAAAGCGGCTTTTATGCAACGTGATCTGGGGAACATCCTAGGGGTCGAAGAACGTGCGAATGCGAATTTAACAAGGATTATTTCGGACTATGCCCATGAACGATGGGCTGCCCATCGTACTATTGACCCTGAAATCTGGCGACCGACCTCGCCCTATATCGATTCCGTACTATTGAAAGATATGGAGCGTTTGTTCCAAAGTGGCTTGCTTGCTGAAAATAGGGCGGCGGCATTGGTTTGCGAACGATCAGGGCATGAAGGGGCTTCCATTTTATTGGATGCACATCCTGAATTGAAACACGCCATGGAAACGGCACAATTTAGCTGGGAAAATTTTAAAAATTGATATGAAAGAAACCTTACATTTTATCGATCCGCATATTCATATGACCTCCCGCACCACGGATGACTATGAGGCCATGGCGGCTGCAGGGGTCGTTGCGGTTATCGAACCCTCTTTTTGGCTGGGGCAACCGCGTACCCAAGTCGGATCTTTCCAAGACTACTTCAGTAGTTTGGTAGGATGGGAACCCTTTCGGGCCAGCCAATTCGGTATCAAACACTATTGTACCATCGGTTTGAACTCCAAAGAGGCGAACAATGAGGCCTTGGCCGAACAGGTGATGGAACTCTTACCCTTGTACTTACACAAAGAAGGGGTGGTCGCCATCGGCGAGATCGGCTATGACGACCAAAGTCCGGCCGAAGACAAATATTTCAGGGAGCAATTGGAATTGGCCAAGGAATTCAACATGTTGGTTCAGGTACACACCCCACACCGCGACAAGAAGGCGGGTACCATTAAAAGTATGGAGGTCTGTTTGGAACATGGCCTGGATCCTTCGAACGTGGTCATCGACCACAACAATGAAGAAACGGTACAAGAAGTCTTGGATCGCGGTTTTATCGCGGCTTTCACCATTTACCCTAAGACCAAAATGGGAAATGAGCGCATGGTCGAGGTGGTCAGGCGTTTCGGAAGTACCAACATCATCGTAGATAGTTCGGCCGATTGGGGCGTGAGTGATCCCTTGGCAGTTCCGAAAACAGCAAATTTGATGCTCAATAGGGGTATTGACCGTGAAGATGTGGTCAAGACTTGCTATCAAAATGCGTTGGACATGTTCGGTAAATCCGGAAAGATGAAAGAAGAACATTGGTTGAACGCTGAGGCTATCGATCAACGAAAATTGTTCCACGACAATAGTGTACTTCGGGGTCAGGCGCCCAAGGTGGAGAACGATAGCATTTCTTGATGGACGTTTTTTTGGGGTACTTAAGGCTATGCCGACCCGCGAATCTACCCACGGCCGCGGCCGATATCTTGGCCGGTATGGCGTTGGCCGGTACATTCGATGCCACGGGCATTGTGGATAGCTCCTTGACCGAAATCGGTTTTTTGGTGCTGGCCTCCGTATTCTTATATGCCGGAGGTGTCGTTTTGAACGATGTTTTCGATGCCCGGTTGGATGCCGTTGAAAGACCCGAACGCCCCATACCTAGTGGACTTGTATCAAAATCAAATGCCGCTTTGTTCGGATTTGTAATGTTGGTTCTTGGGGTCGCTTTGGCCTTTTGGACCAGTAAGCTTTGCGGTGGTATCGCACTTGCCTTGGCCGTTTCGATCGTGCTCTACGATGCGTTCTCGAAAAACCATGCCTTTCTCGGCCCGGTCAATATGGGCCTGTGTCGCGCTCTCAACCTGTTCTTGGGAATTGGCTTTTTAGGAAATCTGGAACAATGGCCCTATGCCTTGGTGCCTTTGTTCTTTATCGGGGCGGTTACCTTGGTTTCAAGGGGTGAGGTACATGGAAACAACAAAAAAAACATCATTCTTGCCGGTTTGCTATATGCTTTGGTCATTTTGTACGTTACCTATGTACATCTGCAGTATGCCGATGGATGGATAACGGCAATGCCGTTTTTAGTGGTTTTCGCTTTGATGGTATTGATACCCTTGGGGCGTAGCTTTAAGGTGAATTCACCGACCAACATCAAGAAAGCGGTGAAAGCCGGGGTTTTATCCATCATCATTTTGGATGCTGCAATGGCAACGGCCTACACCGATTGGTATTTTGGGGTCGCAATGCTTTTATTGCTTCCCCTATCCTTTGCGCTGGCCAAAATATTTGCCGTAACTTAAATTTTTCGATTCGGGGCGATGATGAAAGCAATAACAAAAAAATTCACGGTCGATTACCAATACAGCCTGCAGTTTACCGACGGATTGTTCGATACGGGCAACAGGCTATTGGCATCCTTGTTGGAAACGGAAGGGGCAACGCCGACGAAAGTGCTGTTCGTGGTGGATGATGGCGTGGTCGAGGCCCACCCCAGATTGATCCGTAAAATCGATCGCTACTGCGAAATCCATGCTAAAGCAATCGCATTGCGCGACACCTTGGTCTTAACCGGCGGGGAAGCAAGTAAAAACGATCCCGAAGCCATAGCACAAGTACTCGCTGCGATCAATGACCGGGGCATTTGCCGACATTCCTTTGTCGTGGCCGTTGGTGGGGGCGCCTTGATCGACATGGTCGGGTATGCTGCGAATACCGCCCATCGGGGGGTGAAGTTGATTCGTGTGCCCACGACCGTTTTGGCACAGAACGACGCCTCAGTAGGGGTCAAGAACAGCATCAATGCTTTCGGAAAGAAAAACTTTCTGGGCACCTTCGCCCTGCCATACGCCATTATCAACGACTACTCGTTTTTGGCAACGTTGGAACAACGGGATTGGATATCGGGCATCGCCGAGGCGATTAAAGTAGCCTTGATCAAGGATTCTGATTTTTTTGATTTTATAAAAACCCATGCCAACGCCTTGGCTGAACGTGGTAAAGAGGCCATGCAGACTTTGATCCATCGCTGTGCCGAAATCCATATGGACCATATTGCCGGTAATGGAGATCCTTTTGAAAGTGGTTCCTCACGACCACTTGATTTTGGTCATTGGGCAGCCCATAAATTGGAGCAGATGACCGCTTACAATCTACGCCATGGTGAAGCGGTGGCCATGGGTATCGCATTGGACGTGACCTACAGCCATGCGATCGGATTGATTGACGTAGCGACCATGGACCTGATCCTCGAGGTTTTTGAAACGGTCGGCTTCGACATCCGCTTGCCGATTGAATCCGATAGCGATTGTGACGAATTGTTGAAAGGATTGGAAGAATTCAGGGAGCATCTCGGTGGCAGGCTTACCATTACGCTGATTTCACGAATCGGTAAACAACACGATGTGCATGAGATCGACCATACCAAGATGCGCGAAGCCATTGCGGTTCGAAGCGGGAAAAAAGAAGAACTATCGTGTTAATATGTTGATTTCCGATCGTTTCCACGTATCCTATTGCACTAACATACACCCCGGCGAGAATTGGGAAGTCACCTTCGCACACCTTAAGGCCAACCTACCCAAAGTCAAACAACGCATAGCCCCCGATACCGATTTCGGGCTAGGATTGCGACTTTCCAACCGTGCCAGTGAAGAACTGGAACAAGGAACCCGTCTTCAGGAATTCAAGCAATGGTTGCTTGATGAAGGCTGTTATGTCTATACCATGAACGGCTTCCCTTATGGAAATTTCCATAACGAAAGGGTAAAAGACAGCGTGCATCAACCTGATTGGACCACCAAGTCGCGCGTACGCTATACCCAAAGGCTATTTGAACAGTTGGCCCATGTGCTGCCTGAAGGCTTGAACGGCAGTATTTCCACCTCTCCGATTAGCTACAAACATTGGTTTGAAACGCCCGAAGCCAAAGAAGCGGCAATGCGATCCGGTGCAGATAATATGCTCGAGGTGGCTGTTCAGTTATATCGAACGGAGCAGGAATCAGGGCCTTATTTAAATCTGGCCATCGAACCGGAACCGGATGGAATTTTGGAGAATACTGCCGAAGTGATCGCTTTTTTCAAGGACTATTTGGTGCCGCAGGGTCAAGAACGGTTCGGAAAAGAGTATGGTTTCGACCCCGAAAAGGCGGCATATTTGGTAAAAAGGTACATTTCGGTATGTTACGACGTATGTCATTTTTCCTTGGCCTACGAAGCGCCTGAACGAACGTTCAAGGCTTTCAAGGAACAAGGGATTAACATCGGTAAGATCCAAGTAAGTTCAGCCTTGAAGATAAGGCTGGATGGGGATGTTGATGGAATTTGGAAGGCCTTGTCGGCCTTCGATGAGCCGACCTATCTCCATCAGGTCACGGAAAAACGGGACGGAGAAGTGTTCACTTATGCCGATTTACCCGAGGTGTTGGGAAAATCCGATATCGGAAAAGAATTAAGGGCCCATTTCCATGTACCGATTTTCTTAGAGGATTTTGGGATGTTAGGTGCTACCCAAGACCAGATTTTGGAAACACTGGATTGTCTGAAAGATTCCGACATTTGTGATCATCTTGAAGTGGAAACCTATACTTGGGACGTACTACCGGATAGCTTGAAATTCGATTTGGTCGATAGTATCGTACGCGAATTGGATTGGTTGATCAAAAAACTATAATTGAAAAAGACCGTTGTCATAAATGTGGTGGGTTTGAGCCCCCGACTGATCGGGGAACATACCCCCTTTATCAAAAGTTTCATGGACTCTGGAGCCCTGGCAACCGTCACTCCCGTTGTACCGGCTGTGACCTGTACGGCCCAGTCGACCTATTTGACCGGAACCCGGCCTGCTACACACGGAATCGTCGGAAACGGTTGGTATTTCAAAGACGAATGCGAGGTTAAATTCTGGCGGCAATCCAACAAACTGGTCAAGGCCCCGAAACTTTGGGAGCAATTGAAATCGGAAGATCCCGAATTCACTTGTGCCAACCATTTCTGGTGGTATAATATGTATTCAACGGTCGATTTCAGTGTGACCCCCCGGCCGAATTACTTGGCCGATGGTCGAAAGATCCCTGATGTCTATAGCCATCCTTCTGACCTTCGAACCCGCCTCCAAAACGAATTGGGGACTTTTCCGCTATTCAATTTTTGGGGTCCGAAGACATCCATCGCCTCAAGCCGATGGATTGCCGATGCCGCGATGCTGACCGATACTTGGCACGATCCAACCCTGACCCTTATTTATTTGCCCCATCTCGATTATAACATCCAACGCCATGGCGTTGATTTCAAGATAATCGCCAAAGATTTGAACGGAATCGATGAGGTGGTCGAAGGCCTGGTCACCTATTACCGTAAAAAGGAAACCCAAGTCGTATTGCTATCGGAATACGGTATAACCGATGTAGATCGCCCCGTTCACCTGAATCGCGTTTTTCGGGAGCAGGGCTGGTTGGCGACCCGGGTTGAGCGTGGACTCGAATTATTGGACTGCGGAGCCAGTCAAGCCTTTGCCGTAGCCGATCATCAATTGGCCCATGTCTATCTCAACGACAGATCGATTATGGACGAGGTTGTCGCCGTTTTACAGGCAACCCCGGGAGTCGAACAGGTATGGACGGCTTCCGAACTCGCCGAGCAGGGGCTCGCGCATTCCAGAAGTGGCGATATTGTGGTGGTCGCGGACAACCACTCTTGGTTTACCTATTATTTTTGGACGGATGATGCGAAGGCACCCGATTATGCCAGAATGGTCGACATCCACAAAAAACCCGGATACGATCCCGTTGAAATGTTCGTCGACCCGAAAGACCCGTTCGTAATGCCCAAGATCCTTTGGAAACTCCTTAAAAAGAAAATGGGATTTCGGACCGTGATGGACGTTATTCCCTTGCAGGCCGAGTTGGTTAAGGGATCCCACGGACGTATCCCCGATAGCGTAGCGGATTATCCGGTATTCATGACCGATGTCAAAGATATATTGGAATCCGAACGTATCGAGGCCACCGAAGTTTTTAGTAATTTGTTACGGATTTTGAACCGACCGACATGAACAACTTCTTTAAAATCTTAGGATTCGTTTTCACAGCGCTATTTATTTATGCGGCTGCCGTACAATACAATGATCCCGATGCCTACCGATGGTACGTCATTTACGGAATGGCGGCCTTGGCTTCCCTGCTCTTTGCACTCAACCGAATGAAACTGTTATGGGCCCTGTTCTTATTTGGGTTTTACCTTGGCATGGGCATTTACAATTGGCCCGAAAAATTCGAGGGTTTTACCATTGGTGAAGGCGATATCGTCAATATTGAACGAGGTCGTGAGGCCTTTGGGGTGTTGATCGCTGCACTGCTTATGGGTATTTATGCCGTTCGCATTTGGAAGGGCCGTACCTCACAGGTCTAGATCGAATTCTTTACGTAGCAGTTCGATGGCCGGGTTTTTGGCCTTGAGTTTTTCGTATTTTTCTTCAGGGGTAAACGCGAATTTTTGCGCAACGGTCTCATTCACCGTGACCGTTAAGGTTATGGCATAGTTCTGCAGTTTTTCCCTCAGATAGGCTAATAGACCGCCCTGACCCCGCTCAACTTCCTTTTTCATGGTGCTGTTGGGCAATTCGATCCAAATCGTATGGGCATCCTTGAGCTTTGGCGTATCCGTCTGTAGGTTGGAAGCCATGATCTTTTGCCCTTTTCCGTCGATTAGTGCCACATAGTCGTTCCAATGCTGTTGCATGCTGGCCAAATCAAAAGGCATTTCAGGAAATTGGGCCGCATCGGCTTGTTCTTTAACGGTATTCTTATGTTCTTTTCTTGTCTTCAGACTGGATATGGACAAGCCGGATACCCTTTTGTTCGAAGGGTTCAATTCGATTTTTGGAAGTTCCACAACGGTTTGGCCCAGGTCGACTTCCGATGATGGTGTTTCTTGGGTAGCCTGCGGTATTTCGGCATCGGGCCCCTTCTCCAAAGTCGGAACGGAAGCTTCTTGCGGTGCTGTTTCCGCCGGCTGGGGCGGTTGTGGGCTGGCAGGTTCCGGAATGGAAGGAATTTGGGGCGAGACTGGGGCGGCTTGTTCTCGAGGGGCCGCCTTGAACACCCTTGCAGGGATTATGGCGTTAGCTTTTTTTTTTTCGGCCTCGAATGAAATTGAGGCCATTTGCATTAAGCAGAGTTCCACCAACAAGCGTTGGTTTTTACTGGCCTTATACTTCAAGTCCGCTTCATTGGCCAATTCCAAGGCTTGGAGCAAAAAGGCCTTTGACGTCCTTTTTGATTGCTCAAGGTACTTCTGCCGCGCATCGGAACCGACTTCCAGCAACGCCTGGGTTTTTTCGTGTTGACAAACCATCAAATCGCGAAAATGCGAAGCCAAGCCAATAACGAAATGATGGCCATCAAAACCATTGGCCAGAATGGTATTGAACTGCAATAATAAATCAGGGATGGCCTGATTTAAGATAAAATCCGTCGCTTGAAAATAAGTATCGTAATCGAGAACGTTCAAATTTTCGGTTACGGCCTTTCGGGTAAGTTCCTTACCTGAAAAACTGACGACCCGGTCGAAGATCGATAGGGCGTCCCTCATGGCACCATCGGCTTTTTGGGCAATGATGTGCAGGGCACCTTCTTCGGCATTGACCCCTTGTTCGGTGGCGATATATTTCAGATAACCGACGGCATCGGCTATGGTGATTCGTTTGAAATCGAAAATCTGGCAACGCGATAAGATCGTGGGTATGATCTTATGCTTTTCCGTGGTGGCCAAGATGAAAATCGCATGCTTTGGTGGTTCTTCCAAAGTCTTTAGAAACGCATTGAAGGCCGACTGCGATAGCATATGGACCTCATCGATGATGTACACCTTGTATGATCCTACCTGGGGCGGAATGCGGACTTGGTCGATCAGGCTGCGAATATCGTCAACGGAATTGTTCGAGGCCGCATCGAGTTCGAAAATATTGAAGGCGAAATCCTCATCGGCGGACTCCGAACCGGTCTGGTTGATTTTTTTGGCCAGAATGCGGGCGCAAGTCGTTTTTCCCACACCCCTTGGACCACAGAACAACAATGCCTGGGCCAGATGATCGTTCGAGATCGCACTGGTCAAGGTATCCGTAATGGCCTTTTGGCCCACGACATCCTTGAAGGTTTGTGGCCTGTATTTGCGTGCCGATACGATGAATGGTTCCAACGGTATGCGATTTCGTGAACTACAAATATAAAAATAGGATGGCCCAAAGTGATTTTGACCTGGGCCGTACTGTTATTTTTTATTAACAAAACAACCTACATTTGCACTTGCAGGCCACCTTATCGCTCTTTTCGTGAAAAGAGAGGAAAGTCCGGACACCACAGTGCGGTATAGCGGGTAACACCCGTCGCCCGATCTGATCGGGAAGGACCAGTGCAACAGAAAGCAAGTACAGTTCGGCTGTAGTGAAATCAGGTAAACTCTATACGGTGCAACGCCATGTAAACCGATGCTTGAGGGCGGCACGCCCGAATCGGAGGGTAGGCGGTTCGAACTTTTGGGTAACCAAAAGTCCAGATAAATGATAAGGATCCGAAGACCTCGGTCATTCGGAACAGAATCCGGCTTATGGCCTGCTTTTATTTTTTGAAAAAACTAAAGACGCTTCCCCCATACTTTCGCGCTTCATCAAAATAGGGATGGGTACTCAGGTCGGTTTGTTCCGCATGCTCGATGACCACCAAAACCTCGGGGTCGTTGGCTCGTTGAAGCGTAAGATCGACCAGCTCCTCGAATTCCGGCAAGGATAATATGTAGGGTGGATCCGCAAAAATGAATTGCTGGTGTAGGTTGTTCTTTTTCAAATATCCAAAAACATTGGCTTTGATGACTTTAATCGGAAATCCTAAGGTTTTCGAAGTCTTGCTGATAAACTGCACACAGTGCATGTTTTGATCGATAGCGGTAATGTCATCGGCACCCCGGGAAGCAAATTCATAGCTGATATTCCCACTGCCCGAGAACAGGTCCAATACCGATAAGGAAGCGATATGAAGTCGGTTTTGAAGGATGTTGAACAACCCTTCCTTGGCCATGTCGGTGGTCGGTCGAATGGGAAGTTTTTTCGGCGCTTGGATACGCCTTCCGCGATGGGTTCCTGAAATGATGCGCATTTCGTCAGCCTAAAAGGGTCAAATCAAAGGATTGTTCCGGGTCGATGCCCAAATCGGTCAGACCTTCATGGGGCATGAAAACCGCGACCTCTTTGATGTATTCATGGCAAATCGAAAAGTGCTCGTCGCCATCTTCAACCGCTCCGAAAAGGCGTAGCTTAATACTTTCGGGATCCAATTGCAGTTGTTCGTAAGTGAACAAGACATAATAAAGCAGGTCTTCTTTGGTGCCGAATTCGAATTGATTGTAGAGCAATACCTTTTTTTGTTCAATGACGGCTAGGCTCATACTTCTGTTCGCAATATGGACATAGCAGACCGCTTTGTTGCTCGGTTTCTGTTTGAGCAGCAACTGGATCAGATTGGTGCTTTGGTGTGAAAAATCAAAAGGACCGAAGAGGTCGAACAGGTAGTTGTTGATGTTCGTAAAAGGAACATACACACAGTTCATTTCGCAATTGGGGAGTTCATCAAAAACGATTTCATCACTCGCCAATAGTTTGGTGTTGAATTTCAGGTAATTGGGTAGTTCCTCTTTTTGGAACAGGGCCCGGGGTACCAGACAATAGAAATCATTGCAGTGGATTACGGAAACCGAGGCGTACTGCCCATGGGCCACCTTATGGGTCTCGAATTGGGCCTTGAGCTCCTTCAAGACCAAATAGGGGGTCGAAGCCGATTTGAAGGGGATGGTTTCCGATTGTTCGACCGAATTGCCGATCGTATCTATGATACAAAAAGAAAGTCCATTCAAGCTCACTTGAATGGACAGTTTCTTATACGGATGCGAAGCTGTCGCCCCTATCTCGGTATTAGTTGTCTTTTCTGTCATAAATTGGGGGCCAGTTCCCGTTGGTGCTGACATCGGTCATCGACCCGACCTTGATTTCGGTACCATTGACTTCCTCAACACTATTGCGTTCGTTCTCTTGGTCCAATAGATCTTTAGGCTGGTCGGAAAGTACGACGTTCTTTTTCACCTTGGCCTCGAAAACAGGGGCATTATAACCACCTTTGTTGATAATATCTGCCTTCATTTCGAATTTTTCGTTGTTCAGGGCGAACGGTACGTCCATCATGGATTTGTAACTGTCATCGTTCTTGAAGAGCGAATCCTTTACTTTTACCATACCCAAGGTATCGATGATCACCGTGTCGACCTGCAAGTCGATTTGGTATACTTTGTTGTATCTCATGAATGAAGAATCGCGCTGCTGGGTGATGGTATAATTGCCCGTATCGACGAATTTGATCAAACTCTCGAAATTGGCAGCGTATTTGCCATTTACCGATTTGTAAGCTTCTTGGGAATCCCGAATGTCCTTAAGCTTGGTAATAACCGCGGAAAATCGTTCTTGGCGTACTTTTTTGAATTCAATCGGTGCGTTGACGGATTGATAGATCAAATAGGCCAGTAGCCCGCAAACCAACCAGAGAACTATTTGTAAGATGGTCTTCATTTTATAGGAGTTAATTAGAAATTGTGGTTATTCACAAATCTACAATTTTTTTTGAATCACAAAAGTTTTTGACTTAAAAATGATGGCTATCTTTGAATGCTTATGAGCCATCCCGAAACCCCTGATTTTTATAGGATTTTACTCGAAAAGTTTCCTTTCGAACCCACTGAAATGCAGCGCTTCGCGCTGCAAAAATTAGCAGGTTTCGCAACGGCCAAAAAAAGCGATAAAATCTTTTTGCTCAAGGGGTATGCCGGTACCGGAAAGACCACCTTGATCGGTGCCGTGGTGAAACATTTATGGCATATCAAGAAAAAAGCCGTGTTATTGGCCCCGACCGGCCGTGCGGCAAAAGTCATGACCGGGTATGCGTCGAGTACGGCCTTTACCATCCACAAAAAAATATACTTCCCCAAGAAGCAATCCGGGGGCGGGGTGCAATTCGTTTTGGCCCCGAACAAGCATCGCCATACCTTGTTTATCGTAGACGAAGCCTCGATGATACCCGATGCCCCTGCCGATTCCAAACTTTTTGAAAATGGGTCCTTGCTCGACGATCTGATCTTCTATGTGAATTCAGGCTTTGGTTGCAAATTGGTATTGATCGGTGATACGGCCCAATTGCCCCCAGTGCGTTTGGAACTGAGCCCGGCACTTGACGAAAATAAATTGGCACTGAATTACAACAAGGAAGTCGAGACCATCGAATTGAACCAAGTCATGCGTCAGACCGAAAATTCGGGGATCCTACAAAACGCTACCTTGATAAGGGAACAATTAAAGGCGGGCTTGTTCGATACCTTACAATTCCGGCTAAACCCATTTAAGGACATCGTAAGACTGATCGACGGCCATGAGATCCAAGAAGCCATCGATGGGTCGTACTCCGATTTCGGCCGTGAAGAAACGGTGATCGTCGTACGTTCGAACAAGAGGGCCAATCTCTACAACAAAAATATTCGTGAGCGCATCCTGTTTTTGGAGAACACCATCGCCACGGGTGACTATATGATGGTGGTGAAGAACAACTATTTCTGGCTACGACCGAATTCGGAGGCCGGGTTCATCGCCAATGGTGATATCATCGAGGTGTTGGAGTTGTTCGGCATCAAGGAACTGTATGGGTTTACCTTTGCCGAAGTCAAGGTGAAAATGGTCGATTACCCCGATCAAAAACCCTTTGAAACGGTTTTGCTGCTCGATACCATCGATGCCGAATCCCCTTCGCTATCCTATGAGGAAGGCAATCGGTTGTATCAAGAGGTGGCCCAGGATTATGCCCATGAAAAATCGAACTACAAACGGTTTTTGGGGGTCAAGAACAACCGGTATTTCAATGCCCTGCAGGTGAAGTTTTCCTATGCGGTCACCTGCCATAAGTCACAAGGAGGGCAGTGGGAGCAGGTGTTCGTCGAACAACCTTATTTGCCGAACGGTATCGACCGTGATTATTTGCGATGGTTGTATACTGCCGTTACCCGGGCCCGTAAGAAACTGTACCTGATCGGTTTCAAGAATGATTTTTTTCTTGATGGCGAATAGGCTAATTTCGTAGAAAGCATTGGCATGACTCCAGAGACGGTACTCAGTATATTTTTAGGTGTGGGCTTGGCGGCCTCGGCCGGTTTCAGGGTTTTTTTGCCGCTTTTCGCCCTGAGTTTGGCGGCTTATTTCGACGTTTGGGAACTCAATGAAAGCTGGCAATGGATCGGTAGTCTGGCGGCGGTGTTGACGCTAGGGATCGCTACATTGGTCGAAATCTTCGCCTATTTCATTCCATGGGTCGACAATGCACTCGATACCATCGCCTTGCCGTTGGCAGCCATCGCAGGAACCGCCGTTATGGTTTCGACCATTGCGGATTTAGATCCGGTCATCACCTGGTCGTTGGCCATTATTGCGGGCGGGGGCACGGCCTCGGCCATCAAAGGGGCCAATGCAGCCGGAAGGTTGACCTCGACGGCAACCACGGGCGGGGTGGCCAATCCGGTCGTAGCTACCGTGGAGACTGGCACGGCGGTAGCCGTTACCACCGCATCCATATTCGCCCCGATTATTGCTGCCGTTTTGGTCATCGTTATTCTTATCGTTATTTTTAGGATCTATCGTAGATTGCGACCTAAACGAGATTAAAATCGAATTCCGTGCGAGTAATTTCCATGATTCCGGCGCGTTACAAAGCCTCGCGGTTTCCGGGTAAACTAATGCAAGATCTTTCGGGAAAACCCGTTATCCAGCGTACCTACGAAGCGGTACGCGATACCGGTTTGTTCGATGCGGTCTATGTGGTGACCGACAGCAAAGTGATCCACGAGCTGATCAGTGGTATCGGTGGCCAGGCTATCATGAGCAAGCACACCCACGAAAGTGGTTCAGACCGTATTGCAGAGGCCGTTATGGATCTCGAGGTGGATATCGCCATCAACGTTCAGGGTGACGAACCCTTTATCGATAAAGCCAGTCTTGAAAAAGTCATTGATGTTTTTCGACATGACGATCGATCTGAAATCGATTTGGCATCCTTAATGACCCCCATTACCGACTGGGCCGAAATCGAAAATCCGAATACCGTAAAAGTGATCGTCGATAACCGTAATTTCGCTTTGTATTTTTCACGTTCCCCGATTCCGTATCCTCGCGATAAGGGTGTCGAGACCACCTATTACAAACACAAGGGCATCTATGCTTTTCGAAAAAGGGCCTTGGAAGATTTTCAGCGTCTGCCCATGTTATCCTTGGAGGCGACCGAAAAAATTGAGGCCATTCGCTATTTGGAGTATGGAAAGAAAATAAAGATGGTGGAGACCCACGTCACGGGTATCGAAATCGATACGCCTGAAGACCTGGAAAAGGCCGTAAAAGAATGGAAGTGAACTTTGACAACATAAAAACCATAGCATTCGACGCCGATGACACCCTCTGGGTCAACGAAACCTATTTTCGGGAGACCGAGGAGAAGTTTGCAGATCTGCTTCAAGGGTTTGAAACCAAGAACAAGATCGATCAGGAGTTGTTCAAGGTGGAAATGGATAATTTGGCCTTATACGGGTACGGCATTAAAGGTTTTGTACTCTCCATGGTCGAATCGGCACTCGACCTTTCGAACCATACCATATCCCAACAAACGATCGGTGAGATCTTGGACTTGGGCAAGCGTATGATCGACCATCCCGTCGAATTGCTCGATGGGGTTGAAGAAGTGCTGGAAGCATTGTCGAAAAGGTACCGGCTGATCGTATTGACCAAAGGTGATCTACTCGACCAAGAACGCAAATTGGAACGCTCCGGTTTGTCGAAATACTTCCAACATGTCGAGGTTTTGAGCGATAAGAAAGAAGTCAACTACAGCAATTTGCTTTCCCATTTGAACATCGATGTCAAGGAGTTCATGATGGTGGGCAATTCACTGAAGTCCGATATATTGCCCGTTTTGAATATTGGGGCCAGGGCCGTTCATATCCCGTTCCATACCACTTGGGCGCATGAGATAGTGGCCGAAGAACAGGTGAACGGGCACATGAAGTTGGGCGGTATTAAAGAACTATTGACTTATTTGAATTGAATGAAGAGCGAGAACGATAGCAACCAAAATCAAGGAATCCTGCACGAAAAGACCACATACCGTAATTTTCCAATGGTACCAAGGGTGGTATTCGGAAGGGGGTCTTTCGGGCAATTGGCCGATATCCTACTGCCAAAACGCAAGAATTCCGATGCGCCGATGATTTTTTTGGTCGATGCTTTTTTTGAAGGTAGCGAGTTTGCACAGCGTATTCCCTGGTTATTCAATGACAAGATCATCTTCATCCCAGCCGATGAGGAACCCAAAACCGCCCAAGTCGATGCTTTGGTAGCCGCGATCAAAGAAGAATTCGATGAAACGCCTTCTGGGATCATCGGGATCGGCGGGGGTACCTTACTCGATTTGGCCAAGGCCGTGGCTTTGATGATGACCAATTCGGGCAGTGCGGCAAACTACCAGGGTTGGGATCTGGTAGGCAAACCCGCTTTGTATCATGTGGGCATACCCACGATCAGTGGTACCGGTGCCGAAGTATCGCGCACCACAGTGCTGATGGGCCCTGAAAAAAAACTGGGGATCAACTCCGATTTTACGACCTATGATCAAGTAGTCCTTGATCCCGATTTGCTGGCCACGGTTCCTAAAGCGCAATGGTTTTACACGGGGATGGATTGTTTTATCCACTGCGTGGAGTCGTTGAACGGGACCTATTTGAACGCCTTTAGCCAGAGCTATGGGGAAAAAGCGATGGATCTTTGCCTTGAAGTCTTTCTGGGCGATGGTTGCGAGCAAGACAAAGAAGAACAACTCATGATGGCCTCTTGGCATGGTGGCATGAGTATCGCCTACTCACAAGTGGGGATCGCCCATGCGATGAGTTATGGCTTATCCTATGTATTGGGGGTCAAACACGGTATCGGCAATTGTTTGGTGTTCCAACATCTTGAAGCCTATTACCCGCAAGGAGTGGCCACCTTTCACCGCATGATGGACAAACACGGAATCGTGTTGCCCCAAGGAATTTGTTCGGGGCTATCACCGGAACGTATGGATACGATGATCTCAGTCGCACTCTCCATGGCCCCGCTATGGGAGAATGCCTTGGGTCAAGACTGGGAGACCAAGATCGATCGGGATACCCTCCGCAGCATTTACCAAAAGATTTAATGATCCACCGGTTCTCAAAATTTATTTTTTACAAGCTGATGCGTTGGCGGCTCATTGGACGTTTTCCGGAGCTGAAGCAATGTGTGGTGATCGTCGTACCGCATACACACTGGCTCGATTTTCCGTTAGGGCTGATCGTGCGCAGTGTGGTCAACCAGCAAATCAATTACATCGGTAAGAAAAGCCTGTTCAAACCCCCGTTCGGATGGTTTTTCAGAATCACCGGCGGCGCCCCGGTAGATCGCAGTGCGGCCAATAACTCCGTCGATGCCGTAGTGAACCTTTTCAAGCAACGTGAGATCTTCCGTTTCGCTTTGGCTCCTGAAGGCACCCGAAAGAAGGTGAAGGCACTGAAAACGGGCTTTTACTATATCGCCAAAAAGGCCCAGGTGCCCATTGTGATGGTGGCCTTTGATTTTGGTAAAAAACAAGTGAAAATATCCGAACCCTTTGAAACCACCGACGATATCAACCACGATTTTCGGAAGGTCCGCAAGTTTTTCGAAGGAGTTCAAGGGAGGGTGCCCGCTTATAGTTTCGGGGTTTCCGAAGCTACGTCTTTTTAAGGACTTTGGGTTTGGGCGACTCCTTTTTGTTCGAATTGCCCGGAAAAACGAGATTGGTGCTCGAATACGAACCTCCGAACGTCAGCGCCGCCGCATAGACCTGTTGGATGGCATCGATGACTTGGGCCTCCGACAATTCCTTTAGCGGGTGGGCGTAGACCGACCAAATGATCTCATCACTCAGGGCATACTTTACATCCAAGGCCGAATGGAAATTGGCGACCAGGGCGTTGAGCAGCTCATCTTCGGTCAGTTTTTCACGTTCGATAATGGGGGATATGATCCGCATCCGGTTCGCATTGACATCGTAAATCGAGATCAACATGGTCTCGTTGAACAGGAACTGGATCGAATTCCCTTGCTGGATCGTGGTATCCGCTTCCTGTTCTATGATGGCCACTAATTTTTCAGCGGTCATCTGTTGTGCCATGCAGCACGTACACCAAAATAAAGTCAAAATAAAGCCGGTTGATTTTCCCATATACTTACGGTCGTTGAATCCCCCTTGAAATTACAACGGACCTTGGGATTTTCGCCTATGGGCAGGTATAATTTTTTAAACGAAGGAATTGACGCCTTGTCGATTAATTCCGATGATGGGTATTATAGGCTGTATTTTTCAAGAACACTTCAAAATCAATCGAACTACCCTATGAAAAGACTACTACCCCTTGTTTTTTTACTGACTTTTTTTAGTGCCCAGGCTTTTGATGCCAATGTACACATTGGAAAAAGCGATTCTCCTTTTATTGCGGCTTCCGATGGTTATTTGGTTGGCGTTAATGCAATGGAATTTGAAATGCTTACTTTGGACAAAGTTCCTCCGAATTCGAACGGTGATAGAACCACGATACCGGGTTCGGTTGATGGTGCTGAATACACAATCGACACAAATTCTTGTGCGCTTCAAATTGAAAGGCAACCAACAGACGCAGAGGCTTGTTTAACGGAAACTATAGTTGATGTTTTTGTAGATGTCCAGGCTTCTGGAACGGGTACTTTATCATACAATTGGCAATGGTTATTTGATTCTGGGGGTGGATGGTTTGACGTAATTGAAGATCGAAATGGGAATTCGGAACTTCGACTAAGTTTTGGTTCTTCTGAAAGTTTTCAATTGCGTGTTATTATTTCTGATGATAATAATACTTCTAACATTGACGATGACTGTACGGTAATATCCGAAACAATAAGGATATCAACTTTTGAATTACCCATACCCGAAATAACGGGGCGATCTTCCTACCCAATTAATGGAGACGGTGTTACATTGGATGCAGGTGAGGGATTTCAAAGTTACCTTTGGTTTCCAGGTGGTGAAACCACGCGAATACTCAGTAATGTTCTAGAAGGGAGCTACGCTGTTACCGTATCGGACGAGAATGGCTGTGTTGGAAACTCAGTACCCTTTGAAGTGACACAGGATGCACCTCCAATAATGATAACTGGATTAATGGATTCCAATATCAGTAGTTCGAATATGTCGTTGCTGGAACTTTATGCTTTAGCGGATATTCCTGATCTAAGTATTTATGCCATTGGAATACCTGAAGAAGGTTCAGGGTCGGATGGCCCAGAATTTATACTTTCAGGCTCATTGTCGGCGGGTGATTATCTTTATTTGGGACGTGACGAAAGTGAATTTCATAATTTTTTTGGATTTGTACCCGATATTCTATTACCTAATCTTGCTGAATTGGATTTCAATGGTGATGAAGGCGTTGAACTTTATGATATTTCAGGGGAAGCACCAGTTGTCATAGATACCTTTGGAGAAGCCACCGTAAACGGCGAGGGGGCGCCCTGGAATTGGCAAAATAGTTGGGCTTATAGATCAAATTTGACAGGACCTGACGGCAATACGTTTATCTTGGATAATTGGCGTATTCCAGGGCCCGATGTGTTGAGTTTCGTAGATAACAATGCTACTGCCCCTGTTCCTTTCCCATTAGGTTCTTATCATTCCGAATTACAAGACACCATTCCTCCGAATGCAATGTGCACAAATGCTCTTTATCAAATTCCTTTTGATGGGTCTAATAATCTGACTCCGAATTTGGTCGATGGTGGTTCAACCGATGATTCGGGAATAGCACTACGACTATTGTTTGATAGCAACGGACGACTTCTCAACAACTTGAATTGCGGTGACTTGGGAGAAAATACGGTAACACTGAAAGTATATGATTCGGATGGAAATACAAGTAGTTGTGCGGCAGTGGTTTCAGTAGAACCTGAGTTGGTGTCCAACGCAATATGTAATGATATTACGCTTCAAATTCACTCGCAAACTGAAACCACTGCGATAAATATAGATCAAGTTGGATCCTTTAGCGAAGGAGTGTGTAATGGAGAAGGAAGTGAATTGTTTTTTCTTCCTAGGGAACTGAAGGTTTTTGAAGGTAGTCTTGATGAAACCAGTCTAATGGATGATTTGCAATTAGGAGTACTTTTCTCATATCCCTATCAACAGAATACCATAACGGTGCCAGAGAGTCAAGATTACGTTTTGAACTTATCGGGTTCCCTATCCCTTGAAATCGAGTCTCCTTTGACTTTTGTGATTTACGATCAAGAACCGGTTCCTAATTCGGGAAATTTATTTTCAAGACCTGGATTAATCGGGGTTTTCCCTTTTGATATAGATGGTACACCAAGAGAAAGCCCTATAGTTAATCTAAAAAGTGGTGTCACCTACTATGTTCAGATTTTTATTTTTGCGGCTTTTACTGATGCTGAGTTTTCAGGTTCCTTACGACCTGTGGATTATACAGGGCCGGAAATGGTATCCACATTGGAATTCGATAGTTCTGATGTTGGTGAGAGTATAGAAACCGTAGTTTTTATCGATGAGGATGCAAACCGTTCCATGTGTCAAACCATTGTAACAGTTGAAGAAGCATCAACCCCCTTTATAACTACCTGGAAGACCGATAATCCAGGAATCTCAAACGATGATCAAATCACCATTCCAACTATTTCAGCCTGGATCTATGATTATGATGTCGATTGGGGTGATGGTTCTACGAGTGAAAACTTAACCGGAAATGCAACGCATACGTATAGTACACCGGGAACCTATACGGTTTCCATAAGTGGCCAGTTTCCACAAATATTCTTTAACCAGTCCGGCGAGGAGGAAAAGTTGATCGCCATCAATCAATGGGGGTCTATTACATGGTCCTCCCTGTTCGCTTCTTTCTCGGGCTGTCTTAATATGGACGTGCTGGCAAACGATACGCCCGATCTAAGTGCAAACCCGGATTTAGCGGGTATGTTCAACAATTGTAGTGCTATGGTCGGGAATGCGAGTTTCGAGACATGGGATACCACCGGTATCACAAACATGCAAGGACTTTTCGGAGGCTGTGAGCGTTTTGATCAAGCCATCGGTGGCTGGGACGTTTCCAGTGTTGAAAACATGATCGCCTTGTTCTCAAGGGCCAAATCGTTCAATCAAGACCTAAGCATGTGGAAGGTGGGTTCGGTGACCAACATGCTGGCTATGTTCGCCGACGCTGAAAGTTTTAACCAAGACATCGGTTCATGGGATGTGTCGCAGGTCACCGACATGACCTTGATGTTCGCCGAAACGGATGCCTTTGACCAGGACCTTGGGAATTGGGATGTTGGAATGGTTAATACCATGGAGGGGATGTTCAATGATTCCGGCCTTTCCAACGCGAATTATGATAACACGCTGATTGGATGGAACCAACTCCCTACATTGCAAAACGATGTAGCAGTAGGTGCCCCTCTAAATTTTTACTGCCTGTCTGAAAGCGCCAGGCAAAACCTCATCGATACGTACAACTGGACCTTTAACGATGGTGGGAAATCTACGGATTGCCAACGCCCTTTTATCACCACATGGCATACAGATCCCAATTCATTCGGAAATCGTCAAATTATTATCCCAACCCATCCCGATGAAACATATAATTACACGGTGTTTTGGGGAGATGGTACTGCCGATACCAATGTTGTTGGCGATATAACCCATACATATTCCACACCAGGAACATACACCGTTACTATCAATGGACAGTTCCCAAGAATTAATTTTTTAAGTAACAGCTTCAACAGACCTAGAATTACCACTATTGAACAATGGGGTGATATCGAATGGACCTCAATGGAAAGGGCATTTTATGGATGCAATAATTTGAAGGTAGTAGCGACGGATACTCCAGATTTGTCTGCGGTTTCTTCATTAAAAGAGATGTTTCGTTTTTGTGGATCATTGGTTGGAAATGAAAACTTTGGGAACTGGGACGTTTCAACTATTGAAAATATGTCTGGTTTGTTTGGTTTCAGTTCATTCGATCAGGATCTTTCAAAGTGGAATGTGAGCCTTGTTATCAATATGTCCGGTATGTTCTCAGGGAGTTCTGGACTATCTGTTGAAAATTATGATAAAACCCTTATCGGTTGGAGTCAGCTGCCTTCACTTCAAAATGAAGTGCGATTGGATGTGGAAAATTTTTATTGTTTGTCCGTAAATGCAAGGCAAAGTATCATTGATACGTACGGTTGGGCGATCAATGATGTTGGGTTCGGTTGTATTGCGGATGGCCCAAAAATCACTTCTTCCGACACTATCGGATTTTTAGAGAACGCAATTGGTGTTGTTTTGGATGTGGAAAGTACGGATAATAGCGACAGTGAAGGAGCTGGATTGATATACAGTCTAACAGGAAGTGTTGATGATAATTTGTTCAATATTGATGTAACTTCAGGTGAAATCTCGTTCATTGTGAGCCCCGATTTTGATACACCTTTGGATGTTGGTGGCAACAATGTCTACAACTTGATAGTAAAAGTAACCGATAGTGAAGGTTTTGCCGATAGGCAAGAGGTTGCGGTAACGGTGATAAAGGATGATGGATCGAATCAAGATAGTGATTTTGACGGTGTTATTGATGCGCTGGATGAATGTCCCAACACACCCCCGGGTCAAGTGGTAGATGAGAAAGGTTGCGAGTTCAACAATATCATTTATGAATACTTGGAGGAAAATTTTTCGAAATGGTTTGGAGGAGACGATAGACCGGAATTTGGTCCAAGAAATTTAGGAACCGGTCAAAGTATCTTTTTTGACAAAGATGTTCGTATTGAATCCTTTAGCACCAAATTTCAACGTAGATTCGATTTCTCTGACAATCCAGATAGGACGGGTCATGCGGTAGAATTGGTTCTTCAGGTTAGGGATGCCAACGGACAAATAATAACCAGTACCAACAATATGTTGTCCGCTGATTTTGACGGGGGTTGGGTCCGTTTCGTTTTTGATTCCATTCTGGAGTTGCCTGGTGACGCCTTGTATTATTTTACCTGGTATTTGAAAGATGGCCTGACAAACGATTACTTTAATGGGTCAATTGGGGATAGAACATCTTCATTTGAACTGGGAAATGGTTTGGGAATACGAATTGAAGAAGGGGGAGATGATTCGGATTTTGATGATTTTCAGAATTGGAACAATAGTGGAGCTGATTTTGTTTTTAAAATAACAGGAACCAAAGTTCAAAACGCTCCTTTTATAACCACCTGGAAGACCGATAACCCAGGAGTTTCCGAAGATAATCAGATTGTTATTCCGACTTTCCCTGGAGAGACCTATGACTATACCGTAAATTGGGGTGATGGTACTATAGAAAGTGGGTTTACCGGGGATGCCTCGCATACCTATGCCACTCCGGGAGTTTATGAGGTTTCGATTATGGGGAAGTTTCCACAAATCCTTTTTTCAGAAGCTGGTGATAACAACAAGATAATCGATATTGTCCAGTGGGGCGATATCGTTTGGCAATCATTCAATAGCTCATTTGCAGGTTGTCAAAATTTAGATATTTCAGCTACTGACCTGCCTGATTTATCTCAGGTTTCATCTTTTAAACAAACCTTCTTTTCATGCCAGAATTTAAAAGGCAATCCCAGTATGAATAATTGGGACACTAGTCGTATAGTTGACATGTCGAGCATGTTTGCCCAAGCCATGGTTTTTAACCAAAATATTGGTAACTGGGACGTTTCCCAGGTGACCGATATGTCTCAGATGTTCGCCTTTGCGAGGGCGTTTAATCAACCTATTGGTAGCTGGAATGTTGCTGAAGTCAGGACAATGGACACGATGTTCGGTGCAGCTGTTAGCTTCAACCAAGATATTGGTACTTGGAACGTATCTAAGGTTAAAAGCATGCAAAACATGTTTACCAGTGCATCTTCCTTTGATAATCCCATAGAAAATTGGAATGTATCTACGGTCACGAACATGGCCGGTATGTTCAATGGAGCCAACACCTTTAATCAAGAACTAGGCAATTGGGATGTTGGGAACGTCACAAATATGGATTCGATGTTCGAGGAAGCGTTTTTGTTCAACGCAGATCTTTCGAACTGGGATGTAAGTAAGGTGCAGAATACTTTTGATATGTTCGAAAGCTGTGCCCTGTTCGATCAAGATCTTGGGTCATGGGATATTTCCAGTTTGGTCAATGCTCGATTCATGTTTTCAGGTGCTGGTCTTTCGAAACGGAATTATGACAATACCTTGATTGGATGGCGACGTTTGGACCCAGAGGAAACTAAAATTCCCACGAATGTCGATGCACGGAACCTGACATTGAGTAGTTTCTGTTTGGCCGATGAGGCCCGACAGGAATTGATCGATGATTTCGGATGGACCATTACCGATGGAGGGCAAGATTGTCCGCCATTAGCGGTCTTATCCTTTAATTTGATCGACGCCGATACCGATACCGTAATCCAGACCCTGACCGATGGGGCGCTCATCGATATCGCTAGCTTACCGAGCATGAACCTGAGTATCGAAGCCCTGGCAACCGATGATGTCGAAAGCGTACGCTTGTCATTGAACGGTCCGGTTTCGAACGAACGCACGGAAAGTGTGGCGCCTTATGCCCTGTTCGGTGATGGTGGCGGCGATTTTATGGGAATGATGTTCGAGAAAGGCACGTATAGTATCAATGCCGTGCCGTATAGCGGCGATGGCCTGAGCGGTACTAGGGGAACTTCGCTTAGCGTTGGTTTTGAATTGACTATCGGGGCCCCTGATTTCGATTTCTCCTTCCTTGAGGTCACCCAACCAACGACCTGTGGCGGTGCCGAGGGGCAAATCGAAGGCTTGCTGACCGGCCCACTTGGGTTATATGAAATCAATTTGGTCGGACCGGTAAGCTTTTCCGAGCCCTTGACCATCGAGTTGACTTCCAATGAACGAAGCTTTAGCTTGTTGGCCTTAACCGCGGGGGCATATACCTTCTCAGTGACCCAATTGGCGACGGATACGACCAAACGTATGGACTTCGGTATGAATGATCCCGAACTGCCTATGGTCGGTTTACAGCCGCTTACGAACGTACAAGAGAGTGATGCGGCCTTCGCCTTGACCGGTGGTAGTCCGATGGGAGGTACTTATAGTGGAAATGGGGTTTCCAATGGGATGTTCGATCCCCAAGCCGTAGGTCCAGGGGTCTATGAGATCACCTACACCTACACGGATCCGCTCACGAATTGTACAGCTTCGGCCACGACGGAACTTTCGGTACTTAGCGATGCACCTTCGGTCTTGTCGGTGCTTTCGTTCCGATTGATCAATGCCGATACCGATATGATCATCGGTACGCTGACCGATGGGGAACAGATCGTTGTCAATAGTTTGCCGACCATGAACCTCAGTATCGAAGCGGTCACCACTGCGGATGTCGAAAGTGTGCGCATGACCCTGAACGGACCCATATCGAATGCGCGTACCGAAAGCGTGGCACCCTATGCCTTGTTCGGCGATATGGCCGGTGATTTTATGGGAATGGGCTTTGCCGTAGGCGATTATACGATCAATGCCGTCCCATACAGTGGGAATGGTTTAGGGGGTACGATGGGAACGCCTTTAAGTATTGACTTTTCATTGATAGAGGACAACTCGGGCAACTTTACGATACGATTTCGGGAAGTGAAGGACCCAACCACTTGTGGTGGTGCCGACGGGGAGATCTTTCTGGATATCATCTCCATCGTTCCCGATTTCGACTACACCGTTAACGTATCAGGACCCGTAGTGCTGAATGCAGGCCCCGGGCGCCTAGCTGGATTCGGTTTCGTTGAGTTTCCAAGTGGCGATTACGTATTTACCGTTACACAGGTCGGAACCGGAATCCAAAAGTCATTGGAAGTTACTTTGAATGATCCGGCGGCACCTGAAGTCAGCTTCGATCCTTTGGCCAACGTTCAAGAAAATGATTCGCCCTTTATACTTACGGGCGGTAGCCCGGCCGGGGGCACCTATTCAGGGACCGGTGTGAATGGGGGTCAGTTCGATCCGCAAACCGCAGGTGTCGGCAGCTACCTGATTACCTATACCTATGTAGATCCTGTGACCAATTGTAGCAGTAGTGCTAGTCAAAGTATTACGGTGCTACCGGATGCTCCCGCAAGCCTTTCCGTTATTTCGTTCAACTTGATCGATGCGGATAATGATGTGGTATTGGCGAGCCTTAGCGAAGGACAGCAGATTGATTTCAGTACGCTTCCGACCTTGAACTTGAACATTGAAGCGGTAACGACCGATGATGTGGAAAGCGTTCGATTGGAACTGTCAGGTGCTCTGAGCAACCAGCGTACCGAGAATGTAGCGCCCTTCGCACTTTTTGGTGATCGGGGTGGTGATTTCAATGGAGTGCCCTTCGTTGCAGGTAGCTATTCGATTTCGGCAACGCCATACAGTGAGAAAGGACTTTCCGGAATGACGGGAACGGCCTTGACCGTAACCTTCGAATTGGTCGAGCCTTTGGGGACCAACCGACTCAACAGCTTGAAGCTGTGGCCCAACCCCGTGGTGGAATCGGTCAATCTTTCTTTTGAATACCCTGCCGAGTTGATCGAGGTACAGGTATATGACATGCAAGGACGTTTGGTTCGCAAACTTAAAGTCGACCAACGAAAAACAGATCATACCGTTTCGGTCGGGGACTTGCCTGCTGGAATGTACTTTATCAAAACGATGGATGTAGGTGGTCAACTGTTCGAAGACCAGCTCATGATCGAACGATAAGAATAAAAAAGGCGGCCATTTCGGCCGCCTTTTTTATATCTTGATTTCCTTATTCTTGCATGGTGTGGTAAACGTTCTGTACGTCGTCATCCTCCTCGATTTTCTCTACAAGTTTCTCGACATCGGCCACTTGCTCTTCCGATAGCGTTTTGGTCACTTGCGGAATACGTTCGAAACCTGAGGACAGGATTTCAATTTCGCGTGACTCCAATTCCTTTTGGATGTCGCCGAAAGAGCCGAAAGGAGCATAGATCAAAATTCCGTCATCATCAACGAACACCTCTTCGGCACCGAAATCGATCATCTCCAATTCAAGTTCCTCTGGGTCGATGTCTTCGGCATTGATCCTGAAATTACAGGTATGATCGAACATGAACTCTACCGAACCCGAGGTGCCCAAACTGCCGTTGCATTTATTGAAGTAGCTTCTGATATTGGCAACGGTCCGGGTATTGTTATCGGTAGCGGTTTCGATCAAAATGGCAATGCCATGGGGGGCATAGCCTTCGAACAAGACTTCCTTATAGTCGCCTTGGTTTTTGTCTGATGCCCGTTTGATCGCCCTTTCGATGTTGTCTTTGGGCATATTGACGGCCTTGGCATTCTGGATGACCGCCCTTAACCGTGAATTGGCATCGGGATCGGGTCCGCCCTCTTTGACCGCCATGACGATATCTTTCCCAATGCGCGTAAAGGCCTTTGACATTGCGGCCCATCGCTTCATTTTCCGCGCTTTTCGAAATTCAAAAGCTCTACCCATGTGCTACGTTTTGGTTTGAAAAAAACAAAGTTACATAAAACGGCGACTACCTACCTTGGGTAATACGCTCAATGCAAGCTGCCAAATCGAAATCGTTTTGGGTGATACCGCCGGCGTCATGGGTATTCAGTTTGACCGTCAATCGATTGTACACATTGAACCATTCCGGGTGGTGGTTCCGAGCTTCGCTCTCAAAGGCGATATATGTCATTACCGCGAAAGCCTCTTTGAAATCCGTAAAAGTGAAGGTCTTGGTGATGCTGCCTTCTTCGAGGGTCCAACCTGATAAGGAGGTCAGCCCTTGTTCTATTTCCGTTTCGGTCAATTTTGTCATACCTAAAGGTAACAAAATCAATCGACCGTGATGTGGTGGTCGATGATTTCCTGAAAACCGACCCGGAGGTTTTTAGGGAGGAGGTTTTCTTTCGGTAAGGCGGCGAGATAGCGATCCGAATTGGTAGTGTATACTTTTTTCAGGACGGGATGGTAGTTGCCCAATCTCGAGATGACTTCCTTGATGAAATCCTCATGGTGTACCAGATCGGCACTTCCCAAATGGAAAATTCCCGAACGGTTGCGGTTGATGAGGTAATGGATTTGCTGGCAAAGTCGATCATCGTTGATTACGTTGATGATCAGATTCGGAAAAACCTCGATCGGTTCGTTATGTTCCAACTGGCCCTTGATCTCTTTGATCCGAGGCGAGCTGTTGCCAAAGACCATAGGCACCCTTAGGATCCCGATCTTCGATTTCGGTACCCGCATCATCATGTTCTCGATTTTGATCTTCAGTCGGCCATAGACACTTTCCGACAAGGTTTTGTCACTTTCGTAGGACGGATATTTGCTGTAGGCATCGAAAACATTGGCCGAAGAAATGAAGTAGAGTTTGCACGGATGGTTGACCACATACTCCAAGAGATGGCCATGCGCCTGTACTTGGGCGGCAAAATCACCCCGAAGGGCCGAAATGATGAAGTCGGGCCTCGTTTTTTCAACTACCCTGAAAATATCGTCTTCCTGTAGGTCGTATTGGAAGAACTTTTGATTGTTGGCGAAACTGGGGTTCGTAAAATAAGTGCCATAGGTGTCAAAGTAATTACACAACTCCTTGTATAGGGCGTTTCCGATAAAACCACTTGCTCCCAAGATGAGGATCTTCTTCTTTTTTTCCAAGGTCTAGAAAATTGAAAGGCCGCTATCGGTCGTTAATTTTTCGAGTGCGAACATCCCGAGTTTCGAATTTCCTTTGGCATTGAGTCCGGGTGACCAGGTGGCCACACAGAAACGTTCGGGATAAATGGCGACGATACCCCCGCCTACACCACTTTTTCCGGGTAGGCCCACCCTGAAGGCGAATTCGCCCGCTTCATCGTAAAACCCACAACTCAGCATGATGGCGTTGATCCGTTTGACCTGGCTCAAACTAAGGTAGGGGTGCTGTTGCAGACACTTGCCCCGGTTCGCGAACACGTAAAAAGTGTTGACCAGCTGTTCGCAACTCATGTGCAACGCACATTGATGAAAATAGAAATCGAGGACCTCGTCGACATCGTTCTTCAAATTGCCGAAAGACTTGATGAGGTTGGCCGCGGCGAAATTCCGGAACCCAGTCGCCTTTTCGGATCGGGCCACTTCCGGATCGTAGGCTATGGTGGGGTCGTTGGCCAGTTTTCTGACGAAGTCCAAAAACTCGGCTTTCGGGTCTTGTAATTCACTGACCAGGATATCGGCGATGGTGATGGCCCCGGCATTGATCAACGGATTTCTGGGAATGCCGTTTTCCTGCTCGAGCAATGATAGGTGGTTAAAGGGATCCCCAGAGGGTTCGAAACCCACCCGTTTCCAAACGGAATCACCCAAACGCTGAAAGGCAAAAGCAAGGGTCAGCACCTTGGAAATACTCTGGATCGAAAACGCCTCTTGGGCGTCACCCGAGGTATGCATTTTGCCCGAATCGTCTAACAATGCCATGCCGAATTTCGAAGCATCGATGCAGGCCAATTGTGGAATATAGGAAGCCACGACACCTTTGTCAGCCTCTTTATGGGCTTCGACGGTAATGCGATCAAGAATGGTTTGGAATTCCGACATTAAGGCTTATAAAATGGAGGTCTGGTCACTCGGGCCCGAACCGTTTTTTTTCGGATTTGGATAAAAACCTCCGTGTCTTGTGTCGAAAACGCTTTGGATACATAACCAAGACCGATCCCTTTTTCCAAGGAAGGTGACATGGTGCCTGAGGTGACCTTGCCGATTTCGCTCCCGTTTGCGTCAACGATGGGATAACCTTGACGGGGGATACCGCGTTCGGTCATTTCGAACCCGACAAGTTTGCGATCGACCCCATTGGTTTTTTGCTCGGCCAAGGCATCAGCGTTCACGAAATCCTTGGTGAATTTCGTGATCCAACCCAACCCGGCTTCCAAAGGGGAAGTGGTATCATCAATGTCGTTGCCATACAGGCAATAGCCCATTTCCAACCGTAACGTATCACGGGCCGCAAGGCCAATCGGTTTTATGCCGTATGCAGCACCGGCCTCGAATACCCTGTCCCAGACTTGCTGTACTTCATCGTTCTTACAGTAGATTTCGAATCCACCGGACCCTGTATAACCCGTGGCCGAAATGATAACGTGGTCGATTCCCGCAAAATCACCGACGACGAAGTTGTAGAATTTGATGTCGGCAAGATCATGCGAACTCAGGGGTTGCATGGCTTCGACGGCCTTGGGCCCTTGAATGGCCAGCAAGGAATAGCCCTCACTGATATTGCGCATTTCAGCCCCGAACGAGGCATTATATTTCGCGATATGGTTCCAGTCTTTCTCGATATTCGCTGCGTTGACGACCAACAGATAGGTGGCTTCCTTGACCCGGTAGATGATCAAGTCATCGACAATACCCCCGGTTTCATTCGGCAAACAACTGTACTGGGCCTTACCGACCGTTAGTTTGGAGGCATCGTTGGAAGCGATTTTTTGGATCAGATCAAGCGCTTTAGGTCCTTCAATCAAGAATTCACCCATATGCGAAACGTCGAAAACGCCGACCGATTCACGAACGGTTTGATGTTCTATGGTTACCCCATCATAAGAAACGGGCATGGAATAGCCTGCAAATTCGACCATTTTCGCCCCTAGGGCCTTATGGGTCTCGGTAAGTGCGGTATTTTTCATCTCAATAAATTAGTCGGCGCAAATTTATCGAAATAAAAAGACCTACTTATGGCTGCTGCCATTTGTTTTGAACACGAATGGTCGAATCGATCAGCCTGCCGTTAAAAAGGATTTCAATTCGTCATAAGAGGCGATGGCGGTAGCCTGTTTCGGAAGGTGCATCAACCGTTGGATCTGTTCAGGGATGGCTGGGACTTTTCCCAAAGCGGCTTCGACGACATCCAAGAACTTTACCGGGTGGGCAGTTTCCAAGAAAATGCCGTAGTGTTCGGGATGCTTTTCCAAATACTGCCGTAATCCGAGGTAACCTACGGCCCCATGGGGGTCGGCGATGTACCCGGATTCCTTTTCCAATTCGACCATGGCCGCCTTGGTCCGTTCATCACTGAAAGCGAAAGAGGACAATTGTTTTTTCAATCGATCGAAATCACGAGCGAACAGCTCTTGGATCCTGATAAAGTTACTGGGGTCACCAACGTCCATGGCATTCGATATGGTCGCTACCGAAGGTTTGGGTTCGTAGCGGCCATGATCCATGAAGTGGGGTACCACATCATTGCTATTGGTAGCGGCAATGAATTGTGCGACCGGCATCCCCAATCGCTGGGCAACCATACCGGCACAGATGTTACCGAAATTGCCCGAAGGAACGGAGAACACGATATTGCGATGTTCTTGTTTGACTTGTTGGTACGCCAGCATGAAGTAGAGCATTTGCGGGAGCCACCGGGCTACGTTGATGCTATTGGCCGAAGTCAATTTGCGCTGATCGGTGATATCGGTATCCAAAAAGGCGGTCTTGACCATTTTTTGGCAATCATCGAAGGTGCCGTCCACTTCGAGGGCCGTAATATTCCGTCCTAAGGTAGTCAGCTGTTTTTCTTGGATGTCACTCACCTTGCCGCTGGGGTACAAGATGACCACTTTGACACCTTCAACCCCCAAGAACCCATTGGCCACGGCACCTCCGGTATCGCCCGATGTGGCAACCAATACGGTGACCTCACTACTGCCTTCTTGGGAAAAATAGCCCAAGCAATTGGCCATAAATCGGGCACCAACGTCCTTAAAGGCCATGGTGGGGCCATGAAACAGTTCCAAGGTTCCGATGCGTGGTGTGATCGGGACTACCGGGAATTCAAAGTCCAAGACTTTGGCCAAAATGGATTCCAATTCGGTTTCGGGTAGGGCGTCTTCGGTGAATTGACGCATCGCCTGTTTGGCGAGCTCCAATTTTGAAAGTGACTCGATCTGCTCAAAAAATGCAGCGGGTAGGGGTTCGATACGCTCTGGGAAATACAAACCCTTATCCGGGGCGATACCTCGGATCACCGCTTCGCGGAAACCGACGTTCGGGGCTTTGCGGTTTAGACTATAATAGGTCATTGATCGGTCGTTTTTCGTGCGCCTTGAACGGCTATTTTTGAAACATGGATTTCGAATGGAACGTCTAACCCGGAATAAAATCCAGCCATTCGTTCCGCAATTTTTTCGGCATCGGAAGCTCCGTTTGCCAAGGCGAATATCGATGGGCCTGATCCGGAGATACCAACTCCCAAGGCATTGGCCTCAAGGGCGGCTTTTTTCACACCATCGAATCCAGGTATCAGAATGGACCGGATCGGTTCGACGATATGGTCTTCCAAAGAGCGTCCAATGAGGTCATAATCTTCGGTGAAAAGACCGGCGATCAATCCACCCAAATTCCCCCACTGCCGAATTCCTTGGTTCAGGGTAATGTTGGTCTTCAATATTTTACGCGAATCGGATGTTTTAACTTCGATCTGTGGGTGCAATACCACTGCGTGCAAGGCATCGGGTACCGGAATCGGCACGATGTCAAGGGGATCGTAGCTCCGTACCAGCGTAAAGCCCCCGAAAAGTGCAGGGGCTACATTGTCGGCATGGGCTACTTGACTGGCCAATTCTTCACCCTTCATGGCGAAACCTACCAATTGCAATGGTGTAAACGGACGGCCCAAAAGTTCGTTGATGCCCCAAACCGCCCCAGCGGAACTGGCGGCACTACTGCCGATCCCACTTCCAGGTTTGATTTTTTTATGGATTTCGATAGAAAAACCCCCTTGATGGTCCAAGGTTTCAAGCAAAGCAAGTGCAGCGACACCAGCAACGTTTTTTTCCGTTTCAAGGGGAAGGTCCTGACCGTTGATCTTGGTGATCCGAACCCCAGGTTTCGGATCTTTCCGAATGATCATTTCATCACCTACCGATTGTAAGGCCAAACCCAGTACATCAAAACCGCAAGAGACATTGGCTACGGTCGCCGGGCAAAAAACACGAATGGATTCCATACTCAAAAATTACCAATTCTTATGATGTCGGCAAAAATTCCGGAAGCGGTAACCGCGGCCCCGGCTCCGGCGCCCTTGATGATCAAAGGTTGATCGCTATAGCGTTCTGTGAAGAAGAGGACGATATTGTCACTTCCCTCCAGATTATAAAAATCATGGTCTTCGGGGATTTCTTTCAAGCCTACCTTGGCGTTCCCATTTTCGAATTCGGCCACGTATTTCAACCGGCAGTTCTTGGAAGCCGCATTTTGGTAAAACGATTGAAAGGCGGCCTCATGCTTTTTCAGCGATTCAAAAAACGCTTCGTTCGATTCGGCTTCCAAGCTTTCTTGTGGCAAGAAGCCCTGGTTCTCAATGTCGTCGATTTCCAATTCAAAACCGCTTTCACGCGCCAAGATCAATATCTTTCGCATCACATCGATGCCGCTTAGATCGATGGTGGGGTCCGGTTCGGTATACCCTTGTTCTTGTGCTTCCTTGACCACATCGTGAAAGGTGGTATCCGCCTTGAAGTTGTTGAAGACGAAATTCAAGCTCCCTGATAACACCGCTTGAATCCGTTGGATCTTATCACCTGACGCAATGAGGTGCTTCAAGGTATCGATGATGGGAAGGCCGGCACCGACGTTGGTCTCGAACAAAAAGGGTGCACCGTATTTTTTTGACAAGGTTTTCAATTCGCGATACCCCGCGTATTCCGAAGAACAGGCGATCTTATTACAGGTCACGATCGAAATGCTGTTTTTCAAATAGGTCTGATATTGGGCTGAGATGGCCGCACTGGCAGTGTTGTCTACAAAGATGCTATTGCGCAGGTTGAGCTGTTTCACGGTGTCAACGAAGGCCGAATTATCCGCTTTTGACCCGGAATTGAGTTTGGACTCCCATTGGTTCAAATCGATACCGTTTTCATCGAACACCATTTTTCGTGAATTCGATATACCGATAACCCGAACGTTCAATTCAAGGGCTTCTTTTAAATACACATCTTGTGATCGTATTTGTTCCAAAAATTTCGCTCCGACGTTACCTACGCCCATCACGAAGAGGTTCAGCTGTTTCACATGCGATTCAAAGAATGCTTCGTGCAGCGCGTTCAATGCTTTTTTGACATCCTGTTCCCCGATGACCGCTGAAATATTCCGTTCGGACGCCCCTTGGGCAATGGCCCTGATATTGACGTTGTTTCGGCCAAGCGTGCTGAACATTTTACCACTGAGCCCTTGGTGGCTTTTCATATTATCACCTACCAAGGCGATGATGGCCAAACCATCCTCAATGCTTATGGGATATAATGTTTTCGTACTGATTTCATAGGTAAAGGCCTCATTCAGGGCCGCAACCGCTTTATCACAGTCTTTTTGCGCGATACCGACACAAATCGAGTGTTCCGAAGAGGCTTGGGTGATCATTACAACGCTGATGCGTTCTAAGGAAAGGGTCTCGAAAAAACGTTTCGAAATTCCGGGGACCCCAACCATTCCAGGGCCTTCGAGGGATAACAACGCGATCTCACCGACATGGCTGATGCCGCGAACGGTCTTCCCTTTACCGTTTTTGTTCTTGGTGATCAGCGTACCTTCATCTTCAGGTGCGAAGGTGTTTTTGATGACAATGGGAATACCCAGGCTTAAGACCGGTTGTACGGTCGGCGGATACAGTACCTTGGCACCGAAATGGGAAAGTTCCATGGCTTCTTCGTAGGAAATATGGGCCACTCTTCGCGCTTGACGCACCAGCTTCGGATTCGCGGTATACATACCACTCACATCGGTCCAGATTTCCAGGGACTCCGACTGGCAAGCTGCCGCCAAAATAGCGGCCGTGTAATCCGATCCACCCCGTCCCAAAGTTGTCGATTCGCCACTATGGGAAGAGGCCACGAAACCGGGTACGACAACTACCTGTTCGTTGACATTATCGAAAAAATTCTTGCATTGTGTATTGGTTAGCTCGAAATCGACCCGCGCCTGTCCGAAGTTGGCATCGGTGGTGATGAGACGTCGGGCATCCATCAAACAGGCATCGAGGCCCGCTGATTTGAAGAATTCACTGATGATGAACGAAGAAAGCAATTCACCGTAACTCACCACCTTATCGGATAATTTCACGGTTTGTTCCCCAATGAGAAAAGCCCCTTCCAAAAGGGTTTCCAAGTCGTTCAACTCGGCCTTCACCTTACCTAAAATGCCGCTCTGTTCGGTAATCGGAAAGAGGGACTTGATCGTATTTAAATGGCGTTCTTCGATTTCGGTCATATGGTTCTCATAGCCCAAATCACGGCTTGATGCTCTCTGTAAGGCATTGAGGAGTAGGTCGGTAACCCCACCAAGGGCAGAGACGACGACGGCGGTTTTTGTGGCTTGGGTGCCTTCGACGATCGCTTTAACGCGCTGTATGTTTTTAGAATTGGCTACGGATGTTCCACCAAATTTTAAGACTTTCATGAGTCAACGGATTATGAAATGATAGCATGGATTGTACGGACGTGATATGAATAGTAGTTTACCCCAAAGGGGTAATACCGGTAATGGTGCGGGTGAAGAAGCTACCGATCGATGCTGGTTTTATGTCCGTTTGTTTAACTTGCATGACAAATGTGGCTTCAAATGTACCGCTTTTGCGAACCCTTGCCAATGTTTCCAAAATTTTTGTCAATTTGACAACAAACTCCTTTTAGAATTAGTAAATGAAGATATTTTCCGCCAATCAGATCTATGAAGCTGATAAATTCACAATAGCCGAACAGCAGATTTCAAGTGACCTCTTGATGGAGCGCGCTGCAGAGCGCATATTCGATTGGATCCATAGGCGAATGCAAGGGGCCCAGGTCAAGATACACTTGTTTTGCGGAATCGGTAACAACGGTGGTGACGGCATGGCGTTGGCTCGGATGCTTTTTGAAAACGGCTACAACTTCGATGCCTATGTGGTCAACTACAGCGACAAAAGGTCGCCTGATTTCTTGACGAATTTGAGTCGTCTGAAAGAACGGAAGGTATGGCCCAATTTTTTGGAATCAGCCGCTTCCTTACCGGAAATCGGTGTCGATGATATCATTGTTGATGCGATTTTCGGTATCGGTTTGAATCGCGCTCCTGATCCCTGGGTAGGGGAGTTGATTACCCACCTGAATGCGAGTAGGGCCTTCATTTTATCGATCGATATTCCTTCGGGACTTTTTATGGACCGGGTCCCGGAACATCCTGACCGGGTAATCAATGCCAATTATGTGTTGAGTTTCCAGGCACCGAAATTGCCCTTTTTCTTGCCCCAGACCGGGGTATATCTCAATCAATGGGAGGTTTTGGATATCGGTTTGTCGCCTACTTATCTGGGCAATACCCAGACCGATTTCGGTCTCATCGGCCGCCATGAGGTGTTGCCGCTATATCGCCCTAGGTATAAATTTACCCACAAGGGTACCTATGGGCACTCGTTGATCATCGGGGGTAGCTATGGCAAGATGGGAGCCGTCCAACTTGCCGCAAATGCCTGTTTGAACGTGGGTAGCGGATTGGTGACAGCCTTAGTACCCGAATGTGGGTGCCTCCCCCTACAAACCGCTTTGCCCGAAATCATGGTACAGGTCGACGATGGTGATGATCAACTCTCCGAAATCGATGTGGATGGTGATTTCAAAGCTGTAGGTATCGGAATCGGTATGGGCACGGAAGCAACCACGCTTAAAGCATTCAAGGGGTTCTTGAAAAAGGTCGGGGCGCCTTTGGTCATCGATGCTGACGCGCTGAATCTTTTGGCTCAAGACAAGAGCCTGCTCGAAGCCCTGCCCGAACATGCCATTTTAACACCCCATCCCAAAGAATTCGAGCGTTTGGTAGGGGCGTGGAAAGACGATTTCGAAAAGGTGGCGAAAGCTGCCGAATTTTCAAAGACCCATAAAGTCGTTTTAGTCTTGAAAGGGGCCCATACCTTGGTTTTCGCCAATGGTATCGGCCATATCAACACCAGTGGCAACCCGGGTATGGCCACTGCCGGTAGTGGTGATGTATTGACCGGAATGATCACCGGTTTGCTCGCGCAAGGCTATGAGGCCTTGGCCGCCGCTGTTTTCGGGGTGTTCCTACATGGGTTGAGTGGTGATATAGCCGCTACCGAACATGGGTATGAGGCCCTAACCGCTACACGGATGGTAGATCATATCGGTAAAGCGTATACAGCCTTGCTAAAACCGCCGGAGGCTGCTCCTGCGGTAGATGGTGAGTCTGACTAGACCTTGTTCGATTTCCTGCGCTTCAGGCGTTTTTTGATCCAAGCCACGGCATTTTCATATTCAATGAAAAACTCCATGTTCCTTTTGTAGAACAGTTTTTCGATCTTGAAATTATGCATATCGATTTCCTTCTTAGAAACGATGGCGAAGGCCTTTAGGTTTTCCAACCCCCTGATATAAGTATAGATGATCGGATCAACGGCATAAGAGTTCTTTCTTAAGCTGATATAACCGAATTCTTTTTGTCTAAAATGGATTTCCGAGATGCCGATGATCTGGTAAGCACGCTCGAGCGTAATCGTAGCCCCTTCTTCAAAGGTAGCGACCATGTAGTTATCGAAGACTTGGATCAGTCCGATATCCAATTGGTACTCCTTTACAACAATGGCTTTTTTGTTAAAACCAATTTTCATTCCCCAATGCGTTATAGTGTCGAGACGAAAATATGTTTAGGCCCCCTTAATCTGAAAAAAACTAGATTAAAAGCTTAAATATCGTTTATACTGTTAAAATTGGGGATGCGTTGGCTTTGCTCCATAAAAAAAGGCCGGTATCGAAACCGGCCTTTATCGCATGCGATGTTATCGCATTTATGCTTTGGAGGATTCCTCCGCTTTTTTGATTTTTATCGTGAGCTCTTCCTTTTTCGAATCGAGGTCCATGAAAATACTGTCCCCTTCGTTTAAATTCGAATTCACGATCTCTTCGGCCAAGGCATCTTCGATGTATTTCTGGATGGCACGTTTCAAAGGTCGTGCCCCATACTGCTTGTCAAATCCTTTCTCGGCGATATAGTCTTTCGCTTTTTCGGAAAGTTTCAAATCATAGCCGATATCCTTGATGCGCTTGAACAATTTGTCCAATTCGATATCGATGATCTTGTGAATGTCTTCACGCTCTAGGGCATTGAACACGATTACATCATCGATACGGTTCAGGAATTCAGGGGCAAATGCCTTTTTCAAGGCATTTTCGATCACACTTTTCTGGTGCGAGTCGGCCTGGGCTTTCTTAGCGGCCGTACCGAAACCGACACCCTGTCCGAAATCCTTCAACTGTCGCGCCCCGATATTCGAGGTCATGATGATGATGGTATTCCTGAAGTCGATTTTTCTTCCCAAGCTATCGGTCAAAAAGCCATCATCCAATACCTGTAAGAGCATATTGAAAACGTCGGGGTGGGCCTTTTCGACCTCATCCAGCAAAATGACCGAATAGGGCTTTCTACGGACTTTCTCCGTAAGTTGTCCGCCTTCTTCGTATCCTACATATCCAGGAGGTGCCCCTACCAATCTCGAAATGGCGAATTTCTCCATGTACTCGCTCATATCGATACGGATCAAGGCATCTTCGGAATCGAAGAGCTCTTTGGCCAATACCTTGGCCAATTGGGTCTTTCCGACACCGGTCTGTCCTAAGAAAATGAAGGACCCGATCGGTTTGTTCGGATCTTTCAGTCCCGCACGGTTCCGTTGGATCGCCTTGGCCACCTTGACTACCGCCTCATCTTGACCGATAACGAAGTCTTTGATCAATTGGGGCAGTTCGGCCAATTTGTTGCTTTCGGTCTGGGCGATGCGATTCACGGGTATCCCGCTCATCATAGAGACCACATCGGCTACATTGTCCTCCGAAACGGTTTCGCGGTTCAGCTTGCTTTCTTCCTCCCAACGTTCTTGGGCTGAGGCCAAGTCCTTTTCAAGACGTTTCTCATCGTCACGCAACCTAGCGGCTTCTTCGTATTTCTGTTTTTTGACCACGCTATTCTTCAACTCGCGCACATCTTCCAATTGGCTTTCCAGTTCCAAAATCTGTTTTGGAACGTCCATATTGACGATGTGTACCCGGGATCCGGCCTCATCGAGGGCATCGATGGCCTTGTCAGGCAAAAAGCGATCGGTCATATAGCGGTTCGTCAATTTGACACAGGCAACGATGGCGTCGTCGGTGTAGTTGACATTGTGGTGATCTTCGTACTTTCCTTTGATGTTCATTAAAATCTCGATGGTTTCCTCCACCGAGGTAGGTTCGACCATGACTTTTTGGAAACGACGTTCGAGGGCCCCGTCTTTTTCGATGTACTGGCGGTACTCGTCAAGGGTAGTCGCTCCGATACATTGTATCTCGCCACGTGCCAGGGCGGGCTTGAACATGTTCGAGGCATCCAAACTGCCAGTGGCCCCTCCGGCCCCGACGATGGTATGAATCTCGTCAATGAACAAAATGATGTCATCGTTTTTTTCCAATTCGTTCATCACTGCCTTCATGCGCTCTTCGAACTGACCGCGGTATTTGGTACCGGCGACCAAAGAGGCAAGGTCTAGGGTGACGACCCTTTTGTTATATAAGATCCGCGAGACCTTTTTATTGATGATGCGCAAGGCAAGCCCTTCGGCGATGGCACTCTTACCGACACCGGGCTCCCCGATCAACAAGGGATTGTTCTTTTTTCTTCGGCTCAAAATCTGCGAAACCCGCTCGATTTCCTTTTCCCTTCCGACCACGGGATCCAATTTGTTCTCTTCGGCCAACTTGGTCAAATCACGCCCGAAATTGTCCAAGACCGGGGTTTTTGATTTTTTGTTGCCTTTTTGGTTGCCCGAGGCACCGAAGGTACTTTCCTTGGAATCGCCCGTTTCTTCGGGGTCGCTAGGAAAGGATTCCGCACGCGGGGTATCCAAATAATCGTCATCACTGGTGATCATCGATTTGAATTGCTCCTTGACATTGTCATAGTCGACCTTGAGCTTGTGCAGCAACTTGGTCGTTGGATCGTTTTCATTGCGCAGGATGCACAGCAACAAATGCGCCGTGTTGATCGATGAACTCTGAAAGAGCTTGGCCTCCAAAAAGGTGGTCTTCAATGCCCTTTCGGCCTGACGGGTTAGGTGTAGGTTCTTTTTGTCTTTTTGAACTGAACTGGTATTCGGGTTGGCCGGACTCAGGATCTCGACCTTTCTGCGTAAGTGGTCGAGGTCGACGTCAAGGGCGTCCAAAATATTGATCGCCTTGCCATTGCCGTCACGCAATAGGCCGAGCATCAAATGTTCGGTACCGATGAAATCATGGCCGAGACGCAAGGCTTCCTCTTTACTATAAGCGATCACGTCTTTTACCCTTGGGGAGAAATTATCATCCATAGAAACTCTTTTCAGCAATTAAAATTAATAAAAGTATCGTAACGCTAGTCAAATACCGTACCCATATTCGATAAACACGGATGATTTGACGAAAAAAGGTCGTTTTTCTTTGGTTTTTAACGATTCTTTAGGGGGGTAACTGCCATTATTCCGTGTTGATAATTTTTTTAATAAAGTATTGCCCCTGCGCTCTAAAAGGCCTGTTTTTTGGTATATTGCCATGATAATTTAACTACAAAATTTACAAGGATTTTAGCATGGCTGAAGGAGAAAAATTGATACCTATCAACATTGAGGATGAGATGAAATCTGCCTACATCGATTACTCGATGTCGGTCATTGTGTCACGTGCCTTGCCCGATGTCCGTGACGGTCTGAAACCAGTACACCGCCGGGTGCTTTTCGGAATGCACGAATTGGGGGTCAGATCGACCAGTGCCCACAAGAAATCGGCCCGTATCGTCGGGGAGGTACTCGGTAAATACCACCCCCATGGGGATACCTCGGTATACGACACCATGGTGCGGATGGCCCAGGAATGGAGTTTGCGTTACATGCTCATCGACGGCCAAGGAAACTTTGGGTCGGTAGATGGTGACAGTCCGGCAGCAATGCGTTACACGGAAGCGAGAATGCGAAAGATCGCCGATGAAATGTTGGCGGATATCGATAAGGATACCGTAGACCATCAGCTGAATTTCGATGATTCGCTGCAAGAACCGACCGTACTGCCCACCCGGGTACCCAACCTTTTGGTGAACGGGGCCTCGGGGATCGCCGTAGGTATGGCGACCAATATGCCCCCGCACAACCTTTCAGAGGTCGTAGACGGCACCATAGCCTACATCGACAACAACGCCATCGAAATCGACGAATTGATCACCCATATCAAAGCCCCTGATTTTCCTACGGGCGGAATCATTTACGGTTACGATGGGGTCAAGGATGCCTTCCATACCGGTAGGGGCCGTGTGGTGATGCGGGCCAAATCACATTTCGAGGAAGTACAGGGTAGGGAATGTATCATCGTGACGGAAATCCCATATCAGGTCAACAAGGCCGATATGATCAAGAAAACCGCCGATTTGGTCAACGATAAAAAAATCGAAGGTATTTCCTCGATTCGTGATGAGTCGGATCGGAAAGGGATGCGCATCGTTTACATCCTGAAGCGTGATGCCATTCCGAATATCGTTTTGAACATGTTGTTCAAATACACGGCTTTGCAGTCGTCATTCAGTGTGAACAATATCGCCTTGGTCAACGGGCGGCCCAAATTGCTCAATCTCAAAGAGATCATCCATCATTTCGTCGAACACCGACATGACGTGGTGGTACGCCGTACGAAATTCGAATTGAAGAAGGCCGAGGATCGGGCACACATCCTACAAGGATTGATCATCGCCTCCGACAACATCGATGAGGTGATCAAGATCATCCGGGGCTCTTCGAATGTCGAAGACGCCCGAAACAGCTTGATGGAACGCTTCAAGCTTTCCGAAGTACAGGCCAAGGCCATTGTCGAAATGCGCCTGCGTCAATTGACCGGTCTGGAGCAAGACAAGCTACGGAAGGAATATGATGATCTCTTGAAGACCATCGAGGATTTGAAAGACATCCTCGACAAGAAAGAACGAAGGATGCAGATCATTAAAGATGAGCTGCAAGAGGTCAAGGACAAGTATGGCGATGAACGCCGCTCCGAAATCAACTTCGCAGGTGGTGACCTGAGCATCGAAGATATGATCCCCGACGAGCAAGTGGTGATCACCATCTCGCATGCCGGCTATATCAAGCGTACCCCCTTGACGGAATACAAAACCCAAAACCGCGGTGGCGTAGGGCAAAAAGCCTCTTCAACCCGGAATGAGGATTTCTTGGAGCATTTGTTCGTGGGTACCAACCACCAGTACATGCTCTTCTTTACCCAAAAAGGAAAATGTTTCTGGATGCGCGTCTTCGAAATCCCTGAAGGAAGCCGCACCTCCAAAGGACGGGCCATCCAAAACCTCATCAATATCGATAATGAAGATAAGGTCAAAGCCTTTATCTGTACCCAAGATCTTAAGGATGAGGACTACGTAAACAGCCATTACGTCATTATGGCCACCAAGAAGGGTACAGTCAAGAAAACCTCCCTGGAGCAGTATTCACGCCCCCGTCAAAATGGGATCAATGCGATTACCATCCGGGAAGGGGATGAATTGCTCGAAGCCAAACTGACAACCGGAACCAGCCAGATTTTGTTGGGTCTGAAATCAGGGAAGGCCATCCGATTTGAAGAAGGCAAGACCCGACCTATGGGCCGTAACGCCTCCGGGGTCCGGGGAATCACCTTGGCCAGTGACGATGACGAGGTCATCGGTATGATTTCGGTGCACAACTTTGAGGACAATGTCCTTGTCGTTTCGGAAAATGGCTATGGAAAAAGATCCAGCATCGATGATTATCGCGTAACTAATAGGGGAGGAAAAGGGGTAAAAACCATTTCCATCACCGAAAAGACGGGCGGTTTGGTCGCGATCAAGAACGTTTCCGATTCCGATGACCTGATGATCATCAATAAATCGGGCATCGCCATTCGCATGGGGGTCGAAGACCTCAGGGTGATGGGTCGTGCGACCCAAGGCGTCAAGGTGATCAATATCAAGAACAACGATTCGATCGCCGCCGTAGCCAAAGTCATGAAAGACGAAGAAGCCGTCGATGAGGCCGATATCCGCAATATCGAAGTGAACGGTGAAGATGGCATGGCTCTTGATAATGATACGCCGGAAACTAAAGAATGATAAGTAAACACTAAATATTTAATTACACAAAAAAGATGAAAACTAAATTGTTATTGCTAGCGGCCCTTTCGATATCCGTGATGGGCTTTGCGCAGAAAGCAGAGATCAAGGCTGCCGATAAAGCCCTTAAAGGAGGGAATGCCGCGGAAGCGAAGAGCACCTTGGAAGCTGCGGCCTCATTGATCGACGCCGCCGATCCCAAGCTTCAGGCCCAGTACTACTCGATTTTGGCGAATGCCAACATGAACTTGGCCAATTTCGAACCAGCGGTCGAGGGCTTTAAGAAGGTAATCGCCGTTGAAGAAGCCAGTGGGAAAAAGAAATTCACCGCCGATGCCCAACAAAAAATGGGACAAATGACCTCTGAATTGGTCAATGCCGCGGTTGATGACAACAAAAACAAGGCCTACGTCGCCGGTGCTGAAAAATTGTACCTGGCCTACAAACTCAGTCCCCAAGACACCGTATACCTGTATTATGCGGCCAGTAGTGCGGTCAATGCTGGACCTGACAATTACGACCAAGCCATCAAATTCTACGAAGAATTGAAAGACTTGAATTACGATGGTAGTGAGGTCAAGTATACGGCGGTCAACACCACTACCGGTGAAGTCGAGACCATGGATAAAACCACCCGTGATCTTTATGTCAAAGCGGGTACCCACAAAGACCCTAAAGAAGAACGGACCCCATCAAAGCGTGCTGAAATCGTCAAGAACATCGCCTTGATCTACCAAGAGCAAGGAAAAAGTGATGAGGCCTTGGCCGCTTATGAAGATGCCATTGCCAGCAACCCCGGTGATGTGAATTTGGTATTGAACAAAGCCAATTTGTACTATTCCTTGGGTGAGAAAGACAAGTTCAAGGAACTGATGGCCAAAGCCTCCGAAATGGCGCCTGACAACCCGGATTTGTTGTATAACATCGGGGTCATTAATATGGAGCAAGGTAATTTGGAAGAAGCCCGTGCTGCCTATCTCAAAGCCCTAGAGGTCGATCCGAACTACGTCAACGCCCAGTTGAACCTTTCGACTTCTTATGTCAACGAAGGGAATAGCCTGATCGATGAGATGAACACCTTGGGTACCTCACGTGCCGATACGCAGCGCTATGACGAGTTGAAGCAAAAGAAAGACGATTTGTTCCTTGAAGGTGCGAAAGTCTTGGAAGAAGCCCTCTTGAAGAACCCTGATAACGAAGGGATCTTGGCCCAGTTGAAAAACATCTACGGTGCTTTGGGAGACAATGAGAACTTCATGAGAATCAAGAAATTGATCGGGGAGTAAGCATCCCCTTCCCATATAACAAATAAACCCGGGCCATTGGTCCGGGTTTTTTTTAAACTACTTTTTTGATGACACGCAATTGATGCGAATACAATTTGGCCTCGGTATTGAAGATGCCCGTATGGTCGATCCTATCGATGCGGACTTGGCCATGGGCGTGTATGATGTAGTTGTCTTTCAAAATGATGCCCACATGGTCGATGACCCCTTCCTTGTTGTCAAAGAAAGCCAGATCACCGGGTTCCGATTCTTCGATAAAGCTCAATGCTTCTCCCCGATTCGCTTGTTGTTCGGTATCACGGGGTAGGGCGAAACCGCTGAGCCGGTATGCCATTTGGGTAAAACCCGGGGCGTCGATGCCAAAGGGAGTCTTTCCGCCCCATAAAAAGGGGGTGTTCAAATACAGGAGTGCATTTTCGATGATGGTAGGTTTGGAAGGCCTGACCGTAACCACTTCTTCGTCATAACGGGCCCCGATATGAGCAACCGTATCAATCCTAGACCCTAGCACTAACGGCAGTAGCAAGCCACCGGGCAGTTCACAATGCGATACGAGATCCGTCGTCAATGCCGGATGCGTTGCCGCCCCCAAGGCTTCGAAGTTCGCCGAATCGATTTTTTGGAGTTGTTTGTTGGGGACCCACCCTTCGCAGGCGTCGTGATGATTGCGGACTTTGCTCCAATGCTTTCGTTCTTCGGTGATCTTGAAATGATCGCCGAAAAGCAATTGGGTCACCATTTCAGCACTATGGCTGGGTTCGGTGCGAACCGCTACGACACTCAAATGGCAAAGTCCATATTGCATGGGTAATCCCTATTGGTTGCGTTCGATGACCAATGCCGAAGCACCCCCACCACCGTTACAAATGGCCGCAGCTCCTAGTTTGGCATCACGCTGTTGCAACACATGGAGCAGGGTAACCACGATCCTGGCGCCTGAACAGCCCAAGGGGTGGCCCAATGATACGGCGCCTCCATTGACGTTCACCTGATCATCAGTGAGTCCTAAGAGTTTCATGTTGGCCAAGCCGACAACGGCAAAGGCTTCGTTGAATTCAAAGAAGTCGATGGCATCCATAGTCACACCGGCCTTATCCAAGGCCTTGGGCAAAGCTTTTGCCGGGGCCGTGGTGAACCATTTCGGTTCTTGGGCGGCATCGGCATATCCTTTGATCGTAGCCAGGGGCCGGGCTCCTAATTCAGCAGCCTTTTCGGCACTCATCAAAACCAAGGCCGCCGCACCATCGTTGATGGTCGAAGCATTGGCCGCAGTGACGGTACCGTCTTTGGTAAAGGCAGGACGTAATGCCGGCACCTTTTCCATTTTTACGTTCTTGTATTCTTCATCTTCCGAAATGACCACGGGATCTCCTTTTCGCTGGGGAACGGAGACCGGTACGACTTCCGCATCGAAACGCCCCGCTTGCCAGGCCTCGGCCGATCGGTTGTAGGATTGTATCGCGAAGGCATCTTGGTCTTCCCTTGAAAAATCGTGTTCCGTAGCACAAGCATCGGCACATACCCCCATGGCGTTTTGGTCGTATACATCGACCAATCCGTCGCGTTGCATGCCGTCGACCATGGTGGCCGGGCCGAATTTCTTACCAGCGCGCATCTGCACGTAATGGGGTATTTGGCTCATACTTTCCATTCCTCCAGCGACCACGACATCAGCGTCACCGAGGGCAATGGCCTGTGCGGCCTGCATGATGGTCTTCATCCCTGAGGCGCAGACCTTATTGACCGTTGTGCATGGTACCGTATCCGGAATTCCAGCGTAAATGGCGGCCTGTCGGGCAGGCGCTTGGCCCGTTCCGGCTTGCACAACGTTCCCCATTAAGACTTCATCGACCATTTCCGGGCCGATGCCGGCTTTTTCAAGTGCTCCTTTGATGGCAATGGCACCCAATTTCGGGGCCGCGATTCCTGATAAGCTGCCCATAAAACTTCCAATGGGCGTACGTACGGCAGCTACGATAACTACTTCCTTCATTCATTCGATAATTAGTCCAGCGAAAATACTAAATAATCCAGCAATCCATTTGTTTCGGACGGAAGAGTCGATGCGATAAGTTTTTTCTATTTTTGAAGGGATACATCGCGACTATGGGAAACTCATTGGACAACTTCTATAAAAACCAGTCCCTCATTTACAAGTATTTCCTCTATTTCGTTTCCATAGGCCTGATCGTGTTCTTTTTCCCGAGGGAAGGCAAGTTCAAATACGAATTCCAAAAGGGGAAATCCTGGCAATACGAAAACCTGGTGGCCCCCTTCGATTTTTCGATCAAGAAAACCGAAACCGAACTGACAGAAGAGCGTAACTCGCTTACCCAAAACCAACAACGCTACTACGATTACGACAATGGCATGCAGCAAGCCGCTTTGGCCCGGTATGCCACGGCATTCGAAACCAACTTCGGCAACGACCGTTTCAATCCGGCCCAACAAGAAGTACTTTATGATTTGGGCAAGGCATTGCTCGATTCGGTCTACGCCAACGGGATTTTTGCCGCTGATGTCCCCAAGCGCCGCATCACCTTGGTCAAAGACCAAGAAGCGCTGTCCCTTCGTTCACAAGAGGTCCGCGATATCCAAGGGGCCAAAGCCTATGTAGACAGCGAATTGGGGCAACGCGGTGATTATGGGGTCTACCGTGAATTGGCCGCGCTGGTCAATAACAGCTTACAGACGAATACCGTTTTCAACAAAGACCTTTCTGACAAGGCCCTGGCCGACGAGCTATCGAGTATCTCTTTTACAAGGGGTGAGGTCGAGGCCGGCAAACTGATCATTGCCAAAGGGGCGGTGGTCGAATCGGAGGCCTTCAACATCCTGAGTTCACTGAAAGAAGAATACGAATCGGAACTTTGGAAGGGCAACAACCAATACTTTATCCTATTGGGCTACGCTTTACTCGTTGCCTTGGTATTGATCATGCTGTTGCTGTTTTTAAAGAAGTACCGGCCCTCCATCTATGCGAACAACAACAAGGTCACCTTTATTTTCGTCAACATCCTATTGATGGTATTCATCACTACCATGGTGGTCAAGAATGATGAGAGCTATGTGTACGTTGTTCCCTTATGCGTGTTGCCGTTGATCCTCAAGAACTTTTTCGATGCCCGACTGGGGTTGTTCGTTCACGTGCTCACCATTTTGATTTTGGGTTTTGTCGTTCCGAACAGTTTCGAATACGTCTTTCTTCAAATCATCGCGGGTATCGTCACCATATTGACGGTATCGGAATTGTACAAACGGGCCAACCTCTTTATTTCAGTTGGGCAGATTACTTTGATCTACATCGTAGGGTATTTTGCCTTTCATGTCATCCAGGAAGGCACCATCGAGACCATCGAATGGACCACCTTCGGGATTTTCCTTTTGAATGGGATGATTACCTTATTCGCCCAGCCGCTGATTTATATGTATGAAAAGATCTTTGGGTTGGTATCGGATGTATCCCTTTTGGAATTGTCGGACACCAATTCCAAATTACTGAAGGAATTGGCCAATAAGGCACCGGGTACCTTTCACCATTCCTTACAGGTATCGAACCTAGCGGAGGCAGCCGCGAACGAAATCGGGGCCAATGCCATGTTGGTCAGGGTAGGGGCCTTATACCACGATATCGGCAAAATGACCAAGCCCACCTTCTTTACCGAAAACCAGATCACCAATGTGAACCCCCATGATGATCTGCCCCCAAAGGAGAGTGCCAAGATCATCATCGACCATGTTATCGAAGGCATTGAATTGGCCCGTAAGAACGGCATCCCCGACAGGGTCATCGATTTTATCCGTACCCACCACGGGACCTCATTGGTGTATTATTTTTATAAGAAACAACAAGAAGCGGATCCCGAAACCGAAGATGCCCCATTCCGCTATCCAGGGCCGATCCCTTTTTCGAAGGAAACGGCCATCCTGATGATGTCCGATGCCGTTGAAGCGGCTTCGAAAAGCCTTAAGGAACCTACCTATCCGATCATTGACAACTTTGTCGAGAAAATCGTTCAAGGGCAGATGCAGGCCAATCAATTCCTGAACGCCAATATCACCTTTCAGGAAATCGAGGCGGTCAAAAAAGTCTTGAAGAAGAAGCTGACCAATATCTATCACCTCCGGGTCGAATATCCCGAATAAAAACAAGTGGTATAGCGGCCTTGTTAAAGTATTGAAAAACCGCATACTACCTAGGCTCTTCTGCCGTATCTTTAAGTAAGAAATGAAAGTATTACTATTAATAAAATCCGTATTGCTATGAAAAAACTACCCGTTGTTTTGCTGCCTCTATGTATGCTCCTTTTCATTGCGCCAATGGCAATTGGCCAAGACGCAGGCCCATCGGAATGGTCCGGTCCTGAAAAGAACACTCCGACCTTTCAAGTCAATGTGCAGGACTCTTTAGCGATATGGCGAGAACAGATCGTGTTGCATACCGATAAGCAACAGATCTTGCCTAAAGACCATTTGTTCTTCAAGGCCTATGTATTGACGGGCCAAAAGCAACGAAGGGTCAGTGCCAGTGAGGTATTAAAGGTGGAGTTGTTGGATACCAAGGGGAATTTGATCGCGGCCCAGCAGCATCCGATTGCGAATGGTATGGCCCAGGGGTCGTTCCAAATCCCGAAACGAACCAAGAAAGGCGACTATATTTTTAGGGCCTATACCCGATGGATGCAGAACTACGGACCGGAACAGTTTGCCGTGCAATCGGTTCGTATCGGAAACCCGGAAACTGAAGCCAATCCCCTTACCGATGCGACCTATTCACTGGGGATTTTCCCTGAAGGGGGACAGTTGGTGGCCGGTTTGGAAAACCGGGTGGCCGTTGCCATCCAAGAGGATGTCCAAAGTGTGACCGTAGTCGATCAAAATGATGCCGTCGTAGTCCAGGTCAAGGATTTTGAGGTAGGTTTCGGAACCTTTCTGTTAAACCCGAAAGAAAGGGAACAGTACTTTCTGGTCGTCAATGGCAACCAACGCATAGCCTTGCCCGAAGTGCACGATGTTGGGTATACCCTACAAGTGAATACCTTAATGGAACAGGTTATCAATGCGCGTATTACGGCCAGTGAAAAGCTTCGTGGCAACGTGACAAAACTACGTGGGGTGGTCAATGGAATTCCCCAATTCGAGACGGATATTACCTTTAAGGATGGGGTCGCTGAGATCGATATCGCCAAAAAAGCATTGCCTGCAGGGGTGATGATCCTTGAAGTACAGGATGAGTTCGGTCAGGTTTGGGCCAAACGACCGGTGGTGATCGGTCAAGAAGCCTTGCAACTCACCGCCCGAAAGGAAGCACGTGCCAACGGGGGGCAAGAATTGGTGTTCACGGTACGCGACACCGAAGGAACCCCGATTCAAACCGAGGTGTCCGTGGCCGTTACCGAAATGCGCGTCGAAACCGCCCAAAAGGCAAGTACGGGCTTCACCAGCAAACGCAACGAGCGTTTTGCCAATGACCTGTTGTTGCTCACCCAACAGTCGGCTGTAGGACAACAACTAGACGAATCGGCGCTCCCTGAGAAGATCAAATACGATTTCCAAAATGGATTGGAATTCTATGGACAGGCCTATGATTTTGACGGAACCTTATTGACCGATACCCCGATCCAAATCTACATATCCGACGGAAAGGATGTGGTCATTGAGGAACTGCGTACCAATGATGAAGGCTTGTTCAAACTTTCGAATCTGCAATTCAGTGGTGATGTAGGCATGCATTTCCGGACGTCAGGGGAAGAAACCAAGGAACGCCTCGTGCGCGTCGTGCCTTATGCTTATGATTTGCCGCCCATTTCCGATGTTGCCCCAAACGATGGGGCGCAAGGTACTGCCAAGAACAAATTGGCGAAAAAGACGGCCTTGGCCTTCGAGACCGAAAACGAAGCCAACCTGATCGCCTTGGAAGAGGTGACCTTGACCGAGCAAAAGACCGAACGCTTTTTCAAACCTTCCTTTTATGGGGTCGCACCCAGCCGGGTCACTTATCAAGATGTCGATCGCCCGAAGACCATTCCACAGATGTTCTTGAACATTCCCGGGGTCCAAGTGATCCGCATGGGCGATATCAACCCGGAAGTGATTTTGCCAAGGGCAGCGGGATTGGGACCGATTCTATGGGTTATTGACGGGTTTCCGTTGATCCAACCGACTTCCTTGATCGATATCATCAGTATCGTACCCGCGACCGATGTCGAACGCATTGAGTTGTTGTACGGCCCCAATGCTTCGATGTACGGGACCCGAGCCGCTGGTGGGGCGATTTTGATCTATACCCGCAGCGGATCGAACCAGAATTATTTGGCGCGTAAAGACGCCCAATTGACCTTTCAAGGCTACCATGAATCCTTAGGGTTCGACGAGTACCGCTTGCCGAGGAACCTACAGGCCAAGAGTGCTGAAAAAACGCTTTATTGGAACCCCGTTTTGCGTACCGATGCCAATGGGGAGGCCCGCGTGGCTTTACCGGAATGGGATAGCGAAGCGACGGTAACCATTGATGCCAAGGTGATTACGGCTGAAGGGAAAACCGCCAAATTACAGCAGACGATCGACCGCTTGGAATAAGAAGGCCCACAGACGCGAGGGTGTTCTTTCCGGAGTGTATCACCATCCAAAACCATAGGGATCGGATGCCCCTCAAATATTTTCAAAAATAGTTGCATCCTTTGACGGGAAAAGGTATTTTTGCGTCCGCAATTTTTGCGAACGATCTTTACAAAAGATAGGAGAGGTGCCGGAGTGGTAACGGAGCAGATTGCTAATCTGTCGGCGGGTAACTGTCGCCTGGGTTCGAGTCCCAGTCTCTCCGCGAGGCATAAGTCAAAAGAGACTCGAGCTGCATTAGCAAATGTCAACCAGCCATTCAGCTGGCCCTTTCGCTAACCATGTCAATACGACATCAATGTGAAGCTCAGTCCGGGGTGTAGCGTAGCCCGGTTATCGCGCCTGCTTTGGGAGCAGGAGGTCGCAGGTTCGAATCCTGCCACCCCGACAACATGAAAACCCTTGTATTTACAGGGGTTTTCTTATTTCTAGACCTTTCCTAACTACACTTTTTTCATTGCATATTTGGCAGTTTCCGACATAAAAAGGTAACTTTCGGAAAGAATTATTGCATTTTTATTGCACATGATAAAGGCTGAAATCATACTCGACACGAGAACCAAGCGAGCGGAGGGATACCCTTTGAGAATACGGGTTTACTGCACGAAGATAAAGAAACACGCTTACATAGCCTTAAAAAAATACCAGACCACCAAGAAGCTTCGAATCGATCCTTTTATTGCACAAAGACAGGAATTATTGCATATGGAGATCGAACACTGCAATAAAAACCGATTTGACCTATGGCGATCAAAGGAACTTATTAAAGACGGTCTACCGGCTCCGCAGGGAGAATCATTGTTCGGATATCTCGACGAAATAATCCAAGAACGGGAGGATAGGGGAATGTCACAGGATTCTTTTATAAGGCTCAAAAAGGAACTTTCCTACTACACTTCCGATATTGGTCTAAGGGAAATCGATTATAATTGGGTGCGTCAATTCATAACCTACAAAAAGAAGTCCGGAACTGGGGAAGGTGGGATATCGCACTACATAAGAACGGCATCCACCGTATTCAATGAAGCGGTAAGGAGGGGTTATGTGGATACAAACCCATTTACCGGCCATAGGATAAAAAGGAAACGAACGACCCCTTTGGTGCTACCTACTTTTGAAGAGGTGCGAATGCTTGCGAGTTTTGAGGGCTACGGGAACAAAGCCCAACAGGCCAATTTAAAGAAAGTCGCCCAAACCTTTATTTTTCAAATACACATCGGAGGCCATTACTTGTCCGACCTAGGGCAATTGTCAGAATCCAACATTAAGAACGGAAGGATAAAATTCCAGCGGTATAAGAACCGTAGCAAAGAAGGGGGCGGGGAAACCGTCGACAATATGCTGACGGATTTTGCCTTGGAATATCTCAAGACCTATGGGTTTTGGTTCAAACACCCATCGAATCCGGGTTTTAAGAATTTCAGGGATGGATATAATACCACCTTGAGAAGGATCGGTAAAAAGTTGGAAATAGAATCGGGATTGAGAAGTGCGATGCCCAGGTACATTTTTAAAACGGCTTCCGAGGAATGCAGGGCGAGAAGGTCGGTTACCAAGAAGTTAATGGGCCATGCAAATGAAGATGTTGACGAGGGTTATATCGGTAGGCTATCCTACGAATTGATAGACGAGGAACACCGAAGGATTTTAGCGGCCCTCTTTGAATCTTAGAATGGACTCCCTGGTATAAGTCCCGCGAACACCCCCAGGTTTTATTTTGCCCTGCTTTTTAAGGCTCCTAAGGGTTCTTTCCGAGCATCCCAACTCAATAGCCGCTTCTTTTGCTTTTAGGCAGTGTGTTCGCTCCTGAATGCGCATTCTTCGAGCCTCTTGATATACAAGCTCTTCGAATAGTTCTTTCGTTATGGTAACCGTTTCGCTCAAAATAAAATAAGTGTATCCGCTTTTGTAAGTATCTCTAGTTCCATTCTAGCTGAATATCGTTGTTTGTGCCGTAGCGTTCTTTATACTTTGTACTCCTGCTTTAAAATAACTCCATTTGAAACCTGAGCTTTTTTAAGGCTTCAAGGTTTTTCTTCATTTGATTGAAGTAACTAGGTTTTAACTCAATTCCTACAAAGTTTCTGTTTAGTTTAATTGCTTCGTGTCCTTCACTGCCAATACCAGCAAACGGACTTAAAACGGTGTCTCCTTCATTGCTCCACAAATGCAAACAACGTTCTATAGTTTCTAATTGAAGTGGGCAAATATGCTTTTCGTCTTTATCTGCTCTAGCAGATCTATATTGCAAAGTATTGGAGTAGTTTATATCATACCATACCGGGCTAGCGTATTTTTGCCATAAGTCCACAGGTAGATAATTTTCTTTTGCTGGGTCCTTGTCTTGGTGAACTATTGGATTTTCGTTTTCTCCATCTTTTCTAAAAACTAGGATATAGTCAGATCCACCAACCCTAGACATTGAACTATCTTTTTTGATTGTCTTATGCAACAATCCTAAAGCCTTAGTTCTTTGCATTTCGGTTACTGGGTTTTTCCAAATAGTAACTCGGCAATGATAGATAAACCCTTGATCAGTAAAAGCCTTTACAAGGTCCCCGCTAAAGTCTTTTAAGCCTATTACACCGTCTTTGCCTTTTTGTAATGAAACATCCATACAATGAACTGCAATTAACCTTCCTGGTTTTAATGTTCTGTAAAGCTCAGGGGTTAAATAAGAGAAGTGTGTAAAAAACTCGTCGTAGTCTTTGGAGTTGCCCATATCTCTAATATCATCTGAATAGGTGTAAAGCTCCGCAAACGGAGGGCTAAAAACTGAAAAACCAAAATGATTATCTGGTAGTTGTCTTAATTGATCAATACAATCGTTGTTGTAGAGTTGATAGTTAGGCCGCATACTGTGATAGATTTTTTTGCATGGTTAAAAATTCATTTTGTTTTCTTGATATTGATTGTAAAACATTGGCCATAGTATCTGTACTGATAAGATGGATGTTTACTTTTCTTTTTTGCCCGAAACGATAGGACCTTCTAATAGCTTGGTAGGTCCCTTCAAAGCTAAAATCCAAGGAAGGAAACACTTGTATATTACAGTGCTGATAGTTTAATCCATATTGGGCTATTTTAGGCTTAGTAACAAGCACCCTAAAGTCCCCATCAGCAAACCCCAACAAAAGTTTTTTCTTTTGCTCGTCTTTCATTGATCCGGTTACTTCTTTAGCTCCTTCGATATGTTTAGCTAGGTAGGTACTTTCTTCGTTGTGTTTTACCCAAACGATAACAGGATCGTTCCCTTTTGCTAATTCTAAAGTTTTAGCCATACGTATATCAAAAGTTCTTTTTAACTCTTGATTGTGGTTTGTGGAGCTTACCGATAGATCATTAAACAAGAGACCGTTGTCTAGCTTTTGGCTTTGAAGCTTATGCTCCAAAATATTTAATTCTGGTAGTGTGTAGTTTTGTTGGCAAAAACCCATATCATTAGGGTTTGTTAGGCAAACAGACCAAGAAGATGCCCAGCTCCAGAACGGCTTTTCTGCATGGCCTTTTAGTCTCCATTTTTGCACAGTGTCCATATCATTAATGAAGTACATAGACAACATATTTTTAAACTTCATTTGCCCTAAAAATTCCGCGTGGTTGCCTAGCTCCATAGTATCGTTAGGGCTAGGGGTAGCAGTAAAACAATATTTATATTGAGTTTCTCTAAAAGACTCTATTAAATCCTTTTTGGTTTTTCCTTGGAAGTTTTTAAGTATAGAAGATTCATCTAAACAAACACACCCATATTTGCTAGTGTCTAGGTTTTTAAGTTGTTCGTAGTTGTGAACTTCAATGTCTAATTGACCACAAACAATACCGAACTTTAAACCTTCTTTTTTGGTTTGTTCTACAACTGCCAAAGGAGCTAATATTAAACTAGGTTTGTGGGTTCTTAAAGCGCATTGCCTAGCTATTTCTAATTGCATTAATGTTTTGCCCAGCCCACAATCTGCAAAAATTGCATAACGTCCTTTTTTTAAGGCGGTCCTAACAATATGCTTTTGGAAGTCGAAAAGATTTGAGTTTAGTCCGTTTGGATTAAATCCTACATCTTTTATAAGAACTGATTTGCGTTGTAAAAAATCTAAATACTCCATTTTGATTCTAATACGTTATTAATTTGAGTGATTGTAAAGCCTGTTTCTTTTATAAGATTAGGCACTGAGTTGTCCTGTAGAATATCAAAGAGGTAAAGAATTTCATCTACTTGATCTATCGTTAAAGGTTTAGCGTGTTTACCCATCACACCTCCATTGTAAAACCAAAACTTCATCAAAATCGTAAGGGATGCTCACTACATCCGCTTCCGTCCTTTCTTCCCAATTGCTTTGGTAGTATATCCTCTTTCCCTCGAAATCGAATACCTCCGCCCTTGTTACCGTCTTTTCGCCCATCGGCAGATCCAATTCGGCCCTTAATCCTATCTCTACATACTCAGGTACTAGGGTATAGGTCTTTCCGTCTATATCCAGTTCCATGCAGCCTATCCTTTCGTGGTTTCCGCAAGTGTCGTTCCAAGTGAATGCGCTCTTTATGGATACCGTTATGCTTTCCTCTTTAGAACAGGAAAGGGATAGTAAGGCGAGTATGTAGATCAGTTTTTTCATTTTGCTAATACCATTTCGTGAAGTGCTTTGTTCAGTATTTGAATTAAAGCTTCGACTTCCTCGATAGAAAGTTCATTATTAATCTCTATGTTGAGTTTTTCACTTTCTGTAAACTCAACATGAACGTTGGTGTTTGATATAGACCAAATCATCCTCTTGTTTACCATATCTCTTGTTTTTAGTTACTCTTTAATGCAATGCCTCTAAAGCGAGTTCGCTGATAAAATCACATTGCTCGTTTATCAAATCCAACTCTTCTTCAGTTGCTTCCCTTCCGTCGATATCACAAGCCGCAATAAAGGCATCGCAGAAATCGGGATAGTCTTTTGTGTCTATACCTTCTATTTGGTAGTTGTCCACTCTTTTGAAATCGATTATGTCCATTATTTGATTTTAGTATTTACTCTTTAAAAACCCCGTCTTTCCGGGGTGTCAGTCTTATAGTAATTAGCTCTAATGAAAATCCACCGGTCAAGGAAAGAGCTTACTTTAAAAGGCATTACTACGGCCTACATTAGCGACAACTAAGGATTTGAATACCCTTGACCTGTTGTATTTTAAAAACCCCCTCCATCTTCGACATCTTCGCTCTCCTAGAGGGGGCGTGGGGTGTTAGCATGATAGATGATTAATGAAGCCCTAACAGTCCCAACAAAAAATCCCCTTGGGGTAAACAAGGGGACTAGCCAACTAAAACTCTATGAAAAAAATCTTCGGTAGAATCGATTTTACCCCTCGATTGTGAGGTAAAGGTATGTAATAAATTGCATACTATATGTTAAAAAAGCGAAATAAATATGAAAAATATGAAAAAAAGTGCGTATTGTTGTATTGTAATTGTGTGCGAAAAGGATGAAGATTTTTTGGTAAGACCCCTCAGGCACCGCACACAAGCCGAGGGGTTTTTTATTGCAAGGAGTGACTTACAT